>ONMJ01000017.1 GCA_900318955.1 uncultured Bacteroidales bacterium
TCCTGACAACCGTTACCGCTTCAATGGCAAGGAGGAGGTCGAAAACTCTCCTGGTCCCTACATAGATTACGGTGCCAGAGTCTACAGTCCCTCCCTTCGCCAGTGGCTGTCCCCCGACCCTCTTGCGGACAAGTACCCGGACATCTCTCCCTACGCCTTCTGCGCCGATGATCCTGTCAACAGGGTGGATCCGGATGGAAGAGATGGGATAATGACGGGGTCTGGGACAGAAGATGATCCATATGTCGTCACTGCTAATTATTATTATCAAAAAGGATCTTTAAATTCAGATACCATTTTTGGGTTAAACAGTGCTATAGAAGCGTACAATAATCATGGGAAAACCCGAAAGATTAAAACCAGTAATGGTGAAAAGGTATATGTTCGTTTTTCTCTATCTGCAAATGAGGTGGAAGATCCTAATGATGCTGCTTTAAATGATTGGATCAAGGATGAGAATGGAAACCAAATTCGGTATGGTAATGTGGTTGACACAAAAGCAAATCCTGACAATCCAAACGGGAATGAATTAGGTTCCGCAAATTATAACACAGTCAGTATTAATCTGTCAAACATCGAATCTGGTGTCAATGAGGGTTTGTATGAACTTGACCGGGTTCTAAAAGGAACGTTCGTTCATGAAGTTGGACATAATTTGGGCTTAGATCATTCTGACAAAACAGCCATAATGGATATTGTAAACTCTACAATCAAAGAGCAGAATGGCCAGAAAATTATTTTGACTTCATATCCTCGGATAAATAATAAAGGTATTGGCATAATGATTACTCGATCTAATCCATATCGAATTCCTGGATTAGGTGCTATTAACAAGAAATAAGGCAGAATTATGAATATCCTTGTTATTACTTCTCTATTACTTAGTACTTTAGGACTAGTCCAGCAAACACAGAAGTCCGACACGATACCTTATCTTACAAAAGACACGATAAGGGTGGAAGGATACTGTATTCGTCAATACAATAAAAAAGACATACAGACTCTTCAAAGGAATGAAAGCAAGAAACAAATATCATCTCGTATCACTCATTATTATATCCCGATTGACTATGGACCAACTATAAAGTATTATTTTACTACTCATCTAGATGGTTGGGAAACACTAAATGCAAATAGGATTCATAATTTCGTCAGTAATGAGAGTCATGAAAATATAGAGTTCTATGTTTTCCCTCCGGGTTCAGATAAGGCTATGGAACGCCTACCTGAATTAGCAGGATGTCAGGATACTGTCATCTTTCCCACTCTTTCTTTTTATAAACTTGCAGGAGATAAGGAACACTTATACTCTATTTATAGAGTAAGTGGAGTCGCGGAACGTTATTGTTTAAAGACGACACCTGTCTTCGAAGAATCTGTAAATTTGGGAGTGGAGACCCAATTCTGGCCAAAACTAACAGCAAGGGTTCCATATATATATCTATACTATTTTAGATGGCCCGACGAGGCAACAATAGAGACCTCTGTAGCACTGGATGGTTTTACAATTTATTGGAGGAGAGAATAATGCTAAAAAAGATAATGAAACGATTGATGTTATTAGTATTGATAGCAATCATATCGATGCTAACGGTTGATGCAAAGAATAATAAGAAGGATGCAAGATTCTATCAAAAGTTGTATGAGTCTGCGTTGAATTATATTATGAATGACATGGAAAGTTGTTCGGTGATTATTCCTTCACATAGCAAAGACCGGCTTTATTTACCTAATGTTGTCATATCTACTACAGACGAAGAGCCTCTGTTCAAAATTGGCCCTGACGATATACCATTCAACTTTTATCCTGATTTTTTGAATCGACAAAGATACATTATTTGGTGGTATCCATTCGACCTTCAGGATATTTACTTTGATAAAGTTTCTGAGGAGCCCCAAAACGAGAATAACGAAAGAGGTTTTAAACTTTTCTTAGAAAGTAAAGAATATAATGAGAAATCCGAATATATCGTTTTTTTTACTCGATGTAAGGACTATGATTTCTTTGCTGGCGTAATAAGCGCCAGGAGGAAAGGGTGGTTAAAGACCAATGAGCCATTGGAAAATTTACATCTTTTCAACAAAGAAAGAATCTATCATTTTATTTACAATGATCGCGGCTCGTTTGAAATAGTAAAACAAGATATGTTGTGGTATTGATATTAGATGTAAACCCCGATAGTTAGACAAAAACTATCGGGGTTTATGCCAATACTATTCCGGGTCCGGAATATTGATATTGTACTTTTTCTGGCGTTTTTGCCAGCGTTCGCGGGCGTATTGCTGCATATCGGCGATTGTATCGCTCTCGTCGATGATCTCCATCCCGAGGATCGTCTCGATTATGTCTTCCAGAGTGATAAGGCCCTGGAAGCAGCCGTATTCGTCAATGATAAGCGCAATCTGATCTTTGGTTTTAAGAAGAGATTCCCAGATGTCTCCCACTGAAGTTTCTTCATTGAATACGGCGATATTTCGCTTGACCTCTCCGAGGGTGATGTCGAACTTGTCTTCAGCGAGCTTTTCGAGAACTGTATAGCGAAGAACGTAGCCGGTGATGAATTCCGGAGAGTCGCTGTAGACGGGGATTCTGGAGTTATGGGACAGGGATTTATTCTTGTAAAACTGCCTCAGGGTCATTGATTCGGGAGCGATTGCGGCGACCACTCTCGGCGTCATTACGTCGTAGGCCTTGATGTCGTTCAGCTTTATGATGTTCTGAATCACTTTGTTCTCGCTCTTGTCGATGACTCCTTCCTCTTCGCCGATATTTGCCATTGCGGCAACTTCCTCACGGCTGAAAGTCTCTTCGTCCTCAGCATCTTTTGCAACCAGCTTGGTGATGAATTGGACGAGGATGACGAGCGGGTACATTATATAAATGAGGCCGTTCATTATCCTTGAGAGCCAGAGGAGATGCTTCCAGTTGGAGGTCCCGATGGTCTTCGGAATAATTTCAGAGAAGACGAGGATAAGGATGGTCATTATTGCGGAGACAAGCCCGAACCATTCGCTACCGAAGACAATGGTTGCCTGCCTGCCTACTCCGGCTGCACCGAGAGTGTTGGCAATCGTGTTGAGAGAAAGTATAGCTGCAATAGGGCGGTCTATGTCATCCTTCATCTTCTCCATCAACTTTGCGTTCTTGTCACCTTCTTCTACTTTAGCTGAGATGAAAGAGATCGGTGTGGACATCAGCACCGATTCCAGAAGGGAACAAAGGAACGATATCGCCATCGCTCCAAAAAGAAATATGAGAAGTAGAGTCATAGGACTGCAAAGTTATACTTTTCCCGGACAAACCACAAATCGGCCGAATACTTTTTCAAGAATCGGCCTTTTGCGGTTTATTGTAAGAGGGATTTATGCTTCTTTTTTATCCTTCTTGTCTTTGAGGTCCTGGACCTTGTCAGCAGCCTTGTCGTAGAGATCTTTAGCACTCTCCTTTGCCTCTGCGTACATGTCCTTAGCCTTGTCGGAAGCCTTTGCATAGAGTTCTTTGGCTTCTCCGAGGGCTACCTTGGCATCCTCTTTTGCGTCAGCAATTGCAGCTTCGATTTTCTCGCCTGCCTTTTCAGCGGCAAACTGGACTTTCTCTCCAAGACTTACTTTTCCGTCACCATTGAGGTCCCTGGGATCTTTTTTTACTTCTTCGCTCATTTTATAAAGGTTTTGTTTGGTTTCCTCAAAGATAAGTATTTCAGGGAAAAATGGCAAAGAAAAAACGCTGTTAAATCTTAGTTTTTATGTATATTTGTAGGCTGATGAACAATAATTAATCACTATATGTATTCAAACGAAGAATTGAAGAGTATCTCTACCCAGGTAAGGAGGGATATTGTCAGGATGGTGACCCTTGCGGGTTGCGGGCATCCGGGAGGCTCAATGTCGAGCGCGGATATCCTGACTGCACTTTATTTCAATGAGATGAAAAACGACCCTGCTACGTGGACACGCGACGGTAAAGGTCAGGATGTGTTCATTCTTTCTGCGGGTCACATGACGCCTGTCTATTATTCTGTGCTTGCCCGCAGGGGATATTTCCCTGTCGAGGAGCTTGCAACTTTCCGCCAGTTCGGCGCCCGTCTTCAGGGGCATCCTTCAGTGAGAAGGGCGCTTCCCGGTGTCTTCCAGGCTTCCGGTTCTCTCGGACAGGGCCTTTCTGCCGCTGCCGGCATCGCTCTTGCGAAGAAGCTGGATGGAGACAGTGAGTGGGTATATGCTCTTTGTGGAGACGGCGAGAGCGAGGAAGGACAGATTTGGGAAGCAGGCATGTTTGCGGTTTTCCATAAACTCGACAACCTTATCGCCATGACAGACTGGAACGGACAGCAGATTGACGGTCCGGTCTCATCGGTTGCTGGAGAAGGAGACCTCGAAGCAAAGTGGAAGGCTTGGGATTGGAATGTTGTCGTTGCTGACGGACATGATTTCGACAGTATCGCATCTGCTTTCAAAGCAGCCAAGGCCAACAAGGGGTCCGGAAAGCCGACGATGATTCTCTTCAAGACCGAAATGGGACATGGAGTAGACTTTATGGCCGGTACTCATAAATGGCACGGCAAGGCTCCGAATGCTGAGCAGTGCGCAGAGGCAATGACACAGCTGACACAGACCACCCTTAAAGATTTTTAGTATGAAAAAGTATACAGATACAGGAAAGAAAGATACCCGCAGCGGATTTGGTGCAGGTCTTCTCGAAGCCGGAAAGGCAGATCCTAGGGTGGTAGCGCTTACCGCCGACCTTAAGGGATCTCTGAAAATGGATGCATTCGCAGCCGAGTTCCCTGAAAGATTCATTCAGTGCGGCATCGCCGAGGCCAATATGGTCGGTGCTGCTGCCGGTCTTGCCCTTGCAGGAAAGATTCCTTTCATCGGTTCCTTCGCAGAGTTTGTGACCGGCCGCGTCTATGACCAGGTCCGTCAGGAGGTTGCCTATGGAATGACGAATGTTAAAATCGCTTCCTCTCACGCCGGAATCACACTCGGAGAGGATGGTGCTACGCATCAGACGATGGAAGATATCGCCCTCATGAGAGCCCTCCCTGGCATGGTGATCATCAATCCTTGCGACTACAACCAGACCAAGGCGGCGACAGTAGCTGCTGCAAAATATGACGGCCCCGTCTATCTTCGTTTCGGACGTCCGGGAGTGCCTAACTTCACCCCGGAAGACCAGGAGTTCGTAATCGGCAAAGCTTTGGTTATGAATGAGGGTAAGGATGTGACCATCTTTGCTACCGGCCATCTTGTCTGGGAATCCCTTCTTGCGGCAGAAGCACTTGAAGCAGAGGGTATTAGCGCTGAAGTTATCGACATCGCTACAATTAAGCCTCTCGACGAAGAGGCGGTTCTCGCTTCGGTTAAAAAGACCGGTGCGGCAGTCGTTGCCGAGGAGCACAACACGGCCGGAGGTCTCGGCGAAGCTATCGCCGGTGTCCTGGCAGCCTCGCTTCCTGCTCCCCTTGAATTCATAAACGGCGGAGACCGTTTCGGCCAGACTGGCACGCCTTCTGCACTTATGAAAGCGTATGGCCTTGATGCAGAGCATGTTGCTCTAGCAGCAAAGAAGGTCCTCGCCAGGAAAAAGTAAATGGATAATCTGGAGAAAGTATTCAATGAAATAGTGGAGACATACAGTGAACGGCTTTACTGGCATGTCCGCCGTTTTACGTGCTCCCACGAAGATACTGACGACCTTCTCCAAGATATTTTCATAAAGATATGGAAAGCGCTTCCCTCCTTCAGGGGGGAGGCGCAGCTTTATACCTGGGTGTTCCGCATCGCCACCAACGAGACCCTTAACTTTCTCCGGAAAGAGAAGGTCCGTTCGCTGCTGAGATTTCAGAATGCTGATGCGGAAATAGAAAGGAAAATCGACTCTGATCCTTATTTTAACGGGACTCAAGCAGAGAGGGCCCTTAGCAAAGAGATAGCGAAACTTCCTGAGAAGCAGAGGATAGTCTTTATAATGAGATATTACGATGATATGCCGTACGAGGATATTTCTCAAGTTCTCGATACTTCCGTGGGGTCTTTAAAAGCATCTTACCATATAGCTCAGCAAAAAATAAGGGAGGCTTTAAAAAAACTTGATATTTCTTTTTAACTTTTTGATTCATAATGTGTCTAAATGAACGAAATGATGGTTAAAAAAGACATACTGGCGCCCGAAGGCTATTTTGAGAATCTGAAGGAGAGACTCTCTGCTCTACCTTACTCTTATTCTTCCAAGAATAATTCTTTCTCTTTCAGGCCCTATATAGCCTTCGTGGCCAGTATCGTCGTTCTCGTCGTCCTCGGGAACTTTATTCTCGGCCGCACTGCTACTCCGGACGTGCAGGGTGAATATGAAAGCATGCTCATTGCCGAACTTTCCAGAGGAATTGATCTTTACGACGTAATGACCTCGGAAGAATTCGAAGCAGAGACGCTTTCAGAAGAGGAAATAGTTGAGTATTTAATCGCAACGGGAGTTCCCGTAGAATCATTTAATTTCTATGTTGAAGATGAAAAAGAACATTAAACTCTTTTTGTGCATTGCCCTTTCGGCCCTTGTGGCCACCAGCGCCTTTGCCGGCAATCAGGAGAAAAAGGGCAAGAAGGGAGGATGGCAGGAGAAGGTAAAAGCCGAAAAGATAGCTTTTCTTACATCCGAACTTGATCTGACTGTGGCTGAGGCTGAAGCTTTCTGGCCAGTATACAACGCAATGGAAAAGGAGAAACAGGAGTTGATGGAGTCAAAGTTCAAGACTTTCAAAGAGTTGAATAAAGCCATTGCGGAGGAAAAGAGCGAAGAAGAAATCACTTCTTTGACTAAAAAATTTGTCGAGATCAATTCCAAGGTGAAGGAGGTTGACAATAAATACTTTGACAAATTCAGCGATGTCCTTCCCGCATCGAAAGTTGCAAAAGTATATCTGTCGGAAGAGAAGTTCCGTTCCAGACAGATCAACAATCTTTGCAAGGGAGAGGGTGATCCCAGTAAGCATGAGGGACAGGCTCCCGGCAGAGAGCGAAAGGGACGTCGCAATGGTCCGGAAGAGACTAAAGATTAGCTCTTTATTGATTGATATAAAATTGGTTTGTGATGGAGCGGTATTCTTCGGAAGCCGCTCCGTTTTTGTATATAATAAGATCTTCTTCCAAAGTGTCAGTTCTTTTTAAGGAAAACTCTGCAATCATCCTGGAAGGCTCTTTCCTTTCCGTCGTGCGAATACTGAGAATCCTTGTCGGATAGAGGCCGAAGCCGGCGGCGTACCTAAGGATGGCACGCCTCTCGGAATAGGGGAGAATCATTGAAAGAAGCCCGTTTTCAGTAAGCTTTTTGGATGCGTATTCAATCAAGGTCCTGTATGAAAGACCGCCCTCGGAAGTGTGTCTGGCCGTGTTTTTCCTTTCGTCAGGATTGTGGAGAGAGTTGTCGAAGTAAGGAGGATTCGAAACAATGAGATCATAAAGGGAATCCCGTCTTTCAAGTTCAGAAAGAGCGGCGAGCTCTGCAGAGAGATTACCTTTCCATGGCGAGGCGGCAAAGTTCTCCGAAGCTTCCTCGGCCGACGGAGTATCAATGTCGACACCTAGGATAGAGAAGTCTTTCATTCCCATCTCCGACAGCCTTTGGGCGACCATGAGTGCAACTGTCCCCGTTCCTGTACCGACGTCTACTGCCTTTTTTATGTCTTTTGTGAGAGTTACGGCCGCTCCGAGAAGCACTCCGTCAGTGTTCACCTTCATGGGTGAACGTTCATTCCGGATTTCGAACTTTTTGAATCGGAAAACACTCATTCTACGAAGAGACCGTCCTTCATGACGCAGGTCCTGTCGCACATGGCGGCAAGGTCAGGGTCGTGAGTGACAATGACAATTGTCTGCCCGAATTTTTCCCGAAGGGAGAAAAAGAGATTGTGAATGTCTTCTTTCGTACGGCTGTCAAGATTGCCTGAAGGCTCGTCGGCAAAGAGGATAGCCGGGGCGTTGATAAGAGCGCGTGCAATAGCGACTCTCTGCTGTTCTCCGCCCGAGAGTTCGGTGGGCTTATGGGTCATCCTCTCCGAGAGTCCGACCTCTGAAAGCAGCCCTGAAGCCTCTTCAGCGGCCGTTTTTTTGCTTTTCCCGCCAATCAGCGCAGGGATCATCACATTCTCAAGGGCATTGAACTCGGGAAGAAGGTGGTGGGCCTGAAAGACAAATCCGATTTTTGAATTGCGGAAGGCGGAAAGCTCTTTGCTTCCCATGGCGAGGACGTTTTTGCCGTCAATCTCGATTGACCCGGAACTCGGCGTCATCAGAGTCCCGAGAATCTGGAGGAGAGTCGATTTGCCGGCTCCCGATGCGCCCATTATGGAGACGATCTCGGCTTTGTCAACTTCGAAATCAACCCCCTTGAGAACAAGCAGGTCTCCGAATGATTTCTTTATGCCTTCAGCTCGGATTGTCATAATAAAAAAAGTCGGGGTGATGTGACTCGAACACACGACCCTCTGGTCCCAAACCAGATGCGCTAGCCAACTGCGCCACACCCCGATATCCCCTTGAATGGGGACAACAAAGGTAACTCCTTTTTTTCGAATAGCAAAATTATTGGTTATATTTGCAATTCTATAACGGATACGTTTTTATGAAGAATATTCGCAATTTCTGCATAATAGCCCATATAGACCATGGAAAGAGCACCCTTGCCGACAGGCTCCTGGAGTTGACATCGACCCTCAATGTCCGCGAGATGGAGAATCAGGTCCTGGACGACATGGATCTCGAGCGGGAAAAAGGGATTACTATCAAGAGCCACGCTATCCAGATGGAGTACAAGCGAGGCGGGGAGACATATCTTCTCAACCTCATCGATACTCCGGGACATGTGGACTTTAGCTATGAAGTATCCCGTTCAATAGCCTCCTGCGAAGGAGCTCTGCTGGTTGTAGATGCTTCTCAGGGGATTCAGGCTCAGACTATTTCCAATCTCTATCAGGCAGTAGACCACGGGCTTGAAATCATCCCCGTCCTCAACAAGATTGACATGGATTCCGCCCAGCCGGAGCTCGTTACCGACCAGGTCTGCGACCTTTTGGGTTGTGACGCGGAAGATGTCTATAGGGTATCCGCAAGGACTGGAGAAGGGGTACAAGCCGTGCTGGACGCTATCGTGGACAAGGTTCCGTCCCCTCAAGGGGATCCTGATGCCCCGCTTCAGGCCTTGATTTTCGATTCTGTCTTCAATCCCTTCAGAGGTATAATTGCGTATTTCAAGGTTATCAACGGTTCCATTCATACTGGCGACAAAGTCAAGTTCTTCAATACCGGCAGGGAATATGATGCAGAGGAAATAGGTGTCCTGAAGCTCAAGTTGAAGCCGACCCCGCAGATCTCAACAGGCGATGTAGGGTATATAATCTCAGGAATTAAGAGCGCGGCTGAAGTAAAGGTCGGAGATACTATTACTCATGTGGAAACACCTTGCAAAGAGGCGATTGCGGGCTTTGAAGAGGTCAAGCCGATGGTTTTTGCCGGACTCTATCCGGTCGATGCCTCAAAGTTCGAAGAGCTTAGATCTACGCTGGAAAAATTCCAACTGAATGACGCGTCATTCGTCTACGAGCCGGAGAGCTCTCTGGCTCTGGGGTTCGGTTTCCGCTGCGGTTTCCTCGGACTGTTGCATCTCGAGATTGTCCAGGAAAGGCTTTTCCGGGAGTTCAATATGGATGTTATCACTACGGTGCCGAATGTCTCATACAAAGTGTATACGACAAAGGGCGAGGTCCTGGATGTCCATAATCCTTCCGGCCTTCCTTCGCCGTCGGTTGTTGACCATATTGAGGAGCCATATATCCGTGCCCAGATTATCTCCAAGGCCGATTTCTACGGGCCGATCATGAAACTATGCATGGATAAAAGAGGGACTCTGATCGGGCAGCATTATATTACTTCCGACAGGGTGGAGCTCAATTATGACATGCCGCTTTCCGAGGTCGTCTTCGACTTTTATGATAAGCTGAAGTCAATCTCGAAGGGATATGCATCCTTTGACTACCATGTCACTGGCTTCCGTCCGGCGAGGCTTGTGAAGCTGGATATACTTCTCAATGGAGATGCGGCAGATGCGCTTTCGACCCTTATCCACGAAGATCACGCATACGAATTCGGCCGGAAGATTTGCCTCAAGCTCAAAGATCTGATTCCGCGCCAGCAGTTCGATATTGCTATCCAGGCTGCAATCGGAGCAAAGATCATAGCGCGCGAGACTGTCCGTCAGGTCCGAAAGGATGTCACAGCCAAATGCTATGGAGGAGATATTACAAGAAAGAGAAAGCTTCTCGAAAAGCAGAAGGAAGGGAAGAAGAGAATGCGTCAGATAGGTACCGTCCAGGTGCCTCAGAGCGCATTTATGGCAGTTTTGAAACTCGATTGATATGAATGTTAAAGCTGCAATCAAGTCAATGAGGTTGAGAACTCTTCTGCTCTCGACCGGTGGGGTTCTTCTCGGAATTCTTCTGGCTTTCGCGGACTTCCGGGTTTCGCCCATCGTAGCCCTTCTCATCATTTTGACAACGGTTTGCCTTCAGATTCTTTCCAATCTCTCAAATGAGCTCGGCGACGTTCTCCATGGGACCGATACTCCGGAGAGGCTGGGGCCCCAGTACGGTCTTAACGGGGGCGAGATGACTGTTCCGCAGATGAAGCGGCTTATAGGCCTTTTTGTCGCTCTTTGCTGCATTTTCGGGCTTGCCATGACTTGGGTGTCGTTCGGGACCATATTCGAGCTTACACCTCTTCTTATTCTCCTTCTGGGGGCAGGTGCGATCATGGCGGCAATGAAATATACCCTCGGGCGTAATCCTTATGGCTACAGGGGGCTTGGGGATCTGTATGTATTCATCTTCTTCGGCCTTGTCGCCGTGCTTGGGGCGTATTTTGTCTGTGCTCATGAGATTCCTTCATGGAAACTGATCCTCCCAGCTTCGGCGGTAGGCTTTTTCAGCATGGGTGTACTGAATGTCAACAATATAAGAGATTTGCAGTCGGATGCCGAGAATAGGGTCACGGTGGCTATCAAGCTCGGCGAGCGGAAGGCAAAAATCTATCAGACAGTACTTATCTGCCTCGGATGGGTATCAATGATAGTCTATTGCTTGCTTCGGATCTTTGATCCATGGCATTATCTTTTCGTCCTTACTCTTCCGCTTTTCATAAAGCATCTTAGAGGGGTTTGGTCAAGGACCGGGAGGGATCTCGATCCGATGCTGCCGCTACTTGTCGTTTCATCATTCCTTTTCTGTCTTCTCGGCGGAATTGGCTTTATAATCTTTCTGATATGATAGATAACGATTGGAAAAAGAGGCTTGGGGTTGTCTATAGCACCAATCCTGACTTTCAATATGAAAAGTCGGAAGTAATTGAGCAGGAGACGCTTCCTCCTGCAAAGCAGAGGCTGATCGTCGCTATTGACAGGCATGGACGCGGAGGAAAACAGGTCACCCTTATTACCGGATTTGTAGGTACAGCGGATGATTTGAAAGAGCTCGGAAGAGCCCTTAAGACAAAGCTTGGCGTAGGCGGGACGGCAAAGGACGGGGAAATTACTATTCAGGGAGATTTTCGCGATAAGGTAGTAGAACTCCTCAAAGGTATGGGTTATAACGCAAAAAGAGGGAACTGATGGTACCGGTTGAAGAAGCATTAAGGTCAGGAGAACTTCTTCTCAACACAGAGCCTGCTCTGGTAGAGGAGACTGTACGTTCCGTGTCCATCGTGGAACCGGCTCTCGTTTCCCTGTTTACGCTTCTTCTCATTATCTTCATGAGGAACTTTATCAATATCCTCCCATACATAATTGACAGCTTCACGAGGGCCCGCGGCAGTTCCGACCTTGAAGGTAGCGTAAGGGTCAGCAGGGACAGGAATCTGATTGCAATGATTTTCATCATTCCTTTCATCCTGCTTCTTTATTTTTACAGGATTTATGATCCTTCATTTCTCAGCGGAATGGGCGATAATATGAGGCTTCTTCTCATTGGCGCCATCTTTATTGCGTATCTTCTCCTTAGAAGGCTCCTTGTAGTCATATTTGCTCCTCGCAGAGTCAACGACAATTACGCTATGGCGGAGAAGGCCGCCTATACATTTTTCATACTCGCGGGAATGCTCGTCCTTCCCACATTCGGCATTCTCTATCTTTTAGGGGTCAATGATTTGACAATCAAGACCGTAGCCCTGGCTGAAATTTCATTTGTCTATCTGGTTTTCTTACTGAGGAAATCTCAAATTTTATCTACTTTCTGCTCACCATTGACAGTTTTTTTGTACCTTTGCGCGCTTGAATTTTTACCGACAGGACTTTATGTCGCGTCAGCGCTATTGTTGTAGAACAGAAAAGTGGGAAAGCAAATGGCAGTAAAAAATATACTTATTTCTCAGAACACACCGAGGCAACTTACTCAATATCAGGTAGTTACTGACAAATTTGGAGTTCAGTTCACCTTCCGTCCATTCTTCTCGGTTCAGCCTTTGACATCAAGGGAATTCAGGTCCCAGCGTCTGAATATTCTCGATTATACAGCTGTGGTTTTTTCATCCAGGCATGCAATTGACGCCTTCTTCCATCTTGCGGAAGAGCTGAGGGTGAAGATTCCCGAGACTATGAAGTATTTCTGCACGACAGAGGCGGTTGCAATGTATCTCCAGAAGCATATTGTCTACCGTAAACGCAAGATTTTCTATGGAACCGGGACCCCAGAAAGTGTCATTGCTCTGATTACAGCAAAGCACAAGGGCGAAAAGTTCCTTATCACAACGTCAGACTCATCCAATGCTGACGCAATAACCAGCCTTTTTGCAGCGCAGAAGCTCTCATATGTTACCGGAGTGTTTGTCAAATCGGTGAGCAATGAGCTTAATGATTTGGATATCAAGTCTTTCGATATGGTGGTGTTCTTCAATCCTTCCGATGTCAAGTCTCTTCAGGAGAATTTCCCCGACTTTGAGCAGGGAGACATTAAATTCGTCTCTTACGGCAAGTCGATTGTAAAGGCAATGGAGGAGGCGGGACTCAGAATAGATGTTAAAGCCCCTACTCCGGAGGCTCCTTCAGTAGCTAAAGCTATCGAGAATTATCTCGCAGAAAATAAATAATTTATGCCCTCCGAGGCCGCTCATACCCTTCCCAAGAGGGAACGGCTCTGCGGCAGGATGCGTATTTCCGAGTTGCTGAAAAAAGGCAGATATGGAAACGTATCTTGCCTTCGGTTCTGTTATCTCAGAGGGGGAGAGACCTCTAGGATTGTTGTCTCCGTTCCAAAGAAGTTCTTCCATAGAGCGGTCAAAAGGAATCTCCTTAAAAGAAGAATCCGCGAGAGCTATCGTCTTCAAAAAGAGTTACTTCCTGAGGGGACGGATGTAATGTTTATATACGTCTCCCGCGAAATTCTTCCTTTTTCCACCATTTACTCCGATATGACGGAGGCTTTGACACGTATTGCTGAGGGTAAGGATGAGTAAGTGGAAGAAAACATTGAAGGATATTTTGATATTTCCCTTCGTCTTCCTGATAAAGTTTTATCAGGTCTGTATATCTCCGTTCAAGCCCCCGACTTGTAGGTTTACTCCGACTTGTTCGCAGTATGCTCTTGAGGCCTTCAGGAAGCATGGACCTTTCAAGGGGTTGTATCTCTCGGTGAGACGTATCCTCCGGTGCCATCCTTGGGGCGGAAGCGGTTATGATCCTGTTCCTTAGATATGCCGAAGAAAGAATTCATACGGTCAATGTTCGACTCGATTGCCGCCTCCTATGACAAGCTCAACCATATAATGTCGTTGGACGTGGATAAGATCTGGCGTAGGCATGCGTTGAAGTATATTGTGGATGGGACGCCTCAGAATATCCTCGATGTGGCGTGTGGTACAGGAGATTCCACAATTGCGGCGGCAAAAGCGGCCGCAGAAGGGTCGAAGGTAATCGGAGTGGACATTTCTGAAGGGATGATGGCGCTTGTCGAAGGCAAGGCAGTTGAAGCCGGAGTGGCAGACAGGATTACTACCGAGGTGGGAGACGGAGAGAATCTTCGTTTCGAGGACGGCAGTTTTGACAGGGTGACGTGTGCTTTCGGGATTCGCAATTTTGAGAATAAGGAGAAGGGACTCAGCGAGTTCCATCGTGTCCTCAAACCAGGAGGGAAGGTCGTTATTCTCGAGCTCTCAGTTCCTCAGAATCGTATATTGCGGTGGCTATATGATCTATATTTCATGCATGTCCTTCCATGGATAGGCGGAAAAATATCCGGCGACAAGACGGCATACAAATATCTGCCATCATCTGTCCATACTTTTCCCCCTCCGGAGGAGTTCTGCAGTATGATGAGGAATGCCGGATTTTCTTCTGTCTCATCGAAAACCCTTACTTTCGGCCTCTGCCACCTCTTTATTGGTATCCGTTGAAAAGTGATAACATTTTTTGTTTTTGTTATCACTTTCTCTATTTTTGTATCAAATTATTTGGGTGATGATACAGACAGGGATACGATTGGATGAGTCTCTCTATGAGAGGCTTAAAATTAACGCCAAAAAACAAGGGCGTTCGGTGAATAGTTATATTGTAAGCATTTTGGAGTCTTCGACAGAGTTGGTCTTTCCCAAAATAGCGCCAGAGGAACTGAAGCCAGACGATTTCATATTGTCACTTGGAGTAATGGAGGGAATTCCGGCAGAATCATTAAAATCTGATCCTAAACTTGCTTATATTCTTTCGAAATGATCATATTTATCGATACAAACGTTCTTCTTGATGTCCTGATAACAACGGGGCGTCATTCAAGACCGTTTTCTCTCTCAATATTCAAAATGGCTCATGAGGGTAAAGTCTCGGCTATAATTACGACACAGTCAATAATTGATGCGGCATACGTGTGCTCCAAACTTGGCTTCGGAGAGATTGCAGCTTTTAAGGAGGCAATAAAAAAGATTATGTCTTTTATCACTGTTATCCCAATTGACAATGAAGAGATAGAAATGGCAAATAATAGTACAATTGAGGATTATGAAGACGCCTGCCAGATAGCAGGTGCCCTTTTAAGTCCTTGTAATGCGATTATTTCAAGTGATAAAAAGTTCAAGACTTATACAGACTTTCCAATATATACTCCGGAAGAGTTTTGTGGCATTATTACGGCTTGATTTTGGGAAGGCTTGTTTAGTCGAGAATGATTAGGGCGATGGAGGGGTGAGAGAATTCGAGGGAAACGATATCTTCTGTAGCGACATTAAGAGTCGCTTTCCACCAGTTGTCGAAAACGACATTGTCAAGGGGCCAGAAAAGGCCTCTTGATTTGATTTTAAGGGTGTTGTCGGGAGTGAAAAGGGAGAAGCGTCGACCTTCTCCGATATGAAGATCGCAGGAGTCCGTGATGGCAAAGGCCGTGCTGTAATCGGAAACCGATTCTACTTCGATTCCTGAGAGGTCGAAAGTGCGGGCGTATTCCATCAGTAGAGATAGATTACCGATCGTATGGTCCTCGCGAAGACCTGTCGCCCCCAAAATGCGGATGCTACCGATATCCTTAAATCTCTCCATTACGAAACGGAAGGCCTTTGTCTGGTCATTGTCGTCTTGCTCGGAGATGTGTATAATCCTGTCATCCAGTTGTTTCTGAAGGGAAGCGGATAGGGAATCCATGTCGCCGACGACGAAATCCGGGAGTCTTTTCTCCCCGAAAACGGCTTTTGAAGCGCGGATGAATTTTTCTGCACCACGGTCACAGCAGACTATGATATCCGCGTTTTTTATTAGATAGCGGGGATAGTCTTTACGGGGGAATTCCCCGTTGCCTATTATCACTACATCAATCATCCTCTACGGGTTTGTGCTTGGCTATCTCCTCTTTCGACGTTCCTCTGCTTACCGAATATGATTCAGGATCGCGGAATCCGAGGAGGAAGGCCTTGACATCCATTCTCTTCTTCCCGGCGAGCTGGATATCCTTAAGAGAGAGGACACCATCCGAGGTAGTTATTGCGAGATAATTCTTTCCATCGGAGAGAATAGTCCCGGGGGTAGTCCCTTCGGGCACCCTGATCGACGAATCGCTCTCTGCAAAGAATATCTTAAGTTGGGTAGGATTGCCGTCTTTAACGAGCTCTGTATAAGCTGTCGGGTATGGACTCAAGCCTCTGATGAGGTTGTAGATGTTTTCGGTGGTATCGGTCCAGTCAATATGGCAAAGCTCTTTGGTCAGTTTAGGAGCAGGTTTGAGAAGCTCCGATCCCTGGATGAAGCTTCGTTGCACGCGGGTCTCGGCATTGCCCTGGATAAGGCCCTCGACGGTCTGGACAACAAGATCGGCGCCGATTCCCATGAGGCGGTCATGGACGTCTCCAGCCGTATCCGTATGGGAAACTCTGCTCTCTTGGCGGAGAATAATGCCTCCTGTGTCGATGTTCTTGTCTATCATGAACGTCGTGACACCGGTCAGGCTCTCTCCATTAATAACCGCCCAGTTGATAGGAGCGGCTCCGCGGTACTGCGGCAGAAGGGCTGCATGGAGGTTGAATGTCCCGAGCTTCGGCATAGACCAAACTGCCTCCGGCAGCATTCTGAAGCCAACAACGACAAAGAGATCTCCCTTCAGTGCGGCGAGCTGTCCGAGGAACTCGGGATCCTTTAGCTTTTCGGGCTGAAGTACCGGCAGTCCCTTCTCGACGGCGAATTTCTTCACCGCGCTTTCGTTGACTTTCTGGCCTCGTCCGCTCGGCTTGTCCGGGACGGTCACGACACCGACTACTTTATATTTTGCCTCGAGAAGGGCCTTGAGAGGCTCGACTGCGAATTCGGGCGTGCCCATATATACGATACGGGTCTTTCGGAATATTGACATAATCTTACTCTTGATCATTCTCCATCCGCGCTTTAGTCCTTCAGCGTTCATGAGAGTCGAATCGTGGATTGCCTTCCATGTCAGATATAAGCCCGTAGGAAGTAGGACGAAGGCGGAAACAAAGGTGCCAATGAATGCGGAAGCAGCTCCGTCCCTTGCAAGCTTGACTCCGGAAATATCTATAACCCAATACAATACGAAGAAAAGTACGGAGACTATGGCAGCCGTTCCGAGGCCTCCCTTTCTGATCAGTGCACCGAGAGGGGCGCCTATGAAGAACATAATCAGACAGGCGAGAGCCTGGGAGAATTTTCTCCATATCTCGACTTTTGCCCTTCTGAGGGTGAAGTTGTATTCGTACGATTCGAAGTTGTAATTGTTCATCGCGCTCTCCATCTGCCTTGCATTTGAGGATGCTGCAGAGTAGGCGTTTCTCTCTCCGCTGAGGTTTTTCCACTCCAATTTCTTCGGAAGGTCCATTTTCGCCATGCCCTTCTGATTCCAGGAAGTGTCCAGCTGCTTGCGATAAATTACTGTAGCGTAGTTTGAGAAATCTGCAAGATGCCTGACAAGGGCGGAATCGGAAAGAGCCTGGAGAGAGTCCTGGCAGTGGAGGAGCTCGTCAAGGTTCATCGAGCGGACCTGGTCGCTGAACCTGGCCTCCTCTGATTTTTGGAGAGCATAATTGGCCAGCGGAATAATCATCTCCTGGGAGGAGAAATGAATTTTACGGAGGGCGAGGGTTGTATCCCTGAATTTCTTGGTATTGGTCTCTTGGTAGTTGTATCCGTCGTAGAGCTGGAAGGTCAGGTAGTCCTTGGCCTTTGACATCTTCATGATGCCGGAATCGGCGATGGAAATGCTCGTGTTGCCCTTATTGCCGGTGTGATCATAGACCATTACTCCTTTCATCATTCCGGTCTCGTCGTTGCGGTCGTCTATCCTGAGGATATATCCGTCAATGCCGTCGTAGAATGTGCCGACAGGTATTTTGATCTCTGATTTCGTCCTTCCGATATCGTCCCTGAGGGTAAAGATTTTGTTGGTGGCATAAGGGGAGAGATCGTTGACCACATAGAAGGTCCCGATGCAGATAATGGCGCTGATTGCCATCAGAGGCATCATAATCCTTGTGAGCGAGATACCCGAAGCCTTCAAGGCCACGAGCTCGCTGTTCTCGCTCATCTGACCGAGGGTCATCATCGAGGCGAGAAGTGTCGCAAGAGGAAGCGATAGGGGGAGAGCCTGGGAACAAACGCCCCAGAACATGAATTCCATGATGACCCCGAACGACAGACCGCGCCCTACCAGCTCGTCGATGTAGACCCAAAGGAACTGCATTGCGAGGATGAAAATTACAATCAGAAGGATCGCTATGAACGGCCCTATAAATGATTGTATTATGAACTTGTCAAGCTTTTTCATCCCCCATTGGAATGTAAAAATCAGGCAGTTGCGAGGCTTATGAGGGTCTCAAGTGCATCTTTGAGGCCGTCGCTGTTTCTTCCTCCCGCCGTTGCCAATCCAGGCTGTCCGCCGCCACCGCCTTGAATGGCCTTGGCTGCTTCGCGAATATCCTTTCCGGCATTCTTTCCTTTGGCAACGAGGTCCGAAGAGTACATGAGGAGAAGGTTCGGCTTGCCCTCATACTCGAAAGCCCCGGCAAGAACCAGGTTGGTCGCTTCCTTCTGGAGAAGGGCCGCGACATTCCTGGCCATGGCCGGATCGACGGACATGGTCAAGGTGGCAACTTTTATACCATTGATTTCAGCTGCTTTTGAAGAAAGTTCGGAAGCTAATTTTCCGGCTTTCTCCTTTGCCGCCTCTTCAATCTGTTTCTTGAATTCTGCGTTCTCCTCGAGCATCTTCTTGATTGCTCCTGTGAGGTCGGGAACATTGTTGAAGAAGTTTTTGGCAGACCTGAGGGTGTTTTCAAGATTGCTGACATACTGTTCTGCGGCAGGCCCTGTGACAGCCTCAATCCTCCTTACACCGGCGGCGATTGCGCTTTCTGACATAATCTTGAAGAACCCGATACGGCCTGTGGCAGAGGTATGAGTACCGCCGCAGAGCTCGACTGAAGGTCCGAATTTGACAACCCTGACGACATCGCCGTATTTCTCTCCGAAAAGGGCTATTGCGCCCATTTCCTTGGCTTCATCCATTGTTGCGTCTCTCTTCTCGCAGAGCGGATAGTTTGCGCGAATGAGTTCATTTACCTTCTTCTCGGCAAGGGCAAGCTCTTCATCAGTGACTTTCGAGAAATGAGAAAAGTCAAAGCGGAAGTAGTCGGGACCGACAAATGAGCCCTTCTGCTCAACATGGGTGCCGAGAATCTCCCGGAGGGCTTCGTCGAGAAGGTGGGTCGCCGTATGATTTGCGGCAATTCTGTCCCTTCTTTCTGAGTCCACATAGAGGGAGAACGACTGCGAGCAGTCGGAGGGGATTCTTTCTGCGAGGTGGATTGTAAGGTTGTTCTCTTTTATAGTGTTGAGGATAGCTATCTTCTCTCCATCCTCTCCGACAATGTATCCAGTATCTCCTACCTGTCCTCCCATCTCTGCATAGAAAGGAGTACGGTCGAAGACGAGCTGGAAGAGAGTCTTGTTCTTAGATTTTACCGTCCTCTGCTTGAGAAGGGTGGCACCTTCATAAGAGAGGGCGTCATATCCGATGAATTCGACTTCTTCGCCTTCTGAGAAGACAACCCAGTCGCCGAATTCGTTGGAAGTGGCATTACGCGCCCTTTCCTTCTGCTTGCCAAGTTCGACATTGAACCCGTCGATGTCGACAGTATAGCCATTTTCTGTCGCAATCAATTCCGTCAGGTCAACAGGGAAGCCGTATGTATCGTAGAGAACGAAGGCATCAACACCCGGAATCACCTTTGTATCAGCGCATTTTGCCATATAGTCGTCCATCATCCTGATACCTCTGTCAAGAGTGCGGAGGAAGGCGTTCTCTTCTTCGCGGATGACGCTTTCGATGAGCTTTTGCTGGGCGGCAATCTCGGGATATGCTTCTCCCATATCCTCGACGAGCTGGGGGATGAGGCGGCATAGGAACGGCTCATTGAATCCAAGGAATGTGTAGCCGTAGCGGACAGCGCGGCGAAGAATTCTCCTGATTACATATCCGGCCTTGACATTGGAGGGGAGCTGCCCGTCAGCAATAGAGAAGGCGATTGCACGGAGGTGGTCTGCTATGACCCTCATTGCTACCTCGACGTTGCCGCCCTCGGAATACTTGTGGCCCGAGAACTCCTCTACCTTGGCAATAGAGCCGCTGAAGATATCGGTCTCATAGTTGCTCTTCTTGTTCTGGAGAATCATGCAGAGGCGCTCGAAGCCCATTCCGGTATCGATGCTCTTCATCGGGAGAGGCTCGAGGTGGCCGTCAGCCTTGCGGTTGTACTGCATGAATACGAGATTCCATATTTCAATCACGTCGTCATTGTCGGTATTCACGAGCTCGCGTCCGGGGATCTTTGCAATCTCTTCATCGCTGCGAAGGTCAATATGAATCTCAGAACAGGGACCGCAGGGACCGGTATCGCCCATTTCCCAGAAATTGTCATGCTTGTTGCCGGTAAGGATATGGTCTGCGGGAAGGTGCTTGAGCCAAGCCTGACGGGCTTCTTCGTCGAGAGCTGTTCCGTCCTCTTCTGATCCTTCGAAAACAGTGGCGTAGAGCTTGGTCTTATCGATTTTATAGACCTCTGTGAGGAGTTCCCATGCCCAGTCGATAGCTTCTGTTTTGAAATAGTCTCCGAAACTCCAGTTTCCGAGCATCTCGAACATTGTGTGGTGTCTTCCGTCATGTCCGACGGCCTCAAGGTCGTTATGCTTTCCGCTGACTCTCAGGCACTTCTGTGAGTCGGTAGCGCGAGGGAACTTGGGGGCGGAATTGCCCAGGAATATGTCTTTGAACTGGTTCATTCCGGCGTTGGTGAACATCAGCGTCGGGTCGTTCTTGATTACCATAGGAGCTGAAGGGACAACTGTATGCCCTTTCGAAGCGAAGAAATCCAGATAGTTTTGTCTTATCTCTTTGGATGTCATATATAGTTCTACTTTATTGGTATAAATTGTGTATGAACGGCAAAATTACAACTTTTTCTCGAAAAAAGAGTATATTTGCATATATATGGCTAGGTCAAGGACCATCAAATTATCGCATCACCGTTTCGTCAGGGCTGTCGGAGTGGTGTTTTTTGCGATTCTGCTATTCCTCATGTATCTGTGGCTGTATGTCCACGTTTTCAATCTCTCTCTTCCGAAGACTGCGCTTTTGAGAAACGAGAATGCAGCCTGGCGTTCCCGGATGGAGCAGCTTTCTGTCCGTCTGAACGCTTGCGAAAGGGCTCTTGGCGACCTTCAAATGAGGGATGACGGCATCTACAGATCTGTTTTCGGCATGGATACTATTCCTTCCGGAGTACGCCATTCCGGGCTTGGGGGACCGAACAGGTATGAGGAGTTCGAGGGGATAGAGAAGGGAAGTCCTCTGATGAAGACGACTGTGAGACTGGACGGCCTGGAAAAAATGGCCTATGTCCAGAGCAAGTCTTATGACGAGATTGAGAAGATGTCGGACCTTGCCGGAGACAGGGCTGCGCACATTCCTGCGATTAGTCCAATCTCTACCGATACCAGGACCTACAGTCTCTCAAGTCCTTTCGGGTACAGAAGCGACCCTCTTGAAGGATTCCAGAAGCTCCATTCCGGGATGGATTTCGCCTGCAAGCCGGGCAATCCAGTCTATGCCACCGGGGACGGAACTGTTGAGACTGCCAGTAACGAATTCTTCGGGTACGGCAACTGCATAGTTATCGACCATGGATTCGGTTACAAGACCAGATATGCCCACCTTGAGGCAATGGAAGTCTATGAGGGGATGCCCGTCAGAAGAGGCCAGAGGATAGGCACGACCGGCAATTCCGGAAGGACTACAGGGCCCCATCTCCATTATGAAATCATCTATCAGGATCAGCCGATCAATCCGTATGGATTTATGGACCTCAGCCTTCCTCCTGAGGAGTATGCCAAATTCACAAACATTACAACGGGAGGTGCTGGAAGATGAAAAGGATGATTTTAGAATCGGTGGCTCTGTCGCTGCTGCTATTCCTGCTCTTTTCGGTATTCTATAATTCCAGGGAGGACAGGAAACTCCGCAAGGAAAATAGGATGTACGAAAAGATATATCCCGAGATGGATTCGAGAGAGAAGCTTCTTGCCGCCGTTACTTCCGGTCTTCAGGAGAGGGACAACCGGATTTATATGGGACTATTCAATACGGAATCACCTACTATTGACCCTATTACGGCAGCGGATGCCATTGTCGCGAGTGATTCCCTTTCCGAGGAGTTCTTCCTAGGCTATTCCTCCTCCAAGATTGACAATGTGATGAAGATGGCCGACAATGTGGATGAGGATTTCAGGGTGATTTTCGACGCCTTGTGCGACAGGCGTGATTCGATTCCGCCGCTGAGGCTTCCCCTTGAGAATATGTCTTACTCGAGGACTGGAGCTTCGATTGGGAACAAGATAAATCCTCTTATGAAAGTTGAGGTCTTCCATAGCGGCATCGACCTCGTAGCCCGCCAGGGTGAGACTGTCTATGCCGCTGCCGACGGGGTGGTGAGCAATGTCGTCCGTTCTTCGGCAGGACTTGGAAATATTGTCGAGATCGATCATGGCAACGGGTATGTATCGCGGTATGCCCTTTTAGGGGACAATATCCCCGTTTCCAGGGGGATGAGAATCAAGGCTGGCCGGAAAATCGGCTATGTGGGTATCTCCAGGGGGTCTTTCGCTCCTCATCTCCATTATGAGATTCTGTTCAAGGGGGAAGTTCTTGATCCTGTCAACTACCTCTTCGCATCGATCTCTCCTGACGAGTATGCAAATATGTTGTTCATGTCCGTAAGCACCGGACAGTCATTGGATTAAAGTTATATGGAAAAGATGTATTACTCAATCGGCGAAGTTGCCGAAATACTCGGTGAGAATACCTCGCTGGTGCGTTTCTGGTCCAACTCTTTCCCTGCTTTCATCAAGCCGGAAAGAAATGCTAAAGGCAACCGCAAATTTACCCCTGAAGACCTTGAGACACTGAAGCAGATCCATCTTCTGGTCAAGGGCAACGGAATGACTCTCGAGGGAGCGGCCAAGAAGCTTCGCGAGTCAAGGCGTACCGTTGATAGCAAAACAAAGGCTATCGACAGCCTGAAAGAGATACGCAAGCAGCTCGTGGAGGTGAAAAAAGCCCTATGAAAGTATCCGATATAATTTCAGCGATTGAGGAATTCGCACCCCTTCGCATTCAAGAAAAATGGGACAATAGCGGCCTTCTGATTGGTACTCCGGAGGATGAAGTCCATGGCGTCCTGGTCGGTTTCGACTGTACCCCGGAGCTCATTGACGAGGCTGTGTCGGTGGGAGCAGATATGGTCGTTACCCACCATCCCCTGATTTTCAGGGGCCTTAAGAGAATAAGGAAAGACGATCCCGTAGGCTTGGCAGTGATTAAGGCCGTCTCTGCAGGGGTGGCCGTCTATGCCGCCCATACGACTGCCGATAAGGTCATGGAAGGAGTGAGCGGGGCAATGGCCCGGAAGCTTGGTCTTAAAAATGTGGAAATACTTGTCCCTGAGGATGGTGACACCGGATTAGGTGTCATTGGTGATCTCCCTTCTCCGATGAGTGCTGAAGAAGCCGTGGCCTTTGTCAAAAAGGCGTTTTCGCTGAAAGTGGCAAGAGTTTCCAGACCTATAGACGGGAAGATCTCAAGAATAGCCATGTGCGGGGGGTCCGGCGCTGACATGATATCCGATGCCCTTGCCGCGGGAGCGCAAATGTATCTTTCCGGGGACATATCTTATCATAACTTTTTCACTCCTGACGGCCTGATGATAATGGATATAGGCCATTTTGAGAGTGAAATCGACATTACGGGGATTTTATTTTCCGTGATAAGGAAAAAATTTCCTAACTTTGCAGTTCGCGTTAGCGAACGCATGGAAAATCCCGTCCGCTACTGCTGAGAAATATAAATTTATACAAACCATATATGGCAACTGTTAAAAAGACCAAAAAAGTCGAGACCCCTATCGACCAGAGGGAGACTTTCGTATCGCTGCAGAAGAATTTCGCGGATTCCGATCTCAGCGTTGAGGAGAAACTGAAGACACTTTATGACCTCCAGAAGGCCGATTCCGAGTTGGACAAGATATTCCAGCTCCGCGGCGAGCTCCCCGAGGAAGTTGCTGCTCTCGAAGAAGAGATTGCATCCCTTAAGGCCGACCAGGCTTCTCTTACCGCCCAGATCGATGAGTTCACTAGAAACATCGGTGAAAGGAAGCAGGATATCGTCGACTGCGAGAACGCTATTGAGAAATACCAGAAGCAGCTCGAATCGATAACCAATAGCCGTGAGTATGATTCTCTCAACAAGGAGATTGAGAATCAGGAGCTTGTGCGCCAGATTGCGGAAAAGAACATCAACGAGATCAAGTACGAGATAGCTGCCCGCAAAGCCGATATCGAGGACATCAAGGATCACATTTCAATCAGGACCGAAGATCTCAAGGCAAAGAAGGATGAACTCGCTGTCATCGTAGAGTCTACCTCTAAGGAAGAAGCTGAGCTTCAGGCAAAAAGAGATGAGTGCGCAGCAAAGATCGACGAGCGTACGATGAGTGCGTACAACCGTATCCGCGCAAGCGTCCACAACCACCTTGCAGTAGTAGGCGTCTATAACAACAACGCTTGCGGTGGCTGCTTCAATACCATTACTCCTCAGCGCCTCATTGAGATTGCTTCCAACAAGAAGCTCATTATCTGCGAGCACTGCGGTAGGATTATCATCAATCCGGATTTTGATTAATCTCTTCTGATATGCCTGAAACTCCTAAAAGAACAGTACGGAAGAAGGATCAGGCAGTCAATCTCGACACTCTCGGGCTGGAAATCGGTAATAAACCGCCGCAGGCCCTCGATGTGGAAGAGGCTGTTCTGGGAGCGCTTCTGGTTGAGCCGTCGATAATTGACGACGCAGTCGGCGAACTTACTCCAGAGTGTTTCTATGACCCGAAACACAGGATGATATTCGAGTCTGTCGCAAGCCTTGTCAGAGAGCATGCGGCAGTGGATCTGGTGACTGTCAGTGAACGCCTGCGTTCAGTGGGTAATCTGGAGATTATTGGAGGTCCGGTAGCCCTCGCCAATCTTTCCCAGAAGATTGGAGCGGCCGCCCATATCGAATATTATATCAAGATTCTCAAGCAGAAGAATATTCAGAGAGATTTGATAAAGGCCTCCTTGTATATTCTCAAGAAGTCATATGACGATTCCGCCAACGTTGATGAGTTGACCGACGAAGCCCAGAGTAAGGTCTATGATGCAATCAAGGATAGCGTCAAGAAGGATGTCCAGGAAATCGGTTCGCTTATCAATGCCGCAATGGATGACATCCAGAAGAACCAGACTGTCGTTGGGCTGTCGGGCGTTCCGTGCGGGTATGTGACTATTGACGAGGTAACTCAAGGCTGGCAACCGTCCGACCTTATCATCCTCGCGGCCCGTCCTTCCGTCGGAAAGACGGCGTTTGCCCTGAATATTGCTCGCAATGCTGCTGTGGAGCACAATATGCCCGTAGCTTTCTTCTCTCTTGAGATGTCAGCCAAGCAGCTGGTAAAGCGTTTAATGACATCGGAATCCGGCCTTCCCGCCGATAAGATCAGGGGAGGATCCCGTCTCGAGAGCTATGAATGGGTTCAGCTGGAAGATACTCTCCGTAACCTTTCAAAAGCCCCCCTCTATATAGACGACACTCCCGGCATGCCGGTCATGGAATTCCGAACCAAGGCCAAGAGGCTTGTCAATCAAAAGGGCGTCCGTCTTATCGTTGTCGACTATCTTCAGCTTATGCAGGGACCGGTGGAACTGAAGTCAAACAGGGAGCAGGAAGTTGCATATATTTCCCGTACCCTCAAGGCTACAGCAAAGGAGCTGGACATCCCTATTATCGCCCTATCACAGCTTTCGAGAAACTCCGTCCAGAGGGCCGGAGCTACCGGAAAACCGCAACTGAGCGACCTTCGTGAGTCCGGCTCAATCGAGCAGGATGCCGACCTTGTCATCTTCATTCACCGACCGGACTATGTCGGCATGTCCGAGAATCCTGAGGATAGGGAGAAGACATATATAATCATAGCCAAGCACCGAAACGGCGAGACAAAGGATATCCCTATGCTCTTTAAGAGTGAGAGAGTCCGTTTTGTCGAGATGAACGATTCCTTGCCTATGCAGGCTGCGTCAATGCCTACTGAAAGCAGGATGAACAGTGATTTCGACGAGTCCGGCTTTGACAATGAACCGTTCTAGGCCATGGCTAAAGAGTCTATATCCCATAAAGGAAAAATAATCTCTATTTCGCCTAAGACGACTGCGGTGGAGTTTACATCCTCCTCCGCCTGTGCGTCCTGCCATGCAGCGGGCCTTTGTGGTATGGGAGAATACAAGGAAAAGGTAGTCGAGGTGCCTACAAGCCCATATTCATCCCATAGTGTAGGGGACGAAGTAGAGGTTGTTCTAGAGTCTTCGATGGGCTTGAAAGCCGTTTGGATAGCATATGTGGTACCTGTCCTTCTTCTGATGGCGGCAATCCTTATTGCTACGAAATTAAATCTCGGAGAACTCTTTTCAGCGATAATCGGAATAGGCGTAATAGCGCTGTACTATTTCGTCATCTGGCTTTTCCGGGGAAAGCTCGAAAATGAATATATCTTCAGAATCAAATAACTAATTGATATAATCAATCTTCTAATAAAATGTCACAAACAATTATCTGGACTATTGCGATAATCACCGTGCTCGGGCTCGTGCTCGCTCTGGTCCTCTACCTTGTGGCTGAAAAGTTCAAGGTGGTGGAGGATCCGAGGATAGACGAGGTAGAGAAGGTCATGCCAGGTGCAAACTGCGGAGGCTGCGGATTTGCAGGCTGCCGCGCTTTTGCCGAGGCAGCGGTGAAAGCTCCGAATCTGGACAACAATTACTGTCCTGTGGGAGGCAATGAGGTCATGTCGAAAGTGGCGTCCATCCTCGGCTACGAGGTAAAGGAAAAGGCTCCTATGGTAGCAGTTGTGCGTTGCAACGGTACCTGTGAGGCTCGTCCCAAAATCAACGACTATGAGGGCTATCCTTCTTGCAAGGTGAAAGCATCCCTCTACAGCGGCGATACCGGATGCTCCTTCGGATGTCTCGGATGCGGAGACTGCGTGGCCGCGTGTAAGTTCGGGGCTCTCTCGATGGATCCCGTTACCGGTCTTCCCGTAGTTGATGAGGAGAAATGTACCGCTTGCGGGGCCTGTACAAAGGCTTGTCCCAAGTCTCTTATAGAGCTTAGGCTGAAAGGCCCCCGCGGCATGAGAATGTATGTTTCCTGCCGCAATCAGGACAAGGGCCCTGCCGCCAAGAAAGCTTGCGCTTCCGCCTGCATCGGATGTGGAATATGCGCCAAGACCTGTACTCATGATGCTATTGTTGTAGAGAACAATATCGCCTATATCGATCCGTCCAAGTGCAAACTTTGCCGCGAATGCGAGGCGATGTGTCCTACCGGAGCAATCCATTCAGTCAATTTCCCTAAACCTCTCGACAAGGATGCGGTCAAAGCCCGTATCCAGGAGCGCCAGAAGCGAGCCCGTGAAAAGGCTGCTGCCGAGGCCGCTGCTGCTAAGGCTGCTGCAGAAGCCGCTGCCGCAAAGCCGGTTGAGAATAATGTAAAGGAGGAAAATTAATATGGCAAAAAGAACATTCTCAATAGGCGGTGTGCATCCCAACGACAGTAAGATCTCCCGCGAATGCAGGATAGAGCCCCTGCCGATTCCTCCGACAGTGTATATTTCGCTCTCTCAGCATATCGGAGCCCCGGCAAAGCCGATCGTTGCGGTAGGAGACAAGGTAAAGGTTGGACAGCCCATAGCTGAACCCGGCGGTTTTGTATCAGCCTTCATCCATTCTTCTGTTTCCGGTACGGTCAAGTCGATAGGCCCCCGCAAGGATCTCGCCGGCAACAACCAGATGACGGTTGAAATCGCGGTTGAGGGCGACGAGTGGCTCGAGGGAATCGATACTTCCGATACCCTTGTAACTGATATACCCGAGGACAGCAAAGCTATCCTTGAAAAGATTCGTCTCGGTGGTGTTGTTGGTCTCGGTGGAGCTACATTCCCTACCCATGTGAAGCTTTCTCCTCCTCCGGGAAGCAAGTGCGAAATGCTGATTATCAACGGCTGCGAGTGCGAGCCGTATCTGACCTCCGACTTCCGTACCCTTCTTGAAAAGGGCGAGCAAGTAGTAGTCGGTGCAGCCATTTTGAAGCAGGTTCTCGGTGGTGTCCCTTGTACTATCGGAATTGAAGAGAACAAGCCTGAGGCTATCGAGCATATCAATAAAGTGATTGCCGATCTGAAGAAGGTTTCTTCAAAGTTCGATGGCATCTCGGTCATGAGTCTTAAGAAGCGTTATCCTCAGGGAGGTGAGAAGCAGCTCATTGACGCAGTGATGCATCGACAGGTTGGCTCCGGCGGTCTTCCTATCAGCGTAGGCGCCGTCGTGCAGAACGTGGCGACAGCCCTTGCCGTCTATGATGCAGTCCAGAAGAATAAACCTATTATTGATAATTCTATAACTGTGACCGGTGAGTGCTTCCCCAAGCAAGCCAACCTTCTAGTCAGGGTCGGAACACCTCTCAGTTACATTATTGACTATCTTGGAGGAGTTCCCGAAAATGCTTCGAAGATCATCAGCGGCGGTCCTATGATGGGTAAAGCCATTGCAAACCTCGATGCCGCTACTCTCAAGGGTACTTCTGCACTTCTCTTCCTGACGGCAGATCAGACCGCCAGAAAGGAAGCTTCCGCATGTATCCGCTGCGGTCGCTGCGCCGATGCCTGCCCTATGGGACTCGAGCCCTTCCTTCTCAACAAGCTCTGGAAAGCTGACAATCTCGAGGCTCTCGAGAAAAACGCGGTCCAGGACTGCATTGAATGTGGCTGCTGTCTCTACAGCTGCCCTGCAAATATTCCTCTGCTTGATATGATTCGTATGGCGAAGGCTGACGTGATGAAAGAGATTCGCGCCCGTGCCGCTGCTGCAAAAGCAGCTGCTGAAGCCGCTAAAAAGTAACAGATTATGAGCAAGTTAACAGTTTCACCTTCTCCGCATATCCATGCAAAGGTTTCCACAAGGTCGCTGATGACTGATGTCATTATAGCGCTCCTTCCAGCAGTAATATGCTCGGTAGTCTTCTACGGATGGAAAGAGCTTCTCCTTCTTGCCGTGAGCGTAGCTTCGTGCGTCCTGCTCGAATATGTGATCACGAGGTACTTGATGCGCAAGCCTTCTACGATAGGCGACATGTCGGCTGTCATTACCGGTATTCTACTCGCCTTGAACGTGCCTTATACAACTCCTTGGTGGGTCGTATTCATCGGTGCTGTCTTCGCAATAGCTGTTGCGAAGATGACCTTCGGCGGGCTCGGTCAGAATATCTTCAATCCTGCAATTGCAGGCCGTGTCTTCCTCTTGGTGTCTTTCCCTACATACATGACCCACTGGGAGCAGCCGAAGGGCCTTTTCGGGGTTGATGCTATCTCCGGCCCTACTCCTCTCGGAGCGATTAAAGAAGGCCTTCTCCAAGGAGGTTCTGTCCAGGATATAATGGCCTCCAAAGGCTATAGTTATGCAGACATGCTCTTCGCCAATCTCGGCGGTTCATCCGGTGAGGTCTGCGCACTCGCTCTCCTCGCGGGCTTTGTCTACCTCCTCTGCCGTAGGGTTATCAAACCTTGGATCACCCTGTCTATCTTCGCGACAGTAGCCCTTACGTCCCTTATCTTCTGGGGAATCAATCCTGCCCGTTTCACCGATCCTCTGTTCAACCTTCTCACCGGAGGTCTCATTCTCGGAGCATGTTTCATGGCTACCGATTATGTGACTTCTCCTATGAGCAACTGGGGCGGTGTCATTTTCGGAGTCGGAATCGGTTTCCTGACCGTGATGATCCGTTATTTCGGGTCATATCCGGAGGGCGTTTCTTTCGCTATCCTTATAATGAATGCTTTTGTTCCGCTCATAAATATGGCGTTCAAGCAGAAAAAATTTGGGAGGAAATAGTTTATGGCAGTACAATCCAATCTCAATAATATGGCGCTGGTCCTTACTTTGACCTGCCTCTTCTGCTCTGCTATCCTCGGAGGAGCATATGCTCTGACCAAGGATCCTATCGATAAAGCTGCCGAAGCCAAAACGGCTAAAGCAATCGGTGCTGTCCTTCCGGAGTTCGATGCGACTTCCTATGAGACCGTTTCAGTAGATGGAAAGGATTTCAATTATTATCTCGCCAAGAAGGGCTCGGAGACTGTCGGCTATGCTGTTGAAAGTTCTACATCCGGCTTCGGCGGACCCCTGTCTTTAATTGTAGGCATCACTGCTGACGGCGTAGTGTACAATACGTCGGTCCTCTCTCATTCAGAGACTCCGGGCCTAGGTGCAAAGTGTACTACAGATGAAAAATTCACCTCACAGTGGAAAGGTCTCAATCCTTCCGAGAAGATTCTGAAAGTCAAGCAGGATAACGGCGACATCGACGCAATCACTGCTTCTACGATCACATCAAGGGCATACACTCTCGCAGTCCAGAACGCGCTCTCTGTTGTTTCTGTGATTACCGGAGCGAACCCCGATGCTACTACCGGAGCAACAACATCAAAGGAGGAAACAAGCAATGAGTAACAGACTGAAACTTATTACAAGCGGGTTTATCAAGAATAACCCGACATTCGTCCTTCTGCTCGGAATGTGTCCGACTCTGGCGACGACGACCTCGGCAATCAACGGTATGAGCATGGGACTTGCGACCCTCTTTGTCCTGGTCCTCTCAAATATGGCCATATCGGCACTTGCTCCCTATGTCCCGGACAAGGTCCATATCCCGGTCTACATTGTCGTTATCGCGACATTTGTGACTCTGCTTCAATTTATAATGCAGGCTTACACTCCTGCTATGTACGAGACCTTGGGGCTCTTCATTCCGCTTATCGTTGTGAACTGTATAGTCCTTGGCCGTGCTGAAGCTTTCGCTTCCAAGAACGGTGTACTGGATTCGGCATGCGACGGTCTAGGGGTGGGACTCGGTTTCACCTGTTCCCTCACCGTCCTCGGCCTCGTCAGGGAGATTCTCGGCAGCGGTTCCATTTTTGGATGGAATTTCATCGGCGGCCACGATGGTATGCTCGCTTTCGTCCTCGCTCCGGGCGCATTCATTTGCCTTGGATATCTAATGGTACTTTTCAATAAGATAGCTAATAAGAACAAGTAGATATGGAGTACTTTCTCATAATTATTTCGGCGATATTCGTCAATAATATCGTCCTTGCGCAGTTCCTCGGTATCTGCCCGTTCCTCGGGGTTTCCAATAAGCTTTCGACCGCTACCGGCATGTCCGGAGCAGTCTGCTTCGTTATCACCCTTGCAACACTTGTTACCTACCTTATCAACAAGTATCTCCTTCTGCCATTTAATCTGGAGTTCCTCCAGACGATAGCTTTTATCCTTGTCATTGCGGCTCTCGTGCAGATGGTGGAGATTGTTCTCAAGAAGATAAGCCCGTCCCTCTATCAGGCTCTCGGTATCTTCCTTCCTCTGATTACAACCAACTGCGCCGTCCTCGGTGTAGCTATCAATGTTGTGACCAAGGAGTTTACATTCGGTCAGGCAGCCCATATGCTCAACCTCGGCGAGTCTCTGGTGTATGCATTCGCAACTTCTCTCGGTTATGGCCTCGCAATGGTCATCTTTGCCGGTATCCGCGAGCATCTCTCTATGAATGACGTCCCCAAGGCTTTCAAGGGTGTTCCTGTCGCCCTTATCACCGTCGGTATTCTCGCGATGGCATTCATGGGATTCAGCGGAATGGTGAAATAAAAAATTTTAATTATCTTTGTAAATATTAAAACCTTTATCGTTATGAAAAAGACACTTATTATCATTGCGTCCCTTCTCGCATTTGCAGTAGTGGCGTCAGCTCAGCCGAGAGCAATCGGTGTTCGTGCCGGCTACGGTGCAGAACTTTCTTATCAGCATAATCTTGGCAGTGCTAACTTCCTTGAGGTTGACCTTGGTTGGTCATTCTCATCAGCCGGCTACTTCAACGTAGCTGCTGCTTATGACTTCAGCGTCGCTCCCGTTGGTCCTTTCAATTTCTATGCAGGACCTGCAGCAGACCTTGCTCTCTATGGTACAAATACCAATAACGGCAGCCTTGGTCTCGGTGTTGGTGCTCAGCTCGGTCTTGAGTATATCTTTAGCGAAATTCCTTTCCAGATCTCCCTTGACTGGAGGCCTCTCTTTAGGCTCATCCCTTCTACTGGCTTCTGGTGGGATAGCATCGGTCTCGGTCTCAGATACGCATTCTGATCCCGTAACGATATAATCACTAATAAACAAACCCCGAAAGTTAGACAAAAACTTTCGGGGTTTGTTATGAAATGATATCACTGTACCCCGTGACCTGATAGGAGTGGTCGCCGGTCCCCAGGGCGTACCGGACCTCCTGCCCTCCGGCGGAGATGAGCCTGTCGAGACTTTCAATGAAAGGTATTCTTACCGTTGATGGTTTTCCTCGCCCCGTCAAATAGATTTAATAAAACCGTCTTTGTCAACACAGAAGGACATATCTATTGTGTACTGTTCTTTAATGAACAATGATCGAAAATAATTGATAATTCTTTCGTAAAACGGGACACTTACAGGTGGTCCGAAAGTAATGTCGCAGCTATAACTATCAGCAACAAAGATATTAAAGAGATTATTACGTTTTATAGTATATGTATGGTCGTTTGTTGACCAAGGTTCAAGGCTGTGGGAAAGTATAGCCAATGACTTTAGGCAGGAGTCTTTAATGTTTATAAGAAAAACAAAAGAAGCATAAGGAGAGAGATTGTTATCAATTGCTTGAGAAGGCAAATTACACGTATAAATTAAATAACTATCAATTCCTTCAACAGTAGGTATTTTTCCATAATTATAGAATGATTCCTGCCTAATAAAGAGGGAATCCAAAATTTGATTTAGACTCTTCACAAAGAGAGGGCTTATCGAATTTAGTTTATCCCGAGAGACTTTTTTAGCATCAATCTTGGATTTACATTTCGATTTTTCTGGGGTTGGCAACCCTGTAATCAAAATAGTATTATTACGGATGTTCAAATAATATGGTGGGTTCGCATCTTCTTGGTATAGGTCCGAATTAGAAAATGAGAAATTCAGTAAAAATAAGAGTAAATAGATCATATGATTAGATTGGTTTAGTTGGATAGACGAAAAAACCTACTGAGGAAGGAGAAAAGGGATTATGATATAACATGCTTTAGATTGCTGCATGTTCATAATAATCCCTATAGTATTTTCGCCATCCTATATCTATCGGATAGAAAGCAGCATGTAGGTATTCGTGGGCCACTTGCGAAATTAAATTACTCAATTATAATAGAATCCATCAATCTACGATATTGTTGTATTTGTCCCCTTTTTTTATGGTAATAATCATATACATATATTATATTGTTCTTTACATAGAAATAACATCCATAAACATCTTCGCAAATAAATATTAAATCTGGATGTTGCTTTATTATATAACGAAATGCTTTAGCCTCTCTCTTCGCGAGTCCTTTAATTAAGGCTCTAAATTCAGTATCAACGATTTCGACTTCACCTCCATATGATAAAACAATAAGTTTAACAATATCCTTATTATTCACATAATATAAATTCATCGGGAAATCGTTATTGACGAGATTTATTGCAATGGTGTCATTTTTACAAGTTAAATCTGCATGAAATACTGTCACGACCTCATAGTTTTCTTTTGCAAAGTTGATTAAAGGAATAAATCTATCTTGTTGATAATTAAATAAATTATGGATTTTTTCAATTAATACGCTATCTCTCTTTGCTGCATTCCACAATCCAGCACGCATAGATAAATTATTATAATATTCTTGCGAGAATATTGGTATGCAACAAAAAGCACAAAAAAGAATAATAATTGTTTTTTTCATATTTAATATCGTAATCCATTGATAGAGAGGGTCCTCTGAAGAAGTTCGGTTCGGGGCTACATTTTAGGGTCTGTTTAAAAACGTTTCATATGGCGGATCCATTTTAATATGCTGCTTTTTTTCGTCGGGAGGATAACAGAGGTGATAATCAAGAGAGACCAAATCATCAAAAGTTAACTCATAGCAAACAAGTTTATAGTCATATAAAGGCTTGTTTCCTCCGATGTTTTCCGTCGAATAAAACGGAACGACATATACAAGGCATCTCTCCGCAGTTTTAGAGAATACATTTTCATAAGAATAAGCCACGCCTGAACCATATATCGGAGCGGTATCGTAATTAATAGAATTTGGAGCAACTTCGCAGTTCTCCTTTGGGCGGCCGATAGATATTTTTTTTGAGTTATAATCGTCAACTCCCTGATTCAATATTCCCCCGACCACGTATATTGTGTCCGAACTATTGTTTTCAAAAGCTAACGTAGCATGTTCGCCAGGAAGTATTTTATTACAAGATAAACAGACGGATACCATTACTGCTATTATCAAAATACGTTTATTCATATTTGTAAATCATTTGTTCTATAAAATAATGGAGTTTATATCAAGTAAGTCAGGATATTGACCTATAATTACACTTTCCCCTACAGCATCCTTTTTCCGGAAATAAATAATAAAGGGTATAATCTTCCTTTTAATAATTGATAAGTTGTTTCAAAACTAATAAATACTAGTTAAACCTCAAAATTTATTTTCTTTATTATTACAGTGTTAGCATGCCTTAGAATACAATACATCCTCTTCTGATACAGAAGCAAATAAGACAAAAAAGATGGTGACTGAAATAGATCGGTCACCATCTTGTTATTGAATTAGTTCTTTACTGAATGAAACTTGCGAAGTAGCCCGCGAAGAAAACGTTGGTGATAAGGTAACCAAGTACAGTTGCAACGATTACGCTTATAAGACCCGGCATCATGAAACTGTGGTTGAGGAGATATTTTCCTATAACCGTCGTTCCGGATCGGTCGAAGTTGACAGTAGCGATATCGGAAGGATAATTCGGAATGAAGAAGTATCCATAGACGCTCGGAAGGACTCCGAGAAGTACCGGGCCGGCTATGCCGAGCTCATAGGCAAGCGGAAGCATTGCGACAACGACGGCGCCCTGTGAGTTGATAAGAACTGATACAAGGAAGAAGACGACGGCAATTGCCCATGGATATGACTGCACAATTCCGCTGAGCATAACCTTCATCTCATCCATGTAATTGCCAAAGTAAGTGTCTGCAAGCCAGGCGATTCCGTAGATAGCGACAACAGCGACCATACCAGACTGCCAGACGGCTCCGCCGACGGCCTTCTTGGGCTTTGCCTTGCAGAACATGATATTGCAGGCGGCAGCGGTGAGCATGATTATCTGGATGATGATATTCATCTTCGGGATGGCTAGATACTCGGCGAGTGTCCTACCGTCACTGACATTTATCATCTGGCAGAATGCGAACCCTACGATGATTAGAAGTGCTCCAAGGAAAATGAATACAGATGCCTTGGCCTCTTTAGTGATAGTCTTGTCGAGGGTTGTCGCAGAGTTTCCGTACATGAAATTATAAGTCTCAGGGTCGGCTTTCCTCTTGAGAAATTCCGGGTCGTTGTCAAGATCCTTACCCCTCTTGAATGAGGCTGCGGCAGCGCACATGAGTCCGCAAACGCAAGCCGGAATAGTAACCATCAGAACTTGAGGAATCGCCACCATATAGCCGTTGGCGTTGGAGATTGTCACGAAGGCGACTACGGCGGCGGCAATAGGGGAGCAGGTAATGCCTACCTGGGAGGCAACGGAAGCGACTCCGCAGGGTCTTTCCGGGCGGATGTTCTTCTTGAGAGCAATGTCGCAAATAATCGGCATGATGGTGTAGACCACATGTCCTGTTCCTACAAGGACGGTAAGGAAGAACGTTACAAGAGGAGCGAGGAAGGTGATATGGTCCGGGTGCTTTCTGAGCATCTTTTCAGCAATCTGTATCATCCAGTCCATACCTCCCGATGCCTGCAGAGTACCTGCGCATGTGACGGCAGCGATAATGATGTATATGACATCTGTCGGGGGCGTGCCTGGTTTAAGACCGAATCCGAAGACTAGAATAGCAAGGCCGATGCCGGATATTGCTCCCAGGGCAAGGGATCCATATCGGGAACCCACATAGAGAGCTGCAAGTACGATGAGCAGCTCAACAATCATTACAAAACTCATAGAGGTTATTAGTTATTGTGGTTATAAGTCATATAGGTTGAGTCCGGTTTCGGGATCGAACCGGCGCCCGATTTCTCCATCGAAGCTTTCTACGACAAGCTCGCAGGCTCCGCTGAGAACAGCGCTGAGAAGATGGCCTCCGATGCAGGAATAATCTCTTCGAGAGGCAGTTATGTGGAGATGAAGATAGACCTCTCCGTCTTTTCTGGAAATATTTCCGGTAAGATTGGTTATTTCCATCTGCTCTTCGAATGTCTTGTCGACATACTTCTTGGTCGCGGGGTCTAGAAAGCGGAAAGTGGCCTTATTGATGGCTCCGAGTCCGTAGACTGCTCCGCAGCGAATGTCCTTCTCGCGGCAGAAAGCCGCAAGGGCTGCGGATATTTCCTGATGGTTGTCGATACTCAGCACATACTTGCTGCCGAACTGTTTGAATGCGTACATAAATAGTTAATTTTGGTAAATATACCTTTTTTTTCCAAATCTTGGCCCGGATTATGTATATTTGTGGATGTAAAACAATTAAGAAGATGAATAAGAAAGCAGCGATACTCGTTCCTCTTTTTCTATTTGCCCTTGCGCAAATCTCTTTTGCAAAAGGGATAAGGTACAACTATAAAACCAACGGAATTACCCATATTTCAGCTGATTACGATCGAATCGAGGTCGCCGGGACAGACCCTTTCTATACGAGGGTTGAGTTCGTCGGCTTCCCGGATGGATCATCGGCATATCTTCTCTATATGAATTTCGAGCAGAAGGCTGCGACAAATGTCCCCAAAGGAGTCAAGATGGCAGTGACCCTTCCGGGTGGTAAGATTATCCGCCTCGACCAGATCGGTACAGATGATGCGACAAAGCAGGCGTTCACAAGAGGCAAGAATCGTGTCTATTGGAACAGGACAAAGTATCTCGTGGAGAAGGCTGATATGGAGAGGATGGTGAAAGGGATCAAGTCTCTAGACGTTATCACAGGCTGGGATCCTGATGACTATATCCAGGTATCTTTCCCCTCAGATGAACTAGGTAAAGTAATTGCTTCCCAGTGCAAAGATATTCTCTCTGCATCTTCTTCTACCGCTGAAGTTGATGGAAAGATCGATCGTTATTCAGACAATTCGAGCAGCCTTACCGTGATTGCAAAGCCCGCTGTTGCAAAGGGTACGTCCAATATCTACAATATCGGCATGTCCTATCTCTATTATAAGAATACCAACTCAGAGGACATGGACCTTACGATTCAGATTGGTACAGACTCTGTCAATCAGATAGATATTGAAGCTCCGGTTGTATTTACCTTCTCCGACGGCACGTCGCTGACCCTTCGTCAGACAAGGGAGTCGGAGAACTTCCTTTGCCTCTATCCTACGATGGAAGATGTCAGAAAGCTTGTTTCCGGAACCGTCAAGAGCATCTCGGTACAGACGAAGAAAGGTGCCGTTACCGACACCTTCGAAAATAATTCTTTCTCTTCCGTTGCCAACAAAATCTATCAGACTTTGATGGCTATCTCTGTTCTGTAATAAAGAAATATCTTATACCGGCCATATGAGAAGCCCCAGGTGATAGGCTATGAATGCCATCACCCAGGCAACGAGTATTGTATATACTGCCGAAAGTATGGCCCAAAGCCATTTTCCAGTCTCATTCTTTATTGCGACAAAAGTCGCAATGCAGGGGAAGTAGAGGAGCACGAAAACCATAAAGGCTAGGGCTGCCGCCTTGGAAATAGAGGCCTTGAGAGCGGCTTGGAGGTGGGTGTCTCCAGAATAATCTTCGCCTTCAGACAAGTCTTCTCCCTGAGCATACATAACGCCCATAGTGCTGACTACAAGTTCCTTCGCTCCTATACCAGCAAGAAGGCCTACATCCATCCTCCAGTCGAATCCCAGAGGGTCGAGAGCTGGGGAAATGCCTTTCCCAAGGCGGCCGATGAATGAATTTTCCTGCTGTGCGGCGGGATTGTGAATATCTTTGCTTTGAGGGAAATAACCGAGGAACCAGATGGCGACAGAGAAGATGAGGATAGTCGTGGCCATCTTTTCGAGATACTGGCGTCCTTTTTCCCATGTATGTCTCCATATCGCTTTACCGGTAGGGACTCGGTAGGGAGGAAGTTCCATCACGAAGGGGAGGTCGTCATCCTTGACGAATTTGGAGAGGACAAGAGCCGACAGAATGGCCAGTACAACTCCAAGGAAATAGATTCCGAGAAGAGCAAGTGCAGGGCTTTCCGGGAAAAATGCCCCCGCCATAAGGACGAAAATCGGAAGACGGCCGGCACACGACATAAACGGGATTATGGCAATAGTCACGAGACGACTTTTCCGGCTTTCAATGGAGCGGGTGGCCATAATTGCCGGTACGTTGCATCCAAAGCCCATTACCATCGGGATGAATGATTTCCCATGGAGGCCAATCCTGTGCATCAGTTTGTCAACGATGAAAGCGGCTCTCGCCATGTACCCGCTATCCTCCATCAGCGAGATGAAGAAATAGAGAATCATAATATTGGGAAGGAAGACGAGAACGCTTCCGACGCCACCTATGATTCCATCCACCAGAAGGTCCTTGACCCATCCGTCTTTCATGAATTTTCCGAAGAAATCGCCGACCCATCCAATCAGGGCGTCAATCCAGTCCATCGGATACTGGCCGATTGTGAATGTTGCCCAGAAGATGAACCAAAGGAGAAGGATGAATATCGGGAAAGCCGCCCACTTGTTGGTTACAATCCCATCGATTTTATCGGTTATAGTGCGCCGTGGCCTTTCCTCTTGGTATTTTTCATAAGTCTCAGCTAGCGCCCCTTGGATGAAAGCGTACTTCGCGTCGACAATCGCTGATTCCGGGTTGGTGCCAAGAATGGACTGAATCCTGTCGTTTTCCTCCTTACGGGCATTCCTGATGGACTCGGCATTTGATAGAGTATCGATAGTCTTCTCGACATCCTTGTCGTTCTCCAGATACTTGATTGCCAGGTACCTCGTAGAATATTTAGATCTTATCTCTTCATTTTTCTGAATAAGGAGTTTGACTCTGTCTATACTCTTTTCTATCTCCGCTCCATGGTTGATATGGATATGCCTTGAAAGGGAAGGATCAGAATGCTCGTAGATTTTGATTACAGTATCAAAGAGCTCGGGAATACCCTTTCCGTCCCTTGAAACAGTCGGGCAGACTGGAATTCCGAGAAGCTTTGAAAGCTGAGCCGTATCCAGTTTGTCGCCCTTTGCTTCGAGTTCGTCATACATGTTCAGGGCCATGACAGTCCTGAGGTTCATGTCGATAATCTGGGTAGTCAGGTACAGATTTCTCTCAATATTGGAGGCGTCTACTACATTGACGACTATGTCCGGCATTGCGTCAATCAAGTTCTTACGGACATATAGTTCTTCGGGGGAATAAGCTGATAATGAGTATGTTCCCGGTAGATCGACTAGGGTAATCTGATAGCCGTTATGCTCGAAATGACCTTCTTTGGCATCGACGGTGACGCCGCTATAGTTGCCGACATGTTCATGGGCTCCGGAGGCTATGTTGAAAAGGGAAGTCTTGCCGCAGTTGGGGTTCCCTACGAGGGCCACTCTGATGACATGGTTCCTCTCTTCGGCGACATGGGCGAGGGCCCTGTCCAGCCTGTCCTTCTCGTCCAGATCTCCCGGAAGCGCCTGAAGGTGCTCGTCGCTCTGAAGGGCTTCGCGGGCCTCTTCTTCGCTGACGACTTCTATCATCTTAGCCTCCTCTCTTCTGAGGGAGACTTTATATCCTATGATTTCATATTCAATAGGGTCTCTCAAAGGGGCGTTGAGGACTACTGTCACAGCCTTCCCCTGAATGAATCCCATCTCAATGAGTCTTTTTCTGAAGCTACCATGTCCGTTGACTCGGACAATTACTCCTTTTTCTCCAGTTTTTAGTTCTGAAAGTATCATTCTCCGGTGAATTTCGAGTTGCAAAAATACACTATTCACCTTATTAAGTCAATCCTCATTTATTGGTAGGAGAATGAGCAGTTTCCAAGGAGGCTATTCGATAGAATTGATGTCAATGAGATTGTTCAGGAGGGCATAAACGGTAAGACCGGCGACTGTTTTAATGCCGGTTTTACGAGTGATGTTCTTGCGGTGGGTAATGACAGTATAGATAGAAATATTATAGTAGTCTGCGATTTCTTTGTTGAGCATCCCCTTTGCGACGCAGACGAGAATTTCCTTCTCCCTCGAAGAGAGTCCCTCGGTATCGGAATGAGACAGGTCTTGATCGGACTCAGAAGCCTTTCTGAGTTTCTTGACAATAGAAACAGGAGAGTCGTAGATAGATATGACTCCGTCGTATTGCTTGAGGCTTTCCTCGTCCACGAGGTTTGTCTGAAGGGCTAAGCAGGGGGCACCAGAGAGGGCTGAAAACCGATTTCTGGCATTTCCGCGCTCCTCAATGCCGAAAATCATAGGGTCCACGATAATAATATCTGCGGGAGTATTTTTAATTCTGGCCTCACTGGAGGGTGAGAGGTCAGCAAGAACGAACTCGACCCTGAATTCTCCCATTTCCGAGAGAATCGATTCAATCCCTTTGGCTACCAGAGGGGAAGGCCCAATCAGGGCTATGCTCTTTTTATTCTCCATTGGCTTTCGACATCATGGGAAGAAGAACTGTATCTTCAATTGCGGTATGTCTTTCAAGATCATTCTCAAGATAATGTATCATCAAAAGGGTCACCGTAATCATTTCTTCTTTGCACTCCGAAGGAAGGTATTTCGTCACTATACTTTTTAGATCGTGAATCTTCTCCTCTATATTACTATGGTCATCTTCGAGCTGGTCAAAAATATCCCCGCTCAGTTTCTTTCCACTGGCGAGAGCTTCCGCGAGGGGAAAAATATTAGTCTCCTCGTACTCAAAATGCTTCTCCAGCTCTCTTTTATATTCATTATAGAATTTTCTTATGACTTTTCTCTGGCTTTCCCCGCAGGGCTCCATCAAGGTTTCAAGCATTGACGCTAGAGAAGAAATAGCGCTCGAGAGGTAATATTTATGTGAGAGCCTGAGATAGCTTAGAATCCCGTTCATCTTGATTTGGGAGAGCTCCTGGTCGGAAGGAAGGTAGTCTTCCTGAATGTAGATGTTGCATACAAGCAGGAATGTAGCCGTATCGACATTGTATTTACGGCAGAGTTCCTCGATAGTCGAGTCACCGAGTCTTAGGGGAATACCCATCCTCGAAAACACACCGAGGATATTGATGTCTCTGTCCACCAGTTCCGCCGCCTTCATTTTTCCGGAAAGCCGGCTCTCTGTCTGGCCGTAGTTGGTTTCGGTCATAATCGGATTATTAATAGTTTTGGCCAAAGATACTGCTTTAAAAAACAAGAAAAAAGTAATATTTTTTTCAGAAAGTTATTTTTGCCATATTTGTAAACGACAAGCAGGTCCCCTGTTCAGGGCCCGATAGCTCCGGAGAGCGCTGTATGCTTGTTATTT
>ONMJ01000029.1 GCA_900318955.1 uncultured Bacteroidales bacterium
AACTGATCCGGATCCTCGTCCTCATCCGCGATCAGGAGCCGGTCGATCCTGTTTCCAACGCGTGAATAAGACTCTGTTTTCGCTTCAATTTCAGTGCCACTACGCCTCGTGGCAAGGGTGAGATTGCCGTTCGTGTCGTAGGAGAAGTGATCTTCGCTGAAAGGAATGGTCCCCGAGGTTCCCGTCTTCTTTACTTCCGACACAAGGCGGCCGAGATTGTCATGCGCTGCGCCATAATAATTATAAGTAATATACCCGATATCGGAATGATAATACTAGAAACCAAGAAGTGGAGTTTCCATTATTGACAGGTGAACTGTTTCCGCGGATGATATATATGGGAGCAGATGATATTTCCAGAATTCTAAGTAGGAAAAATCAATGTATCTTATGTCCTTTGATAATGGTGTCTCCCAAAAATCTTCATAAGAATCAATACATCCTACAGGGTGCAGGCTGACACAAGAATATAGAAGAGAAGAATCTCGCCCAAATCTCCACCCTTTAATAAACTGACCACAGACCGCCGTTGCTGAGACTATAATTGTTTCTTCCTTTCTTGAAAGATTCTCGACGTTCTTGTTTATACCATTCTTCCATTTTTTAGATATGATCTGTATTACTTTATGGTCTCTTTTCATAATATTCCATAAAGATGCCCATGTTTCGTCATAATGATTGGCTGCGAAGTCTTCAATTACATCTTGGCTGGATCCGCTAGCTTCGTTCCCGAAATCAGTGTTAAACAAAGGAAAACCTGAAGAATCGGGATAGTTAATAGTTGACAATAAATGCTGGGAACATGAATCTGCCTCAACCATCTTCGTATCGAAGAAAGAATATGTTAATGGATATATTCTATTATCTTCAACAGAAAGAGAATCATTAATGGGCATAATCCAAAAATACATCTGCGGAGATTCCCTCGTACCTCGAATCTTACGCTCGAATGAAATAATAACGTATCTCCCCCTGTTTTGATTCATAGAGGATGCGTGCATGATACACTCCGAAAAGACAAACAATAACAGTAGAATAAGGATTTTATTTTTTTCCATAAGCTTTTTCCAAAATAGTAGTTACTTCAGTGGCGGTGGGGCGGCGAAAATCCCGAGTTGGCAAGTGAGAAGTGGTACTGGTACTGAGATTGAAGCGATTACAGAGTCTCCAGATCTCGTATGAAGACATATTTCGCCTGTATGAACTACAGGTCAACCTCATCCGGCCAGGCGACTTTTTCGCCTGTGGACCGGAGTACAGGCATTGGAGCATCCCAAGTGCGAAGGCGCTCGCCCAGGGCTTTGGCCAGTTCGGAGACCTTCTCAGGATACTCCGAAGCAAGATTCTTGGTCTCCCCTATGTCTTCTTTGATATTATAGAGTTCGAAAGGAACGCCGTCAAGCACATGCATACCCGGAACAGTATTCATCATCACATAGACAAGTTTCCAGTCTCCTTTTATGATTGTAGAGAGGAAATCAACCTCGGGACGATATTCTACTTTCCACTGATGGGGATAATGGAAGACAAGTTCCCGGGAAGGATCTATTCCTGATACAGACTCCGGAACGACAAAGGCATTGGCCTCTTTCTGCGAAGCAAACGATTCTCTTCCGGCAAGCTGAGATCCCTTCACAAAAAGGTCCACAAGACTTTTTCCATCAACCTTTTGAACCGTTTTCCAGTCTTTTACCCCGCCCATCTGAAGGATTGTAGGGAAAAGGTCTTCAGGCATAGTGGGGGTATTGACGCGTGTCCCGGGAGCAGTCTTCCCCGGCCAATAAACCATCATGGGAACTCTGATTCCTCCCTGGTAGCAAGATCCTTTTCCTTCTCGGAGAGGGGCGCAGCTGGTATGGGGGACTCCTCCCTTTGCGGGATTGTCCGCATTGCCTCCGTTATCCGCCATGAAAATAATGATAGTATTGTCGGCGATACCCTTTTCTTCCAAATAATCCATAAGGTCTCCCAGGGACTTATCCACTCCCTCTACCATAGAAGAGAACTTCATCTGGCCGTCATCAAGGCCCATATCGGCATAGGAATCATAGAACCGGGAATCTTTCTGGATAGGGGTATGGGTAGCATAATGAGCCATATACAGATAGAACGGCTGGTGGTGCGAAACCGGATATTCGAGAGTCTTAAGCGCCTCTCTTGTAAGTGCTTCCGTAAGGAAAGTCTCGGTCCCATAGTATTCAGCCATATTCTGGACCGCGGCCATGGTCCAGCCTTCTTTAGTATTCCCATAGTTCTCCTCTCCGAGATAACTCTTCGGATGCCCAGCATTGTTGCCGGCGACATTGACGGCAAAGCCCATATTATATGGAGAAGCGCCGGGGACTCCGGCAGAAGCCCAATGAGCCTTTCCCACATGGATAGTATAGTAGCCGGCATCGCTAAGAAGCCGCACCAGCGGGGTCGCAACGGCGACATCATTAATCCCTTCTGACTCAGGAATATCAGGGCAGAGGCCGTTGATATTCCAGTCCGGTCTCATGAATACATCGGTCGCAAGATCCTGGAAGACTCCATTTCCGTTAAGCCCCCCAACAGCATCGGCTGGTTCATCCTTTGCCATTGACACCCAGTTGGTTATATGAGAATGGACGGCATTCATTCCGGACATTATAGCTGTCCTCGTCGGTGTTGATACCGGGCAGGCATAAGCATTTGTCATCATGACCCCTTTTCGGGCTAGCCTTTCCATGTTCGGAGTATGGAATTCAAGATTCCTGGGATAGACTTCGTCTCCGTAAGGGACCGAACTTTCCGGCCAGCCATAATCATCCACAAGGAAGAAAACTATATTTGGCCTGGTCTGCTCCTTTGCTCCGCAACCAAATAGAAGAATTGCCGGAGACGCTAGCGCTAAAGTCTTTAATCTTGCTGATTTCATATGAACGAATAATTGGTCTATCAAAGATAAGGAACTTTCATAAAAATATCGTAAATTAGGGCTTTGTTTTAAAACTTGATCTTATCATGTACGAAGACCTGCTCAAGTACTATCCCGGATTCCCCATTGAGGGAGTCAATTTTGTGGATATCATTCCTCTGATGCAAGACAAAGAGACCTTCAAAAGTCTCATTAAGGACCTTGGCAAACTCATAGGCTCTCCCAACGTGGCGGCTCCGGAAGCCCGCGGATTCCTTTTCGCCGCTCCGATGCTGGTAAGCTGCGACAATGTTGTCAATGTCATTCCGATGCGAAAGAAAGGAAAACTTCCCTATACAGAGGGAGACCTTGTAGGAGTCGACATAACCAAGGAGTATGGCAAGGACAAGATTTTCTTCCGCCTCTCTGACGTTGCAGCCGGCGTCCCCGAAGGAGACACATTCAATGTAACCTTCTTCGATGACATTCTCGCAACCGGAGGGACTGCCAAAGGAATAGCGGAAGGTCTTGAGCAGCATAAAGTTATCATCGGCGAAAAGGAGTACGGGATAAAGGTTACCGACTTTGTCTTCCTCGCCGAGCTTGACGACCTCAACGGCAGGGCCCTCATCGAGGATGTCGCCCCAGTTAAGTCTCTTATACATATAGCAGGAACCGACTAGATTCCCCATGAAAAAGATAACTTCATTCGCCCTGGCAGCATTGGCTCTGACGGGGTGCGGGCGTAAAGAATCTCCTCTAAAGCCCAATATAGTATTCTTCCTGGTAGACGATTTCGGATGGGTAGACAGCAGCGTTCAATATGGCGATGAACTATATCCGCGCCAAAAGATGTTCCACACCCCATCTATGGAAAGACTGGCTCGCCAGTCTTGTGTCATGTCAAGCGGATATGCCTGTTCCCTTTCCACTCCGACAAGAACATCATTGATGTCCGGGATGAACTCCGCTCATACGAGAATTACTACGTATACGTCTCCCGAGAAAAATGTACCTACAGACGCTGCCGGTGGCACAATAGGCTTTATCAACGACAATGAAAGTGATATCTTTGCCCGCTCCGACTGGAACTGGAACGGGATTGCCACTCAGCCCGGGACAGAACACAGCATGGTGATTTCCCCAATGGTCCGGTTCCTCCGCGACGCGGGATATTATACGATTCATGTCGGAAAAGCTCATTGGGGACCTTCTGGGACAACGGGATGCAATCCCTACAATATGGGCTTTCTCGTCAATGTCGCAGGTAGCTGCAATGGTTTCCCAAAAAGTTACCTGGGGGAAGAGAACTACGCCAATACCAAAGAGTTATGGACCCATAACGCCATTCAAGGCCTAGCGGAATACTATGGGACAGACACCTTCCTCACGGAGGCGCTGACCCTTGAAGCGAAAAAAACGCTCGAGCAGCCGATCAAGACGGGACAACCCTTCTATCTGTACATGTCCCACTACGGAGTTCACACCCCAATCACAGCAGATAAACGCTTCTATCAGAAGTATATAGATGAAGGCTGCGACGAAGGTGAAGCCCGCTATGCCTCTATGGTCGAAGGAGTGGACAAGAGCCTCGGGGACCTGATGGACTTCCTCGAAGAAAAAGGGGTCGCTGACAATACCATAATTATCTTCATGTCCGACAATGGCGGGCATTCGATTGATGAGAGGAAAGGCGGCATTGCTCACACCCAGAACGCCCCGCTTCGAGAAGGAAAAGCATCCGTCTACGAAGGCGGGATCCGAGTCCCCCTGATGTTCTACTGGCCGGGGAAAAACCTTGTCGGTAAATGTGACGTCCCGGTAATGCCCGAAGACATCTTCCCGACAATTCTCGAAATGGCCGGAGTGAAGGATTATAAGACGGTGCAGCCTCTCGATGGCGAAAGCCTTGTCGAGCTAATTACCACAGGATCAGGCGTTTCTCCCGAGAGGGACCTTGTTTTCCACATGCCCCATCAGTGGAGAATTGAAGACAGAGACGATATCGATTTCATGACGGCAATGCGCCGCGGAGACTGGAAAATTGTCTACCGCATGCACACTGGAGATATCGAGCTCTACAATCTCAAAGAGGACCTTTCCGAAAAGCACAATGTCGCGTCCGAGCATCCTGATATCGTAGCATCCATGGCAGGAGCGCTCAGTAATAAATTGCGCTCCTGGGATGCTGTAATGCCTATCGACCGTACTACCGGCAAGCCTTGCCCCCTGCCGGACGAGATTTGATTACCTAGGAGTAACTTCAGGTTTTCTGAACTGCTTCTCGGGATCGGAAGGATCCATTACGGTAATTGTCTTTTCGAGCCTGAAATCCACGGAAGAAGCCCCAACAGAAACCTCGAAAAGACCTGGCTCAATGACTTCCTTCATATTGCGGTCAAGCATCTTGAACGCATCTGAAGGGAGTTTTATTGTAACTGTCTTCGTCTCTCCCGGCTCGAGGGTAATCCTTTCGAATCCCCTTAAGAGTTTATCATAGACAGTGATTGAACTCTCATAGTCATGGAGATAAATCTGAGCAATCTCATCACCCTTCATAGAGCCGGTGTTCTTTATATCAAAAGTAACATCCAAGCCCTCTCCTGGCATGATTCTCTCGGATGAAAGGCGGAGATTGGAATACTCGAAAGTAGTATAGCTGAGGCCATATCCGAAGTCATAAAGGGCTCCCGCAGCGCGGGTCTTCTTGCCTTCCGGACCCACTCCCTTATATCCGTCCACCTGCGAATTTGGCTTATACGGGAAGTTGAAAGGAATCTGACCCACAGTCTTCGGGAAGGTGACAGTAAGCTTTCCTCCCGGATTGTAGTCGCCTAGAAGAGCCTGAGCGACAGCCGTACCTCCATGTGCCCCGGGGTACCAAGCTTCAAGGATAGCATCGGCATTCCTGTCTGCCCAATTGACGCTCAAAGGACGTCCGTTGATCATGACAACGACTAGCGGAGTGCCTGTCTTCTTTACTTCTTTGAGAAGTAGTTCCTGGCACGGAGGAAGATCAAGGCTCGTCCTGGAGCGGTTCTCTCCGCAGGTACGAAGATTGCCTCCGACTACAACAACGGCGACATCGGCACCCTTCGCAAGGGAAGCCGCCTTATAAATTCCTGCAAGTTCTTCTTCTGTCGGAGTATACCCATAGATTTCCGAATCCGGCCAAGTGGAATCCACATGAGGACAGCCTTTTTCGTAGACCACCTCTGCCTGGCCTTTCAGAGCTTCCTCAAGCCCTTCAAAGACCGTTACAGACTCTGTAGCTACAGGGCCGTAATGAACATGGGCATAACCATCCTCATTGGCATTGGGGCCAAGTACAGCCACCTTCTTGAGAGCGTCTTTCTTAAGGGGAAGCACCCCGTTGTTTTTCAAAAGCACCAGGCACTCCTGCGATGCCCTGAGGGCTACTTTATTGTGTTCCTCGCCATTGATAAGAAGATCTGCAGTTTCAAAATCGGTCTGATAAGGCTTATCGAAAAGACCTACGAGGAATTTGACGCGGAGAATATCACTTACCCTCTCGTCAATGGTATCCATACTTATGGTGCCTTCATTCACCAGCTCCCTGAGCGGAAGCACGTAGCTGTCAGGGCTTCTGAATGTGCAGCGCACATTGAGTCCGGCCTCGACACTCTGGCGGACCGACTCTTTCATTGTGCTGGAAACATGGTGCTTCCCATGAAGATATTCCACCGCATCTGAATCGGAGACAACATAACCGCGGAACCCGAAATCCTTCCTCAGACGATCGTAGAGCCAATAATGGCTAGCCTGAATAGGCTCCCCGTCATAGTCATTGTACGAGCTCATTGCTCCGAGAAGGCCCGCCCTCTTGATAACCTGCTTCCAAGGGTACATATGGATATTCTCAACCTCGTGGGGAGTCTCGTGGGGATCGCACCTGGCCTGGCCTTCACGGGCGCCCTTTCCGGCGGAATAGATACCGAAATGCTTCGCTGTCGAAGCTATCTGGAAGTCGGTTTGCATACCCTGAACCATCTGGACGCCGAGTTCACCGACAAGGTATGGATCCTCTCCATAGACCTCCTCGTAGCGGCCCCATCTCTGGTCGCGGCCGACATCGAGGATCGGGGCATAGACATTGGTATATCCAAGGAGCCTCGCCTCACGGCCGGTTATGTAACCAACCTCATGGATGAGTTCGCGATCCCACGTATGGCCAAGGCCGAGCTGAGTCGGGAAATTCGTCGATTTATAGGCCTCTACTCCCCTTATTCCTTCATTTGTAAAATCTACGGGAATACCAAGCCTCGTCTCTTCAATAAAAAAGCGCTGAACCTCATTGAGAGCCTTTGCATGGGTGGATGCAGGCCATATATAAGGGCTCTCCGTAGAGGGTTCCTTGTTCCACCCGACAAAGGAATTGAGATGCTCATCTATAGCCCCGACTCCGTCCTTCCATATCTTTTCTTTCCACTCAGGAGTCGGAAGCTGATCCTGGAGAACCCTCCGATAGCCGTAGAGAGTCACCATCTGGCAGGTCTTTTCTTCTACTGTCATCTGCGAAAGGAGGTCTGCAATACGGGCGTCTATATCCGCCGAAGGATCCTCATAGACATCCATTTTGCCGTTTTTGTTGAAATCTATCCACCCTTTGTGATAGATTTTATTGCTCTTTACAGCCTTGGGGGCGGCCGACGCATAGACGGGCAGCACAAGCAGGGCCGCCGTCAGAATGGTTGTCATAACTCTCATAACTATCTCTGAATCAGTTTTAGTGTCTTATTTTGACAAATATAGTGATTTTTTGAACTCCTGCCATGAATAATATGGTCCTGTAACCGGCTCCAGCGGAAGAGTAGCTTCACGGCCGTTTAGGAGCACTTTAAAAAGGACATCATCCTCGAGGGCCCCGGTGCTTCTTCTCAAAGCTGATTTCTTTCTATAAAAGACAAACTGTACATTGGATGCCATAGGGACTTCCGTGCAACGCCAATAGTTCTTGACATCATGCGGATCCTCGACTACCGCACCGAAATTATCGATGCCGAGACGGCCTGCAAGAGCGAAAATACCGCTGTCATGGGCAAAACGGAGCCTTAGCTGAACATCCCCGGAAAGCATATCTTTATCCGCCCAAGAAACTATGTCATCGACAAGATAGTGGATTCTGGCAATGAAAGATCCGTCATTCAGAGGAGAACGGCCCCAGGAGACATATCCTCCATAATTTCGCATCTCCCAAAAAGCGAACAGATCCTCCTTTGTCATGAACATGTCAAATCCTTCCTCGGGCTGACTGTCAAGACAGGGCATGCTTATTATCAGAGTTCGGATATTATAAATGAATCTCCACGCACCATAATTCTCTTCCAGATAGTCGTATTCTTTCACAAATCTGGAAGCAATCCACTTTATATCAATTAGTTCCGATAATAGGTTATCATATGATTCCTTCGCTTCAGGGGTCATTTCCGATATCGGGACGAAATTCGGAGCATCCTCAGTGTCCGGATCCAGGACGTCGAGATAAGGCCTTCCGGTATCCATGCTGCATTCGAACGATTTATCTAGATCGTCGAGTTCATCCATAAAAGCAGCCATACTCATAATCACTCTCGGGACCATAGTGGAAGTGGCTACTGCAAATGTCTTTCCCTTAAAAACGGAAGGGTAAGACCTGTACATCTTACGGGCGATATCCCGGTGTTGACGCTGCCCCAGCATGGTAAGATCACCGCCGCGATATTTAACCGAAGGGTAGAAAGCCTCGTAACGGCGGAAGAGTTCCTCTCCCGTATCCGTAAGCAACCCGTCAGAATGAGCTTTTACAAGGAAATTATGGATCCGCTCATAGAAGTCATTACCTAATGCATAGCGTGCTCCATGGCGACCAAAATGACTGATATAAACTGCTTTATACCCCTTGGGAGCAGGAGTGTCTACCCCATCAAAATTGTCGATATAGTATTCCCCCGCCATCTTGGCAGGCTCGGCCATGAATTCTTCATAGGTATTGAAAGGAGCCTGGGCAAAACAATAATTGGCTGCCCAAATGAAGAGAGTTGCGATTATTATTTGTTTCATTATGCAAATATAAGATTTAATTCTTTTCTATTTTTTCTTATCTTCGTAAGTTGATTTAAATAAACCATCATAGAAATGACACGGAAACTTTTTATTGTAGCGGCAGCATTAATGGTAATTTTTGCCGGCTGCACGCCAAAAGAAGAATTCAAAGAGACCCTCTCGGTCAGTCCTGAGACTATCAAGTTCGAAGGATCCCAGGCAAGTTCAATTGTAGAAATTACATCCAATGCCTCATGGACGGCTACCGTCTCCGACAGCTGGCTATCTGTGACCCCGTCGAAGGGAACAAACAATTTGTCCGTAGTAGTCAAGGCAAAAGACTATTCCGGAGAGGGTGATAGAACAGGAACTGTAACGATTACGACCTCTACTCTGAAAAAGGAAATAACTGTCACTCAGTCTCCTGATGTCGTCATCCCTCATGTTGAAACTTTCTTCTCAGGAGGATCGGGAACTGAATCAGATCCTTATCTGATTTCTTCATCAACCGACATCCGGGATCTACTGGAAAAGTCAAACAATAAAGAGCATTCCGCTAAGATGGCGGCCGCTTATTTCTCCCAGACAGGGGATATCGATATGGCTGGAGCGACTTTCTCTCCGATGTTCCAGAATGAGAGCAAGTTCTCCGGCGTCTACGACGGAGGCGGCCACAAGATTTCTTCCATGAAATTGAGATCAACGGCAAAGAAGGCTTCAGGATTCATTGCTTATGCCAATGGCGGTACGGTCAAGAATCTCATCCTTGATAATATCGACTTCGATGCCGAGTATGTCTTCGCCGGTGCCGTAATTGGCTACATGGAAAACGGAGCCGTGATGAAAGGTTGTACCGTTTCCGGACAGGTCAGACAGTATGTAAGCGGACTCAAAGCCCTCGACGAGGACGATAATAACGAAGGCTACTCCGGCGGTCTTGCAGGATTTGTAAAGAACAGTACCCTAGAGGATTGCGTCCTCGACGGCAATGTAACCATCTACGGAAAATATAGCGGCGGTATAGCCGGCCTTATCGAAAACTCTACCGCCAAGAACTGCAAAGTGCTCAAAAACAGGACCATTAATATCTATTATCACTGGAACGGCGGACTCTTCGGAAAGGCCCGCGGAACTGAGAACCTCATTTCCGGCTGTTCTTTTGAAGGCAACCTCACAGCTGTCGGATATATTCAGGGTGCTATTGTAGGTCAGCTTGAAGGAGGCCGCGTTGAGAACTGCGTAATGGGTAGTTATGGCTCTATCGGCAGCGACAAATACTTTGTCGGAGGTATCGTCGGTGCCATTGTCCCTATCAACGAAGTAACTGTCAACAACTGCTCCGCTTATGGTACGATAAAGGGTGGAAACACTGTCGGAGGCATAGTCGGTTATACCGGATTCCTTACGAAAGGCCCCGGCAAAGTCAGCAATGCAACCAAGGCTGTAACGATATCCAACTGCGCATACATAGGCGGAGAGATAACCGCTACAGGCAATAATGGCGGCGCCAATCTCTATTCTATCGTCTCCGGAGTGCTTGGATGGTCACATGGATCCAATGCCCTCACTATCAAGGGCTGCTACAGCGCTCCCGCCCTCATCCAGACGATATCCGTAGGCAACCGCGGTGCCCTCGCTGGTATTGCGGCTTACCAGAACAGCACCAGCGGCAATGTAGTATTCGAAAACTGCTACAGTACCATCACCTCTTCGGCGATGCTCAATTGCAACGACCCTGTCACTTCTGTCAGCGGATACGATTTCTACGGAGGCATTTACTGCCGCAGCACCCAGCAGACAACGATCCGCAACTGCTTCTGCGACAACTCACTTAAGCTCGGAACCGGAGATTCGACAGCTTCAGAAAGCGGAAATGAGACTCTCGCTACATCGGCACTCTCCGACGGCACCCTCCTTAGAAAGCTCCAGGCCTCTGCAAATGGAACCACTTGGGTAGCAGGTGCTAATGGTCTTCCGACCATTGAAGGTCTCCCGGCGGATCCCAACGTCAAGCCGAAAGCAAAGAAGAGAGTCAGCGTCATCGGCGACTCGATTTCAACCTTCAAGGGATGGATCCCTTCCGACTATTCAGCCCATTATCCCGCAGCCGACGGCACTCTGACGCTTGTCAATGAAACCTATTGGTACAGACTTATTTACGATCATATGAAGAGTGCCGAGCTCGATATGAACATAGCGTTCTCGGGATCGACTGTGACCGCAACTACCCCCGAGAACTATGCCTCGAGATACGGGACCACAGCCAGCGCATGGTACGGAAAAGACTACACTACGAGATTTATCGAATGCGGTGGCTGCGGCCGTCCGGACATTATCCTCATCCATGGAGGCACCAATGACTGGTCCCACAATGTCGATCCGCTTGCACCGGGAGTGGCAATACGAAATGACGTTGCCAATAGCTATGGTGGCCACGCTCCTTCCGCAGAGGTGATGCAGAGCATTTTCGATAAGGCTGATGCCGCCAAGACAAGGGAGGCTGTCAACGCCCTTCCGGCCGGCACTTTCTGCGAGGCTTATGTAAAGCTCCTCTGCCAGATTAGAGAGCGCTACCCGCAGTGTAAAGTTGTCTGTATCATAGGCGATTATCTCAGCCAGAGTATTGAAGAGTCTACCCTTCAGATTGCTGCCCACTACGGTGCCAAGACAGTCAACCTTTTCCGCGTCAACGGGTTCAATGACCTCGGAGGCTACAGTCCTGAGACCCTTTCCAACAAGGGCTCCCAGCCAAATATGCCAAAGCACGACTACAACGGCGATGTTGGCGGCTGCCACCCCGGATCTAAAGCAATGGACTTTATAGCCAATAAGATCTATACCGAACTCGGAGCCTGGCTCGAGCAGTAGAGAATCATTTATATGACATCTTTAAGGACTATTTTGACGGCGGCCCTGCTTCTTGGCGGGGTCTGCCTTTCGGCGCAGACAAAGATAGATAAGCTCTATATCGACACCAGGGGCATTTTCCATCAGGAAACCGTCAACGGAGTGTATAGCAGCCAATTCCTTGCCGACCACCTCAACCTCAACGTCACCGGAAAGATAGCTGATGGTATTGGTTTTCGCATCAGACAGAGGCTGAATAAAAAGGTCTTCGATGAGAATAATATCTTCAATGCCACCGACTTCCTCTACGTTGACTGGAAGCCGACAGATACTCGCTGGCACTTTCTTTTCGGAAAAAACGCTGTGCTGATTGGCGGCTATGAGTATGACGCCGTCCCTATCGATGTCTACTTCTACAGCCAGTTCTGCAGCAACCTCTACCAAGGTTTCACTTTTGGGGCCACGGTCGGATACTCAATACTTGAAGGTCAAGAACTTGCGTTCCAAGTATGCAACTCTCCCCTATCGCTGGGGTTCGAGAACGTATACGCCTACAACTTCGGATGGCTCGGTAGGTTCGCCTCCTGGTGGAGAACCATCTGGACATTCAATCTTGTAGAGGATCCGTTCCATCGGATGATAAGTTATATCTCCCTGGGCAACCATTTTCAATGGGACAACCTCCTTTTTGATGTCGACCTTATGAACCGCGGAGCTTTCTCCCAAAAACGCTATTTCGGGACTGACTACACTCTGATTTCAAAGCTTATCTGGAGCGTAGGAAACTGGAATATCTGCGCCAAGGGAGGACTTGAAGGGAATGCCCTTGACAATGTAGACGCGAACGGAAAGCCTTTTGATGACGTAATCACCCCAGGGACAAAGTACGCCTATGCCGGAGGCGGTCTCGAATACTTCCCCCTCGGACGTGACGGGATCAGGCTCCATGCAGTATATTACCGCGACAATGCGAAGCACCGCAACAACTTCGATTTCGGAGTGACTTGGAAAATAGATATAATTAAACACTGACACTATGTCCGATATATTCCAAAAGACAGGGCTCCCGAAGAGCCTTTCCTGGGGATTCCTGGGAGTACTGATCTTCATGATGGGTGACGGCATCGAGCAGACCTGGCTCAGCCGATACATCACTGAGCAGGGATTCAATTCCGCCGACCTTTTCACGGTCTATGGCATCACAGTAGCGATTTCCGCATGGTTCTCCGGAGTTATCGCGGAGACCTTCGGAGTCAAAAAGACCATGCTCGCAGGCTTCCTTCTCTATGCCCTCGGAGTCGCAGGCTTCGCCGGAATCGGCATTGCCAATATGAACTGGCCTATTCTCCTTGTCACTTATGCCATCAAGGGTCTTGGCTATCCCCTCTTCGCCTACACATTCATGGTATGGATTACATATAGGGTCGAAAAGAAGAGCCTCAGCTCTGCCCAGGGATGGTTCTGGTTTGTCTTTACCGGCGGTCTGAATGTTCTCGGAGCCTACTACGGGGTATTCGCGGTCAATCATATAGGAGTTATTCCTACCCTCTGGACAGCAATTCTCTTCTCCGCAATCGGCGCCGTTTTCGCCCTCTGGGTCAACAAGTGCGATGAGAACAATCTATTCGCAGATCCGGAGGCAGCTGTGGAAGGATCGAGAATCAAAGCCCTCATCAAGGGTCTTGGAATCATGAAAAGGGAGCCGAAGGTCCTTATGGGCGGCATTGTCCGTGTCATCAACACTACCTCTCAGTTCGCCTTCGTGGTATTCATGCCCCTTTACATGGCAAAATACGGCCTCTCCGACGGTCAGTGGGCTTCAATTTGGGGATCCATCTTCATCTTCAACATCCTTTTCAACCTCGTCTTCGGCATCGTCGGAGACAAATTCGGGTGGAATAAGACCGTTGTCTGGTTCGGCGGGGTAGGCTGCGCAGTGACAGTACTTCTCTTCTACTATTCTCCCCAGATTCTCAACCAGTACTGGTTCATCCTGCTCATGGGAATTCTCTGGTGCATAATGCTGGCAGGTTTCGTTCCCCTCTCGGCGATAGTTCCTTCCCTTGTTGATACCGACAAGGGTGCCGCTCTTTCCGTACTGAACCTCGGCGCCGGAGCCGCAGCATTTGTCGGTCCCCTCCTGGTGCGCCTTCTTGAGAAACCAATCGGCTATGAGGGTATAGCATGGGTTCTCGCAGGCCTTTACATAGTCAGCGCGGTGATGACCCACTTCATCCGCCCATCTTCAAAGCCGAAGGCATCAACTTCCGCAGAATAATTTGATATAGTTTGCAGGGAATTTGTTATCTTTGCGGACACTTAAATGATATTTAGTATTAATTATCTTAATAACGTTATGAATTTTCTTACAGATGAGAAACTCGTCATTGTCGGCGCAGCCGGAATGATCGGTTCCAACATGGCCCAGACAGCCATGATGCTCAAGCTCACCCCCAACATCTGCCTTTATGATGTTTACGAGCCTGGTCTCAAGGGAGTTGTTGCAGAAATGAACCATTGCGCATTTGAAGGTGCAAACATTACATGGACTACAGACCCTGCAGTCGCTTTCAAGGATGCAAAATACATCATCTCATCAGGCGGCGCTCCCCGTAAAGCCGGAATGACCCGCGAGGATCTTCTCAAGGGCAACTGCCAGATCGCTGAAGAGTTCGGAAAGAATGTAAAGGCTTATTGCCCTGATGTCAAGCACGTCGTTGTCATCTTCAACCCTGCAGACCTTACCGGCCTCGTAGTTCTTCTCCACTCCGGCCTGAAGCCCGAGCAGGTTACCACCCTCGCAGCTCTCGACTCTACCCGCTTCCAGACAGCTCTTGCTGAGGAATTCGGCGTACAGCAGTGCAAGGTTACCGGTTCATACACCTATGGCGGACACGGCGAAGCAATGGCAGTTTTCGCATCAAAGGTAAAGATCGATGGCAAGCCCCTCGCAGAGATGGGTCTCAGCGCTGAGAAATTCGAGGAAATCAAGCACAACACCGTCCAGGGTGGTGCCAAGATTATCGAACTCCGCGGACGCAGCTCATTCCAGAGCCCTGCCTACAATGCAGTCAAGATGATTGAGGCTGCAATGGGCGGAGAGAAATTCACCTGGCCTGCAGGCACATATGTCAATGACGCCAAGTTCCAGAACGTCATGATGGCTATGCCTACCGTTATCGACGCTACCGGTGTTCACTTCTGCGAGCCCGAAGGCACTGCAGAAGAGCTTGCGGCTCTCGAGGCTTCTTACGAGCATCTCTGCAAAATGAGGGACGAGATTGTCGAACTCGGCATCGTTCCTCCCGTTTCAGAGTGGAAGAAAGCAAATCCTTGGCTCTAGAAAGTCTTACCTAGATTAAAAACCGGCCTGTCATCACGACGGGTCGGTTTTTTGGTGGACCTTGCCGGAACCAGCGACCTGATAGTTGACTGCTCCGGAGACCTTAAGGTCACGTATATCAATATCTCCCGAACCGGCTATGCTGAGTTCTGCCTCTGCTGCTTCTCCGCTGAGGGAGATATCGCCGGACCCAGCTAAAGCGGCTGTGACTTTTCCCTTAACCGAGCCGCTCAGTTCAATGTCTCCCGAACCTGAAAGAGCGAGTTCGCAGTTATCGCAAGAAATATTCACGATATCTATATCTCCTGATCCTTCGAGCGAAAGACTGAAATCTCCTTCGCAACTCAGCGACTCTGCATCAAAGTCCCCGGATCCGGAAAGAGTGACTTTATTGATGGCCTTTCCATACACAGTCACTTTAATCTCTCCTGCCGTGAAAGAAGCGATGGAATCCGATCTGAATTTTAACTGAAGCTCCTCGTTCTCAACCTCGCAACTGAAATAAGGAATAATGTTTTTGGAAGCCATGATGACAAGATGGGGTTCCTCTTCGGTCTGAACGAAAATAATATCGGCAGGAATAGAAGATTGAATCTGAGTGAACGGGGACAGCTTGTGTGTTTCTGTCTCAATATTACCATCAGCCACTATATGGCTTTTTTTGTAGTTTTTATTGACCCTGACAACACAGGCACTGGCGATAAGAAGGATAGCTGCCAGAATAGCTATGGTGGATACTTTCATATTTTGATTTATAATTGTTTACATATTTCTGATGGATCTATTCCAAGAAGATGCATTCTGCGAATGAAAGCGGGGAGTTCCTCTTCCATGAATCTGCGACGGCTCCCTTCGAGAATGATTTCCCGTGCCCCGGAGGCGACAAAATAGCCTATTCCGCGCTTATTATAGATGATTCCGTCCGCAGTGAGTTTCTCGTATGAGCGCATCACGGTATTCGGGTTCACCCCTATGGATGCTCCATATTCCCTGACAGAAGGAATCCGATCCTCGGGTTTGACCTCACCCGAGAGAATCCTCTCCGAGATCGTTTCGCTTATCTGGAGATATATCGGTTTATTCTCACTGAATTCCATCCGGCTAATGCTTTAAAGTTTTCAGGCGGAAATATATAGCAGTGCCGAGACCTCCGAAAAAGAGGATATTCAAGATCCAGCTCCATATACTTATACTCGAAGCAATCCTTTCGGGATCCATGACATCAGCCCTTTCCCTGAGAGACTCGAAGTGCTCAGGAGATTTGACAAAGATTATGAAGGAAATTATTCCCACAACCATCATGATTATAAACAGGGCAAGAATGGTTTTCCCCACCTTTCCCTTCTTGAAGCAGAGGCCGCCCAGAAGGAAAACAAGAATTGTCGCCGCCATTGAACCGAAGAAATAAAGAGAGGAACCTCCAACCATTTCAAACGGGATATCCTCCGGAATATGGAAAGACATGAAGGTTTTCATCGCATCGGAACCAATTATAGCCGGCGAGTAGTCTTTTATGAAAAGACTTAGAATACCATCAACTCCAAGATATACGATCAAATAGGCTACGGGGACAACGATAAGGCAAATCAGCAGCATGGAAATGAACTTCTCCAATCGGGAAGCCGGAATCAGGAGCCAGGATGAGCCGTATTTCTTCTCCGTCAGTCCCCCATAAAGCTTCATCGGAGAGGCAATCATCATGAAGAACAGAGCAATGGAGAAAAGAAACATTCTCTCTGTCAGAGATGGCAGCGCCATTCCTCCGCCAAACACGATAGAAAGAAGAGACTTTATAATCAAAAGTATGACGGGAAGACAGCACATGATAAGGAGCGACAGCCCGAAATTGTTGACTGCATTCTTAAGGTCGAAGGTGAAATAGCGTCCGAAACGCTTTAAACTAAATATCTTATTCATGGCTGGCTAGGCTTTAAAAATGTCCTTAAGAAGGTCCTTGTGGCGATGGACGGTGTTGAACAGGGCCTCTATATTGACCTTACTCTCCTTTCCGGTAGTGTTGGGATACACCTGGATAAAACCGCCCGGGAGCTGCTCGCAATAAAGAGATCCCGGATGGAGATCGGTGCCATAGTCAAAATAGAGTTTGTCTGTGATCTCTTCAATGGATGCATTCAGAAGCACATCCTGACGGTCCAGAATGACAATAGGATCAATGATATTCTCAAGATCCCTGACCTGATGGGTAGAGATAACGATTGTCGAATCCTCGGCGGTATACTTCATTATAGCAGCTCTGAACTGCGTCTTAGAAGGGATGTCGAGACCGTTCGTGGGTTCATCCATTAGAATATTGCGCGCATTGCACGCGAGGGCGAAGGAGATGTAAGTCTTCTTGAGCTGACCGGAGGACATTGTCTTCATATTCTGAAGAGGGTCAGTCTCGAATTCTTTCATGATGGAAAGGAACTTCTCATGATCATACTTCGGCCAGAATACTCCGCGGTCGCGGGCGAAAGACTCAGCTTTTTTATAAAGCGGAGCGACCTCATCCGGAAGGTAGATTTGTGAAGAAAGGAAGTCCGGCTCACGGGCATAGGGATCATGGCCATCGACTGCAATACTCCCAGCCTGCGGCTTCTTAAGACCACATAGCAGAGTCAGAAGGGTCGTCTTGCCCACACCGTTCTCCCCGAGAAGGCCATAAATCTTCCCCTCCTCAAGGTTCATTGAGATATTCTTCAGGACGGAAAGTGAGCCGTAACTGAATCCCAGATTTTGAATTTGGATCATATCTTACGAGTGTATTAGTTTACTATTACACTGCAAAGATAGACACAAATTTTTATTCTGCAAATTAATCATAATCTGGATAGGGGTCCTCTTCGCATGTATAAAAAGAAATATCAATTATTGTATTATTTTCTACGCCAATATATATAACCTGTAATTCCTCATCGAAAATAGTATAATAAGATGTCCCATCCGGATAATCTGCATATTTCTTAAGTGCATTACTCTCTTTATTCCTTCCATATTCCGTATGGACAAAGTCGTATGCTTCGACCTTGGATATTGAATCCCCTACTCTTACACCGCCGATAATATAGTCCGACAAAAATATATAATTAGGTGATTTGGTATCGAAACCTAATAGAGCATTGTCATCATAATCTAATACGATACGCGCTCCAAAAGAACAAATACCACTGAAATACTCCTCGTCACCAAGAATCCAAGAATCAGGATACACATCGTCCCTCCACTGCTCTGGCGGATTGCCAAGCAATGCAGAAACGGCTTCTGGGCCTACTTTATTGAACTGTTTGATGTCTATTTGGGCATAAGCGCTCAAAACCGACATCATAATTGCAATCAAAATTGAAAGAATCTTTTTCATTCAATTACATAATCAAAAGATTTGTATAGTCATAATCTGGATAGGGCGGCACTTCCACGGGCTCGCTGAAACCAATTTCCACGATGATATCGCTCTCATTTACTAAAAAATGTAATCTCTGTAGCTCCTCTGAAAATAGCCAATAATACCTCAATAGTTCACCTGTTTTATCTGTATATGAGCCTGATTGAGTCAACGCATTCCCGCTTTTGCTCCTCCTTCCATATCGCGTATGAACAAAATCATAAGACCCCACTTTTGATATTGGGTCACCTACCCTTACTCCTTCAGGAATAAAGCTTAATAAAAACGGATAAACAGAAGATTTCGTTGCAAATCCGACAAGTCGATAATCGACATCATTCAAGCAGATACGCGCATTGAACGAACATGTATTATTATGATATTCCTCATCTCCAAGAATCAGACAGTCCGGATAGACATCATCCCTCCACTGCTCTGGCGGATTGCCAAGCAATGCAGAAACGGCTTCTGGGCCTACTTTATTGAACTGCTTGATGTCGATTTGGGCAGACATCGTCGTAGAAATCGTAGCAAATACAATAAAACAAAGGGCTATTATCTTCATGGCTTTTAATCACATTTGATATTAGTTATTCTTCCATTATTAACAGTCAGACTATCTGTGTTCAATGTTCCATTGATATAAGGGGACCCGCGCATTCTCTCGCGAGATATTGAAGAGGAAGGCTATTGCCGAAGAACTGAATCCAACGATTATATAACTCAACAATCTGTAATTCTCCTCCCCTATGGTGGGAAAATCCTTCCGAAGGATTACGGGCTCCGCCTACGATATAAACAGAAAAAGAGAGGCTCGCTAAAATCGCTTTTTTGCCGGCCTCATAGCATGAAACATTATAACTTTTTTAACGTCTATTGATTATTTGCCGTACGAGATCTACCACAAATATAACGGCTATAATAATCGTCGCCACATTTAGCGGAAGCCGTCCAAGAGCAATTCCAAGGACGATTCCAACCAACATCACAACGTCCAGAACGGTAGTCAGGCGTATTTCCTGATCGAAGAATTGCTTCAGGGTCTTTGGGTAATTGTTCTTATCAATAATAAATTGAACAAGACCGACAATGCCTATCAGACTAACCAGACAGAAGAATGGAACAAGAGAGATTTCTGTGGAAAAATGAGTCCCCTTTATCAGAAAAAAACACCCGCCAAGAAAAAGGAGAGCACTCACCAATAGCGGAGACCTCTCAATCTCCTTAGGGTGCCCTGCTTTAACCTCAATGAGTATAGCGACAAGAGCTAAAAGAAGGACTATCGCAGCCAGGATGACTCCCTTTGTCCCGCTAAATACAGCATAAAACAGATACGCTGCTGCCAATGCAACAATAACATGCATCAGACGCTCCAATAAAATCAATCTCTTATCCATAACTTATTTTTATTAGAACCTTACTCCGACAGAAAGACCATTGCAAAATCCCGTAAGGCGAAGGTCTTTAGCAAAGAGGCCGTACATACTAACTCCGACAAAGAAATTATCGGTCAAGTTATAACGTGGATTCCCTTCTATAAAGAAAAAACCTTTTTTCATGTTTGATCCATCTGCTTGGCGATCCCACAGCAGACCTCCACCGATCTTTGAAACCAGATCAAATTTGGATGGACCTCCCTGAAAGAAATAGTAACCGACGCTTCCCGCTACCTGATACAAATGGTTATAAGTGTTTATTGCACTTGCTCCTTCTCCAAACTCTACATTAAGCGCCCAGTCATTGCTCACATGTACGGCTCCGCCAGCCCGAGCAAGCCACATCAAACCGAAATTACTATGTACAAGAGAATACTGCGATCCGATCTCAAAACGGGGATGCGTCTGCCCGCTGGCCACAAATAGTGATAGCAAAACGGCCGATAAAACAATAAGAGTCCGTTTCATAATTCTTACATGATTTATACAAATATAACTATTTATTTCTAATCCTCTTCTGATCCCCAAAGTATTAGACTAGAAGAAGCTAAAGAATCGCTACCATCATTAGAGGCAATAGACATAACTGGAGGGAATAATAACCCAACAATCGCAAATAAAAGTACTAGCTTTTTCATATTTTTTGTTTTTCCAAAAATATCCGGGATATTTCGTGAAAACAAGAAAATGGGCGAAAAAAGCGTTACAAGTACGATTATTTAATTTGTTGATTATCAGCTATTTAATTTTTTACCCCACGGCTTATGTGACTTCAAAAGCACAAATTCCGCCCGTGCATAATATTGATTTTCAAGCGGTTACACCTTTGTTTGCCGCGTTGTAACGTTTTATTTCTAATGAGAGTCGTTTTGAGACTTCAAAAAAGTGTAGTAGAGGTCGTGATTGGGTGTCTCTGCATTAAGGACGATGCCCTTTATTCGAGTTTTTTTCACTCGCGCATTCTCGCGAGAAACATTGCACAGGAAGGCTATTGCCGAAGAGTCGAGTCCTACGATTAAATAACTCAACAATCTGAAATTCTCCTCCCCAATCATCGGAAAATCCTCTCGGAGTTTTTTCATTATATTATCGCACTCGGCATTTAACCTCTCTTCGAACTTGTATTGTTTATCTTCATTTCTTACTTCAGAAACTATCTCTACTATCTTGTCGGCATATTTCTGCATTGTGGCTTTGCTGATATTATCAACGTTCTTCTTATAACCGAGCAGACGATTCACTTCTTCAAACTGTGAATGGAAAATCTGCGCGAAGGCCTTTCTTATATTGTTGTACTTTTCTTGAACGGAACTCTCATTCTCCTTAGCCATCTCCAGCATTATCATTGTCTGTTCGAGATCGTTTTGAAGTACTTCTTTTTCTGCCTTCGACGCTCTAACTCTTAAAACAGCTACAATTGTAACGGCAGTAATCAGAATTAATGATAACATTATTCCAAGCAGTAATTCCATCAGAGACATCTTACGCTCATAATTGGCTTTCTCTGTCTCATGCCGATAATAATCCGATTCTGCCCTGTAAACAGATTGATTCAATAGACTACGAACAGTCGAATCTACTGCTGAGGCATAGCGCTCATGTTCATAAAGGGCCTTGTCTGTATCATTCAACGCTTTATACCATCTGTATTTTGAATAGTACGTCTGAGCATCGTCAGGATATTTTGACAGTCGCTGTTTCAAAGAATAAGCCTTCTCTTTATCCCCGGCAAGTAGAAGGGCATAAGCATAGTTATAATACTCATAAACAGACATTGTCAGGCCATGAGAGAGAGCTGTATCCAACCAAGGAATGACCTTTTCTGCTTGTGGATTATTTTGAGTTATTTCATTATAGGCCCTACCGAGGAAGGCGATATAGTAGGGATCGGGCCTCTCGCAAAGAGAAGCGAAAATACTGTCAGCCTTCTCGAAAAATCTATTATTATGATAAGCATTCGCGAGATGATTTTTAGCAAGATCCAGATGGCTGGGATCCCCGTACTCTAAAAAATGGTCATAGGCGATCTTAGACCACTTTAGCTCATCTTCATTATTGTGATTGCCGCAATGTACTCTTCCCAAAGCCGCGCTTACCATCCCCTTCCAATATGGATCTTGATATCCATCGAGAAGATCATACGCTCGCTTTAATGTTATACAAGCTGCGGCATAATCTGCCCCGTTTTGCTGAATTCGGCCAAGATAATATAGCGACTGGGCCTTCTCCAAATCAGTGCCACGCTTCTCATAGTAGTCCACCGCCGGCATTATTACCCCGGCATCAGTAGTATCAATATAATTCTTATCTATGGCCATGGCGTACAGTAATGAATACTTCGCCTTCTCAGCGCTGCCACGGAGAGATAGTGTATCTATTCCCTTAAGAACATTGAGGGCGCTGTCAGGGCGAGTCTGGATATAACTGGCGACGTCATCCAGTTCATTCATTACCGCCCGAGTGCAACCACAGAGCAGTGCAAAGACTACGACAAATACTGATGATAATTTCTTCATTTTATTCCTGAACAAATTTGAAGTAGGCGTCCATTTCCTTTTTCGTCGAGAAAAGGGCCATGTAGACCTCATCGCAAAGGGCGGAGGAAAGAGCTTTAGGGACTCGGTCGTACATGCAGATGGACGAGCCGTAGCGGGCAAGAATCTCTTCACGGGAATGCTTATATGAATGAATATCCCTCCTCCCGGCATAGGCGCAGTAGCGGGAGTCTCCGAGCGGCTTTCGGCGCTCATCAAAAGCAACCATGTCCGCCCATATCTGGAAGACATCGGTGGAATGGGCAAAATTCATCATGTCAGGAGTGAAGCCCCCGGGTGGGCGCATATTGACTTCGAGGCCTACATAATCTCCCTTTTTCCCAAGTCCTTCCCTGTCGCGGTCAAGCTGGAAATACTCGAGATGGACGAACCGGCCGGTCACTCCGAAGGCCTTTACTGTCCGTCGGCCGATCTCGGCAAGAGAGGGAGGAACAGTCTTATTTGTATAATAATCGATGTCCAGTTGCTTGTTGACGATGTCCATAATAGGGGTCGGAAAGACGCTATTGTTCTCGAAAATAGGCTCTCCCTTGCTATTGAAAATGGCATCGTAGGATACCAGAAGGCCTGTTATGAACTCCTCGAGGACAAATGCACCGGAATTTGGATGGGATGCGAACCATGCTTCGAGCTCACCATCGTCATGGAGCTTGAATGTCCCTTCTGCTCCGACTCCATTATCCGGCTTAGCAATAATCGGATAACCGGTTTTCGCCGCAAAGGACTTCACTGCCTCCAGACCCTCAGAGCCCTTAATCTGCCTGGCGGTAGGGATACCTCCCTTGGCATAATATTCCTTCATCCGGGACTTCTCCTTGATGGAAGCGATTCGGTCTGTCTTGAATCCGGTATTTACATTGAAATCCGTCCTGAGCTGGGCATCCTGCTCGAGCCAATACTCGTTGTTGGATTCAATCCAATCGATCTTTCCATATTTGAATGAAAAGTATGCAACAGCCTTGAATACTTCGTCATAATTCTCAAGGTCATTAACTTTATAATAGTCAGTCAGCGAGTGACGAAGCTCCTCTGAGAGGTTCTCATAATTGGTGTCGGCGACGCCTAGGACCCGCACACCGTTACGACGAAGACCCGCGCAGAAATGGGCATAGGTCTCGGGGAAATGGGGAGAAATAAAAATAACGTTCATAAAAGAATAAGATTCGTTTTCGTTGCATAAATGGTGCATAAGACCGTTTTCAATAGACCACGCTTCACCGCGAAGAATGCAATGCATTTCTCCGGGAGTGCCTCGGCATACTATGTAGCCGCCGTCCCGGAAAGTGATAAAGCGATGGCCGTAGCTGTCTGGGAAAATCACATCCTCAAATAGGCGGCGTCCATCAATGATCGCTGAACGCACCTGCCCTAGGTGAGGGACAATATTGATATCTACGAGGCCGAGGCCTGGGAGCCACCTCTCATAGGCAGGATCAATGCTCTCTCCGGGGAGCTCGGGATGGGAATATACCCTCCGGGCACAGTTCATGGAACCCGCGCTGCAACCCATGACAACTCCGTCATAGGCCTTCAGGATATCTGCAAGACCGATTTCATGGAAAAATCGGTTCTGAGTAGGGACATGCCCACCACAGAGGATGACAAAGTCGGAAGAAGCGACTAGTGAGGCCGCCAAAGACGCATTATGGCGCTCCAGCATATCAAGGGCACCATATGCGATGCCTGAACGGCGGATACATTCCGCCATGGATTCTTTTACATATTTGGTGAAGTCGGGATCATCCGGGGCTGCAGAAATCAGAAGGATCGATGGATTCTCCGGCAAAGCCGCCTTGACTTCGTCGAGAAAGCCGTTGTCCATCGTAAACCTGTCCTCCCCGTATCTTGTCGGACTTCCTGTCAGAAATAGTATCATCGGTTACTCCTTCTCATAAAAACTTATTTCCAAAATGCCCTCCCCGGAGAGCGAGCCATCGAGGCCATTATAGGCAAACTCTTTCCAAAGGGCCCTCATCCTGCGGCGGACCTGAAGAGTCGTCACGTCCATCTTCGTGCAAAGGCCCTTGAGCGGCCTTCCAAGCAGGATAGGAAGATCGGAGGCATGGCAGCAGCGAAGATGGGATTTTCTCATCTGAGGAGTAATGTAGTCAAAGAGATACCGGCGAACCGGCCCTCCATAGGTCTTGACAACCTCCTCGACTGGGCCGCTGAAATCGCTCTTTGTAATAGAGTCGGAGAGCCTTCTAAGCCTTTTCCCGACAAAAAGATCCGCTTCATGGGCCGCCGTCCCGATAAGAAGCGGCACAGATACCTTCGAAAGGCTTTCAACAGGCTTTCCAAAAAGGATTTCTCCATCTACAACTGGAGCAAAGGGACAACGAATATCGCCGCTAAGGATGGTTGAATAAAGTAATAGACGGTTCGCCCTTGCGACCTTACTATGGGAAACATTAAGCACTTTCTCCACCCGTTTTCGGCCAAGTCCAAGAAGCCTTAGATACCGTAAAGAGACTTTGCGGCTCTCCTCTTCCGTCCGGACATGATTTACAGGAGGAGACTGGACTATGGCTTTCTGAAAGAGGCCCCTTGAGAGCGGAGATGAAAGCATGGAAAGGACACTCTCTCCTCCTGCGGATTGACCGAAGAGTGTGATATTATCGGGATCTCCGCCAAAGGCTTCTATATTGGCATGGACGAACTTCAAGGCCATCAGCTGGTCATAAAGGCCGCAATTCATATCGAAACGGTCGCTGAGGAAATGGAGATTGAGAAATCCGAAAAGATTGAGCCGATAATTGATGCTAACAACGATCGTCCCTGTCTCTTTAGCGAAACCTCCCATCTCATACTCAAGTACTTCCGTATCCTCGCTCTTTCGTCCCGTCCCTCCTGTTGCGAAACTTCCTCCATGGACCCAGACCATAACCGGCAGCTTCCCCGAGGGTGCTTGAGGGACAAAAACATTAAGGTAGAGGCAGTCTTCGCTATTGTTTCCGGTTGAGAAGCGGCTTTTTTCCTGAATACAGTTGGCCCCTCCCCTTGTAGCATCAAGAACTCCGGTCCAGGGCTTCGGAGGCAGAGGGTGCCGGAAGCGGAGGTCGCCGACCGGCGGCTCGGCATAAGGTATGCCGAGATACTCAAGGACACCGTCTTTGACGATACCTCTTACAGGGCCATAGGAGGTCACAACCGTAGGAGCTAAAAACATATTCAAAATGCGATAATCTTCGTATTCGCAAATTTAAGGCGATTTGATGGAAAATCATAATGGCAATATTTTTTGTCTTGTTCCAAGAAAATCCTTATCTTCGTATACGGATTGAATATCACTAGTCTATGATTGAGCGCTATTCCCGTAAAGTCATGAGGGACGTCTGGACTGAGCAGAACAAGTTCAGAGCTTTCCTCGAAGTCGAGATCCTCGCCTGCGAAGCATGGAGCAGGCTGGGTATAATTCCTCAAAATGACGCTCAGAAGATCCGAGAAGATGCTTCATTCGATATCGGACGTATCCATGAAATAGAAGAGCAGACCCGCCATGACGTCGTTGCCTTTACACGCGCCGTCAGCGAAAGCCTCGGGCCGGAAAGGAAATGGGTCCACTATGGACTGACATCCACTGATGTTGTAGATACGGCTAACGGCTATCTCCTTAAGCAGGCCAATGAGATCCTCCTAAAAGATATGGAGGAGTTCATGGATGTCCTTCGGAAGCGCGCCCTCGAATTCAAAAACACTCCTTGCATCGGAAGGACCCATGGAATCCATGCCGACATTACCTCTTTCGGCCTCAAGTGGGCCCTATGGCACGAGGAGATGAAAAGGAATATCGAAAGGTTCCAGTTTGCAAGGAAAGGGGTTGAAGCGGGTAAAATGAGCGGTGCTGTCGGTAATTTCGCCAATATACCCCCGTCCATTCAGGATTATGTCTGCGAGCACCTCGGCATTGCTTCTGCGGATATTTCTACCCAGGTTCTCCAGAGGGATCGGCATGCTTTCTACATCGCCACCCTTGCGGTAATTGCTTCGACCCTCGAGCAGATGGCCTTCGAGGTCAGAAATCTCCAGCGTACCGAGGTCCGGGAGGTGGAGGAAGCCTTCGGCAAGGGACAGAAGGGATCCAGCGCCATGCCCCATAAGCGCAACCCCATCGGGAGCGAGAATATCTGCGGCTGTGCCCGTGTGATGCGGGGATATATGAGCGCCTCTTGCGAGAATGTCGCCCTTTGGCACGAAAGGGACATTTCCCACTCATCCACCGAACGGATTATCCTTCCGGATGCCACCGAACTTCTGGATTACATGCTCTGCAGGTTCAAGGGGATTCTGGAGAATCTCAATGTGTATCCTGAGAACATGCTTTCCAATATCCGCCTCACCCACGGCGTCATCTTCGCCCAAAGGGTGATGAATGCCCTGATCGAAAAGGGACTCTCAAGAGAAAGGGCGTATGATACGGTCCAGCCGATTTCGATGAAATCATGGACGGAAGGGCTTGACTATCAGACGCTTCTAAAAGAGAATGAAGAGGTTATGGCCCTTCTCTCACCGGAAGAAGTGGATAGCTGCTTCACCCTGGATTACTATTTCAAAAACGTAGATTATATTTTCAAAAAAACCGGCATATTATGAAGAAAGTAGACGTCGTTCTCGGCCTCCAGTGGGGAGACGAGGGCAAAGGCAAAGTAGTCGATGTACTGACCCCTAATTACAAGGTTATAGCGCGCTTCCAGGGCGGTCCAAACGCAGGCCACTCTCTGGTATTCGACGGAGATGGATTCGTTCTTCATACAGTTCCTTCCGGCATTTTCCGCCCGGATTCCATAAATATCATCGGAAACGGAGTCGTTATCGATCCTGTCATCCTCCAGGATGAAGTCGAGGCCATAGAGGCAAAAGGTGTCGACATTACAGGGAAACTCTTGATTTCCAAGAAGGCGCACCTAATCCTCCCGACCCACAGGATGCTCGATGCGGCCAGCGAGAACGCCAAAGGAAAGGGCAAGATCGGATCCACCCTGAAAGGAATCGGGCCGACCTATATGGACAAGACAGGAAGAAACGGACTCCGCGTAGGCGATGTCCTCTCCGATGCCTTTATCCAGCGATATGAAGCACTTAAATACAAGCATTTCGGTCTCCTGGCCCAATACAAGTTTCCCTTTGACATCACAGACTATGAGATCAAGTGGTTCCAGGCCGTCGAGCAAATGAAGCGTTTCACCTTCATCGACAGCGAGTTCGCTGTCAACCGCTACCTAGACAACGACATCTCCATCCTTGCCGAAGGAGCGCAGGGAGCCATGCTCGACATTGATTTCGGCACCTATCCGTTCGTCACTTCGTCCAACACAATGACCGCAGGTGTCTGCACCGGCCTTGGAGTCGCTCCATGCCGCGTTGGAAAGGTCATGGGAATATTCAAGGCCTATTGCACCCGAGTCGGCAGCGGTCCGTTCCCGACTGAGCTTTTCGACAATGACGGAGAGCGCCTCCGCAGGATTGGCCGCGAATACGGAGCGACCACAGGAAGGCCCCGCCGCTGCGGATGGCTGGACCTTGTCGCCCTGAAATATGCCGTTATGATGAACGGCGTCAGCGAACTGATCATGATGAAAGCCGACGTTATGAACGGATTCGACACCATCCGTGTCGCCACCGGCTATGAAATCGATGGAAAGGTAGAAACGGACTTCCCGTTCGAGTGCCCCGACGATGTTACCCCTGTCTACACGGACTTCCCCGGATGGAAGGAGGACATTACAAAGGTCCGTAAATATGAGGATTTCCCGAAAGCATTCAAGGATTATGTTTCCTTCATCGAGAAAGAGACCGGCTGCCCAATCCGCATTATCTCTGTCGGTCCGGACCGCTCGGAAATCGTTATAAGATAGAATTATGAAAAAAATATTGTCAGCGATTGTTTTCGCTTGCCTCTTCCCTCTCATAGGGTCCGCCCAGATTCTCCAAAGTGCAAATCCGGAGGCTGACTCCATTGCTTTTGCCAAAGTAAGAGCACGAATGGACTCTATCCGCCAATATCGACCGACGGTAGGACTCGTCCTTGCCGGAGGGGGCGCAAGAGGTCTTGCGCACCTTGGCGTCATCAAGTATATGGAAGAGCTTGGGATTCCTGTCGATATCGTCACGGGAACAAGTATGGGCGGTCTTGTCGCAGGTTTGTACGCTCTTGGGTACAAGCACGACCAGCTGGATTCTCTCGTGAGGGCTATCGAGTGGCCGATAATGATGTCTGACAATATTCCCAATGCCTACACCGGCTATAAATTCCGTAAGCAGCGCGATAAATATCTGATTAACATTCCTTTTCACTACGACAATAAAGATCTGGCTGATCGTATCGAAAAAGAACAGACAGCCCAGAAGATTGCCGCCGAGCAGGGGCACAATTCTTCAGATATGTTGTCCGAATCGGTTGCCAGGATGGGGCTAGGAATGCCAGACGGCTACCTATACGGACTTAACGTCCGCAATACCCTCAGCAGCGTGAGCGTTGGCTATCAAGACGATATTTCCTTCTCAGACCTTCCTATTCCCTATGCATGCGTAGCTACGGATCTATATTCCCTGACGCCGAAATACTGGACAGGCGGAAGTATTACTGACGCTCTCCGCTCAACTATGGCTATCCCCTTCTATTTCAGGGCCGTTCGAAGAGATGGAGAAGTCCTTTTGGACGGTGGAATGAGAAATAATTTCCCCGTGGATATCGCCAAGGTCATGGGTGCCGACATAATCATAGGCTCCGAGATGAGCGTTCACCGCGAATTGAACGAGCTCAATTCTCCGGCGGACTTCCTCATGCAGACAATCACTCTCCTGTCCTCCTCAACGATGGACGCGACGAAGGAAATGGTGAATCTTGATGTCCACCACGAACTCAAAGGCTACAACATGCTTTCTTTCGACAGCAAGAGCGTTGACGATATCATCAATCAAGGCTATAACAACGCCACTCAGAAAAAGGAGTTGTTCGAGTCCATAGCATCAGTTGTCGCTGGGAAGGCCGACCCTAAAGTCTCCCACCCTAAGCCGGCTGTCAATCTTGCCCAGAAGAAAGTGAAAATCAGTGATATCAGATTCACAGGTATCACAGAAGACGAGCGAGTCAATATCCTCCAAAAGAGTTTATACAGAAGTGATTATCCCTCTGACAGCTTGTATGATCGCTCATCTGTAGAGCGACTGCTCAACAGCCTCTACGGGACAAGCGCCTTTGAATCAGTGAGTTATCATTTGGAAGGACGAGAGGAGCCTTATGTACTCGTCTTTGACTGCCAGAAAGGACAGGTCCACGAGTTTTCAACAGGCGTCAGGGCTGATACGGATGAAGCTGTGGCCGCAATCGTCCACCTTGGCCTTGGGACTCGAAGGCTGTCGGGGATGCGCTATAATTTCGATCTCAAACTGGGGACAAATCCCTCTTTGTATCTGGACGGGCTATATAAGTTCAGCTCTTGGATTCCCACTTTTGGAGCCTCTTTGAGGGCACGCTTGGTGAATACGACATCAGGCTTCTGGTCTTCCATCGAAGATAAGCTTTTTTCGACTGCCGTAGACGTATTCATGGAAGACTCCAGACTTCGTTTCGGGACATTCAGGCTGGGACTCACTGCGGAAATGGACCCTTACGAAAGGTATCTTTCTTACGGAGAGGAGTGGCTTGGATGGGACTGGAAAAGCTATTGGCTCTCCTCTTTCGCCACATTAAAGCACGACACATTTAACGACGGATATTTCCCCACAAAGGGTCTCGCCTGGTCTTTTAATGGTCGATATGTTTTCAAGGGATACTCCATTGACCTTGACCCCGCTGAAAATTTCTCTGAAGATGATGAAAAAACAGAAGACGGAACCGTCCCTTCATATGCGTCTTTACTCGGTAGCTTCAGGGCGGCCATTTCTCCTTTCGAATGGTTCACAATCCTTCCCAGCGCATATCTAGGCTGGTATTCTTCATGGGAAAGAGACTATTTGAACCCGAAGCACATCATCTCCGTAGGCGGCTTTATTCCGGACCGCTATGTCGAAAGGCAGATTCCTTGGTTCGGCTTCCCTACCGGATACCGATACTGTACACCCCTAACCCTTGCCGGGCAGCTTGATCTCAGATTCAATGTCCTTAGAAAGAATTTCCTGACTGTAAGAGGAGGAATAATGGTGGACAATTATCAATTTAAAGATCTTCCATATACATTCTCTTACTGGGCTTTTGGTGCCGAATACGGCCGCCAGTCCATTGTCGGCCCGCTCAAAATCGCCTTCCAGTGGTGCAACATCTCCGGATTCACCGGCTACGCCTCCATTGGCTTTGATTTCTAGGAGGAGCCTGCCTGGCGGGAAAACGACGAGATTGAAGCCGCTTACCGTTTTTTGCAACATTGTATCGGGGAAATAGGCAAGAAAAAACCGGAATCCTCGAGTGGCTCGAAAGATTCCGGTCTCGTGCCCCAAGCGGGAATCGAACCCGCACGGCTTTAAAGGCCACTGGATTTTGAGTCCAGCGCGTCTACCAATTCCGCCATCAGGGCGTTAAGGCACTTAGAGGATGCAAAGATACCGTATTTTCGTCAATTAACAAATTCATATTCATCAAAAAATTAGGTGAAGAATGCCATAATTTTTATAAATTTGTGGGATTTGTTATTTGTGCACACACAACGCCCATACAATGATAGACAGGATACTGCTATTTCCCTATACTCTCACTCTCGCAATCAGAAACGCCCTCTATGACAAGGGCATCCTAAAATCACAGAAAGCAGACGTACCGACCGTCTGTGTCGGCAACATCACTGTCGGAGGCACCGGTAAAACTCCTCATACAGAGATGATTCTAAGAACTCTCCTAAGGAGTGACCGATGGGCATACAGCAATATTGCCGTTCTTTCAAGGGGATACAAGCGTAAGTCCAAAGGATTCCAGAAAGTTTCAAGGGACGGGACAGCGGCGACATTCGGGGATGAGCCCCTCCAAATAGCAAAAAAGTTCCCTTCCGTGACAGTGGCAGTGGACAAGGACAGAGTCGAGGGGTGCCATTTCCTTTGCAATCCCGAAGATCTTCAGACGTCGAAAAAGGCCCGTAAATGCGCCGATAAGGATGTCCCGAAAAGCGACATTATTGTCCTCGATGATGCCTTTCAGTATCGGAAACTCAAAGCCGACGTCAATGTCATCCTGGTCGACTATAACCGCCCTATCCATAAAGACAAGCTACTTCCGTTTGGCCAGCTGAGGGATCTTCCGAAACGTATCCGTCAGGCAGACATAGTGATTGTCACAAAGTGCCCTCCGTATCTCGACGAATGGGAAAAGGGCAAATGGGCTAAATACCTTGGTTTCAGCAGCTATAGCACCTCCACATGCAAAGGGAAGGACGACAAGGGCCGCGAGAGAACTCTCCTTTTCTCCCATATCGGCTACCGTCCGATGAAACCGGTCTACGAAGAAGCCGACCAGAGGTTCATTTATGCAAAAAGGCTGGTTCTCTTCTCCGGCATCGCCAAAGACGGACCGCTTATCAACTACCTCTCGGATAAATACAAGCTGGTAAAAAGGATGAAATTCCCGGATCACCACAAGTATTCTTACGGCGACCTCAAGAACATAATGAGAGCTGTCGGGGCAAATCCGACCGCAGTAGTAGCAACTACCGAGAAGGATGCACAGAGAATTGTAGACACGAAAAAAGTACCCGGAAGCCTCAAGGAAAGGTTGTTCCAGGTACCTATTGAAGTTAGTTTTCTTTCTCCCGAGGAAACCGCTATATTCGAGGAAACTCTTCTCGAACTAATCCGGAAATCCTCCAGAGCAGACAACTAGCTCTCCAGAATCTCGTTCTGAGCACGAACGGATTCTTCGTGGATGGCATTGAACACCGTCTCGATAAACTCTTCTGAAAGACCGTATGCGCGGCCTTTCTTCTTCATGTCCTCTAGGACAGAATCCCATCTGGAGGTCTGTAGGATAGCGATATTGTGCTCCTTCTTGTACTGGCCGATCTTACGGCTGACACCCATTCTGGTGTTAAGAGCGTAGAGAAGGTTCTCGTCGATAATGTCGATTTGAGCGCGGAGCTGGACAATTCCATCCCGATACTCGCGGCTGTCGGTATCTTTTTCGCGAACGACAATCGACTCAAGCAACTCCTTAAGGGCAGGAGGAGTGAGCTGCTGGTGCGCATCGCTCAAAGCGGCGGAAGGATTGCAGTGAGATTCTATCATGAGCCCGTCAAGACCGAGGTCCATAGCCCTCTGGGACAGCTCCAACAGATAGTCTCTGCTGCCACCCATATGGCTCGGATCAGCAAAGAAAGGAAGGTCCGGATAGCGGGTGCGAAGCTCGATTGCTATCTTCCACTGGGGGTCATTTCGATATGCAATCTTCTGCGAGGTAGAGAAGCCGCGATGGATGACACCGAGCTTACGGACCCCCTCGCGATTGAGTCTCTCGAGCGCACCGATCCAAAGGTCGAGATCGGGATTGACAGGGTTCTTCACTAGCACGGGAATATCCGTATCCCTCAAGGCCTCAGCTATTTCCTGGACAAGAAAAGGATTCGCCGTTGTGCGCGCCCCGAGCCAGACCATGTCGACTCCATACTTTATACACTCGAAGACATGCTTCTCGGAGGCCACCTCGGTAGCGACCTTCATCCCATATTCTTTCTTCACCTTCTGGAGCCATTTGAGGCCGGGCGTACCGATCCCTTCGAAACTGCCCGGATGGGTACGGGGTTTCCATATTCCCGCCCTGAAAACATGTATTCCAAACTCATTCAGGCCCTTTGCCGTCTCCATTACCTGCTCCTCGGTCTCCGCGCTGCATGGGCCCGCGATTACCATTGGCCTCGGGAGAGTGAAGAATCCCCACTCGCCTACCGGAACTAAATCCAACGTTTTTGCCATAACTATCTGATTATTTTCTTTATTCTGTTTGCATCCTCAATGAGAGACCTGATTCCTTCTTCATCAAAATCCGCGATAGCATTACGGAACTGGGTCATCTTCTCCAAATATGTATCTATAACCTGAAGTACATTGTCCCTATTCTGGGTCAGGATGGGAACCCACATGTCGGCATTCGACTTCGCCAGTCGCACCGTAGAGGAAAAACCTCCCGACGCAAGGTCGAAAATATGCTTTTCATCCTTCTCCTTATCAAGTACCGTAAGGGCCAGGGCGAAGGAAGTAACATGCGAAATATGAGAGACATAGGCAGTATGAAGGTCATGACTCGAGGCATTCATATAGATTGGTCTCATATTGAGGACATCATACATTTCCTCTATTGTCTTCAGAGCCTTAGGAGACGACTCCTCCGGGTTTGCGAAAATACACGCCCTGCCATCGAAAAGATTCGGCATCGCCGCCCATGGACCCGAATACTCGGTTCCCGCCATAGGATGGGTCGAAACAAACTGTCCGCGGCAAGGATGGTAATGAGTTGCAAGAGCGATCTGCTCTTTGGTCGAACAAGTATCGATGACTATCTTTTCTTTGGCGCCAGCCGTCTGGAAGCGGTCGAGGATATCTGAAACCATCTTCACAGCCGCCCCTACGGGAACCGCAACCACCACAATATCAGCTTCTTCCACACATGTCTCATAGCTTACCACCTCGTCTACAAGGCCAATCTTCCCGGCTGCTGAAGCATTGATGGAGTTGGACTCGACTCCTATGATCCTGTCTGCAAACCCGCGCCTTTTGAGATCAATCGCCATCGAGCCTCCGATAAGGCCAAGGCCTATTATTCCTACTGTCATATTACGCTAATACCTGATTTTCAATTTGTTCAAGATGACTCTTTATGAGCTCCGCCGCTTTTTCGAGTTTTGGAACGGGAGCGCAAAGGGAGGCGCGGATATAGTTCTCTCCATTATGGCCGAAGATATATCCGGGAGTGATGAATACGCCCGCCTCATGGAGAATAGCTTCGGAGAGCCTTTCCCCGGCTGTCATCGCCGTACTGCTATTCGACGAGGCGATGATCTTCTCAGGGACCTTTCCCCATACAAAGAGGCCTGCACTGGCCTTGTCATAGCGGACTCCGAGGACATCGAAGATATGCCCTGCGGCCTCGCGGCGCTTCCTATACTCCGCATTCAGCTCGGAGAACCACTCTTCCCCGCATCCAAGAGCCTCGACAGCAGCAAGTTGGAGAGGGCGGAAGATGCCGCTGTCCATCTGGCTTTTGACCTTCAGCACCTCCGAGACCATCGCCGCCTCGCCGGCGAGCATCCCTAGTCTCCATCCTGACATGTTGTGGGCCTTGCTAAGAGAGTTTAGCTCCAGGCAGCAGTCCTTCGCCCCTTCTACTTCGAGTATCGAAAGAGGGTCGTCATTGAGGATGAAACTATATGGATTATCATTGACAATCAATATCTTATGCCGTCGGCCAAAGTCAACCAGACGCTTGTAAAGCTCCCTTGTAGCCCTCCCTCCCGTAGGCATTCCGGGATAGTTGGTCCACATTAGTTTCACCCCCTCAAGATCCATTCTCTCAAGAGCGTCGAAGTCCGGTTGCCACCCGTTCTCCTCCAAAAGGTCGTAAGGGACAATTTCAGCTTCAACTATCCTTGCCGATGAAGAGTATGTCGGATAGCCGGGGTCAGGGACAAGAACCTTGTCGCCTGGATTGAGGAATGCGAGGGAAATGAGCAAAATACCCTCTTTGGAACCTGTCAGAGGCTGGATTTCCTTCGAAGGGTCGAGCTCAACCCTGTAATATCTTTTGTACCACGATGCAAAAGCCTCGCGAAGTTCCGGAATGCCCATATAGCTCTGATAGGCATGCACTCCCGGCTTGACCGCCTCCGACACAAGCTTATCTATCGCCACCTTGGGCGGCATTCCATCCGGCGCCCCTATTCCAAGATTGATTATCGGGTCGAGGCCGGCCTCTTTCCGAAGCACATTCATAGAAGCAATCTCCCTGTTTTTGCGGGAGAAGTAGTACTCTTTGACCGATTCGGTCCTCTTTGCAGGTTGAATAATCATATCGCAGCTTTATATTCTCCTAAAATATTAAGGTCTTCTATTAACGGGCGGACAGCAGAAAGAGCCTGACAATAGCGGTTGTAGTCGTCAAACTTTATGTCCACATAGAAAAAGTATTGCCACTCGCGGCCGGGAATCGGGAGCGACTGGATTCGGGTAAGGTTCATGTCATAGAACGAAAGGATAGTCAGGATATGCGCCAGCGACCCGGGTTTATGAGGAAGGGTGAAGCAAATGGAGGCTTTATCTATGGCCGACTCCGGAAGCGTCACGGCTTCATCGAAAATGAGAAAGCGCGTGAAATTCTGCTTATATGTCTCAATGCTCTCCCTGAGAATCTCAAGAGAATAAAGTTCGGAGGCAAGACTGGAGGCCACCGCCCCAACCCCCAAGAGCCGATTTCCGGCAATCTCCGCGGCACTTTTTGCCGTATCCTCGGACTCGACCAGAGTTATCCACGGGCACTCCCCCTGAAAGAAATCACGCGTCTGATTGATAGCCATATAATGGGTCCGGACTTCCTTAATATCCTCTATCGACTGACCGGGAAGGGCCATAAGGTTCTGCTTAATTCGAAGATATACCTCTCCCTTTATCTTGCGGTCATACCGGCGCAAAAGCTCAAAATTATGAATAAGCCCTCCGGAAACGGTGTTTTCGATTGCCATGACGGCAGCATCGGCAGCCTCGTTTTCCAAAGCCCGATAGAGGCCTTCGAAGGTATCGCACTCGAGAATATCCGGGACTAGACCGGATTGGGCGTAAAAAGTCCGCGCCGCCTCCTCATGGAAGCACCCCTTGTATCCCTGTATAGCTACTTTCTTCATAATAAAACAAAAGCCGCCCGCATCCCGGACAGCCTCATAAAAATACTCTATGACAGTACGACGTCCGGGCTATTATCTTGTAGGATAATAGCTATCATAAGCGGATGCGTAAAATCGGTTGTTCATCATAAACTATTCTAATGACAAATATAATAATTTTTTCTTTTCTGATACTACTGACTCTGTTTTTCATGGGCAGCGAAAAAAAATTATAAGTAACGATTCTGAATCATATATGTGATTAAAAAATGAAAGTGAGATCGCAAAACAATCTACAAATATCAAACTGGAAAGGGCCCGATAATTAACGATAATCACCTAACTATCAGTTACTTGTAAATTAAATTTCGCCCTAAAAATTTTGATAATAAAAATTTTTATTTTAAGTTCGCCTCTAATATTAGTGGCCACAGTACGGCCTGGCAAAAGTAAAAAGTAGTGTATTATGAAGGAAAGACGGATGACCCTGTTATTGTATGAAGCTCCTCTTGCGGAGACCATCACTATCAAAATTGAAAGCTCAATCTTGTCGGGAAATGACATTGAACCCAGCCCCGGAATCCAGGGACCGAATCTCTCAAGGCGAAGAAGAGAAGATGATGATTTCGATTATGATTATTAAATCCCCTCTCTTATGAAAAAATTCAATATTATCATAGCGGCCTTATTATGCCTCGGCGCCGCATCATGCCAGATAAGGGAGCAGGCAGACCCTTCAGAAAAAAACGATCCGACAAAGATTACCGTCCATTTTGTTTCCAACCAGCTGCCGACCAAAACGGCCTTTTCCGATGCCGTGGATGATGGAAACGGCTCTCTTTCGTTCCCGACCCTCTGGACAGGAAATGAAACTTATGTCGGAGTCTCGCTAAACCTCGAGCAGCAGATTGAAGCGGCAGTGACTCCTGATGATAATAAAAAGGGAGCATCTTTTTCTGCTGAATATGATTACTCGGTAGAAAACGATTATGATGACTTCACTTTCTATGTAGTAAGCCCATCTTCAGCACTCTCCCGCCCCAGCCCCAGCCGCGGAGCCCTCACGGTAACTATTCCAACCTGTCAGACTCCTCTTTCCACTTCTGTGGACGAGGCCGCTCAGATTCTCTTTGCAAAGTCGGAGACAACTACGGCAATCAAGCAGGAGATCAATGTCCATTTCAAGCATCTTACCGCTTATGGAAAACTTGCCCTCACAAACCTGTCGGTCCCTTCCGGAGCGACTGTTTCTTCCGTTTGCCTTACGGCGGGAAAGCAGTGGGCAGGCGACTTTTATTACAATATATCTGACGGCTCTCTTGACGGCAAGGACGGTTCATACACCATCCAAGTCAACAATCCAAACATTGACGCGGTGTGGTTTGCATGCGCCCCAACGGACCTGAAGGGCAGTTCGCTCAGAATCCTTGTCAATTTCTCCGACGGCTCCGCCAAACAGAGAACAATCGATCTAAGCGGAATAAACCTGTATTTCGAAGCCGGCAGCGTAACCCTCTTTTCCGCTAATATGGCCTCTGCCGAAGATGTCGCTCTATCCTCGACCGAAGAAGAAGTCGTATTCGAACTCGTAACTTCCCTTAGCAGTCTCTCAAACGGAGATGAGGTCATCATAGTAAACAGCAATTCTTCACCGACTTACGCAATGGGAGGAACGGCTAGCGGCACCTCCGGCATAAATGCAATCGCAAAGGATTCCGGCTTCACCTATTCAAGCGAAGACGGTTATATAAGACTTCCCGGGAACTCAAATGTCGGAGTATGGACAATAACCAATAAGTCCACTAGCGGAAGCAGCACGACAATGCAGTTCAAAAGCGGCAGCTCATATATTTATCAGAACTCTTCTTCTAGGTATCTGACCATAGGATCGAGCGCAACGTCTTGGGCTGTAGCTTTTTCTTCTTCAGGAGCACGGGTATATTATAGAAGCGGCAGCTCTTCGTATAGTATTTATTATAGTAACAACTATTTCAAATCGGGAACAAGTACTTCATACTGCGCTATTTATAAGAAAACGACCGTTTCGACAGAGCATACATTGAATCCGGAAGAAGAGGCCATCCTCAACTATGAGACATACGGCGCATATTTTACTGACAATCCGCTCATCTATAGCGCTACTTCCGATCAGCTTTCAAGGGAATACCTCTCTGACGGCACCGTGACATTCACGATTGTGGATGCTGCGAACGAGGCCTATGTAGAATTCTCCGGCATCCCTGCGAATGCGGCCTACTTGGACTCATTCAACCTTAAACTCATCTATAGAGTCCAACTTGTCAATAAGATAGAATCCACATTCCCGGTTACGGTAGTAAAGGAAGACGGTGCCAAACTATGGCTTACAGACGGCACAAATGCGTTCATAGTTAAAAGGTAGAGAGATATGAGAAGATATATAATCACTTGCGCACTTGCACTGCTCGGTGCAACCGCGACCATATTCGCAATTCCTGCCAAGCCGGGAAAAATCATAAAGACACAGCCCGACGGGAGTAAGGTGGAGGTAGAGCTCCATGGAGACGAATTCCGCCATTGGATGACCTCCGGAGGTAATATAGTCAAACAGGACAAGGACGGATTTATTGTACCTTCGTCGACCTATGAAATAAAGGTTCATATGGGAGGAGGCGAGAAAGTCAATGCCGACCGTATGATGAATCTTGAAAGGACGAGGAACTGGTCCAAGCCCGCAACAAGGGCGTCTGGCACCGACCTTCACTTCCCTCTTATTCTCGTACAGTTCTCCGATTTGAACTTTACTGTTGGAGATACGGAAGAAGCTGTATATCAGGCTTTTTACAACCTTGCAAACCAGCAGGGGTATTCAGAAAACGGAGCTACCGGAAGTATCCGCGACTTTTATATTGACAACTCTTTAAACCAGCTGAGCTTTTATTTCGATGTTTTCGGACCGGTAACAGTATCAAAGTCATATAGTTACTACGGGACCGAAAACAGTAACAACAACGAGCCTGCTCCGGAGGCCCTGTATGAAGCGCTCCAGAAGGTTCTGTCTCAGCAGAAAGCTGCCGGTAACAGTGACCCCTTCGCAAAATACGACAATGACGGTGACGGAGTTGTCGATGCCATCCTGATGTATTATGCCGGCTATAACGAAGCCGAAGGAGGAGATGAAAACACTATCTATCCTCATGAGTGGGGACTCTCTTCATGGGACTATTTTGAAAACACAAACTACTCGACCACTAAGTTCGGATCAGTGAAATTCAACACCTATTCCTGTACTTCTGAATTCAAGGGATATACCGGCGGGGAAATGTGCGGAATTGGGACCGCTTGCCATGAGTTCGGGCATGCACTCGGACTTCCGGATTTCTATGATACGACTTATAATGAATACAACGACGGTTATGCGGGAGGATTGTATGAATACAGCACCATGTGCGCAGGATCATATAACAACGAAGGACGCACTCCCCCGTATTTCACTGTGGAAGAGAGAATCCTTATGGGTTGGATGTCAGGATATAAGACAATGCCGACCTCCGGAGAGATTTCTCTCAATCCGGTCAATGAGAACTTTGGATATAAAGAGGCCACTTCCACCTCCAACGAGTATTTCGCCTTTGAATGCCGTTCCGGTCAAGGTTGGGACGCTTATGTCCCTGCCGGCCTCATAGTATACCATGTCGACAAGTCCTCAAACACGGTGACATACAACGGCTCCGGCAGTTCTTCAACAAGGACAGCAAGCACCCTTTGGTCGTCATACAAGCAGTATATCAACGCTTCCGGAACCCATCCATGCTACTATGTCGTCCCAGCGGCAGACCAGAGTAATCTGTTATTCAACGGAGGCGTCACCAATGCAAAAATGCCGTTCCCGGGGGCTGGCGGAGTCACATTCTATAAATGGCAGGGTTGGTCTTCCAGCAATAAACAAAGCGACGTTTTCTACGACATTTCATTCAATAGCTCGACAGGGAAGGTCACAATGTATCGCGGGACTTCCCATACCGGTCTTTCCGGAATCGTGACGACAACTGACGGAGTCCCTATCCCCGGGGCTAAAGTGAGCCTTTACGCTTCTTACTCAAAAGCTACTACCAATAAGTCCATAGCGACAAAAACCTCCGGACCTAAAAAGATATCAGGAGCTGTAGGCCAGCCTATTATCAGCACCATCACAGGTACAGACGGGACTTATTCATTCAATCTTGAGAGTCTGAATGAATCTATCGTCTATCTTGTTGTCAACGCCCCGAAGTTTGTTGAAAAATCCGAAACCGTTTCCCTTTCCTCCGGAGAACTTCTGACCAGGAATGTAGTCGTCCGCGGAGTTGGCGAACCCATCAATTACACCCTGCACAAATTCGCCCCTGACTTCTCGAATCTATATAGTATCGGTGCCGGACAGGCCAATTCCAGCATAATGGTCTCTGCCAAAATATCTTCCGAGGAGCTCTCGGATTATGTCGGCAGACAGATTCTCGGAGTAGGCTTCGCATACGCCTCGGAAACGGTTTCGGCGGCTTACGGAATTGTGGATTTCGCTCCGGCAGGTGGATCTACGTATACCAGAAAAGCTACTGTCAAGGTCGATTCACCGGCGGAATATTCATGGGCTACTTCCAATATGATCAGCAATAACATCTTTGTAGAACCGGATACAGACATCTATTTCGGTTATGCACTGAACTCCCCAAGCGATCCTTATCCGATTCTTTTCGAAGACTACGAGGTAGATAAAGGAGGAATGTATGTCGCCTCTTATAGCACTTCGTCAACCGCCTCATGGACAGATTATTCCGATTATGGCAACATCCTCGCATTCCTATTCCTGGACGATTCGTCTTACCTTGACTACAATCATATCTCGGATCCTAATCTTGGGAAGTACTCCATTGGTGAAACTCTCGACCTGAGTCTTATTGAAGTTTCGGGCGATAGAAAGCCCGGTTCTGCGATAAGCTGGTTCTTCGATGACGAGCCTGTAGGAGGAAGCTCTATCACATTCACGAAGGGAGGCCTCCATACTATCGGCGCCAAATTTACAACGACGGCGGGAAATGCCAAGATAATAGAGCTTGAAATCTTGGTTGAAGACTAGAGAATCTGAAGAAAATCCGTATATTTACAAAATTAGATATACGGATTTTTTTATGAGAACACTTCATATCATTGTTGCAGCCGCCGCGGTCTGCTTCAGCACTATAGTCGGAGCCGGATTCATTCGTGAGTCCCGTCCTGTCAACGATTCTTCCCTTTCCCTTGAACGCACGGACGGAGAGATTGTCAAAGGGCTCGCGGTAACCACCCCAAAGGACGTTGCAAAAGCTGAGAGGATTATGGAAATAATGGCCTCCCGGGAGGGTTCTACCGCCGACAGGATGATCGTCGCCGCCAAAGAGATGCTCGGGACAGATTATGTAGCGAGCACACTGGAAGCAGGTGATAAAGAAGAACTTAGAGTCTATACTACAAAGACTGACTGCATTATTTTCGTGGAGACTTGCCTGAACATGGCACGCACTGTCGGGGCCGGCCATACCGATTTCGAGACTCTGTCTTCAATGGTTGCAAGTACCCGCTACAGGGGGCGAATAAGCAGCTATGCAGACAGAATCCACTACACTACAGAATGGATCCGTAGAGGCGAGGCTGCCGGGATTATGAAGGATTTAACTCTCGAAATAGGAGGGTCGGAGTTCCCGAAGCCTATCAATTTCATGTCCACTCATTACAAGAGCTACAAGCACCTTCGCGATGCGGACACCGACCCTGTCGCCGCCGAGAACCGAAGAATCATCTACGAGGTCGAGAAAAAGCTGAATGAGAAGCCCCAGAGCTGGATTCCTGCCGCCAAGATTAAATCCATCGAATCAAAAATCAAGACGGGAGACATAATCGGATTCATGACCACTACCGACGGCCTTGACATAGGCCATGTCGCAATCGCTTATGTCCATGACGGCAAGGTCGGATTCATCCATGCCTCACAGGGAGGCGGCCTCGTGATGGAGCAGCCCCAGAGCATCGCAGACTATGTTCTGAAGGTCAGGAAAGGATGTCAAGGAATAAAGGTTGTCAGGCCTTTGTAATTGTGAGCGGAATTTGCTAAATTTGCGGCACTTTTAAAGAAAACAACAATATTTAAATTATAATTCATTATGCAGATTGTATCAGTTACCGGCAGGGAAATCCTCGATTCAAGAGGCAACCCTACTATCGAGGCGGAAGTTATCCTCGATTCTGGTTTTGTAGGTGTAGCAGCCGTTCCTTCAGGCGCTTCAACAGGTGAAAACGAGGCTCTTGAGCTTCGCGACGGCGATCCCAAGCGCTACGGCGGCAAGGGCGTTCTCAAGGCTGTCAAGAACATCAACGATGTCATTGCTCCCGCAATCGTCGGAATGGATGCTCTCCAGCAGAGGGCTATCGACCAGAAGATGATCGAGCTCGACGGCACCCCTACCAAGTCTAACCTCGGTGCTAACGCTATCCTCGGTGTTTCTCTCGCGGTTGCCAAGGCTGCTGCAGCTGAGCTCCAGATCCCTCTCTACAGGTATCTCGGCGGCACCAACACCTATGTCCTCCCGGTTCCTATGATGAATATCATCAACGGCGGTGCTCACTCTGACGCTCCTATCGCATTCCAGGAGTTCATGATCCGTCCCGTCGGCGCTGCTTGCGAGGCTGAGGCTGTCCGCATCGGTGCTGAGGTTTTCCACGCTCTCCAGAAGGTTCTCAAGGGCCGCGGCCTTTCTACCGCTGTCGGTGATGAAGGCGGTTTCGCTCCGAAGCTTGAGGGTATCGATGACGCACTCGATTGCATCATGGCTGCCATCAAGAACGCCGGCTATGAGCCTGGTAAGGATGTAACCATCGCTATGGACTGCGCTGCTTCCGAGTTCTGCTTCAAAGAGGGCGACACCTTCTACTATGACTACAAGCAGCTCAAGGACGGCAAGAAGAAAGATCCCAACGGTAAGAAGCTTACCTCAGAGGAGCAGATCGCTTACCTCGAAGAGCTTATCACCAAGTACCCTATCGACTCGATTGAGGACGGTCTCAGCGAGGAAGACTGGGAAGGCTGGGTCAAGCTCACCAAAGCTATCGGCGGCCGCTGCCAGCTCGTTGGAGACGACCTCTTCGTTACCAACGTCAAATACCTCGAGAAAGGTATCAAGATGGGTGCAGGCAACTCTATTCTCATCAAGGTCAACCAGATCGGTTCCCTTACCGAGACCCTCGACGCTATCGAGATGGCACACCGTCACGGCTACACAACCGTAACAAGCCACCGTTCCGGCGAAACTGAGGACACCACTATCGCTGACATCGCTGTCGCTACCAACAGCGGCCAGATCAAGACCGGTTCCCTCAGCCGTACCGACCGTATCGCCAAGTACAACCGTCTCATGAAGATTGAGATCGAACTCGGCGACACCGCTGCTTACGGATACAAGAAACTCAGATAAAAGTCGTTTTTTCCTACCCGGATCGCTTGAAATCAAAATATTTTGATTATCTTTGCGGTCCGGTTCGGAAAAAGACCGTTTTCTGGATGTGGCGCAGTTGGTAGCGCACCTGGTTAGGGACCAGGAGGTCGCTGGTTCAAGTCCAGTCATCCAGACCTTATTAAATCAAGCACTTACGGCAACGTAGGTGCTTTTTTACTTTTTGCACCGGAAGATATCGAGGCTCCTTCGCTCCTTAACCATTGAGACTCATTCACTCCGAACATTCGAGGCTCATTCATTCCTTAACCATTTAAGCCCATTCTTTCATTAAAGGCCAAATATAGCCACAAGATGAACACATTAAATTATCACTATGCCCTGTGCACAATATTTAGCACAAGACAATTTAGAAGTGACTGAAAAATACATGATAAATAATACGGTCCATTACCGCATCACAGCCAGAACAATAACCCCACGTTTTGACCTGATTTCGTGGGAAAAACAGTTTGCCGTGACAAAAAACCACACAAAAACACCTGACTCCGAAAAAGGGTAGCACTGATGGATAAGATCGAGATTCTGTACTGGCATGATTAGGTGTGAGAAGTGACGCCTTTTCGACCACGAATAAGCTTCGGCAGATCTGTTGGGGAAGAAAGATATCGTTTAGCCCGTTACTGTCTCATTCCTCGAAGCATTGGCCAGTGAAACTCCCTGCCGTGCTACGAAAGCACCTCTTGGTGGCATGGGACCTGAGAAATTGACCAGTCGGTGCAATGACTATACCCTGCCGTGCCACGAAACACCCTCCTGGTGGCACGGGAACTGGGAAATCGACATGCTATGCCACGAAACATCCTCTTGGTGGCACGGAATGGCGCAGGTGCGAAAAAATGATGAGGACCTGCACCGCTAAAAATTATTAATATCCTGGATGTCAGAAACTTATCTCATTCCAGTGGCGCAGGACACCACGAAAAATTCGCACCTGCGCCATCAGGTGATCAGATCTCTTCGAGATAAGCTTAAGTTTGGCTCTGGAGCAAGGATTTCGACATGTCGTACCACGAAACGCCCTTCTTGTCGCTCAACATGGCGCAGGTGCGAAAAAAGACTGGGGACCTGCACCGCTAAAAATTTTTAATATCCTGAAAGTAAGGAACTTATCTTTTTCCAATGGCGCAGGACACCACGAAAAATCTATCAAACACCGGTAGCTGCCGGTGATAATGGTGAACCGATAATGATGAACCGATAATGGTTAACCACGAAGGCACAAAAAAAGACCCCCGGGAGTCGTAAGACTCTCAGGGGTCCCGAAGAACGGCAGCTACCTACTCTCCCAACTGGTGGGTCAGTACCATCGG
>ONMJ01000032.1 GCA_900318955.1 uncultured Bacteroidales bacterium
GTTGACGACTGTATTCCGTCAATCACCATAGCTGGATTCGAGAACAGGTCTGCCAGGGAAATCGCCCCGTTTGACTCTCCGGATTCATACAAACTCATCGTTGACATCTTCATCAACTCAATACGATTAGAACCGGAATGCTTGACTTTATCAGGGTCAAAAGCTTTTGAACTTGTGAGAATATAGAGACCGACCTCATCACTTCCGTCTACCGAATTTCTAACGGCATCCCAAACAACAGGAAAATCTTGCCATTCGTCAATCAATCTGGGATTATCACCCCTCAACAGCATAGATGGACGAGACTCGGCCGTCGCCTTATAGGCTTCATAGTTGTCGGGGTCTTGGAGTTTGATAACGCTGGCTGCGACTTGCTGAGCGGTAGTTGTTTTACCGCAACCTTTGGGACCTTCCAGAACAACAGCGCCAAAAGCATCCAGATTATCAAGCAATAGCTTGTCTGACATTCTTTTCCTATATTCCATTCGCAAAAGTCTTTTATTATCAATTGCAAAAATAAGAAACTATAGTCAATAAAACAATTTTACTTTAGGTTTTATCAGTATTTTACTTTAGCTTTTCGCAGTGTTTTACTTTGGTTTTTTACAGCGTTTAATTTGGGTTACAGCAACCCGTTGAGTTTAGTCATTGAAGATGCTTTGATGGAATCCACGATGTCAATGTAAGGCTTCATGGATGAATAGTCGCTGTGGCCTGTCCATTTCATCACGACGTTCGGTGGGATAAAGTGTAACAATTATTTAGTTGCACCGTCTTTTTTGTTTTCCCCACGCAGTATTTCGACTTTTTGCGGTCTTTATCTAGTATAGACCGCGAACTCTATGGATAAGCGACAACTCGTGGATGGCTGCAAACGTGGGGACTCTGCATCGGCGGAGGCCCTCTATCGGGACTATTCCGGCAAACTTATGGGGATATGTCGGCACTATGTGGATTCCCAGGAGGTGGCGGAAGACCTGTTGCATGACGCTTTTGTTGTGATCTTGTCCTCGATCGGCAGGCTGAGGAATCCGGAAAAGCTGGAATCCTGGATGGGGGTCATCGTGAAGAACCTTGCTATCGATTATCTCAAGGAGAGCCAGCATTTCACACATCCGGAGGAAGACATCGGCATAGAGGATGTCCCGGAAGAGACCGTGTATCCCGTCCCCCCTTACGATGATTTATTGGAACTGATTGACCGCCTGCCAAAACAGTATGGAAAGGTGTTCCGCCTGTCCGTTCTGGAGGGGCTTTCGCATAAGGAAATCGGGGCGCTGCTGCATATCGGAGAGAAGTCATCCTCATCCAATCTTTTCAGGGCAAGACAGGTACTACAGAAGGAGTTGAAACGGTATTGGCTGGCACTCCTTGCCTTGATAGCCCTGATTGTCACTCCACTCCTGCTACATAAAGAGATGGAGTCCATGCCGGGACAGAATGGTCCTGTGGCCATGACGCCCGCCGAAGACAGTGTCCATGTGGTACTGTCGGTGGATTCGTTGTCGGCTCCCGAGACTCCTTCCTTGATAGAGAGTCCCCAAATGGCAGCAATCAGCGCCAATGATACAACGCTGACAAAGACTGATTCTTCCATAATACGCGAGAGGCTGGCTCCTATTGACATTCGTCCTATTTCTATCCCGTCCGTTTCACTCAGAGCATCCGGACAGGAATTCAGGATCAGAAAGCAAGAGCGACAGGCGGCAGAGTTCAACCAGCGACTGCTGGCCGAAACCAGAGCAACGGCGCGTAAGAATCACCTTGGACTTCTGCCCTCCATTTCGGCACTGCCCAGCGCTATTGCCGGGAGCAGCCCGATTGTGATGGGTTCCGGTATCCTGGCTCAAGCATCGTCCCACATTCTGGCTCCGGACACGAGGGTCTCCTCTTGGGATGACTTCCTCACGGCAGTACAGTCTATGGAAGGCCATTACAGCACCGGCGATTCGCTCGCTTACTACAACTCGCTCCTCCATATTGCGGAAAGGCTGGCAGTACCGGAAGCAATGGATCCGAATCCGAAGCCTGTAGAGGAGAAAGCCGAATACGAAAAGCCGTTTACGCTAGGTCTCAGCACCAGTATCGGTTTGAATGACCGCTGGAGCGTACTGACAGGTCTGGAATATACTCGGCTACGTTCTACGCATTCCATCGGCCGTGATACGCTGTATATCAAGAATCAGCAGACCATCCATTATCTGGGTGTCCCTCTCGGCCTGTCCTATACGGTCTGGTCAAAGGGCAATCTGAACTTGAATGCATCTGCCTTCGGCAAGATGGAGATTCCGGTTGCCGGAATCCTGAACAGCGAGCACCACAACGGAGTGGCCTACACTTATCAGAACACATTGCGGCTAAAAGCTCCGGTTCAGTGGTCAGCGGGCGCAGGCATCGGGGTTCAGTATAATCTTACCCCTTGGATGGGCCTGTATGCGGAGCCGCAGGTTCGATATTATTTCGATACCGGAGGTGGCGTCCAGACAATCAGACAGGTTCAACCCGTCGAGTTTACTGTACCTTTCGGCGTACGACTGACCTTCTAAAGCACGCAGTATTTGCCCATCCGGTCAGTCTAATAGGAAAACAGACCTGATGGGAAACAGATACAAAGACCGGCATCAATACTTCGACGAATTGGTGGAGACATCGACGGCTTTCTACGTCGATTATATCCGCCAATACACACCCGTTTCCGAGGGTACTCGTGTTTTGGAAGTGGGGTGCGGCGAAGGGGGGAATCTCTTGCCCTTTGCACTGATTGGCTGCGAGGTGACAGGAGTTGACTATTCCGAGAAGAAGATTGAAAATGCGCGGAACTATTTCCGGATAAATGGCGCTGAAGGTAGTTTCTTCTGTGCGGATTTCTTTGATTTTCCCCAACAGGACAAAGCATTTGACGTAATACTTGTCCACGATGTGATAGAGCATATTGCGCCGGAAGACAAGGGACGTTTTCTGGAACGGATTCATACATTCCTGGCTCCCGAGGGTGTTGCATTCCTGGCCTTTCCTGCCTGGCAGATGCCGTTCGGCGGTCACCAGCAGACCTGCGTCCGGAAGGGAGTCCGAGCCCTCCCGTGGATCCATCTACTGCCGATGCCGGTATATCGGGGAATCCTCCGCATGTTCAAGGAACCGGAACAACACATAGAAGAGTTGATGGACATACGACGCTCACGGATGACTGTGGAGACATTTGAAAGCCTTTGCCGGATGGCAAGTTACGTTGTTTTGGACCGGACTCTCTGGCTCGTCAATCCTCACTATAAAGCCAAGTTCGGACTCCACCCCGTGAGGTTAAGGCTGGGCTTGGACAGGATTCCGTATCTGAGGAATTGGTTATCGACAAGTTGCTGGTATGTCATACACTGATTCCATACTTATCAAAAGACTCCGTTTCCCCCTTGCCGTAATGGTGGTTTTCATCCACTCAGGCAATAGGCCGTTTGTGCATGGTGGAGAATGGTTTCGAGTAATGTCTGCGGATGTTATTCCCACAATAGCTGTCCCACTGTTCTTTCTGATTTCCGGGTATTTGTTCTTTCGAGGGCTGGAGAGATGGAACTGGGATGAATGGAGGAAGAAGATGTATCGGCGGGTCCATACACTGTTGATTCCGTATTTAATTTGGACAACGCTTTATATCGCATACGTCTATTTCCATCAATGCCGACTTTCTCTATGCGCAGACGAAGGATGGATTCCGGTCGGCCAGTGGTTTTCCGATAATGGCGGAATGAGTATGTGGTGGGATTCAATCGTGACGGAAAACGTTCATCCGCTAGGGTACCGGATGATCTCCGCCCATCCCTTCCATCGAGTACTTTGGTTTGTCAGGGACTTAATGGTTGTCAATGTATTGTCACCCACTATTCATTGGGCGCTTCGCAAAGGAGGGAAGATGGTCCTGATAGCGTTACTTATCCTGTACCTTCTGCAGCTTTGGCCACCATTTCACTGCATCGGGATAACCTGTGTGTTCTTCTATACGGCAGGTGCTTATCTCTCAATCAGAGGAAGAGACTTGAACGAAACCTTTTCAAGGTGGAAGACATCATCATGGTTGATATCGTCACTCATTTTGGTACCGATGATTCTCATTCGGCAAAGCGAATCTTTCATAATACTGAAACCAACGTGGTGTATCGTGGAGGCTGTCGCTTTTGCAAACCTTTTGGTCGCGCTTCCTCTTGAATCGCACGCAAGGACTATCTCATTGTTATCCGATAGCACTTTCTTCGTCTATGTTACACACTCTGTTGTCCTTTCTAACATCAGACAAGCATTACTTGTTTTGCTTCCGTTTCATTTAAGTGAAGCAACCGTGTTTTTGCTGACAGCTATACTCACCGTCGCATTCTGCGTCTCGGTTTATTTATTTGTGCGGAAATGTTTCCCGCAACTTTGTGTTTTCATCTGTGGAAGATAATTGATTCTTGTATATTATGCTTCGGTTTAGGTTTTTTCAATCATTGGCCATCTCCCTTTTTGCCGTTTCGATACTCTCGGGATGTAACCCCGCCTATTATGATCCGATTGTGCCAGAGGTTTTGGTCGGTCAAGGAGTTCATAGGGATGGCGGCACTTGTTATTTCATGATTATCTGGGAAATCGACACGGAGCCACATTTCCCGGAGCATTTCCGGAACTGGGGATACAGGATAAGAGTGGAGAACTCCGGGGAAGAGTTCTTGACGGAAGAATATAAGACCATCGAAGAAGTCTTAGTTCGGAAAATGCCTGGTGCCAATTGGGAATATGATGAAGAGAGCCAGTGCTGGTTAGTCCCTTTCACAATGCCCGCCAACCTGAACCTTATGCCGCGGGGTTATCGTGTTGAAGTCATTATCGCTTCCGATTATAAGCAGTACGATTCCGTACAAGATCTAGATGATGGGATTAACCAATGGCAGACGGTGTATCAGGGGATCCAGTTCGGAAGATTTTGATCGAGGCTCCTCGAGATGACGGATGGCACTCTCTGTTATTTTTCCCATTTGATTTCAACGTGAACTGCCATAGGCGAAACTGTTTCCCACACTGGCATTTGCTTTTTCTCCCTCTTTCGGGCTTGCCCGTCGTACACCAGAGAGGGGTCTCGGTGTACGAGAAGAGGTCTGGATTGCTCGCCGTACACCAGAGAGGTGACACCTGGTGTACGAAAAGAGGGCTGGACTGCCGGCCGTACACCAGAGCAAGGCCACGGTGTACGAGAAGTGACCGGCATCAACCAAAAATGTCACAATCACCAACCATTTTCGGGCTCAAGGCAAAGGGCTGGAGCCGACAAATCGATATAATTGACATTTCTGATGCAAGCCGGACAAATCCCGAAGATGAGTGAGGGATAAATCCCTATCCATGTTGCCCCTTTCCTCATACCCTTTCTCAATGCCCCTTTCCCATACTCCCTCCCCATACTCCCTCCCCATATTACCGCATAAACTTTCAGCGCCGTGAGGTGTAACTCGTTTACTATCAGCTATTTCTCGTTTTTAAACTTGTCTCTATTAATAGATTAAAGTCAGCATTTGACTCAGTATCAAGAGTTTACGTCTCACGCGGCGTGCTCCCTTCCCCTTTAAAGGAACGATTTCGCCGTAAGAGTAAACACTTTTTTGACATAATAGACATTTCCCGGCCTGAGGGCCTGCTCATCAAAGGGCTAATACTCAATTACTTCCAGCTTTTTCCCTACCCAGACGGCCTTAGGGAAAAAGTTATATATCACTGGCCTACAATAAGATACTGGGCAGGCGCAGGAGGCATGTTTTTCGGAGTTCTGTGCCAAGCCAAAGAATGATTTAGAACAGGCCAGATTTCTTGATGGCGCAGGTGCGGATTTTTTGTGGGGACTTGCGCCACCCTAAAAAGATAAGTTTCTGATATTTAGAAAGTTAATTATTTGTAACGGCGCAGGTCCCAAGCATTTTTTCGCACCTGCGCCATCCCGTGCCACCAGGAGGCGGTTTCGTAGCACGGGTGGGAGAAACCATGACTTTCCGCCCCGTTTTTATCGCCAGAGAGTTCTTTCCTAGAGGCACAACTCACTGCGATGCCGGCACTACGGTTCACAACGCTAAAAGAAACCGATTACATGAGCATCAGCAGCCGGACCCGTCAATTCGGCATGATCCGCCAAACCCTGCAGGACGCGGCTCCAGGCCGACATCCACGGACATAAGAGTAACAGAGCCATCCTCCAGGACATAGCAAGGGATGCCCACATCGCCTGTCTTCTTGGCCTCGTCAAAAGCCGGATGGCTGTCGCGAAGGTCAAGGAATTGCTTGAGATTGCGAACGTGCTTTCCAATATCAATCACTTCGAAATTGGGATTACCCTCTACCTGCTTTTCCACATACTCGCAGTCCGGGCAGGTCTCCATTACAAACATCTTTATCATAGACTAATAATGTGTTTCCTTTCATTTCAACGCAAATATAACCTTTTTCAGCCTCATCCAACATATCACTGCATCAAATCCGAACAAATCCAGCTAAAGCTTTCCCTCCATCTCCTTGCGTTTCTTCTCGTAGTACTCATGTCTCAGAGGATTCTCAGGGAACCATCCGCGGAGAACTCTCTTTTCCTGGAGGAACATCTCATGGATGCCCCAGAGACAGCAGAAGGCGAAACCTCCGATAATTATAGAGAGAATATCGCTTTTAACAAACAGGGAAAGTGCACTAAATACGATACCGGCAGAGAGCCATATCCACCAACTCTTCTTTCCCCAGCAATATTCCATCTTTATCACCAGAGGATGACAAATACCTATACTCATAAACACGGCTGCGCCGATGATGATTCCTGTGAAATTCATACAAAAAGGTTATTCTTGTCCATGCCCAACTTTTCAAGCTGCAAAGTTCGGCAATACAATCCTGATATTTTAGAACGGGAATGGAAGGATTTAGGATTATCCTTGCATCTTCTTGCGGAAGGCAGATGGCGTCATTCCCGTTTCTTTCCTGAAAAACCTGGAAAAATAGGACTGATCTTCTAAGCCTACAGCACTTGCGACATCTATGACTGAGAACCTTGTTTCGCTGAGAAGACGCTTTGCCCGCTGGATTCGGGCAATATCGACCCAAGCACCGACGCTGCGACCCGTCGCATTTTTAACAAGACGGCTGAGATAGTTACCGCTGATCCCAATCTGATCCGCATAGTACGAAACGGATCCGCTCATCCTCTCTGAATCGAAAACCAGCTCGAGGAAACGACTTACACCTGATGGCAGCGCCGTTTCCCGACCTGGATTAATGCGGGAAAGAAGCAGGTCAATCCCCTTTTCCACGAAAACTTGATCTCCCTTCTCAAAAGATGAGGCCAGCATATTAAAAAGTTCTCCTACAAACGCTCCCTCATCGAACCAGAAGCCCTGATGAAGCGGAGAAGACAGGAATCTCAATGGCTTGGAATCTGCCATTATAGATGGGGAGAATCCCCCCATATACCCGACGGCATCCCGGAAATACTTGATAGCGAAGGGACTATTCTGCGGAATCAGAAGAAGCTGTCCCGGTTGGCAAAGAAACGGAGTGTCTCCGACCTCGACCAGAACCTCTCCTGAGGCGACATAAATAAAACCAATCAAAGGAAGCCTTGCCTCAGGGATTTCTGATGCCTGGACATTGCCGGAGGTGTTTATTCTCCGTATTATAAACTTTACGGCCGAAAAGTCTCTTTCCGGATTCCAGTGAGTCTTTGGATGCATACTATTTCTTTTGAGAAAAAAGCCACTTCAGCCTTTCTTCCGAACATGAATTATCACAGGCACGACCATGCGTCATTCCCTCTAGTTCATCGAAAAGTACTGTTCCTCCGGCTTCTTTGATTTGCTGCGAAAAACTCTTAAGTGCCTCATAGCTACGCTCTTCTGTACCCGCTGTAACATATAGCGGCAAGTAGGTGTACAATGAAGGAGTTGCAAACTGCGCCTGTCCCGAGGAGACGATTGCGGCGGTGAAGAATCCAGGATAGTCACGAAGCATTCTCCATGCTCCCATTGCTCCCATCGATGTCCCGCAAATATAGATGCGACTTTTATCGATATTTTTCTCTTTTAGGTAATAATCAATTAGTTCCTTGGCCTTCACATAATATCCGGGAGTACTTCCCCGGCTATCCCACTCATGTGTCTCGGGACATTGTGGCACCAGGAAATAAGCAGGAATATTATTGTCCTTGATGTATTTCTCAATATTTTGGGCCGAGACTTGACTCATCTGCTTTTTCCCATCTGTGCCGCTACCGCTGTTACTATGAAGATATATTATAAGAGCAGGATTGGCGGCTCCGCCCACAAGATTCTGAACAACATGATATGGAATATCCGGGGCCGCGGAGTTTGCTGCTTCTGTTTCAGAGGGCGAAGCCGTCTCTTTTTGATAAGGAAGAGAGCTGCATCCGGCAAGAAGAGCAAGGAGGATTGAAACAAAAAACTTCATATTGCTGATATTCAGGACAATGCAAATATAAACATTTTTTTACCACGTTACTTTCCTTCCTTTTCGGAGGAAAAACAGATTTAGTCAATACAAAGAAGCCGGCCCCAAAAGAGCCGGCTTCACTTAGACATTCACCTGATTACTCGCTGCTTCTGTCAATATCGTCCCAACCAGGATTCTGTTTGAGAGCGGGATTGAGTGAGAGCTCATCGAGAGGAATCGGATAGTAGTAGTCACGATTATCATCGAAGGTAATCACAAGGTTCTGATAAGGCTCGATGTAACCACCGTTTTCTCCGTTGGAAAGGAACACATCGGTACCGATCTTCCAGATATAGGTAGCGGTCGAGCTAGCCGGCTTAGACTGGCTTGCCGTATAGAGGGCAACGTCATTCTTGCCGTCCTGATCGAGGTCATAGACACCGGGACCCGGGAAGTAGAGACCGTACATAGGCTGCTTGATGCAGTATCCTGCCTTCCAGCGAATGAGGTCGTTGTAGCGGAGGCTTTCTTCTGCCATCTCGACACCACGCTCACGGCGAATTTCAAGGATAACACCCTTATTGGCACCGGAGACATTGTTGAAGCCCCACTTGCCTTCGCAAAGGAACTTATCCGGGTTGGCGTTAGCCTGAGCCATATTCATGTGCGGCATTGCAACACGGTCGCGGAGCAGGTTGACGGACTTGTCAAGGTCGGCCTGGGTAAGAGTTCCGAGCTCAGCCTTTGCCTCAGCGAAGATAAGATAGATTTCAGCAAGACGGATGATCGGAAGGTCATTGTAAGACTGGTCGAACTTATCGTTCTGAGTGTTGGTGATAGGCATCAGATACTTGGAGTTCTGGTAGCCTGTAATAGGAACGAGAAGGTCAAGGCCGAGTTCAGGACCGGCATAGTTGTAATTCTTGGAAGCTCCTGAGCCGTCGATACGGTGGTAACCGGGAGTACGCATTGTCTGTCCGAGACGAGGGTCGCGATTGACAGTCTCCTCAATCCACATCTTGGTCTCCCAACCGGGGATATCGGTGAAGCGGCTTCCGTCAGCCATGAGGTAAGAGCAGACAGCCTTCTTGGTCATCGAATAACGGCCCTGTGAGTTCATCAGGTTGATAGCGGTTCCATTGTGGTAGTATGCATTGTCATTACCATAACGGGTAGAGAAGATGAACTCGTCAGCAGTTGCATCGAACTGGGTGAACATCAAAGCATAGTCGAGGTTTGGACGACCGGTGCTGAAGAGCTTGTGAGGGCTCTCGGTCATGATCTTCTCAGCTGCTTCTGCTGCCTGCTGGAGATAGTAGTTGGCATCGTGACCTTCAAGAGTGATTCCGTGATATTTACGGAAAGTACCCTCGAAGAGGCAGAATCTTGCCTTGAGAGCAAGTGCAGCCCACTTGGTGGCACGATAGGTGGTACCGCCGTAAGAAGCAGGAAGGTGCTCTGCTGCATAATCAGCATCCTCGATCATCTTGGTGAGAACGAGTTCGCGGCTGTCACGAGCCTTGTAAAGAGCCTCATCTGAACTTCCGGGGACATAATCAAGCCATGGAACGTCTCCAAACTTGGTCACCTTGTCGAAATAGAACCATGCACGGAAGAAACGGCAAAGAGCGGAATAAGTATTATAAGTGCCCTCGTCCTCGCAGTTCTTTTTCATGTATTCGAGGCAGACATTAATTTTACGAAGCGCTGACCAAGACCAGCCATTACCTGAAGCAGGGGTGATACGCATGTTTCCGTTACGAATCAGAGCGCCCGGGTTATCCCTTATGAAGAGATCACTTTGCTCGGCATAGACGGTGTGGCTTATCACACTCAAGTAGAGAGAATTCGTGAAAAGCTGGAGGTCGGTTTCATTCTTGAAATAAGTTTCAGGAGCCAACTCCGAAAGAGGATTAAGATCCAGTACGCTTTCGACCTTTTCTTCAAGCTTTTCGCATGCGGAGAATCCAATGAGGAAGGCCGCAAAAAGAATCATATATTTTTTCATACTGCAATTCATGATTAGAAGGTGATGTCAATTCCGAACAGCATAGTCTTGCTCCAAGGAATCCACACTCGCTCATAAGTAGTACCTGAGGTCTTTTCAGCGACAGACTCCGGATCGATATAGACTGAATACTTCTTTAAAGGAGACCAGTATGCCATGTTTTCACCCGTGAAGTAAACACGAACTTTGTCCATACCGACTTTGCGGGTCAAATTCTGAGGCAGTGAATAACCGACAGAGACATTCTTCAGACGGAGATAACGAACGTTCTGGAGATATCTGGTGTTGGCGTAGTAGAGAGGAGCCTGAGATGTGTATGCATAGTATGCAACCGGACGAGGGAAGTATGCATCCTTATTCTCAGGAGTCCATGCAGACTCATAGAGACCCTTCTGGAGGTAGGTAAGCATCGGCTGGGAATAAAGACCCCAGAATGCCCAGTTGGTAGAAGGGAAATAGTACTGGCGTTTGCCGACTCCCTGGAAGAACATAGAGAAGTCGAATCCGGCATAATCGAAGCCGAAGGTCAGACCATAGTTGTATCTAGGAGTAGAGTTACCAATAATCTTACGGTCACCAGGCTTGTCTACTGTGTTCTCACCGATACCGATCTTTCCGTCAAGGTCGAGGTCGATATATTTCGGGTCACCACCAGCCCACTTGCTTCCGGGGACGCGCTTATTGACATAACTCATATCGACAGTCTGAACGTATTCCTGAGCTTCCTCATCACTCTGGAAGAGGCCGTCAACCTGGTATCCCCAGATTTCACCAATCTCCTGGCCTACATAGTAGTCCTTTGCGAAGGTCTTGTTGGGGTTATCATATTTGGTGATGTGAGATACATAGTCGCTGAGGGTCGCACGGATATTGTAGCCAAACGGACGGTTGCCGAGAACGAACTGATCCCTCCAGCCGATGGAAATCTCATATCCCTTGGTACGAAGGTCGGCGGTATTCGCCTGAGGAGCATCAGCGCCATAGAGGGCCGGGAGAGCGACACCCTCAGTAAGCATGTCCTTGGTGTCGCGGATGAAAGCATCAGCTGTGATTTCGAGCTTGTTGCCAAGGAAAGCGGCGTCAATACCGAGGTTGTACTGCTCGGAACGCTCCCAAGTCATGGTATCTGAGTTAGGCGCAGAAATGCTGGAAGACTTGGCGGCAAGACCGCCGGGAGCGAAGTTGTAGTTGTCGGACATCTTTCCGATAGAAATGGTCTGCGCCCAGAGATAGTTGGACACGTTCTGGTTACCGAGGGTACCGAATGAAGCACGGACCTTGAGGTTATTGACAGTGTTCTTCAGAGGAGCGAAGAAAGGTTCCTCAGAGATACGCCAACCGGCGGAAACAGAGGGGAAGAAGCCCCAGCGGTGACCGCGGGCAAAGCGGGAAGTTCCGTCATAACGTCCGGAGACCTCGAGGAGGTAACGGCCCTTGTAGTCGTAGTTGAAACGACCGAAGAAGCCAAGGAGTGCGTAAGCGGACTGTCCGCCTTCTACCTCAACTGCAGGCTCGCCGTTTTCATCAGTTCCGATGAGAGCAAGGTCATTCAGCTCTTCGGTAAGCATATACTTGCCATAACCGCCGACTCTCTTATAATGGTAGTGCTCATAGTTTGCACCGCCCATGAGAGTGACGTGGTGGCCGCTGAAGGTATCCTCGAAGGTACCGTAAATATTGGCGGTATCCCATCTGTAAGACTGGATTCTCTCTCTATAGTCATCAAGACCGGCACCTGTCGAGTAGTACTTCATCGCTGCACCGGGGAGATCACGGTAAGGGATGTTGACCGAACGGGAGGAGAACTTAAACTCACTGGTACGATAGGTATAGTTACCGATGAGGGTGAAGTTCTTGGTCGGCTTGATTGTTAATTCTGTTGTGTTGGCAAATTCTGCGCGCTCCTCAAAGTTGGTGTGCTTACCCATACCGATAATGATGTGACGACCGTTAGCGACTGAGTAGGAACCGTTGAGGATACCGGAAGCCGGAGTATAGAGCCAGCTACCGTCCGGGTTCTTGAACGGGAACACCGGGAGAGCGTGAGCTGAAGAATAAGCGATAGTGTTCTCTACGGAGCCATCACCAAGATAGTTGTAATGGGTGCGGAAGTAAGAGGTGTTGTTGCTTAAACGGATGTACTTGTTGACCTCAATATCCAGTTTAGAACGGAGGTACACCTTGTTGAAAATATCCGGAGCCTGACGAATGATACCGATTCTGCGGTCGTAACCGCCGGAGAGGAAGTATTTCATCTTCTTGGTACCTCCGGAGAGGGAGATGTTGTGCTGCTGGGTAGGACGGTCATCGCGATAGAGGAGGTGCCACCAGTCGTTGTTACCATAGTAGCGCCACATGTTCTTACCGTTCATATATCTCTCGACAACCCAAGGACGGGAAGGATCCTCGACCTTATCGTTGCGACGCTCATAGAGAGCGGCCATATCCTCATCATCATACATGATATAGTTGGAACCGAGGCAGTTGTAACGGAATGCGTTGGTTGCAACGACAGACTCGTAACCACAGGTCACATAATCAGTCGATGTGGTCGGTGAATCCCAACCGAAACGGCCGCTGTAGCGGACTGTAGCCTCACCGTCGGAAACAGCACCGCTCTTGGTGGTAACGAGGATAACGCCGTACGCAGCACGTGCGCCATAGACAGCACCTGCAGCAGCATCCTTGATGACAGAGACGGACTCAACGTCATTAGGGTTGATACGGTTGAGGTTACCTACTGCACCATCAATGAGTACGAGAGGTGAACCGCCATTGATAGAGGTGAATCCACGGATATTGATTGAAGGATCCTCGTTGAGACCGCCACGGCCCTGAGCCGTAGAAATGGTAAGTCCCGGAACCGATCCCTGGAGCATGAAGCCGAGGCTTCGTGCGGAACGGTTCTCGAGTTCTTTGGACTCAACAGCGGAGACCGCACCGGTCAGGTTGACCTTTTTCTGGGTACCGTAACCGACAACGACTGTCTCCTCGAGTGACATAGTGTCCTCGGCGAGGGTTACGTTGATGGAATTCTGCCCTACGGGGACAGTAATTGTCTGGGACTCATATCCCATGGACGAAAACTCAAGGACAGCAGCTCCAGCGGGAACGCTGAGAGAGAACGTACCGTCGACGGTTGACATAGCTCCGCGGGTAGTTCCCTGGAGAATGATACCGACGCCCGGAAGCGGATCACCATTGCTGTCACGAACAGTACCGGTAATGGTTCTGTTTTAAGCAAACACCGTCACTGCGAAAAACAATGACAGAGTCAGAGTCAAAAGTTTTTTGATGCTCATAAGACTTTGGTTAGTTCGTTAAAAAATAGTTGATTATTAATGTGTTTATTGGTTGCCGATTTTTGAGCTGATCATTAGTAGCTTACGTACAACTTCAGCTAAATAGGTTTATTCATAAAAGATGTCAAGCCATTAGTTTTCACTTTACAAATTTATAAACAATTCTCAAATTTTCAAATAATTTATTTTAATAATTAGGGCACCTTTTAATAAAATCTCATTTTTCATTATCTTTGCAAAACATGAATTCGCGTATGGAGAACAAAAAGAATAGCATCAAAGCAATCATCTTCGATCTAGGCGGAGTACTCATCGACCTCGATTTCGACGCCTGCGTCAATGAATTCAAAAAGAGTCTTGGATTCGAGAGAATCACCGAAATCCTGGATAAATACCACCAGAGAGGGATCTACGGAGATATGGAGGAAGGGAAAATATCCGCTGACGAGTTCCGCACCGCGATACTCAGGGAAAGCCGCGAAGGCTCTACCCCCGAGATGATTGATAAATGCATTGATGTTTTTCTCACAGGAATGGATGACTACAAGGTTGATCTTCTCAAAGAGCTCTCCGGGAAATATGACCTCTACATCCTTTCAAACAACAATCCAATCGCCATGAACCGCTCCCATAAGCTTTGGGAAGAAAAGGGGCTCGATTACAAAAATATCTTCAAGGAGGAATTCATTTCCTGTGAAATGCACATGCTCAAGCCAGGGCAGGAAATCTATCTCGAGGCCATCAGGCGCACTGGTAGAAAGCCCGAAGAGATTCTCTTTGTCGACGACTCTCTCTCTAATGTCGAGGCTGCAAAAAAGGCCGGCATGAACGCCGACTTTTACATCCCGGGGCATGACCTCCGAGCCCTTATCGAAGCATGGCTTTGACCTCTTCGAGGTCTCCGTCGTTCGGCGATGGCTTGATTTTAAGTAATTTACATACAAGAGGATAGACCGAAACGTTTCTAAACTGTTCGGCCTTGAATCCTTTCTTGAAAGAAGGGCCCTCGGCACGGAAAATAGCCTGCATGTCCTTATCGAAAGGAGAGTATCCGTGCGCTCCTCCGGGGCCTCTCGGGTGGCGGTCATGAATCTGCCAACCGATTTCAGGAGCAACCACTATGTCCCCGATGCGGTCGCTGGTCCCATAATTGAGCTCGGCAGGAATCTCCTCCTTCTTCCACACGGTCACATGTGGAGCCTTCTTGAATGAATTATAGACAGAATCGCGGAACTCCGGCTTAGTAAAAATAGACGTCGGAGTACCGTGAAGCATCCTTTCCACCCACTCTGGCTTCACATACTCGGTCGGATTGATATTGCGGCGGGGGTCGATAGAGGTCATCCCATGGTCAGAAAGGACTATGAGATCAGTCCGCTTGCCAACCTTTGAATGGGCGATAGCTTCGCGAAGCCTTCCGATCTGCTCATCCACAATAGAGACTGCATTCGCCACCTCGTCGCTATTTGGACCGAATCCGTGGCCGGTATGATCAGGCTCATCAAAATAAAGCATGATGAGTCTCGGCCTCTTGCTCTTAGGCATATTGAGATATGCTTCAACAGTATCTACCCTAGCGCTGTACTCGATAAGCGGCTGGTCGCTGTAATTTTTCCAATACGTGGGGTACTGACCTTGGATATCGACGTCTGAGCCGACCCAATATACGACTCCGACTTTGAGCCCCTGCCTTTGGGCTGTCAGCCATATAGGCTCCCCGAGGAAAAACTCGGCTTTACTTCTGTTCGGTCCTCCCATGGAGTAGTACGCCTGCTGGTCCGGAGCCCAGAAAGAATTGTTTACCAAGCCGTTATGATCGGGGACCAATCCTGTTGCAATCGCATAATGATTTGGGAATGTCGAAGCAGGATAGGACGGGAACATATCTGCCGATACACCGTCCTCAGCGATTTCATCGATGTTGGGGGCATCGTAGAGGGTCGGATAATCCCACCGGAACCCGTCCAGCGAAACGAGAACGACATACCTCTCTCTCGGGATTAAACAGAAAACTAGTATTCCGGCAAGGAGAACGGTCAAAGCGATGGCAAGGCCTTTTTTCATAACCTGTCAGTAAGTTTTAATATTGCTTCAAGGAAATAATAGTCCGCATATGTGAGGGGAACATCCATCTCGGAGTCGCCCGGATGATTCCCCACGCTGTGCTTTAAGAGAAAATGTCCGTTATCCCCCTCTTTTGCCAAATACTTACGCCCGGCAAGGGTCCTCACCTGTTTTTCGGCCATCGCCTTATATGCGGCGGCCTTTTCGGCCGATGCCGTATAGCCGGCAAGCTCCGTAAGGGCTGATGCCATAATCGCAGCGGCAGAAGCATCCCTGAGCTCATTCGGAATCTCAGGAGCATCGAAATCCCAGTATGGAATCCCGTCCTCGGGAAGCCGCTGAAGGAGCATCGCAGCAATTTTTTCAGCCTGGGCGAGATACGTCGAATCATCAGTCTCCCGGTACATCATAGTGAATCCGTACAAGCCCCAAGCCTGTCCCCTCGCCCATGCCGAATCATCGGAGTATCCCTGGTGGGTCATCTTCATACGCACATGGCCGTCCAAAGGGTCATAATCAACCACATGGAAGGACGAATAATCTTCCCGGAAGTGATTGAGAATCGTTGTGTTGGCATGAGTTCTGGCGATGACGTCGAGAGAGTCGGTCCCGGTGAGTTTATAGGCCTCTTCGAGAAGCTCGAGGTTCATCATATTGTCGATGATCACCGGAAACTCCCATGTCACATTCTTCCCCTTAGGGCTGAAATTCCAGCTGCGGGTACATCCGACATTGCTATTGAAGCGTTTTGCAAGTTCGATGGCCGCCGTCTGCATCGGGGCGGCATACTTGCTCTCTCCGGTAATGCGGAGAGCGTTGCCGTAGCTGCAGTTTATCATGAACCCGATATCATGGCTTCGGGCCTTGAGAGACTCTTTGTAAAGCCTTTCAGTATACTTTTCTGCCAGGGCCTTGACCTCAGAATCCCCAGTGTAATAATATATGTACCAGAGACTTCCGGGATAGAAACCGGAGCCCCACCAAGCGCTTGTGCTCGTAAGAAGGGTATCTCCTTGGAATGTCCTTGGAAGCTCTCCCTCTCCAAGAGTGGTATCCATCGCTTCGTATTGCTCCCGGGCAAGATCGAATACCCTCTCTGCAAGCTCATCCATGGACTCACTGCACCCTGCAAGAAGGGGGACAAGGGTAATAAGAATTACTATTAACTTCCTCATACTAGAAAAGATATCCAAGTCCAAGGCCTACAGTGTACTGCCACCTCACGGGCTTTGTCGTCAAAGCAGCTTCCTGATAGCGATAGGGATCGACGATAAAGTAATGAATAGCGGGAGTAAGGGATAGATTGAACCTATAGAGCCTGTAGCAAAGACTGAATCCGGCATCGGCGGAAAGGTAGAAACCTCCGTCTTTGATGATTCCCTGCTCCGCCGAAGCCTCACCTGGAGCATATGGCAGCACCACGCTGTCTCCCATAAGGAACCCCGGAGTAAGCCCGGCGAACACCTCCGCCCTTGAGAACATCGAGAGAATCAATGAGCCGAGCATATCAATCCACGTATCCTTCTGGTTCAATCTGTTACGGTTCCTGAGCGCTATATTGGCTGCATTATAGGCGCCATAAGCGACATTATAGCCGGAGCTGATAATAGGAGAACGGTACGCCACCCTTAGGGGGACTCCGAAACCTCCTCCCGTGGATATATTGTCCCTGACAACCTCAGCTCCCAATCCGTAACCGAAGCCCTTTGCAGAGAATCGTTTATATTCGAGAGAGAATACATAGCCCTGAGGCACGTTGCTATAACTCCCTATATAGCCCTTGTAGGCCCCCGAGAAGCGGACTTCCTGCCTGCTTTCGTTGGGATTGAACGAAGGAAGACCAGTCTGAGGCTGCCCTCCGGATACCGCCTGGGCACCTAGCGAAAGGGATATGGCGAAAAATGCCAAAAGGGAAGAAACTATTTTTCTCATATTCAGATTATTAACTTATTATCTAGCTCCACCGCCAAAGCCTCCGCCGGAGAAGCCGCCTCCTCCGCCGAATGACGTTCCTCCGCCGAAACCGCCAATACTTCCCGTAGTATGGTTGGCGACACGGTTGACCATCGATGTCGACATATTGGAGGTATAATTGATTGACCTCATAAGATTGGGAACATCCATTCCTATGGACTGGGTATACTCCTTGAATTCAACCGGATAAAGCTTCTGGAACTGCTTTGCCACCTTGTCTGCAATGCCAAATAGGCCGGCATAGACCAGATAATCCTTCCAAAGTCCAACCTCAACAGCCTCCCTCTCTTTAGAAAGGGTAAAGTCTTTGAGGAAGTTCTTGAATCCGATAAGATTTGTAGCTTCTTTTTGTCCCGCTTCAGTGAAGGAACTACCTGACAGATAACCCTTTTCCCTCATCCAGCGGCCTCCTGCAATCTTAACCCTCGAAGGCCAGGCATTGATTCTCGAGACATGCTCTCCCGACCACTTCTCGAACTCTCCGGACTCGAGGACATGGTTGGCTCCGCTAGCCTCAAACGCCATTCCGTATAGCGCCTGCTCGGACTCGTCCTCAATGACATAACCGTCCTTGAATCCAAGATTCACCCTCTTTGAGTTGCGGGGATCCGGAGTGACGGTAAGACCACCTTCAAGAATCCATTTGAGGAAGAAGGCCGAGACGAGATCTGACATCTTACCCTCGGGATTAAACCTTCCTCCGCTCTGGAGAGTATACCAGGCTGCGGGAAGCGATTTTGAGAAGGGAGCCTCACGGAAATAGCTGTCTATCTTTGCACTGCCATAGACGCTCTTTTTATAAATGCGCCCGCGGGCCGTTTCTATACCGATGTAAAGCAGTCCGCCGAGAATCAGAGCGAAAAAGCCAAGCAGCATCGCAAAGAATCTCTTTGCCGCCTTGTCGGAATCCGAATAAGAACTCTCTTCTAGAGCCCGGGCCTTCATCTCGTCAAAGCTCATGTCTCTCGAGACGGACGGAGTGAACATCCCCTTATTGAAGCTGACCATAGCAATCATAGAGCTCCTGTACTCGAATGGCTCCGATGATTCGGCTACAATGGTACCATCCACGACATTGATATCGCCGTAGAAGCCGAATCCCCAGACTCGGGTATTGTCATATGTCCATTCGGGGCCTCCGGTTGCATTGAAAATAGTCAATTTAGCATGCTGAGGAGGCGAAGAAAGGCCCGGATTGATGAACATGAAATTGAATGCGTCCGCGTCCGAGAGGCTCTGGACAAGGCCCTTTACTGTAAAAGAGACCGTCCATTGATGGGACCCGTAAGAACCTATTCCCCAGCAGAGTTCGACAGATTTCGATCCTGTACGGACAATGCCGCAGCGGCCGGCCTTCTCGGATATGGACCTGTCCACATTCCATCCGTATCCCTCGCTGATGAAAGAATTTCCGCCCTCTGAGACGCTAAGGTCCTCGATGTCCATCTTGTCGAGATTGCCGACAGGGACGTACCATTCGGTACCTTCAGTAGTATAGACGCTCCAAACTTGGGTAATCCTGGCGGAACCGTCCTCACGAAGGCGGGCGGTGATGTCTATATCACTGATACTCTGGGCGGAACATGGAAGGAACAGCAGGAGGAACGCTCCTGCCGCCGCCACAAGACTCTTCCGCATACTAGATCTCCGGATATTCTGTCTTTGTAGTATCCTCTGCGAGATATTCCCTCTGGGGGAACTTAAGAATAGATGCGACAATGCTCCCGGGGAACATGCGTACCTGATTGTTGTACTTTGTAACCGTGTCGTTGAAGGTCATACGGCTGAGGCGAACATTTTCCTCATAGCTCTTGATGCTCTGCATGGTCTCCTGATAAGTAGTGCTGGCTTTGAGGTCAGGATACTGTTCAGCGACTGCGATAAGACGGGAGAGAGCGCTGTTGAGAGCGGCCTCGTTAGCCTGGATCTCCTGGACAGTTGGATTGGCAGAAGCAGTTATCTTCCTGGCTTCCACAACCTTCTGGAGGGTCTCGCCTTCATACTGGGCATACTCGCGGGTAAGTTTAACGAGAGCCTTGATAGCATCATAACGGCTGACCTGCTGGACATTGATCTGCCTCAGTGCGTTTTTGCAGAGCTCGTCGGCCTTGACGAGAGAATTCTGGACGGGAATGGCCCACAGGATAATGAGGGCGACTACCGCAAGGATAATGATAAGAGTTGTTGACATGGCCTATTTTAATTTAAATCTGTAAAGTGTCGAATGTCTTGGGGATTTCGGTTTATGGAAGATCACATATAGCCAGTCGCCTTTCCGGTCGAGTCCTTCGGGCTCCAGACCAAAATCTGTAACCTCCTTTGATACAATTATTTCCTTCTTTTCAAGATCGGCTACATGAATATATTCCTTATGGGGAGGATATCCGTCCGGAAGAAAGGCGTAGCGCCCGTCTACAAGACTCCCCTGCCAGATATTGATCTCGTTTTCAAAACGCGTTACGTCGAGGACGTCGCTTTCATGAAGGTGTACTTCCCCATTCTCGTCAGAGTCCGCAAGGGTCGGCATCTTGAATTTTTTCAGGAGCTTGAACGAGCCGTTCTTGCCTCCATATGTGTAGATGAAATCCCCCGAAAGATCCCGGGCCCAATCCATCGAACCGGGATAGTCCCCGGCCTCATTGTCAAAATATATCTTCTGGACAACTTTTCCTCCCTCATCAGTAAGATCAGTGACAAGGCAAGCGTGGCCGCCACGGCACTCCGAGATATATAAAAGCGGGAATTTAGAGCTCTTTGAGGCCTTTTCCTTACCGAAAAAGGCATTGTTGCAATGGGAGTCATTTCCCTCGAGGAAATAGGAAGCCCAGAGCTTCTTTTTCTTCATGTCAAAGACGCAGCACTGACCTTTGTCATGGACGACAACGCAGTATCTTCCCCACATTGCAAACCCCTGGGTCGAGCCTTTGACCTCAACATCTTCAGGAGTCCAGTCGGCTAAATCCGCAACTTTTTCAGCCTTGAGGGTAGGACGGAAATCCTTCTTTTTAGAGTCCATGCTGATTGGAAGGAGAATCAGAATCGAGGAAAGAATCAGTACCAGTCTTTTCATGATAATTATCAATTATTTCCAAAAGTAAAAATAAATCCTGTCAATAACAAAATCATTTTGCCTTGAGGCAAATTGCGAATCCGCCTGCAGGAGCCATCCTGAGAGAGAGAGAATCTGAAGCGGAAACTTCTTTCTCCGTGATGACATAGGCCTGAGGATTATATGGAGCCTGAGGATTATCAAGTACGCCTGAAGCGTCGGGAGCATCTGCGTAAATGGTTGCATTATAAGTCTTTCCGGGATCCAGGAAATCCAGAGGGAAGCTTACTTCCCTTGCCGATTCGTCGGTAACTCCGCCAATGAACCAACGCCCTTCTGCAGCCTTTTCCTTCCTCGCAGTCACAATATAAGCTCCCGGCTCTGCAAGTAGGTAAACACTCTTCTCCCAATCGAGAGCGACATCCTTTATAAACTGGAAGGCATCCATGTGCTTTGCATAATGCTCGGGCAGATCGGCTGCCATCTGAAGAGGACAATGGTAATCTGCATCTTCTGCGGATCATTGGGATTCATAACCGCAAGGTCAGCCTCGAAGATGCCCGGAGTATAATCCATAGGACCGCCCTGGAGCCTTGTGAAAGGTAGAATAGCAGTGTGCCCGGGGTGGATCTCTCCCCTGAATTCTGTTCCCATCGCAGACTCATTTCCTATCATATTCGGCCATGTCCTGCAAAGGCCCGTGGGACGCACTGCCTCATGGGCATTGACCATTATATGATGCTTTGCAGCCTCTGTTACCGCATAGTGATAGTGGTTGATTATAGGCTGGCTGTAGTGGTGCTCTCCATAGGGGATGATATTACCCACATAACCGCTCTTTACAGCATCGTAGCCATAGCGGTTCATCAGGGAGTACGCCTCTTCCATATGCCTCTCATAATTAATTGTGGAAGAGGAGGTTTCATGGTGCATTATAAGCTTAAGCCCCTTTGAATGAGCGTACTCGTTAAGCCCCTCGAGGTCGAAGTCGGGATAAGGGCTGACGAAGTCGAAGACATAGTCCTTCTGGCATCCGAACCAATCCTCCCAGCCTTCGTTCCAGCCTTCTACAAGGACGGCGTCGAACCCGTTTTCAGCAGCAAAATCTATATATCTTTTGACATTTTCAGTAGTCGCTCCGTGGTATCCATGAGGGGTCAAAGAGCTATAATCAGTCACCCCAAGCTGGACGGAAGGGACATCGGAAGTATATGACCAGTGGGTCTTTCCGGTTATCATCTCCCACCATACTCCCATATACTTTACAGGATGGATCCAGCTGACATCCTCTATGCAGCAAGGCTCGTTAAGATTTAGAATCAGCCTGGAAGAGAGGACCTTCCGTGCATCATCCACGACCATAACTGTCCTCCACGGAGAAACGCAGGGAGCCTGAAGGCGGCCTTTTATCCCCTCTGCATCGGGAGTGAGCCATGTCCTGAAAGTCAGAGTCCGCGGATCGAGATTGAGGTTGGCGGTCGGATAATTCAGGACCGCTGCTTCATGGATATTGATATAAAGCCCACCGTCGGTTTTCATCTGAAGAGCCGTCTGGACGCCTGTCCTTGAGAATCCGGTCTGGGAGGCATTATAAATCCTCATCTTCTCCATCTGCTTCGATATTCCGCTGAGCTTGGTTTCGGAATAATTGTACTCCTGGGTGTCATAGTCGCCGGGAATCCACCACGCGGTATGATCACCCGTCATTGCAAATTCAGTAACCTCCTCCTTGATATTGAAATAGGTCAGCTTGTTCTCCATGGGGAACTCATACCGGAATGCGAGGCCTTCGTCATAGAGCCTGAAAGCGACTCTCATTACGATCCCATCCTCCTTGTCGAATGTGACCGACATCTCCTTGTAATGATTCCGTATCTCTGACTCCTCGCCCCATACAGGGTTCCATGTCTCATCCTTCTCCTGAATCGGAGAAACAGAAAGAGGCTTGAACCCGCGATTTAGAGACCTTCCGTCCATCAGGGTATAACCAAGTCTCGACGGCAGAATCACCTCCTCTCCTTTGCGGGAAAGACTATAAACCGGCTCTCCCTTGTCGCTGATTCCGACGCATACTTCGAGCCCTCCGTCAGGGCTCTGCATTCTCGATATCTCCTTAAACTCCTTGACCTTCGGAGTGCAAGAAATGGCAATGATGGCCGCTGCTATAAATAATAACTTTTTCATACTAATTTTGAATCGATACCTTATTCTGGCAAAAGTTTATAGCCCCAAGGAGCGAGGGTTTCGCCGCCGGGAAGAGCGACTGTTTCAGCGGTCAGATTGGCGATAACGGTGACCGCATCGCCTTCGACAGCGCGGCGGAAAGCAAGAACTCCCTCGGGATAGCCTTTGAGGTACTCGATGGGACCGCCTTTCTCCCCCGCCGCGAGGGCCTTATGGGCATGACGGAAATCGACAAGACCTTTGAAGAAAGTCGTAAAATCATTAGACGACCAGTCTGTAATCGGATCCTTTTCAAAGAATTCAAGCCTCCTCGAAAGGCCTATTTCCTGACCGGTATAGATAAGCGGCTGACCCTTTGGAAGAGTGAAGCAGAGAACGGCCATTACAGAAGCCGCATCTCCCATCCTCTCAAACTCAGTCCCAGCCCAACTGTTCTCATCATGGTTGGAAGTGAACATAAGTCTGAACGCGCTTGGAGCCGTATTCTTTGCATCTTTTGCAATGTAAGCTTTCAGGTCATTGACCGTCTTTTTCCCCTGAGCGATATCGTTCATCAGATGGTGAAGCTCCCAGGCGTATGTGGCGTCAAAGATAGCGGCGAGTTCCGGTTTTTCCGCCTCTGCAAGGAAATAAGCATCGGGGTAAGCTGCCTGAAGCTCTGGAATTATTTTCTCCCATACTTTGGACGGCATTTCCCCAGCCGCATCGCAGCGGAAACCATCCACTCCCTTGTCGAGCCAGAACCGCATACACTCCTCCTGGGCATCCCAGACTGCAGTGTTCTCGTAATTCAGGCTCCTGGTGTCGGTCCAGTCATACTCCCAGATGGCATTGCCATCGGCATCTCTCTCATAGAAATCGGCCGGTTTCTCTTTCATCCAGACATTATCCGGGGCCGTCTGGTTGGCAACCCAGTCCAGAATCACCTTGAATCCGGCGGCATGAGCAGAGGAAAGGAGATCTTCGAAATCCTGCATTGTGCCGAACTCCGGATTGACCTTGCAATAATCTGAAATGGCATAATAAGAGCCAAGGGTTCCTTTTCTTCCCTCAACGCCGATCTCGTACATCGGCATAAGCCAAAGAATATCCACACCAAGCTCAGAGAGCCTCGGGAGCTGCTCCTCCACCGCCTTGAACGTCCCTTCAGGAGAGAATTGACGGATATTGACTTCATACATAACCGCGTTGTATGTCCATGCGGGATGAGTTGCTGGGCCTTCTGTCTTTTTCGAGCAGCTTGCTACGGCAATAATCGCTGCGAGTGCAAAGAGTATCTTTTTCATATTCAATTATTTATCTTTTGGGTACAATCGTTTTTCCCGTTTTTAGGCCCTTGCTCTTGACAGTCAGAATACCATCTTTCGAAGATGAGGGCTTAATGATAATCGATGCAAGGCCTCCAAAAGCTTTGAGGCTCTTACTGTAGAAAGGGACAAAGCTTGTCGGATCGCCTGCATCAGCCGCCACGAAAGAAGCGTCTTTAACGCTGATTTCCAGAAGGTTCTCTGCCGTAGGGACAAGATTACCATGACGATCCAGAACCCTCACTGTATAGAAAGCATAGCTATCGGAGTCGGAACCGCCTGCATCTTTTGTCACCTCGATCCTATACGGCTTACCTGCCGTACGGACAGCATCTCGAGCCCATTCGTGGCCGTCCTTGTAAGCAACGACTTCGACAGTACCGGGCTCATAGAGAACGTCATCCCAGCGTAGACGGTGTTCCCTGTCTCCCTTGACTTTCAAGCCCTTAGACTCTCCGTTTATAAAAAGCTCAGCGCTATCTCCGGACGTATATACATGAATCGGGGTCACCTTTCCCTCACGGCCCGGCCAGGTCCAGTGCGGAAGGATATGGGCCATAGGAAGAGACGGTCTCCACCGTGCCTGATAAAGCCAGAAACGGTCCTTCGGGAAACCGGCAAGATCGAAGATTCCGAAGTAGGAACTTCTCGAAGGGAGAGGCACGGAGGCGACCTTCTGTCCCCATGATTCAAGTTCGGCAATTGCCTTGGCCTTTTCCTCCTCCGAGTGGAAGTTGGTCAGAATCGAAGGGTCGAGATTATAAGGAGTCGGCTCTCCGAGATAGTCATAACCCGTCCATACGAATTCTCCGGCGCACTCGGGATTCTCATCCTCGTAGAACCACTCGTAATCAGGAGATGAAGCCCAGGCGGGAGCATAAAGGTCATAGGAACTTACCTGGAAAGGAGCATCCATCGTCCATCCTTCGCCCTTCTCATTTGATACCGGGAACTCATAATATCCCCTTGTACTGATGCAGGAGGCCGTTTCGCTGCCAAGATAAGGCTGAGTAGGGTTGGCCTTATGGAAGGCGGAATATGAATGGGGCTTATAATTGAATCCATACACATCGACGCTCTCGTGGTAGGGCTGGGTCGATGCCCAGAGATTGTCATTGCCGCTGGTTGTCGGCCTTGTAGGGTCCTCCTGATGGCAAATATAAGTTAGATGGTGCGGAATCCACCACTTTTCAGGCAGGCCCTGCTCACCGCACTCATTGCCGATAGACCAGAGGATGACCGAAGGGTGGTTGCGATCGCGGCGAATCATCGCGCGAAGATCCTTCTCCGCCCACTCTTCGAAAAGAGAAGCGTACCCGTTTGGTTTCTTGGCATAGGTCCATGTATCAGTAAGCTCATCCATAACGAGAAAGCCCATCCGGTCACAAAGGTCCAGAAGCTCCTGAGCAGGCGGATTATGAGAAGTCCTGATAGCATTGCAGCCCATTTCTTTGAGAGCCTTGAGCCTCTTGACCCATACTTCCTCGTTCCAAGCAGCCCCGAGAGCACCGGCATCATGATGGAGACAAACCCCTTTGATGAAAGTCTTTTCACCATTGAGATAGAACCCGTCTGGGCGGAAAGAGGCCGAGCGGATTCCAAAAGGTGTATCATATTCAGCGGCGACCTTCCCTTCCTTCAAAAGTTCCGTACGGACTACGTACATCGAAGGGTGTTCAGGGCTCCAAAGGCTTATATCTTTTAGTTCAAAACCTTGATTGACAATTGCTTCTCCAGCTTCGGACACAACCTCTGCGAGGGCCTCTGAAGATCCTTCCCGAAAAATTCTGCTACGTATATTGACTCCTTCGAAGCCTCCGCGGAAGGAAACTGAAAGGCTGACTTTCGCTCCTTCTCCGACTAGCTCTGTCCGTACAAATGTCCCCCAATGGTCAACCGCTACTGGTCCCTCTCTAACAAGAGAGACATTGCGATAAATCCCTCCTCCGGGATACCAGCGGCTGGAATTCTCAGGATTATCGACCCGGACGGCGACAACATTATCGCCTTCCCGAAGAGTAGGAGTCAAATCGACCCTGAAAGAAGAGTATCCATAAGCCCAGCGACCCACCTCGACGCCGTTGCAGAATACTGTCGGATTGGCCATGACTCCTCCGAAATCAATGAAGACTGATTCAGACAAGTCATTGACAGTGAAGTGCTTCCGATACCATGCAGTCCCCCACCAAGGGAGCTTTCCGGTCTCCCCGGGGTACTCCTGCTTAAACTCTCCTTCCACTCCCCAATCGTGGGGAAGGTCCAGAAGACGCCATGAAGAATCGTCAAAGTCAGACGAGGCAAAAGCTGGATCATCCGCCTTTATGAACCTCCACCCGCCGTTGAAATTCTGGGCTGAGAGAGTCAGGGAAAAAAGAAGCGAGAATATCAGAAGCCTGTATTTCATAAAAACTATCTTTTGAATTCGACAACAAGAGCTGACTTTGCAGGCACAACCGTATCATCGGAAAGAACTATCGCAGAGCCTGTTACGACGTCGCGCCCCTTGACTGGACCGGAGACGAATTCGCTATAGTGAGACCAGGGGATATTCTTGTCAACAGATTCGTTATTGATGAAAACGTATACAGCGTCGGTGTCATTGTAACGGAAGTACCCGTAGGTGTTCTCTGTTATGTTGCGATTGTACTCATTGTGGCGGGAGAGGAAATGGAGGGTCTTGCCGTCATGAATGACCTTTGCAGTCTTTCTCCAATTGAAAAGAGCCTTCGCATAATCATGTAGCTCCGCAAAAGAAAGGCCCGCCGCCTCTCGGCCTTCTGCAGTGAAAAGATCGTACTTATCACCCTCCCAGCCCCCTGGGAAGTCGATTCTCTTAGATCCATCATTACCGAATCCCTCCCTTTCGAGAAACATCATCTCGTCTCCATAGTAGAGTTGCGGTATGCCGCGGATCGTTGCGAGCATTGCATAGAGCATCTTCATCTTCCTCGGATCCCGGTTCATAATATCACCGGTTCTCGGATGGTCGTGATTGGCAAAGAACGTCATCATGTGGCTGAGGTCCGCATAAGCAAAATCCTGCGCGAGGACGCTATAGACCCGGGTCATCCCCTCGGACCAATTTACATTCTCCTCACACATCGCTCCAATCATCGCATCCCTCAGGGGGAAGTCCATTATTGAAGGGAGGTTACTGTCAAAGCCGTTCTTATTGCCGGCACCGGTCTGCCAATAAGCGAGCTGAGCGATATTGTTGTCCCAGCACTCGCCTACAATGTTCATCGCGGGATACTCTTCCCTTACGGCAGCACACCAGCGGCTCATCGGCTCCGGCTCATTATAGGGATATGTATCTACACGGAGTCCGTCGAGGTCGGCATACTCTATCCACCAGATCGCCCACTGCTGGAAGTATTTGAGAACAAAGGGATTATCGAGGTTCATATCGGGCATCGAAGGAACGAACCAGCCGCTTTCCTGCCGATCGAGATCGGTCTTCGCAGCGTTCGGATCCATATAGACAGAGAACAATGCATTCATCTGCATATACGGTTCGTTGACATGGTACCAATCCTTGAACGGAGCGTCGTCCATCCACCAATGGCGGGTCCCGCAATGGTTGGTAACTACGTCCATTATGACCTTTATTCCCTTATCGTGAGCCTTTGAGACCATTTCCCGATAGAGGGCGTTATCTCCGAAACGGGGATCAATATGGTAATAATCGCAGCAAGCGTAACCGTGGTAGGACTCATATTCCTGATTGTCAAGAAGAAGAGGGGTGCTCCAAAGAGCCGTAGCGCCGAGGTCAGCGATATAGTCAAGATGGTCAATTATGCCCTTGAGATCGCCTCCGTGACGATAAAGAGGCTTTTCCCTGTCCGCCCTGTCCGGCATTGTAGGGACCTTGTAAGCCCTTGCAGAACCGTCGTCATAGACATTTCCGGAGAAAGCATTGTCATTTGCCGGGTCGCCGTTGGCAAAGCGGTCCGGCATTATCAGATAGATAAGGTCGGCTGTGGTGAAACTCTCCCTGTCGGCGCTTCCTTCTCTCCTGCCGTTGATTACGTACGGAGCCTTGAAAGTATCCTCTCCCTTCTTAAAGACAAGATAATATGTCCCCGGCACTGCCTTTGGGCCGATTTCAACATCGATAAATACATAGTTGGGATTATCTCCGGGATGGGTCCCTTTGACCTTTATGGCCGGAGTATCGAATGAAACCTCATATTCAGAGATATTATCGCCCTTCACCATCAGCTGAAGGTCGGTTTTCATATCCGTCCACCAGGAAAGAGGCTCAATGCGAATGACCTCTGAGCCAGTTGCAAAGGGGACATTTTCAGCGTTTGATGCCGACTTTGTCCCGCAGGAAGCAAGAAGAAGTGCGCCCGAGAGAAGTATGAGAATCCGTTTCATATGTTTAGTTGTTTTTTAGCGTTAGGAATGCATCGGAAGGGGCTCCCTGGGCCGTAAAGCAGCCCATATCATAGCTGTTCCATCCAAGAGTCGTATAGATAGCCGGTTTCCATCCTCCATAGACCTCCGGTTCCCAGTAGAAGATACCGGAGCAAGAGCCTGAGCTCTTGATTTTTCCGATGAAATCAGTGAGGATTTGCTTCCCAAGGGCAAGGTCAGAAGCCTTTATGCCAACTTCAGAAACCATCACCTTGCAGCTATTCGCCGCCGAAAGGGCCTGAATTCTTGACACGGCAAGGTCATTGGCCTGCTGCCAGGTCTTCCCGGTGACGGTCTGGGGATAATGTGACAGAGCTATCATGTCCATCTTCCCCCCGGCGGCCTTGAACTTAGAGAACCACCATGCGTTGTCGTCGAAGGCGTTATTGAGATGGGGCATCACAAGTATATTGGAAAAAACAGCTTTTGCAGCATTGTATCCGGCATTATACAGGTTCACGAAGTTCTGCCATCCTCCGGCGATATCGCCTTTGTCATTCCAAAGTTGACCCGATGGCCATATCATTCCGTTTCTCGTCTCATTTCCTATCTGGACCCATTTCGGAGTCACACCGGCAGCCTTCAGCGCCTGGAGCACTTCGGTAGTATGGTCCTTTACATGGGTGGCCATTTTGGAGATGTCACCGATATCCGCTTTCCAAGCCTCTGGGACAGTCTGCCTTGAAGGATCGGCAAAGAAATCGCTATAATGGAAATCCACCATCACCGCAAGGCCCTTTTCAGTTGCTCTCTTGGCGAGCTTTACCACATCGTCTTTTCCGCTCCATCCTCCAGTTGGCCCTACCCAGACGCGAAGCCTCACTGCGTCTACGCCGCAGTCTGAGAGGATTGCAAAAAGGTCAGCCGTTTTCCCATCCGTTCCCTTGAACGTCTTTCCAGCCGCCTCCATCTCGCTTGTCCAGCTGACGTCGGCTCCTGTCATAAACGGTTTTACGACAACTTCCGGCGTCTTTTCTTCCTCCTTGTCGGAGCCACTTCCCTGCTTATTCTCGTTCGCATCCGGCTTCCCGCAGCCTACTACTACAGCGACCGCCAAAATAGTAAAAACTGTCTTATTCAATTTCATCATCGTTTTGTACTACATTCATTGAATGAATACTGCCGAAGCATAGCCGCCTAGGGTAACGGAAGATCCTGAGACTGAGACCGTTCCGTTAGAGACAGCTAGGTCGGTCAGCTTATAAAGACCAGGAGTTACACTTACCTGAACGGGACTGAAGTTATGGACTACAAGAGCTGTCTCTCCGTCATAACTCATTGTCCAGATGGCCACTGCAGTATTTGTAGAAGTAACCGCTGTCATCTCGCCTTTGGCAAGAGACTTATATTCGTTACGCGCCTTTCCGAACTTACGGTAGACAGAGAGGACTGAATCATCTTTGCCGGATTGAGCCTCAACGGAAATGTCGGCATTCAGCATAGTATTGTCCACCTTGCCATTAAGGGCCGCCGACGGCACTGTTCCGGTCTTTGTCCACTTGATCGGAGTGCGGATATACTCATCGCCATTAGACTTGGTGCCATAATAGCCGAGCTCCTCACCCTGATAGATGAAAGGCTTGCCGGGAGAGGTCAGAAGGACGGCGCCGGCGAGTTTTTCCTTTCCTGCATTCCTGCCAAGATCACTTCCCGCACGGTCCTCGTCATGGTTAGAGAGCTTGATAGCATCGATAAAGTCAGATCTCTGGGCCCTGAATTTATTCCTGAAAGATATTACAGTGGAGGCGAAGTCGTTACCCTTGCCGCCGTTGATCCTATCCTTGAGAGTCCAATAATAATAGAAGTTGAAATTCGACGGAAGTCCCTGATAATAAGGAGCCATCTGATCGACATTGTCCGCCCAGGCCTCGCCTACCATAAAGAGGTTCCCCTCCCCTCCGCGAGCCTTATAGGTTGCGTTGCAGTGGTCATACCATTGCTTGAGGAAAGAGACGTTTGCAGCAGTCTGCTTCTGGTAGATCCAGAGGACCGCATCAAGCCTGAGTCCGTTAACTCCCATCTGAATCCACTTGTCGGCAGAAGCCGCCAGGTCTTTGAAAGCAGCTGAAGATGAGGCCGTTGAATAGGGGCCATAGTTAAGATCCGGCATACTCTGGTCAAAGCTGGCAAAGTACTGGATGCTGGTGCCTCCGAAAGTAATGTCGGCGGCTGTCGTGTTGTTGATCGGGAAAGGAGTGCCAAAGGTGATGCTGGAGCCGTTCCCGCCATACTTGGTGCCTCCGTCCCATGTAGTGGTAGAAGTACGGATAAGGAATCCCCAGTCGGTATTGACATCAATCGTTATTTCAAAGATATTGGTCGATGTCTCATATAGACCGACGGCCCCTACGCTGCCAATCCAGAGCCATTTGGAGGCGGAAGGGTTGGACGTCTGGACGGCATCGGTACTCTGAGTCACAGTAATAGTCTTCTTTGCCCAGTCGAGGCGGAAATGAAGTTTTCCCTTATAACCAAGATCACCGCCGGCAGCGACATGCCATGCCCCCATACCCGGCGTCTTCGCTCCGCCGTAGTTATCGACCTTCCCGGCGGCAACATCGGCCGTAGGGTTGGATGAAAGGACGTAGTAGCTACGATAAGGACTTGATTCAGAAGAGATTGCATTAGAGAACCACTCTCCCCTTCCGGAATGGTTGAGCACATAGTCCATGTAGATGTCTATGCCCTTTGCCTTAGCCTTGTCGATAAGGTCCTTGAAATCCGCTTCCGTGCCGAGCTTGGGGTTGATGGAATAATAATCCAGAATATCGTAACCATGATACGAGGCCGAGGTCTGAATCGGAGAAAGCCAGAGGGCGCTTACCCCGAGGCTCTCGAAATAATCAAGATGAGAAGTGACGCCCTTGATATCTCCCCAACCGTCGGAATTACTATCGGCAAAGCTATAGACATTGACCTGATAAGTGATATCCGCAAGATCGGTTTCTGTTACAACTGGGGTCGGTTCGTCCTCCTTGTTTCCACCGCCACCGCTTCCTCCCTGATTGTCGGGATTCTTGGGCTGACACGAAACTGCAAAAATACCGGCAGCGGCTACCGCTGCAAGGAAAAATCTCAACTTTCTCATAACGAGCTATTTAATTGGGAAGAGGAGGCCCGGCCAAGGGCCTCCTCCTCAAAAAATCAAAGCGAATTAGTCGCCGAAGGTAACACCGTCAGTGCTTCCGCCAGTGCCGAGATCAGAACCAAAAAGATGGTCCTTATAATTGCTGGATGTAAGAACCGTTGTCTCACCTCCTATTACAAGAGTTCCGGCCACTTTTCCGGTCTGAGCTGTGGTAAACGGAGAATTATTTCCGCCAACAATACCAACCTTGCCGCCCTTTACAGAAATTACGGTCTCCTTGGTAACGGTGAAATTTGTATAAGACGAGCTGACGCTTGTGAGCTGACCCATTATTCCACCTACGCTTCCATTACCAGCGACTGTAATTGAGCCGGAGTTGGTGCAACCGTCGCAGACAACTTTTGTTGTAGTCTCGCCAATACCAAGTATTCCGCCAATATGGTTATTTGCAGATGTCAATGTACTGGTGAGTTCTCCCTTGTTCGTACAATTCTTGAATTCCCATACCAATGAACCCTCTGCATACGCATCATTGCTGATTCCGCCATGCGCAGCGATTCCTCCCATACGGATTTTAGTTTTGGTATCAGTGACATTTGCGGTTACAGGGCCTTCGTTGACGCAGCCGTCATATACCACGCTGGAGCCCTGAGTCGGAGTACCGTAATAACCGGTCAAACCTCCAATATAAGACCATGAACTTGCAGTATAATTACCCTCGTTCAGAACGATAGCTCCCTTGTTGGTACAATCCTTAAAGGTCATGTTGGTCAGATTATTGATATAACCGCACATGCCTCCGATACGAGGTGTTCCTGTGCCTTCATAAGTTACCTGTCCTTCGTTTACGCAGGAAGTAATTTCGATACCACCTTCGATATGGCCGACAATTCCTCCAATCTGGGATGCATTGGCAGCTGCTTTTCCAGGAATGAACATTCCGACCGGTGCCTTATTGACACAGTTGGTAATCTTGCTTCCCGCATCAGCCCAACCTACAATTCCACCCATCTTCTGGGTGACTTTCTTAGTCGCAACAATAGTTACGTTGCTGACGCAGTGATCGATGACGGCGCCGTCCTTGGCATGCCCGACAACTCCACCGATGTTGATTGCAGCAAGAGTATTGAGTGTACCAACTACATTGAGATTCTTTACCTGAGTGCCTTTAACCACTTGGAAGAGACCGAGACTGTTCTCGGTACCGTCCGATGCCTGGTCGAAAGAATAAGTAATCGTGTGATTACCGCCGTCGAAGTTGCAGAAAAGGGTATCTACAAGAGCAGTGACGGTTATGTCTGACGCGAGGGTAACTGTCTCTTCTTTGCCATACGTCTTTTCAGCAGATGCCGCGACGAATTTTGCCCAGTCGTCAGCACTGCTGATGGTAAATGCTGACATCCCCCCTTCTGCAGCAACTGTAACCTCTTCTGCAGCAGTATCGAATGTCACGGTATAAGTACCTGCTGCAGGAGCAGCGATATCCATACCGGGGCTTACAACCTTGAAGGCAGTGCCGGCGGTGAATGCAAAGCCTTCTGCCTCTGCTCCGCGGGTATTGACATCATCCCAAGAAGAGTTGAAACGTACCTTGAACTTGGAAGCGTCAGTCATAGCGATAGGCTCGCTGACCCACTTGGAATGACCGTCGAATGTCATGACAAAGTCTTTATCCCAGTTGGAACCGGCAACAGTTCCAATTACTGACCAGCCCTGAATCTTAGAGATAGTTATAGTCTTCGCTGCTGTATCATAGACAATCTTGAATGCGCCGATTTCAGAAACAACGATATCGGGACCACTTTCAGAAACAGCCTCAAACGGTGTATCAAACGAAACGAAGTTTCCTCCAACAGATACATCCCAGGCTGCGTTCTTTCTGATCTTGAACTTCTGGATAGTGTTGTCCTCTTTGTAGCCAATAACCGCAAATCCGGTGAAGACACCGTTGCTCTCGGTCATTACTATATCATTGCCCCAGCTGTTGAAATCTCCGACAATACCCCAAGAGTCAACAGGCTCAGGTTCACCTGTATTCGGCTTTTCACCGGCCTTGACCGTGTAGAGCATCTCGTTAGTCTGGTCATAGTAGACATCGAACATGCCTTCCTCGGGAACAGCCATATTCTTACCACCAGCAGTAGCGGCAAGAGCCTCACCGAGAGTCACCACGAAGGGCTCGACCTCTCCGGGAGCGCCACGGTTGACACCCCAATCACTGTTGAAACGAACCTTGTACTGGTTGGAAGCGCTAAGAGCGATATTTCTTCCGACAAGCATGCCGCTTTCTTCTACCATCACGACGTCAGGTTTTTCACCCCAGGAGGTGAAGTCACCGACAACGCCCCATGTCTGAGGAAGGCCTGCTCCGGCTTTGACGACATAGAGGATCTCATTAACATCATCATACCAAACGTCATAAGAGCCGTCTTCTGCTACACCGAGGTTCTTTCCTCCGGCGGTAGCACGGACGCCCTTGTCAGCAGACATGATATAAGGCTCGACTGAGCCGGGAGCGCCACGGTTGACATCCCAGTTGTTCTGATAACGGATCTTGAACTGAGAACTGGTGGTGAGGGTGACATTCTTGCGGACAAGAAGGCCGTTCTCATACTCCATAACGAGGTCAGGAGTCTCTCCCCAGTTGTTGATATTGCTTCCGACAAGGCCCCATGTAGCAAGTTCAGCGGGCACTTCGCCGGCATTCATGACATAGAAGACCTTGGTGTCAGGATTGACATAGAGATCGTAAGCTCCGTCAGCAGGGACAGCAAGATTCTTACCTCCGGCAGCACCTTCGTAAGACTGACCGACAGTCACAACGAACGGCTCTACATCGCCGGCAGCTCCGATATTCTCACCCCAGTCATGGGCTTTACGGAACTTGAACTGGTCAGAAGTAGCGAGGGTGACATTCTTGACAGACCAGAATTCTCCGGCCTGAGACATGTCGATATCACCATCCCAGTTGATGGATGAACCGGCAATGGCACCGGTCACGCTCCAGCCTTCAAAAGCAGGCGTCGGTTCTTCGCCACCTTCATCCTCATCCTTTCCGTACATATCCGGATTGAGTGAGCAGGTCACCTTGTCAGAGTTGTTGAGGTTGAGGTAGATACGATACTTACCGGCCTCGATGGGGATATCGTCTCCACCATTCTTGAGGTCTTCCATAGAGCCACCCCAGTTGGTGCCCCAGGCTGCGTCAAGACGGAACTTGAACTTAGTAGCAGCAGCAACGTCGACATCGGCATAGAATACCTGCTTGGAGTTCATCTGCATGACGATATCGTTGTCCCAGTCGCCTCCAAGGCCGATAACACCTACCTGATTGAAGCCGTAGTCCATCTTAAGGGTAAGGCTCGGCTTGTCGAAGGTAAAGTGATAATAACGGGTTGCCCTGTACTGGGTAATATTGTCATTAGAGCCGTTGAGAAGGGTAATAGAGCTGGACTCAGCAGCAGCTGAAGGATCAGCAACACCCCAGTTTCCGGTTTCATTCTCCCAACCGGCAGCACCTGTAAGCTTGAACTGGTTGTCCGCGAATCCGTCTCCGAAATCGGTAACGCCCTGATAGACGACCTCGTCCTCAGCAAAGTTGAAAAGATGCTGTGCCTTCTGATGGCTCCAACCATTTGCAGAACCTGGCAGCCATACCATAGGATATTCCTTCTCTGCCTCGAACGGGGTCACTTTTGCGGAAAGACCGTTGGAAACAAGATCAGCAATACCGGCGACAGCACCGCTTTTTCCCTGTACTACGGATTTGATTCGGAAGTTGACTTCAGTCTCTTCATTTGCAGGAAGACCTGCAGAGATGAGGATGGAGTTGAGTGCATTTGCAGGAATTGAAATCTGTGGATCCATTCCGGCTGAATAATTCAGCGAGGCCACTCTTTTCTCAGAAGAGAAATCGCTGGAAAGAGGGTCGGCAAAGAGGACATACTGGACAGCGAAA
>ONMJ01000033.1 GCA_900318955.1 uncultured Bacteroidales bacterium
AAATACTGCAATCCATTCATACTTCCATGTTTTTGAAGTATCCTCCTTTCCGTGAAATACAATATCAACATCTCCGTAAAAACAATAATAAAAGAACGAGCTCCTGTCTTTTAAGAATTCTGGAACTAGTTCTGGCTCCTGGATATTAAAAATACATTCAATCATATTTTCAAAAATTATTGAATGGGATATGCCGATCTGAGATAATAGTTCTCATCTAGAATAACTCTAATCTTGCTGGTTGGTTTCCCGTTCGATGTCCCTATTATTTTCTTAAAATCATAAGTAAAAATCCAATTGTTATTATACGAAGTGGAATTCTTTCGCCTTTCTTGACAGCTTCTTGAAGAGCCCAAGGAAAGGAAAAATAAGAGTCCGTCACCTGTTCCCTCCGGCGATAGGAGAGATCCCCAAAACTAAAAGATTGAGAGATCCTTGACATCTCCATTATTATCTATTGTAAGCATGAGCATTATTCGAGAATCGACTCTCTCTCCATGTAGTTCTCCTGGTGTCCACTTAGGGGACTGAAGAATAATATCCTTCAGAAGTTTATCTATTCCTTTATTATTATCATTAGGCATTTGATTAGGCGTTTTAGTATAGATAATCTCCCCTTTTTTATCTACAATGAAAATGATCATAATCTTAGATTCTTGTCCGGATAATTCTGTCTGAAAATCACCCAACTTCTCTCTTAACCATTCACTAAAACCCGCCAATCCTCCTTTGATAAAGAAGGGCTTTACCTCTAATAGAGATTGGGGGATAGAAGATTCGTAATCATATTGTGATACTTCGGAGGTTTTTGATGATAAATAATTCAATAACTGATCATTTAACTCATGAGAATCGATATAATCATTTAATACAGGGGTGATTTTTAGTGATGTCTTAATTGCTTTTGATACTCTCTTTTGATGTCGAAGTCTTTTCCTATAGGGACACGAGTTTTGTGGATCAATACCTGTGGGTTCTGTTTCTTCTCCTGGTCTAGATAGGGACTCAAAAGCAAGAGGAATAGATTCTCCTGCTTTAATGACAGAGTACGATAAATCTATTTCATCTATTTTGACTGAACAAATTGGCAATCCTAACCCTTTCCAATAAGGGTAAGACAATATATCTGACACAATCAAAGGGTCCTGAGTAAAACAATAATCTTTGATATAATGATACGAAAACAAAAAACGAAGATCTTTGTGGGTGATAAGCGTATCCCGTCGATATTCAGTTAATTCAAGGATAATAGGAGAATCACTATTATTAGTCAGGGTTCCATAAACAAGGATATCTGGACCCCTTTGATATAATTCTCTGTTCTCCCACGAAGAGTCGTACCCAAAACTGCCGTAACATAGGCATGATAAACTATCTACATGAAAGGATAATTGCGCTTCTACGGGAAAATAGAAATAGCATAATAAGAAAGAAAGAACAATTATTTTATATTGATTTTTCATCATTCTCTTTTTTGATTTTAAGTTGTCGCAAATAATATTTAAGAACTCCTTTTTTATATTTGTCTGTCGTCTTGTTCCAGCTGGAATCTTTCTTTTGCGTTTCTATTGCATCAATCTCTCTGCTGGAGGATTTCCACGTATTATATGGATAGGTTCAAGATCCATGGGATTTGAGAATTGCAACAAATAATCTGCGGCAGAGATAAATGATCTTTTCAATCAATCGAATGACATCAACAGCCAGATTAAAGGGAGCTAATAATCCAAGGAGAGCCAAAGCTCTCTCTATAGGCACATTCTCCTAAAGATAATCGAACGACCAGATCCTCTAAGGAAGAATCCAAGGAGAAGGCCTGTCGTAATGAAATAACACGTAAATCCTCTTGATTGAAATCTTTATCGGGATAGAACTCTAACGTGAAATCATCTTTATTACAATAAACCCTCATTATAGGATCGCCTTCTAATATTTGTTTTGATGTGAAGACGGCTATATTATCATTATTTATTATCATCGATCGCCTTTTTTGATATTCTGATATTTATGGATCCTCCTTTTGAACGACCAGCATTCTTTGGGTCAGGAATGTTTAAATAATTCCCTTTTACTGAAGTCGATTCATTCCCATGTTCATACCCGGCACTTTTGTTGGCTGTGGAATTGCCCATTAGCATGAGACCAACCTCGGCGGATTTTGTCCCGATGGTAATGGCTTCTGCCCCGGCTGTTCCTGGCCGTCGCAATCACCCGTACGCTTCCGAATATATCAAAGAACCGATGTATCTGAACTTATGATGCTAAATTAAGAAGATTATATTTTATCTCAAAGTTTCGGAGGGGATCAAACAGTTGCGGTCAAGTTGAAGAAGCTTGCCATCAAGGTTTTCGGATGGTAATATATAAAAGCGGATCCTGATATGATTCCAAATTGTTTTTGTCTATGACATCCTCAATACCTTTCCTGTTACAATAGAACGTAACGTTAGGAGAATTATATTCATCGATCGCATAATAGAATAGAATTGTAAACGATTTTCGCGATTTATCATATAAAGGTTCTATAAGACCTATTGCAAATGCTAATGCGGCAACAGTATTTAAATGATTTGATTCCTTTTGACTAAAATAAACACGATTGTTTGACCACTCATTCGCAACAGGGTCTTCATAAAACTTCCCAAATTGTTCGATCAATGGTTCGTAAGTATAACAATTATACTTTTTAGAATAAATAATTCTTGATATCAACAACTGTTTCAGCTCTTTGGTCATTAAAGACTTCAAAGAACACTTGCTTAATTCTATTGTGTCAATATAGTTAATAAAAGATGTATTAGCACAAACACAAAGAGGCTTATTCTCCAAGATATCTATTCCCTTTTTCAATTGCTCTTTGAACTTCGGGCTTTGATAGTTTTTTGTTAATTCGTCTTGGAGCCAAATCAGAATATTCTCCAGTTTTGAGATTCTTTGCATAAAACTTACCGTTCTTATAAATGTATTTGCCAGTTTTATCTTGATAATGTATTTGTCCCTACAGATGAAGCCGATAAGGAAATTCATTAATCTTCTACAGATTGTGATATTAGAATCTGACGAATCTTATTCCTCCAGGTCCAAACCTGTAAACCACTTTTATCAAAATCATATACATGATAGTTCTTATGATCCATTAAATAAATAATATCTTCTTTATATGGTTTCTCTTGAATCATCTCTAGAAAAACGGAGTATCTCATACCTATCAATTCAATTCCATTATACACGCATGAGGTATAGCAGTCAATAGTAATTATTGTTCCATCAATGTCACACCAGACTCTTATACCTTCTTTAAAAGAAAATAAATCATTAACTTCATCATCAATAGTAAATCGCTCTTTCCAATGCTCCCGATATAGATATTGGTTTATGTTAGCACCTAAAACATAATCATCATAAGAGGTATTAGGCACAAGACCTTTATTATTCATACTATCTATCTTTTATTACCTACGCTATGATCTTCGCCCCGATTTTTTTCGTAAGCGTCTTTATAAATATTTCGAATCTTAAAGACCTTGGGACAAAGTCAGAACGACACAGCCAAGCCAATCAGTATATTATCTAAATAGGAGAAAGAGGATTTCGAGAATTGAATGGATTTGGTGTTACATGAATACCGGACAGCATCAAAACCGGCGATTCCTGCCAAAGATTGCGTGAAAGGGATGGTAATCTTTGGCCTGGCTGCTAATCTTATTGCATGGATGTTGTTTTTATGAGGCTCGAATCGGCATTGTAACTCTGTGGAGACGAAAGATCTTCCAATGTTGAAGCATTTGAAGTCTGCGTTGGCACTTATGTAAAATGCCTTGAAGTAACCGGCTCCGATGCCGAGAGATACGGCGTCAGATACTTGTCTGTATAAATTCAATTGTCCACTCGCGACCTTTAGGGTGTCCGAATAGATCATGCCGGCGGAAGCCTCCGCCCTCCACTTGCCGCCGTCGGTTGCTCTTTCCTGGGCAAATCCGGTTTGGTATAATAAACATAATGATGCGAATAAAACAAATACAAATATTCTTTTCATGATAATATGGTTTAAAAAGAGACTATTATTGATTTATACTTTTGGTTGGGTATGGTCAGTCGAGGCTGTTGTTTAGAGATAAATCAATAGCAAGTTTTTGTGTTTTAATTTCAAATTTCCCAATTCTCCCATTCCGTCTCATTCTGAATCCCAGTATTATTCTTCAACTCTTTGATAATCGTTTCAGGCGTTCCTCCTAAAGCGTTCAGATCACAGCCAGATAATACAATTTCCAACATTTTCATAACCCGAGATTCAGAGCGCGAGCGGATGAAAACATCGACATCCTCACCCCTGATACAAACCACCTTATCCCAATAATTGTAGTAAGGATACCATCTTTGTAAACCCCCATAAGGATTATATGAGTTTTCACCTTCTTCTACACGTTGCACTGACTTAATCCTCACAGTTTGGGTAGATGATTGATAATTAAAACTATCTCCATGTTCTGTATTGGTTTTTACAAGTATCTGATCTCTTCCTTTATACACAAAACGGCGATCATCACAGAAGAAATCCACAGATTTGAAGCCATAAGGAATGATTAATTTGATTTTTATATGTTTTGGGTAATTCTGGATGAATTTTAAGCTGTCCATTTCTCTATCTTGTATTTTTTCTTCAAAAAGAATACGCGTTTTATCAATCCTAGTAGTGGTATAATAAAAATCATCCTTGCTTCTTCCAAGAGGCACGTGGCCAGATTCTATCAGTTTATTCCGTATCGACAGAGCTTTATCTGAAGCTTTGCATCCAGACAGAATCTTGTTCAAATACATCAAGGCGTTATTGCTTTGCTTTGCTTTGATATATATATTGGCTATATCTCCAGTTAGGACTAAAAGCCTATAACCAGAGGGCCAGTTTCCTTGTTCTATTTTAGGAAGTAGATGACCTATAAAGTAATCTTTGTCCTCTTGGTCTCCAACTCTTATATCGCTAATGCTTATGAGTTGAAGAGAGTCTGTCTCAGTAGGATGTCCCCTATATCTTTCCGAAGATATAATTATTTCATCACCACAACCCAATTTGAACTGGCGACAGATGATGTTCGAAGACAGATTATAATAACAATCGCCTTTTATTTTTGGAAGAGATATTTGGATTTTCGGCCAAGAATCATTTCCCTTATAAAAAGGGAAGTCTATACCCTCTATACCTTCCCGGAATAATGAACCATCATCAGTTGATGTAAGAAAATAGCAAAACCAATAGTATCTATATATCCGTTTTTCTTCTTCAACTTTTGGAAGATAATACTTAATTGTAGAATCATTTACATATGATATCTGTACATCTTTCCTTTCGTAATACTTATCTAAGATAATATTAGCGAGTTTAAAAGTGCAAGAAGTATTACCTAGGCAGGTAATAGATACGATAACTATCATATAGAGTAAATGCCTTATGTTGGCTCTTTGTTCCATTAAAAAGATATTAATTGTTATTGATCATTTCCATATTTTTTTACATTATTTGGGATTTGATGAATCTTATTAAATGATCTCATCAGAGAAGGGCTTGAATATAGTATTATATTTCCGGGTTCCCAGAAAAACCATACATCCTTGCTAGAGATTCTAAAATATCCTTCGAGGGACTGATAATCCATCCATAATCCAATGTTCCAGGAATATATAGTTCTGCAAGATAATTCAGTTTCTCTGATAATAGGAAAGGCCACGAAGGATCATTCTCCCGAGAACTATCTAAGTAGTAAGGAGGTATCTTGTTCGTTAGAACTATGTGAAGATCTTTCTTCCAATTATCTAGCAACGAAAGAAAGGCATGATTAGTAAAAAAGCTCTCATAGCTCATATTGCGAATCAGTTCGCCAGGAGCAATATTTATGAGAGAAGACTCTCCTTTCAAGGATTCCCACACATGTTGGTATTTTCGTCTTTCTAATAGCCACACAGAAGATCCCATCTTCTTGATAAAAGGAATTAAGTCGCTAAAATGATCAATTTCAAGGAACATGTGATATCTTAGGTTCGTGATTTCTTTGATTACATACGGCTTAATCTTTTCCATAATAGTGATGTTGTTTTAGTTTAGATCCAGATGCTTCTCCTGCATTATAATGAGGAGATTGAGCCCCGGTATCACCGTCAGGGATTTAGTATTGTTTAATAAAAGTTGATCCTAAAGCCTCGGACGGATTTTCCATATTTGAAAAAATATCATTGTCGGGCTCTTGCAAGAGTTCTCCGTCTCTTATTAATAATTCGGGTATTAGCATATTGATATAATCATATACAGAATCATTATTCACTCGTTTTATTTCATTGCCCCTCATGAGAGTACGCATCAGGAGCGAGACCGTATCGTTATGTTCCTCCCATTCTCCCTGAATGGAAAACTGCATGAGAGGGACATTAAAGACAAAACAATTTGGACTTGAACATAGGAGTAAATACTCGCTATCTTTTCCTCTCCTTCTTTTAAACAGTTCAATGAATTCTCCGCTAGCAAATTTCTTCGGGAGAAAAATCTCTTTTTGAATAAATGAACCGTTTATGAGTCGGTACTCTCTTTTGGAGGATCTAATTGTACACGAGTCTTTCGGTCGCGTTAAGCCCGGTAATGATTTTTTTAGAGCGTTGGTGTTTATAAGATTATTATCCTTCAAGTCAATCCCAGAGAAATAGACAACTATTGGGATGTCTTGCAATAATGCGTACCCTGCTTTTTTGGTGTTTGAGTTTACTATTAATTGGCCATCATAGATATTCATCAAAGTGATGGTTGTATCTTCTGCCCATTTCTCACAGAAGACATGAATGATTTTCCCTTCATCTTGAGCATATACAGAGTCAGCATAAGTGGAGATAAGTTTCTCTAATTCTGTGGACAGGAAGACATCTGTCTTATCAGAGCACGAGGCTGCTATTAAAAAAACAAATATAACCACTAGTATTTTATTTAGAAATCTTGTCATCTTTGCGAAACCCTTTTATATTAATCGTGTACTGGTGATGTGATATAGGGAAGTATACCTTAAAAACAGATGCTTTATTTTGAGGATTATTCTTTATGTGCTCCCAATCAGAGTCCGAATATGTCTTTGATGTTTTGCTTGTTTTATCGTAATCCGGGAATCCCATAGAATCAAGTTCCATGCATTCACCGAATAGCCCATTCTACATTGGAGTTCTCTGATAAAAAGTAAAAAAGTTTATTCATCTCTTTGAGGTCCGCGGAAGAGGCTGTCGTATAATTTGGACTCCCCACTTCAACATTTCTTGATAAATCTTTGAGACTTCTATCAGAAGACAAAACTATTTTTTCCCCTGTTGATATTCCTTTTGAATCAACTGCGTATAAAATGCTTTTGTTATTTTCTTGTAGCCAAACCACTTTCCCTGAAGGATTAATAGTCCAATCGTCTCTCCCGTCTGGATCCACCCTGTTCACCGGATTCCCTGCGCAGTAGGCATAGGGCGAGATGCCGTAGTACTTTTCCGCGAGGGGATCGATCGAGAGGAAGATGCCGTCGTTTCGCTGGAACCGCGCCCCGCTGTCATAGAAGGGTAAGTCAAAGAACGATTGGAACTCCTTTCCGCAATAAAGGTAGTTATTATTTCCTGAAAGGTGGTCGCTATCGGGGATTTTTTCACCGTAAGGCTGAAAATCGTTCTGCTGGAGAATCTCCCCGTCAGCTTTGACGACGGCCATGACGCTTCCCATAACTTTGTTGAAAATGACGCGTCTAATATACTCTCATTTTTCTTTAAAACAATGATTTCCAGTCTTACAAAACGGGTTGCCGAGGAGGGGATAAATACCTGATAATCAATAAGATATAAAAACTGTAAGACAAAATCGTCTTACAGTCTACTTAACCAGCTGATTATCAGATTGTTACAATTTAGGTTTGTAAGGTGCGAGTAACTCTTTGATTATCAGTTGTTTATAAAAGGAACGACAAGTATTCTTCCTTTCTTGGAGACACCGACTCCATTATAGTTTTCTTCAGTCTGTTTTTTCTGGTGTAGACAACACCGGGAGAACAGCGCAGCAGCCAGGAGGAAGTGCTCCCGCTGAATCCGGCAATTTGATGACTGAATAGAACATAGTCGTGGTTCTTCAGATGTGGGAAATCCTCCCGGAAAGAGGTCATGATATTGTTGAAGAACTTGTCAATGTGCTTTTCGAACAATCCCTGTTTTTCGGAGTTTCCCTCGATTGTGTCCATGATTTTTTCAATTGCGGCAAGTTCCTCCTTTCCAGAAAGACTCTTGTTTAATTTTACAAACTCATACTGTTCGCATGCCGCTGCAAGGTCTTTTAGCTGATCTTTGAAGAGAGAAAGGTAGAATTGTTTCATGTCTTCTGACGCTGGCTTATTGTTTTTAATATCTTCCAACACCATTGCCATCCTCATCCTTTCCTCTTTCTCTTTCTTGAGATGATTATTGAAAAGGATTCCGAGAACATAGATTAATAAAAACAGGGCGAGAGTTGTACCTATCAGAGCATACTTTCTTTTATCCGCAATAGCCTTGAACTGAGCTTCCTTGGTCTTGAAATAGTCTCTTGTAGTCTTGGAAAGGGAATTCTCCAGGGTCTTGTATACTATATCATTCTGTCTTGTCAGCGTCGATTCCAAATACTGGTATGCAGTTTTATAGTCCCCGTCTTTCTCAGCAATACGACACCTCCATAATTGAGATTCAAGTCTTGCCGTTCCATCCCCTTTTTCCATTGACTGGAGGATGGCCTCTGCTTTATCCTTTTCACCGATCATATACAGATTGAAAGCATAAGCGCACCATTGGTTCACGGTAGGTTTTCCGCCATAACCGAGAGCCTTCTCAAAAAGGTCAATATGCCCTCTGTAGTCGGTGTCACCCAATTGAGTAAGCACAAGTGATTTCTTTGATAATGAGTTTGTTACAATTATGCTGTCTGTCTTACTCGAGCTAAGGAGCGAGTCATAAAGAGCGAGAGCTTCTTCTCTTCTTGAGAGGTTACAGAGGCTCTGCGCCTTACGGTAGAGAGAGTAGTCAATATACTTTTGTACTTCGCTTCTAATGAAAAACTTTCTCGCCAGTTCCACATGCTCCAGGTCCTGATTATCGTCATACGTCTTACCGTATGCATCTGCAATACCCATTTCAACTTGTCCAAGAAGGACAAAATCGCTGCAGTCCTCAAAAAATTGCACGGCCTCCGTATATGAAACAATGGCATCCCGGTAGTTTCCGGCGTTATGCTGAATCCTTCCGAGATAATAGAGGGCTCTGATTCTGTCTTCGATGCCCCCGTGTTTGCTGAACCATCTTACAGCAGGCGTTATAATGGATACATCCGTTGTATCAATGTAACATTTGTCCAGAGCCATCGCAAGAAGAAGATGATACTCTGCCCTCATAGCCGGCGAACAAAGGCGAGAGGTATCCATCGCTTCCAGAGCGGAGAGGGCGCTATCAGGTCTTTCTGATACCAGACTTCTTATATCATTTAGAGCAAGATGGTCACGATTTCCACACGAGAATAAAAGAAGTATTGAAAAAATAATAGTTGCATTTTTCATTGCACGAAGTGTTATCAGTGCAATTTAACAAAAAAAACCGGCCTATCCATAATTGGACAGGCCGGCAATGCAAAAAATTGTAGATCTCGCTACAACTCGCTCATCTGGGCGGCGGCTTCGGATGTGTTGGTTACCACGATGTCCTGGTATTCCTTCAGACCGGTACCGGCCGGGATGAGATGGCCGCAGATGACGTTCTCCTTGAGGCCTTCGAGGTTGTCGACGCGGGCGCGGATAGCGGCTTCGCTGAGCACCTTCGTTGTCTCCTGGAAGGAGGCGGCGGAGATGAAGGAGCCGGTCTTGAGTGCAGCCCTCGTGATTCCCTGGAGGACCTGGCCTGCCGTTGCGGGCTTGGCCTCGCGGGCGACAATCATCTTCATGCCCTGTCTCTCGAGCGAGGCGTTCTCGCTGCGGAGGTCGCGGGCTCCGATGATGTCTCCAATCTCGAACTTAACGCTGTCGCCGGGATCTTCGACATAGAATTTGCCGTAGATCGCGTCGTTGCGGTCCATGAACTCCCACTTGTCGACAAGTTCTTCCTGGAGGAATTCGGTGTCGCCCGGGTCGTTGATCTGGACCTTGCGCATCATCTGGCGTACAATAATCTCGAAGTGCTTATCGTTGATCTTAACACCCTGGAGACGGTAGACTGCCTGGATTTCGTTGACGATATATTCCTGAGCCTTGACCGGTCCGAGGACGTTGAGGATATCGGTAGGAGAGGTTCCGCCGTCGGAAAGCCTTGTTCCGGCCTTGACGTAGTCGTTCTCCTGGACGAGAATCTGCTTGGTCATAGGAACGAGGTAGTGCTTTTCAACGCCGGCCTTGTTCTTGACGACAATCTCGCGGTTGCCCCTCTTGACCTTGCCCATGATGACTTCTCCATTAATCTCGGAGATGATGGCAGGGTTCGAAGGATTTCGGGCCTCGAAGAGTTCGGTAACTCTCGGGAGACCTCCTGTGATATCGCTTGATTTTCCGATTGCACGAGGGATCTTGATGATGATATCTCCGACTTTGACCTTGTCACCGTCGCTGACCATGACATGGGCGCCTACAGGGAGGTTATACTGCCTGAGGACATTTCCGGATTCGTCTGAGACGACGATTGACGGGTTCTTGCTCTTGTCGCGGGACTCGATGATGACCTTGTCCTTGCTCATCGAGAACTCGTCGGCGCTTTCCTCACGGAAAGTCTGGCCTTCGATCATGTTCTCGAAACCTACTATACCGGCGTTCTCGACTATTGTGGTAGCGTTGTATGGATCCCATTCGCAGATGAGATCGCCCTTGCTGACCTTGTCGCCGTCCTTGAAATAGAGGGTTGAGCCATAGGGTACATCATACTGGGAGTAGGTGATGCCGGTGTTCTCGTCGAGGATGCGTACTTCAGTCATTCGGCTGACTACGACGTCCTTGACAGAACCGTCACTATCCTCTCTCTGGATGGTCCTGAGCTCTTCGAATGCGAGTTTTCCGTTGTACTTGGACTCGATTGAAGAGTCGGCTGCTGCACTGGAAGCGGTACCTCCGACGTGGAAAGTACGGAGAGTAAGCTGTGTACCAGGCTCACCGATGGACTGGGCAGCGATGACACCGACAACCTCACCCTTTTCTACCATGCGGCTGGTTGCAAGGTTGCGGCCGTAGCACTTGGCGCAGACGCCCTTGCGGGACTCGCAGGTGAGAACCGAACGGATTTCGACCTGCTCGATAGGGAGTGAGTCGATGAGGTTTGCTGTGTCTTCCCTGATTTCCTCTCCTGCGGAGATGATAAGCTCTCCGGTGAGAGGGTTGAAGATATCATGGACGGAAGTACGGCCGAGAATTCTCTCTCCGAGAGACTCGACGACTTCGTCCTTGTTCTTGATAGCTGTAGCAATAAGGCCCCTGAGGGTGCCGCAGTCCTCTTCAGTGATGATGACGTCGTGAGAGACGTCCACGAGACGACGGGTCAGGTAACCTGCATCCGCAGTCTTGAGGGCGGTATCGGCAAGACCCTTACGGGCACCGTGGGTCGAGATGAAGTATTCGAGCACCGTCATACCTTCCTTAAGGTTGGAGACGATAGGGTTCTCGATAATCTCAGCTCCGGCAGCTCCTGACTTCTGCGGCTTTGCCATAAGGCCTCGCATTCCGCAGAGCTGTTTGATCTGCTGGGTTGATCCGCGGGCTCCCGAGTCGAGCATCATGTATACAGGGTTGAATCCCTGCTGGTCTGCGGAAATCTGCTTTTCGACGATGCTTGTAAGCTTGTTGTCCGTAGCAGTCCAGAGGTCGATGACCTTGTTGTAACGCTCGTTGTTCGTGATGAAACCCATTGCGTAGTTCATCTTGATGCTCTCCACTTCCTTGTATCCCTCTTCGATAAGGGCGGCCTTCTCCTGAGGGATAAGGACGTCTCCGAGGTTGAAGGAGATACCTGCGCGGAACGCCTGGTCGTAACCGAGATTCTTGATGTCGTCGAGGAACTGGGCGGTACGGGTCACACCGGTAGATTTGATTACGTTGGTAATAATCTTGCGGAGCGCCTTCTTTCCTAGGACTTCGTTGACATAGGGAACCTCTTCAGGAACGAACTGGTTGACGATGATTCTTCCCGGAGTCGTTTCGACCATATGGAAGCCCTTGGTGGCATCCTGCTTGTCGACAGCGAGTCTGACGTTGATCTTCGTGTGGAGGTCGATGACCTTTTCGTTGAGAGCTATGATTACTTCTTCGGGACCATAGAATGACATTCCTTCACCCTTTGCTCCGGGTCTTACTTTAGTGATATAGTAAAGACCGAGGACCATATCCTGGGAAGGCACCGTGATAGGGCTTCCGTTGGCCGGGTTGAGGATGTTCTGGGATCCGAGCATGAGAAGCTGAGCTTCCATGATCGCGGCGTTGCCGAGAGGTAGGTGGACAGCCATCTGGTCACCGTCGAAGTCGGCGTTGAATGCCGTACAAGCGAGAGGGTGGAGCTGGATGGCCTTTCCTTCGATCATCCTCGGCTGGAACGCCTGGATACCGAGACGGTGGAGGGTAGGAGCTCGGTTGAGGAGCACCGGATGTCCCTTCATCACATTTTCGAGGATTTCCCAGATGACGGGCTCGCGACGATCGACGATTTTCTTCGCGCTCTTTACAGTCTTCACGATGCCGCGCTCGATGAGTTTACGGATAATGAACGGCTTGTAAAGCTCTGCAGCCATGAATTTCGGAAGTCCGCACTCATGCATGTTGAGTTCCGGACCGACGACGATGACCGAACGTGCGGAGTAGTCGACCCTCTTTCCAAGGAGGTTCTGGCGGAAGCGTCCCTGCTTTCCCTTGAGGGAATCGGAGAGAGACTTAAGAGCCCTGTTGGACTCGCTCTTGACCGCGCTGGACTTCTTGGAGTTATCGAAAAGTGAATCTACGGCTTCCTGAAGCATTCTCTTCTCGTTTCGAAGGATGACTTCCGGAGCCTTGATCTCGATGAGTTTCTTGAGTCTGTTGTTCCTGATAATAACCCTGCGGTACAGGTCGTTGAGGTCGGACGTTGCGAAACGGCCGCCGTCGAGGGGTACGAGAGGGCGAAGATCAGGAGGAGTGACGGGGATGACCTTCATAATCATCCACTCGGGACGGTTGACTTCCTTTGACTCCTGGAACCACTTGACTACGGTAAGACGCTTGAGGATGTCGTTTTTCCTCTGCTGGGAGGATTCGACCCTCATCTGCTGACGAAGCTGCCTTCCGAGTTCGTCGACATCGATCTCCTTGAGGAGGTCGTAGATGCCTTCTGCACCCATCTTGGCGATGAACTTCGCAGGATCGTCGTCGGAAAGGCTGTAGTTGTCCGGGAGCCTGTCCATGATGGTCTGGTACTCATCCTCTGAAAGGAGGTCGTACTTGGCGATCTGGGGCATGTCCTCGGAAAGCTTGTCGTTGGCGGCGCCTTCCTTGATGACGATATACTTCTCGTAGTAGATAACGGACTCGAGTTTCTTGGACGGGATTCCGAGGAGGGCGGAAATCTTGTTAGGCGCGCTCTTGAAATACCAGATGTGCGCAACAGGAACGGTAAGGGTGATGTGACCCATACGCTCCCTTCTGACCTTCTTCTCGGTGACTTCGACACCACAGCGGTCGCAGACGATTCCGCGGTAGCGGATCCTCTTGTACTTGCCGCAATAGCACTCATAGTCCCTCGTAGGACCGAAAATCTTCTCGCAGAAGAGGCCGTCGCGCTCCGGTTTGTAGGTCCTGTAATTGACCGTTTCCGGCTTCAGGACCTCTCCGCAGGATCTCGCTGTAATGTCCTCAGGTGATGCGAGTGAGATGCTAATCCTCGAGAAATTGCTCTTTACTTTTGTATCCTTGTTGTTGAAAGTAGGCATATTCCTTATGATGTCAAATTAATCCAATGTGACTTTGAGTCCGAGACCCCTGAGCTCGTGCAGGAGCACGTTGAGGGATTCGGGTATTCCGGGAGTAGGCATCGGGTCGCCCTTGACGATGGCCTCATAGGTCTTGGACCTACCTGCTACATCGTCGGACTTGACGGTAAGGATCTCCTGGAGGACGTTTGCAGCGCCGAATGCTTCGAGTGCCCAAACCTCCATTTCTCCAAACCTCTGGCCTCCGAACTGAGCCTTTCCTCCGAGAGGCTGCTGAGTGATGAGAGAGTAAGGACCGATGGATCTTGCATGCATCTTGTCGTCGACCATGTGGCCGAGCTTGATCATGTAGATCACGCCTACCGTTGCGGGCTGGTCGAATGTGTCGCCGGTGCCGCCGTCCCTCAGCCAGGTCTTTCCGAATCTCGGAACGCCCGCCTTATCGGTGTAGTCACAGATTTCGTCTATTGAAGCTCCGTCGAAGATAGGGGTGGAGAACTTGAGGCCGAGTTTTGCGCCCGCCCAACCGAGGACGGTTTCGTAAATCTGGCCGAGGTTCATACGTGAAGGCACGCCGAGAGGGTTCAGTACGATGTCTACAGGAGTTCCGTCCTCGAGGAACGGCATATCCTCCCTGCGAACGATCTTCGCAACGATACCCTTGTTTCCATGGCGTCCTGCCATCTTGTCACCGACGGTGATCTTTCTCTTCCTTGCGATGTAGACCTTTGCCATCTGCATGACTCCGTTGGGGAGTTCGTCGCCGACTTTGATCTTGTCGAGTTCCCTCTTGGAGCGGGTCTCGGCTTCCTTGTAGGCGATGCAGTAGTTGTTGATCAGTTCGCGGACGAGTTCATTCACCTTCTTGTCCGAAGTCCACTTGTTGGAATTGACGTTCATGTAGTCGATTCCTTCAAGTATCTGCATTGTGAATTCCTTGCCCTTAGGGACGATTTCGACTCCGTAGAAGTCGCTTACGCCTGAGCTCTTCTTTCCAAGGACCTTCTCTGCAAGCTTGGAGATGAATCCGGCGCGGAGCTTCTCAGCAGCCGCATCGAACTCTGCCTGCTTCATTTCGAGACGGGCCTTCTGGTCGAGTTTTGACTTTCTTCCGGTAGAAGAGACCTTGGAGTAAAGGGCAGTCTTGATCACAGTTCCGTCGAGGGAAGGATTTGCCTTGAGGGAAGCGTCCTTGACATCGCCGGCCTTGTCGCCGAAGATGGCCTTGAGGAGCTTCTCTTCAGGGGAAGGATCGCTTTCTCCCTTCGGAGTAATCTTTCCAATCATTATGTCGCCCGGTTCAATATGGGCGCCGACACGGATAATACCGTTTTCAGGATTGAGGTCCTTGGTGGCTTCCTCGCTGACATTCGGGATGTCAGAGGTGAGCTCCTCGTATCCGCGCTTTGTCTCGCGGACTTCGGTGAGGTACTCCTCGACATGGATTGAAGTGAGAGCGTCGGATTTGACCATTTCCTCAGAAAGGACGATAGCATCCTCGTAGTTGTAACCCTTCCAAGGCATGAACGCTACCATGAGGTTCCTTCCGAGTGCAAGCTCGCCGTTTTCTGTAGCATAACCTTCAGTAATCACCTGGCCCTTTTCGACCTTGTCACCCTTGCGGACAATAGGTTTGAGGGTAATGGTAGTATTCTGGTTGGTCTTGCGGCAGATAGGGAGTTTGTAGACAGTCTCCTCGGGAGAGAAGCTGACAAACTGCTCGTCGGCTGACCTGTCGTATTTGATACGGATCTCGTTGGCGTCGACATAGGTCACGACACCCTTGCGGGCGGCGATGATCTGGGTCCTTGAATCGATACAAACCCTCTCTTCCAGACCTGTACCTACTATAGGTGCTTCCGGAGTGAGAAGAGGCACGGCCTGACGCATCATGTTCGCTCCCATGAGGGCGCGGTGGGCGTCGTCGTGCTCGAGGAACGGAATCAGGGATGCAGCGACCGAAGCCATCTGGTTCGGAGCGACATCCATATAGTTGACCTCTTCCTTGGTTACGACAGGGAAATCTGCCTCGAGACGGCACTGGATGCGGTCATCCTCGATTTCACCGTCGTCCGACATCTTGACATTTGCGAGGGAGACGAGCTGGTTCTCTTCCTCCTCTGCGCTCATGTATTTCCATCCTTCATCAGAGAGATCGACCTTTCCTCCATTTACCTTGCGGTAAGGGGTCTCGATGAAACCGAGGCCATTGATACGCGCATAGACGCAGAGAGAGGAGATAAGACCGATGTTCGGGCCTTCAGGAGACTCGATAGGGCAGAGGCGGCCATAGTGGGTGTAGTGGACGTCTCGAACCTCGAATCCGGCCCTGTCCCTGGAAAGACCTCCCGGACCGAGAGCGGAAAGACGCCTCTTGTGGGTAATCTCCGCGAGGGGGTTGGTCTGGTCCATGAACTGGGAGAGCTGGCTCGTGCCGAAGAACGAATTGATAACGGAAGAGAGAGTCTTCGCGTTGATCAGGTCTACCGGGCTGAACTGCTCGCTGTCGCGGACATTCATCTTCTCGCGGATGGTCCTTGCCATTCTGGAGAGACCTACGCTGAACTGGTTGGCGAGCTGCTCGCCTACAGTTCTCACGCGACGGTTAGACAGGTGGTCGATATCGTCTACGGTCGCCTTCGAGTTGATGAGCTGAATGAGATACTTGATAATCTCGATGATGTCGGTATTTGTGAGAACCCTCACTGACGCGTCTGTGGTCAGGGAGAGCTTCTTGTTGAGACGGTATCTTCCGACCTCTCCGAGGTCATACCTCTTCTCCGAGAAGAAGAGCTTGTCGATAACGTCTCTTGCCGTCGTCTCATCCGGCGGTTCCGAATTACGGAGCTGCTTGTAGATGTAGTTGACGGCTTCAATTTCCGTGTTGGTAGGATCCTTCTGGAGCGTGTTGTAGATGATGGCATAATCAGCGGAATTGGCCTCATCCTTCTGGAGAAGAATGGTCTTGACCTCAGTTTCCGTGATTCTTGCGATGGTCTCGTCGTTGAGGATTTCGCCTCTTTCGACGATAGGAACGGTACGCTCGATAGGAATTACCTCACCCGTGTCCTCATCTTCGAAATCCTCGGTCCAGGTCTTGAGGACCTTAGCCGCGAATTTCCTGCCTTCATTCTCCTTGAGGGCTTCGGGTGTCACCTCGATCTCATCGGCGAGACCGAAGATGTCAATGATATCCTTGTCTCCGTTGTAGCCGATGGCGCGGAGAAGGGTTGTGACAGGGAGCTTCTTCTTGCGGTCGATGTAGGCGTACATGACATTGTTGATGTCTGTAGCGAACTCGATCCATGATCCCTTGAAGGGGATGATACGGGCAGAATAGAGTTTCGTTCCGTTCGCATGCATGCTCTGGTCGAAGAAAACGCCCGGAGAGCGATGAAGCTGTGACACGATAATGCGCTCCGATCCGTTGATAACGAACGTACCGCCCGGAGTCATGTACGGGATATTTCCAAGGTACACGTCAGAGACGATGGTGTCGAAATCCTCGTGGTCGGGGTCAGTGCATGAAAGGCGAAGTTTAGCCTTCAGAGGAACATTGTAAGTAAGCCCTCTTTCAAGACACTCTTCGATCGAGTACTGGGGAGGATCGATGAAGTAATCGATGAACTCAAGCTTGTAGTTGTTCCTCGTATCCTCGATCGGGAAAATTTCCTTGAAAACCTGGTAAAGGCCTTCCTCCTTCCTGTTTTCAGGAGTGGTCTCAAGCTGGAAAAAGTCCTTAAAGGACCTCAGCTGAACCTCGAGAAGGTCAGGATAATCCAGGATCTTGGACGTTGCGAAATTTATACGCTTGCTGTTAGTCTTTTTTGACATTGGTTCTTGCCTTCGCTATTTGGAGAAAATTTTTATACGGAAAAAGGTTTAGAGCCTACTTTGGGCTCTAAACCTGATTTTGTTCCCATCCAGGGGAAGCTGTTGAAATTACTTGATTTCAACCTCGGCGCCAGCCTCTTCGAGAGCTGCCTTGAGCGCCTCAGCTTCAGCCTTGGAGACTTTCTCCTTGATAGCAACAGGAGCCTTGTCTACGAGGTCCTTAGCTTCCTTAAGTCCGAGACCTGCAGCTTCCTTGACGGCCTTGATGACCTGAAGCTTAGCCTGACCGGCGCTGGTAAGCATAACGTCGAATTCTGTCTGCTCAGCGGGGCCTTGGGCCTCTGATGCCTGAGGAGCAGCGACTGCAACAGCTGCAGCTGCGGGCTCGATGCCATATTCTTCCTTGAGGACCTTTGCGAGTTCCTGAACGTCTTTTACAGTAAGGTTAACCAACTCTTCTGCAAGTGCTTTAATGTCTGCCATAATTGTTTATTTTTTAAATTGTTATTGTTAATTATTCTTTTCTGAGAGTGTCTTCACGATGCCTGCAAGCTTGCCACCAGCACTTTCGAGTGCGGAAATGACATTGCGGCAAGGAGACTGGAGGAGAGCAACGATGTCGCCGATGAGTTCCTCACGGGACTTGATGTTGACGAGTTCCTCGATTTTGTCAGCTCCTACGAAGGCGCACTCCTGGACATAAGCTCCTTTGAGAGCGGGTTTTTCCTGTCCGGCCTTGTTGTATTTCTTGATAAGTTTTGCAGGGACTGCGGGAGCTTCCGTGTACATGATCGCGGTATTGCCCTCGAGAGTAGGGAAGAGGAGTTCTACCTCAGAGTTGTTCAGGTCCTTGAGAGCCTTCTTGAAAAGGGTGTTCTTTACGACCGTGAGTTTGATTCCCTGTTCGAAGCATTCGCGGCGGAGAGACGAAGTCTGCTCTGCGTTGAGGCCGGCGATATCGGTAATGTAGAAATTCGGATACTGCTGAATCTGGGCAGCAATAGCTTCAAGTACCTGTGCTTTTACTTCCTTTTTCATAATCTTCCTGTTTTATTTCTCAGCACCGGTAGCGGTGAATCCCTTGATGTCCAACTTGAGAGCGGGGCTCATAGTAGTGCAGATGGTTGCGCTCTTTAAATATGTGCCCTTAAGGGTCTGAGGCTTCAGCTTGAGAACTGCGCTGACGAATGCCCTTGCATTTTCAGCGATCTTCTCGGGAGCGAAGGAGACCTTGCCGATAGCGGCATGAATAATTCCGGTCTTGTCGACCTTGAAGTCGATCTTTCCGGCCTTGACTTCCTTGACTGCATTGGCGATGTCCATGGTGACGGTGCCGGTTTTGGGGTTCGGCATGAGTCCACGAGGACCGAGGATACGACCGATCTGGCCGACCTTTGCCATTACGGAAGGAGTACAGATGATAACATCGATATCAGTCCAGCCGCCTTTGATCTTCTCGATGTATTCGTCGAGACCTACATAGTCAGCTCCGGCTTCTTTGGCTTCATTCTCCTTGTCGGGGGTGCAGAGTACGAGAACCCTGGTGACCTTACCCGTTCCGTTCGGAAGGGATACAACGCCACGAATCATCTGGTTGGCCTTACGAGGGTCGACACCGAGATTGGTAGTGATTTCTACCGATGCGTCGAATTTTGTATAGGAGATTTCCTTCAAAAGGGCGCATGCCTCATCGAGGCCGTAGAGCTTTGTGCTGTCGATTTTTTCCTTTACAGCTTTCTGGTTTTTTGTCAGTTTACTCATAATGCGTCAATTTTAAAGGTTCTCGGGGAATTTGCCTTCTACGGTAATGCCCATGCTCCTTGCGGTTCCGGCTACCATAGTCATTGCTGACTTGAGAGTGAACGCGTTGAGATCGGCCATTTTCGCCTGAGCGATTTCTTTCACCTGGTCCCATGTCACGGAAGCGACCTTCTTCCTGTTGGGCTCTCCGGAAGCCTTGGAGATCTTAGCGGCTTCTTTGAGGGAGACAGCCACAGGCGGCTGCTTGACGATGAATGAGAAAGACTTGTCAGAGAAGACTGTGATCACAACGGGAAGAACCTTCCCGGCCTGATCCTGTGTGCGAGCATTAAACTGCTTGCAGAAGTCCATGATATTCAAGCCTTTGGAACCGAGAGCCGGTCCTACCGGAGGTGCAGGATTTGCGGCTCCGCCTTTAATTTGGAGCTTAATAAATCCGGTAACTTCTTTTGCCATGATTTGTTATTCTTTAGTTACTTGTGTAAAGCTGAGTTCGAGCAGGGTCTTTCTGCCGAATATCACTACTATCACCTTGAGTTTGCTTCTGTCTTCCAGTATTTCTTCGATTGTTCCGCTGAATCCGCTGAACGGTCCGTCTGTGATGCGGACAGCTTCGCCGACAGTGAAGTTCACTTCGGTCTCTGCCGCGCTCACGGCGTTCTCGTCCTGCTGACCGAGAATCCTTCTGGCCTCATCGTCATGGATCGGTACGGGAATCTTGTCGGTTCCGTTGCCGGTCTTTTCGGTGAGGAACCCGGCGAGTCCGGGAATGATACGGCCGCGTACGATATACTCGAGGTCTGCGTTGAGTTCCGCATGGATGAGCACGTAACCCGGATAGAGAAGTCTGTCGACCTCTTTCCTCTTTCCGTTCTTGGTGACGATCTCTTTCTTTACGGGAACAAGAATCTGATCCACAGTATCCTGCAGAGTCCGATTCCTTTCAACTTCCTTTTGGAGATAATCAGCGACCTTTTTTTCTTTTGTACCGGCAGTCCTGAGGACGTACCATTTTTTCTCGCTCATGGGAACAATCAAATTACAATGAGTAAATAAGCTCCATCAGATGCTGGAAAGCAAAGTCAATTATGAAGATGACAACAGCGAGGATCAACGTAGCAACGAGCACGAGACCTGCAGATGCCTGCAGCTTGTCCCATGTCGGCCAAGTGACCTTCTTCGTCAGTTCAGTCCAAGACTCCTTAAGATAGTTAATGAACTTTCTCATCTTTGCTTTTAATGGAAACCGAAAAAATTGGAAGCGGCTTTTCAGTTTCTGTTAAACATTTACCAAATCGTAACCTTTGATATTCTTGGCAGGGGAAGCAGGATTCGAACCCACATCGACGGTTTTGGAGACCGCTGAACTACCCTTGTTCTATTCCCACCCTGCGTAGTCATTTTTGACGATTATTCAACGATCTTGATAACCTGTCCTGCACCGACTGTACGGCCGCCCTCGCGGATAGCGAACTGGAGACCTTCGTTCATTGCTACTGGAGTAATGAGGGTGACGGTGATTTCGACGTTATCGCCAGGCATAACCATCTCAACTCCTTCGGGAAGCATGATCTCACCAGTAACATCGAGTGTACGGATGAAGAACTGCGGACGATAGTGGTTGTGGAACGGAGTGTGGCGACCGCCTTCCTCTTTCTTGAGGACATAGATCTGAGCCTTGAATACCGTGTGCGGAGTGATGGACTTCGGTTTAGCAACGACCTCACCACGCTTAACTTCCTTCTTGTCAACACCACGGAGGAGAAGACCGACATTGTCGCCAGCCTCGCCCTGAGGGAGAAGCTTACGGAACATCTCGACGCCGGTAACAACCGATGTGCGAGGCTCATCGCCGAAGCCTACGAGCTCGACAGGGTCATTGACGTGGATGGTACCGGACTCGATACGACCGGTAACGACAGTACCACGGCCGGTGATAGAGAAGATGTCCTCGATAGGCATGAGGAAGTCCTTGTCAGTAAGACGAACCGGAAGAGGAATGTACTCGTCTACTGCATCCATGAGCTCCATAACCTTATCTTCCCACTTCTTCTCACCGTTGAGTGCGCCAAGAGCGGAACCACGGATGATAGGGCAGTTCTCGTCGAATTTGTAGAATGCGAGAAGGTCGCGGATTTCCATCTCAACGAGATCAAGCATTTCCTCATCGTCAACAAGGTCAACCTTGTTCATGAAAACGAGGATCTTAGGAACGTTTACCTGACGGGCGAGAAGGATGTGCTCGCGAGTCTGAGGCATAGGACCGTCGGTAGCAGCGACAACAAGGATAGCACCGTCCATCTGGGCAGCACCGGTAACCATGTTCTTCACGTAGTCGGCGTGACCAGGGCAGTCAACGTGTGCATAGTGACGCTTTTCGGTCTCGTACTCAACGTGAGCGGTGTTGATGGTAATACCACGCTCCTTCTCTTCCGGAGCGTTGTCGATCTGATCGAACGTCTTGATCTTGTCAGCGTTACCGGATACTCTTTCTGCGAGCACCTTGGTGATAGCTGCGGTGAGAGTGGTCTTGCCGTGGTCAACGTGGCCGATAGTACCGATGTTGACATGCGGTTTGGTTCTCTGGAATGTTTCTTTTGCCATAATATTATGTTTTTTAATGTGTTGCTTTTTTACACCAAAAAGAGCCGGTGATGGGATTTGAACTCATGACCTCATCCTTACCAAGGATGCGCTCTACCCCTGAGCTACACCGGCTTTTCCGAGCGGAAAACGAGGTTCGAACTCGCGACCCTCAGCTTGGAAGGCTGATGCTCTACCAACTGAGCTACTTCCGCTTGAGAAAATCTGGTGGGAGGTGGTGGACTCGAACCACCGAACCCTGAGGGAGCGGATTTACAGTCCGCCGCAATTGCCACTATGCGAACCTCCCAATATGTCTTCCGGATCTTCTCCGGTCTTTTCGAGCCGATAGAGGGATTCGAACCCACGACCCCGAGATTACAAATCACGTGCTCTGGCCAACTGAGCTATATCGGCAAATGCTCGAATCCTTCCTCCTCGAAAGGGATTGCAAAGATAGGTGATTTTTTGATAACTACAAAAATTTTTCAATTATTTTTTCATCATCAGCTCCAACAGTGTCAAAATGCTCTCGGTGTCGAGCCCGCACTCTGCTCTCTCCGCCTTTTGCGTGTCCTGCTCTATGAACTTATCAGGGATGCCTATACCTTTAATAATAGGAGAATCCGTTCTGGAAGCAAAAAATTCGCTTACCGAAGAGAAGAGCCCTCCCTTGAGACTTCCGTCTTCAATTGTCATTACTGCGCGGAAGTTTTTCCCGACCTCTTCGAGTATTTTCGTGTCAATAGGCTTGAGGAATCTCATGTCGAAGACTGCGGGTGATTTCCCGTGCTCGGACTGATACTTTCTCGCCGCTTCGACCGCCCTGTTCGCGACATGGCCGATAGCAAGTATGGCGACTTCCTTCCCGTCAAGGAGCCTCTCGCCTTCGCCGGGAAGGTATTCCGTATATTCGGCATGTCTCCAGTCGACACCTTCTCCACAGCCCCTCGGGTATCTGATGATGAAGGGACCTCCCTTCGAGCGAAGTCCGGTGTACATGAGGTTCTTCAGTTCAATCTCGTTCCTTGGAGAAGAAATTGTAGCATTGGGAATGCTCCTGTACGCTGCCATGTCGAAGCACCCGTGGTGGGTCGCTCCGTCTTCACCGACGAGTCCGGCCCTGTCGAAGCAGAGGACAACCGGGAGGTTCTGGAGGGCGACGTCATGGATGATCTGGTCATAGGCCCTCTGGGAGAATGAAGAATAGATATTGCAGAAAGGCCTCATCCCGCCCGCTGCAAGGCCGGCTGAGAAAGTGACAGCGTGCTCTTCTTCTATGCCGACGTCGAAGAATCTCTCCGGCATTTCCTTTTCGAGAAGGCTCATTCCGCAACCAGAAGCCATGGCAGGAGTGATTCCGACGACCTTCTCGTCCATCTTGGCTAGCTCGAGAAGAACCTCTCCGAATACATCTTGGTACCGGTCTGCGGGGTATGCCGTTTTTATTCTCTCTCCGGTTTCCGGATCGAATTTTCCGGGAGCATGCCAGACTGTAGGGTCGGCTTCGGCAGGGGCGTAGCCTTTTCCCTTGGTGGTGTGGATATGAAGGATTCTCGGACCGGAGATGTCCCTCAGTTTCCCTAGAATATTTATAAGCTGTGGAAGGTCATTGCCGTCGATGGGACCGAAATACCTGAATCCCAAAGACTCGAACACCGCGCCTCCGGATTCTCTCACGAGATTGGACTTCGTGTCGGTCACCCTCTTTTGTATCCAGTTTCGGAGGCCTCCCTCTCCGAGAGCGTTCCAGACGTGTTTTTTGACTTTGTTATATGTCGGATCCGTGGTTATCTTGAGCAGGTAGTTATGGATTGCACCAAGATTGTTGTCTATGGATATGTTGTTGTCGTTCAGGATTACGAGTATATCCGCCTTGCTCGATCCGGCGTTGTTGAGACCCTCCCATGCGAGACCTCCGGTGAGGGCGCCGTCACCGATTACGGCGACCGCCTTTGACCCGGTTTTTTGAATCTTTGCTGCCTCAGCGAGGCCGAGGGCTGCTGAAATCGAGGTGGAAGAGTGACCTGTCCCGAAAGCATCGTAAGGGCTTTCCTCCATCTTCGGGAATCCCGAAATCCCTTCTTTCTTTCTGAGTTTCTTGAATGCCTCCTTCCTGCCAGTGATGATCTTATGGGCATAAGCCTGATGACCAACATCAAAAACTATTTTGTCCTTCGGGGTATTATAAATAAAATGAAGGGCAACAATGAGTTCCACGCATCCGAGGGATGATCCGAGATGCCCCGGGTTCTTCGAGGTGCATTGGACCATGTAATCTCTGATTTCGGCGCAGAGCGTTTCAAGTTCTTTTATAGAGAGCCCCTTAATATCCTGCGGGGTGTTAACTTTATCAAGTATACTGTACATCATTATTTGTGTTCGCACAAATATAGCCAATTTTGCCGGAAAGTCAATTTATTTGACTATATTAGCGGTCTACAACTCTTTTACTGCACAGAAAGTTTAATTAGTAGTGATATGGCAGAAAAATTACAGAAACTGATGAACGACAATCCGGTTGCACGCTGGTCTGTCCTCATCCTCGTCGCGCTGATGATGTTCTTCGCTTACATGTTCGTCGACGTGATGTCCCCTTTGAAATCCCTTGTAGAGACCAGCCTTGGCTGGAACAGTGGAGTATTCGGAACATATGCGGCATCTGAGTATATTCTCAATGTCTGCGGTTTTCTCCTGATTGCAGGAGTCATTCTCGACAAGCTTGGTGTCCGCTTTTCCGGAGTCCTTGCAGCAGGGTTGATGGTCCTTGGAGCGGCGATAAAATTTGTCGGTATTTCCGATTGGTTCCAGACGACTTCGTTTGCTGCGTGGCTCGGTTCATGGTGGACAGAAATGCCCGCCAGCGCCAAAATGGCCTCCCTCGGATTTATGATTTTCGGCTGCGGCTGCGAGATGGAGGGAACAAATGTCTCGAAGATCCTCGCAAAGTGGTTCAAGGGTAAGGAAATGGCCCTTGCAATGGGGTTGGAGATGGCTATCGCCCGCCTCGGCGTCTTCGCGGTCATGTGGATTGCACCGATTATCTCCAATCATTTCGGCGGCTCTATCATCGCTCCTCTCGGCTTCTGCGGCGCCCTTCTCGTGATAGGTCTTATCAATTTCATCATCTTCGGCGTCATGGATCGCAAGTTCGACTCGCAACTCGTCGAGGCTGGCCTTGCAACAGAGGAGAAATCCCCTGAGGATGAGTTCCATGTCAGCGACCTCGGAGCTATCTTCAAGAGCAAAATGTTCTGGATTGTCGCCCTTCTCTGCGTTCTCTACTATAGCGCAATATTCCCGTTCCAAAGGTATGCGACCAACTTCCTCGAGGAGACTCTCGCAATCGATGCTGCATCGGCGGCTCGTCTTTTCAGCTGCTTCCCGATCCTTGCGATGGTCCTTACCCCTGTTCTCGGAGGCTTCCTCGACAGGGTTGGCAAGGGCGCTACAATGCTGATGATCGGTTCGGTAGTAATGCTTGCATGTCACCTTTGCTTTGCCTTCCTTCTCCCGGCATTCCCGTCAAAGGCCCTTGCACTTACTATTATCGTTATCCTCGGTGTCAGCTTCTCGCTTGTACCTGCAGCTCTCTGGCCCTCGGTCCCGAAGATTATCGATGAAAAGGTCCTCGGATCTGCCTATTGCCTCATTTTCTGGGTCCAGAATATCGGCCTCTGCCTTGTCCCTCTTCTTATCGGTAAGCTCCGCGAGGGAACTGGCAGCTACTTTGTACCGATGCTGGTTTTTGCATCCTTCGGAGTTCTCGCATTTATATTCAGTGTCCTTCTGAAGAAAGAGGATAAAAAGTCCGGATACGGCCTTGAACTTCCTAATATAGTCAAGAAGGAGGAATAGAAATGAGCTCATTATCAAAGAGAAAGAGCGCTTGGCTGCCTTGGCTTGCGCTCCTCTGCCTTGTCGCTCCAATGTTTGCGTCGTTCTATTTCGACGACATGTTTTCGAGCGTATCGTATCTTTTCGATAACCCTTCTATGACGGTGCTCGGCTGGGATGCAGCTGGTTACGGTCTCTATACGAGTGGTTATTCGGTGCTCTGTGTCTTCGGAGGCCTTGTAGTCTGCGGTATCCTGCTCGATAAGTGGGGTATCAGGGTGACCGGTTCTATCTTCGTTACGATGATGGTAGCAGGAGCAGGTCTTGTGCTCCATACCCTCCTCACCGGAGGCAAGGTAGGAGTCGCCTATGTAGGCTGTATGTTCTTCGGGCTCGGCAGCGAGATCGCTGGGACTACGGTGACAAGGTCGATAGCAAAGTGGTTCAAAACTGGACCGATGGCACTTGCGATGGGACTTCAGCTCTCGATTTCCCGCCTCGGAACGGCACTTGCCCTTGTTCTCTCTCCGAGATTGATAGTGCAGCAGGCAGGACATGTCTATACCCTTCAAGAAACAGCCCGCCCCGCGATATTCGGAATGATCCTAATGTTTGTCGGCCTCATCCTCTGGGCGGTTTTCGTCGCTATTGATGCAAGGCATGACAACGAGATGGTGGAAGAGAAATCAGACGAAGCTCCTTTCCGCCTTTCAGATGTCGGGAAGGTCTTCGGGAATGGCAATTTCTGGCTCCTGGCACTTCTCTGCGTGCTTTTCTATAGCAGCGTTGTCGCCTTTAAGAAATTCGCGGGTTCGATTCTGATTCCTCGTTTCGACATTCCCGCATCCGCAGCCGGATGGATGGTATCCATGCTGCCGTTCTCGTCTGTTATTTTCTCGCCCCTTTTCGGTGTTCTCGTGGATAAGAAAGGCCATGGAACTTTCTGGATGATACTTGGTTCCATACTTGCTCTCACAGCACATCTTCTTCTGGCTTTTGCGCCCGCAGGTGTTCCTTTCTACGGATACCTCGCCATGGTGTTCCTCGGATTTGGCTACTCGCTCGTTCCGGCAGCCCTCTGGCCGTCGGTCCCGAATGTCGTTCCCGAAAAAGTACTCGGTACGACCTATTCGCTTATCTATTGGGTACAGAATCTAGGCCTTCTGAGCTTCAAGATGGCCGCAGGAAATATCCTTAGCGTTAACGAAGGAAATGCAGGGACCGGTGTCCTCTATGTAGAACTGATGTTCGTCTCTCTCTGCATTGCAGCAGTAGCAGTTGCCCTTCTTTTCTTCCGCTCGTCAAAGCGCCATCCTGAGCTTAAGCTCGATGTGCCTTCGGTCTAGAAGTTTCTCTACTTAATCCACCTGACGGGGTAGTCGAAATAAGTGTCGGGGTAGGGCTCGTTTCTGAGACGGAAATGCCACCATTCCTCGTCTAGGGCGACGAATCCATGCCGTACCATTGCTTCGCGGAGAATCATCCTGTTTTTGAACTGCTGCTCTGTGAGCTTTCCGCCTTTTTGGAAGACAAGGCCGGGAGCGCAGTAGTCTGGGTGACTCTCCGGACCAAGCCAGTCGAAGGTGCCTCCCATGTCGACTTCTTTTTCAGTCGCCATGTCGAAGAGTGTAAGATCAAGCGTAGATCCTCTTGAATGACCGCTTTTGGACGCTATGTACCCCTTCTTGAAGAGGTCCGGCTTGGCAAGATCGGGATAGAAATACCGTTTCATCAGAGTATCCGACGGGTCCTTCGACCAGCGGATAAAGTGGTCCACGGCCCTCTGGGGGCGGTATGCATCATAGATTTTGAGCCTATACCCCTTCGACTTTACATAGTCCGAGACTTTTTTCAGAGCCACCGCCGCCTCCTTCGTCAGAAGGGCGACAGGCTCATAATATCCGTCAATCCTTTTTCCAACAAAGTTGTAGGTGCTATAGTATCGGATCTCCAGGATGGCGTCAGGAATAGCGTCGGAAAGAAGGATAAACTCTTTGGGATTGGAAAGGAGTATTTCTTTTCCGTCTCTAAAAACATGCTCCCCGGGGCCGACTTCATGGACCGTCCATGATTCCGGGTAGTCCGGTCTTGCCTCTGCCTCGGAAACCGAAACGGGACAGTAGACCGTAGCCGTGCTCCCTTCCGGTACAGTCACAGAGACGCTTATGGAAGATCCGTTATGGTCGATCTCGGAAATAACTGTACCATAATGAGTTTCTGTCTTATAGCGGACATGCTTCAACCCCTGTACCGGGATGGGCTTGACAGTGAAGTGCTTGAATCCGGGAGCATCAGGATCTGCCCTCAAACCGGCCAGTGTAGTATAGTACCATGTCAGACCGCCTCCAAACATGGGGTGGTTGTGCGAATTGCCTCCATCCCACTGCTCCCAGAGTGTGTCAGCACCTTGAGCAATCCAGTATCCATAAGAAGGAAAGTCCTTCTGGGTCATTATCTTGAGTGCAAGAGAGCCCATTCCGTTCTCAGAGAGGACCTCGAAGAGGAAGCGGGTCCCAAGGATGCCGGTATGAAGATGAGAATCGGAGCATTCTTTCGCGAGAGCGGCCCTGACCTTTTCGAGTCTTTCGGCCGGCACTCCCATCTTTAGGGCAAATACATTGCTGCCGTTTGGCCCATAAGAGCCGGTGGAGGGATCATAAAATGCCGCATGGAAGCTCTTCCAGAGCGAATCTGCTGTCTCCTCGGCGAATGTATCCTTCTCCCCGAGGGCGCGGGCAGACTTAGCTGCTATGTCAGCGCAGTACCATGTGTAGAATGTATGGACCAGGGAATTCGAGGGATTCTCTTTCGGAGAGCACCAGTCGCCGAGATTGTACCAATAGTAGGGCTTCCCCTCGCCTGGCTTCGCCCTAAGAGACTCTATGGTGCCGTCCTCCTTCTGCCAAGAAAGCATGTATTTTACCCAAGCATCCATTGCGGGGACGTTCAGTACCGAGGAGTCACCGTATCTGAGGTAGAACTCCCAGGGCATTATGCAAATTGCCGATCCCCATGCCGGACCGCCTCCGCAATTCGGCTCGTATGGTGCCCCGTTGGGTACATATCCGCTCTCAGTATCCTGGGAATTATAAATATCGACAAGCCATTTACGATAGAAGCTCTCTGCATCGAAGTTGCAGAGGACAGCACTCATCGCCACTTCACCGTCACCGGTGTAGGGGAGTTTCTCCCGATGGGGACAGTCGCTCGCGAAGCCTGAGTGCATATTCTGAAGCTGTGCCCTTCTGAATAGCTCTTCTATCTTTGAAAGCATCGGCTCAGAACTCTCGAAGGATGAGTTGATGCCAACATCTGAATGGATATCTTCTGTGATCTGCACCCCAAAAGTTGGACACAGATTGCAGTTAAATGAAAAAGAATGAGAATTACCCAAAACTTGTCCAGGCAATGCATATGCTGGATGAAG
>ONMJ01000026.1 GCA_900318955.1 uncultured Bacteroidales bacterium
CCAGCTTTGCTATCAGGATGACACCACCAACATCGGCATCATCGAACTGGGTGACACCCTCCGTTTCCACCACCTACATTATTAACGAGAGAATCACAAGTATTTTGCCCTCTTCATAGTTCGAGGGCCCAGGAAAACCAACCAAACATGAAACGCCTCATAGTCATATTGTCGCTTCTTATTGTTCCATTCGCTGTGATGGCTCAAGCTATCGGGCAGGTACCGTTTGGCGCAAGAGTATTCAGTACAGGTCTGCCAGCTACCATTCCTATGAAGTACTTTGAAAATGGTGGTCCTAAAATGAGTAAAGAAAGGCGTGGAATTGCGATTAGATGCATTGAACGAACTTTTGGTAAGGTTAAAGAGTTTGATGAGTATTGGGGAGAATGTGCTGATGTGCATATATTTGTAGTGAAACTGGAAAGCGGTGATGATATTTGTTTTGAAAACGGTTGTCTCGGGCCGTATACTATTGTTTCACCCCGTTTTACAGTTGGTAGAGATTGTCTCCAGGGAGGTCTGCGTGTAGGTCAGAAACTTGACCTGAAAAAAAGCCGTGGAGAATGGGTTATTTATCAGAGTGACAGCAATCCAAACGTCTACTATTTCTCTCCTGCAGGAGATGACAATGTTGCCTGCGTCATTGTGGATGAAAAAGGAATAATCCAATCCATCAATAAATTCACTAATGATTGCTAAGGCTATTTATCTTTGGTGAGTATATCTATTATTGCTATTTCTATTTTATTTTCGACATTTAACTAAGTATCAAGAGTTTACTGCTCACGGAGCCCGCTCCAATTATTCTGCCGTGTCAAAAATCCCACGAAAACACCAGAAATTGCGGGGAAAACAGGACGCGAGGTCAAAAATTCACACAAATACCTAGGGAATTGCGGTGCGACACCTCCCGGCCGCCTCAGAGATCGCCATCCGATTGCCCAAAGCCATTTCGTCCACGAAAAGGACGGGTTTTCATGGATGAGATTTGGTTTTTGCCATTTCGTCCACGTTGAGGGCGGGTTTTCATGGACGAAACTACAGTAGTAGAGGTCCGGTGGCGGTCGAGTGAGGTTCGGGAGCAATCAATGCTAAAAAAGATATGAGAGTCCGATGTAGGGCAATGTGATTTGTTTGGGATGAATTACGTCTGTTCCCTTGGTCGGATAAGGATATGAACTCCAGTCAACTCCGGCGGAAAGGCTCAGGCGGTTGCGAAAGACTATTCCAAGAGATGGCGAATCCATAGGGATTGGCAAGATTGAAAGGGGAGCCATACTTGATATCGGCAAATAAGCGCACGTTCTCAAAATCAAATGTCTTTCTCAGATCAAGGTAGATTTTGATCATCATATCTCCTTCATAAGGGGACTTTGTCTGGCGGAAGCCTTCAAGTGGAATGCCTTCAGGGATCGGTTCAACTTCATCCATAAAATGTCTCCCGTAAAAGCCTGACTCGAAGGCTCCTCCGAGGCCGATGAACCAGCCTTTCCCGAAGCAGTATCCGTGCGTAGTCGAGATTGTCCCATAGGGATAGCTCTTGACAAGAATTCCAAATTCGGCATCACCCGCATAACCTTTGCTGTAAAAGGGTTTTCTCTCTTGAGCTAAGCCATTATAGGAAAGCGTGATAAAGCAAAGTACCGCTACTAAATAATTTTTCATACGTCTAATCTTTATTGCTTATAAAGCGCTCGGAGACGATTTTCTTGCTTACAAATATAGGTTTTTTTATGCTCTTTTATTAACTTTGAGGTGTTAGAAGTTGTGTCAATCTATTACCTGATATGGAAGAGTTTTCAAAACGATTCGTGGAGGGGTTCATGGGTGATGTCGTCTCCCGCAATCCCGGAGAGCGCGAGTTCCATCAGGCCGTTCGTACGGTAGTGGAAAGCGTTGCGCCATTTTTAGTAGAAAATCCTCAATTTATCTATGAGAAAATTCTCGAAAGGCTAGTGGAGCCTGAGAGAATCATTATTTTCCGGGTTCCATGGATGGATGACCGCGGGGAAATCCACATCAACAGGGGTTTCCGCGTCCAGTGTTCATCGGCAATCGGTCCATATAAGGGAGGTATCCGTTTCCATCCTAGCGTGAATCTCTCCATCATGAAATTCCTTGCTTTCGAGCAGACTTTCAAAAATGCACTTACAACACTTCCGATGGGGGGAGCCAAGGGCGGTGCGGACTTCAATCCTCGCGGCAAATCGGATACCGAGGTCATGCGCTTCTGCCAGAGTTTCATGAGCGAGCTCTTCCGCCATATCGGTCCCGACACCGACGTCCCTGCAGGCGATATTGGAGTTGGTGGCCGAGAGGTCGGTTATCTCTTCGGCCAGTATAAGCGCCTGAAAGACCAGTTCACAGGTACTCTTACAGGTAAGGGCATTTCATGGGGAGGATCCCTCCTTCGCCCGGAGGCTACCGGTTATGGACTTTGCTATTTTGCATCCAAGATGCTCGAGAGCCGCGGCCTTTCCTTCGAAGGAATGAAAGTGAATATCTCCGGGGCAGGTAATGTAGCCCAGTATACGGCGCAAAAGGCCATGAGACTTGGTGCTAAGGTACAGACCCTTTCAGATTCGGACGGTTTCGTCTATGATCCGGACGGTCTTGACGAAGAGAAGATGGCCTATGTTTTCCAGCTCAAGAACATCCGGAGAGGCCGCATCAGCGAGTATGTGACTAAGTATCCTTCGGCTACATATTATAAAGGGGAGCGTCCTTGGAAGATTCCTTGCGATATTGCTCTTCCTTGCGCGACCCAGAACGAAATCGAAGCGGCGGACGCCGAGAATATAGTCAAGGGAGGAGCTGTCCTTCTTGCCGAAGGAGCCAATATGCCTACGACCCCGGAGGCAGTGAAAATCCTTCTTGAAGGAGGACTCCTATATGCTCCCGGAAAGGCCTCCAACGCGGGCGGAGTGGCAGTTTCGGGACTTGAAATGAGCCAGAATTCGATGCGCACAGCCTGGACTTCGGAGGAGGTGGACAGGCAGCTCCAGAGGATAATGTCGGATATCCATTCATCCTGCGTCAAGTACGGGACACTTCCAGACGGGACGGTCGATTATGTCCGCGGAGCGAATACTGCCGGATTCATAAAGGTCGCCGATGCGATGATGAGTCAGGGGCTTGTCTGATAAGATATTAGGATTTCATTTTCTCGTGAAAATCCAGTATCTTTACCAAAATTAGTAACCAATTATGAACGAAGAAGCTTGCACCACAATTATCGTCGGCTCCGAGATGATGGCTGACGGATCCATGATTTATGCCCGTTCTGATGATTCCAGATCCATCAGGGCGACAAGGCTTGTCCATTATCCCGGCGGCAAGGGGCCGAAAGAGTTTGTGGCGATAGACAGCGCTTTCCGATGCCCTCTTCCTGCGAGGAGATTTGGCTTCAGCGCTCTCGAAAGGGAGGATCTTCCATATCACTGGGGCGAAGCTGGCTTCAATGACCGGGGAGTCGCAATGAGCGCAACGGAGACCATTTTTTCGAGTGAGAAGGTTCTCGCCCTGGATCCATACGTCCTCGGCGGACTTGCGGAAAACTGCGTCTATCACATTATTCTGCCGTATATAAAGACCGCCCGCGAGGGAGTTCTTCGCTTGGGTAGCCTCATCGAGGAGTACGGCAGCGCCGAAGGCTTCGGAATCGCCTTCATGGACGCAGACGAGACTTGGTATCTCGAGAACGCCGGAGGCCACCGCTGGCTTGCCAAGAAGATGCCCTCTGACAAATATTTTGTTTCCGGCAACCAGAGCCGCTACCGCGATTATGATCCCGAGAATGACCTTGCCAGCGCTGATCTGGTGGAATGGGCGAGGGAAAATCACCTTTTCGAGGGGGAATTCGATTTCCATGAGGCCTATTCCCTCGAGAGCGAGAATGACAAGACCTACAACTACCCGCGCGTCTGGTATCTCCAGAAAAAGTTTACCCCTTCGGTAGAGACTGACGTGAAAGTCAATAATTTCCCTGTCTATCAAACGGCCGACCGCCCTCTTACCGTAGATGATATCAAGAAGGCTTTCCGCTCCCATTATGACGGCACCGAGCACGATCCTTACCTCCATTCCAATCCGAAGGAACCATACCGCCCGGTATCTATCTTCCGTACGATCAATACCCATATCCTCCAGGTCCGTCCGGGCCTTCCGAAAGAAATAGGAAGGGTCGATTATATGGCCGAAGGAATGGCTGATCTTAGCGTATATCTTCCTCTATATCAGGGGGTGATCTCTTATCCGAAGGCTTATGGTATCGGGACTAAGCACTCTCAGAAGAGCTCGGCATACTGGACGTTCCGAAAGGTCTCCGCTCTTGGTATGATAAACTACAACCGCTATGCTCCGATAATAAAGGCGCGCTATCTCGATTTCGAAGCGCGGATGGCGGAGAGTCAGGCGGAAATGGAGGCTGAGTTTCTTAGGCTTTGCGCAGGCAAAAAAAGAGCGCCTAAAGCTGCCTTGAAACTTCTCCGCGACTGGTCCGACGACTGGCTCTCTCGTGCTCTCAGAGTAGCTTCTGACCTCGAAGAGAGGCTCTTTACCGAGCTTACCAAGGATATAGAGGCGGAATATATGTTCCACGGCGCATAATAAAGTTTTTCGGTTAGGTCCCATTTTTGCATAAAGTCGGGATGCAACAACTTATTTTTTTTATTAAACGAAATGAAAAAGTATGCAGTAATCGTCGTTGACATGCTCAATGACTTCGTAACAGGCCCAATTTCTTCGCCTAGAGTCCACCACATTATCGAACCTATCAAGAAACTCTGTGAGAAGGCACGTGAAAATGGTATTCCTGTTTTCTATGCAAATGACAGCCACACTCCGGAAATCGACAAGGAATTCCGCGTTTGGGGTCCCCATGCAGTAGAAGGCACTCCAGGGGCAGAGGTTATCGAAGAGCTCAAGCCTCAGAAGGGTGACTATATTATCCCCAAGAAGACATACAGCGCTTTCTTTGAAACACCCCTTGAGCTCATCCTCAGGGAGCGTGGTGTTGATACCGTAGTTATCACAGGCTGGCAGGCTGACTGCTGCTGCCGTCACACTTCCGCTGACGCTTTCTTCCGTGGCTTTGACGTCGTTGTTCCGAAAGAGACGACGGATACCGATACTGAAGAAGGATATTGCGGTGGTCTCGAGTATATCCGTAAGATCTACGGCGGCACTATCTGCAGCGTAGAAGATCTGTTCTAGGATTTATGGGACTTTTCCTGAAAAAGAAAGTCCGTGAGGTTCTGACGGGGAAGAGTGTCTCCGGGAGCTATGCGGTGATTGTCCTCTGCGTTGCGCTTGTCGCAGTCAACGTAGTTGCTTTCATCATGTTCCCGAGGATTCTTTCCCCTGTTGCGATAATTCTCTCCAACGTCATTACAATGCTTATTACGGCAATTGCTTTCAGGCCGATCAACAACTTGATTCAGAATGCATTGCTGGAAAGGCAGGAGGCCCTCGCCAAGAAGATCGAGGAAGAGCGGTTGCTCTCCGAGAAGATGGAGCTTCTCGAAAGCCGCAACAAAGAGCTCGAGAGCAAGCTCGATACGAGGATGCAGACAGATGCTGTCAAGGGTGATGTGAACTTTACCTTCAAGCTCGAGCAGATGGAGTATTCCAAGAAGGGCTATGTCGTGAAGGAGGATGAACTGGAGTCCCTGCTTTCCAACGCTGAGTATAAGGACAAGATTCCTGACAAAGGATTCATGACAAGCTTCCTGGAGGCTCTCAATATCAAGGAGCAAGGAATTCGGAAGATTCTCTATATCAAGAAGTTCTATTACAAGGTTTCCATCGGTATCGACTTTACGAAGATAAAGTTCGCCCTTGAAGACGGCATGCTTCTATTCTCCGGTGTGAAATTCACAAAGCTCCATGATATTACGAGTGAGCTCGAGCAGGACTCCGAGGATATCGGTCATACATGGATTCTTAATACAGCTGAAGACAGGACTTCCATTATTCAGGGACAGGAGTACGATCAGTTCAAAGAAGCCTATTCGAAGATGCAGGAGGCTGATGTCAAGGAATCCCTGGAGGAAGAAGTTTCTACTCTCTGCACCCAGTATACAAGCGTGTTTCGTTCCAGCATAAAGGAACGTTTTGCCAATGTTGATTTTGTTGACGGAATAGAAGACAGCGACAAGACTTGGTATGCTCTCAAGGAGGCTGGAAGAAACCAGCGGGTGATAGCCGTAGCCTCGAATATGCTAATGCTTACCGACGTTATCGGGAAGACACAATCGCTCGGCCAGGGAGGGGAATCGACCCTTGTCGGAGTCAAAGATTAATACCTGAAAGAATCCTTTCCAGACAAAGGGCGTCCGTCGAATCGAAGGTCGCCCTTTCTTTGCTGTCTATATCTAGGACGGCAGAGACTTCTCCTTTGCGGCGGATAGGGACCACTATTTCGCTTTTAGAAAGGCTGCTGCAGGCTATATGTCCCGGAAACTCTTCAACATCAGGGACAACGAGCGTCTTGTTCTCTTTCCATGCACTTCCGCATACGCCCTTCCCGAAGGGAATATGGAGGCATGCTACCGGCCCCTGGAAGGGTCCGAGAATCAGTTCGTTGCCGCTGACCCTATAAAAACCGGTCCAGAAGAAGCCGCATTTTTCCTGAAGGACAGCGGCTACCTCGGCCATTATGGCGACCTCGTCGCTCTCGCCCTCGACAAGGGAAAAGATGGCTTCCTCGGCTTCCTTGTACATCCTTTTTTTCCGTCCGGCCTCGGAGGATGCATATTCGAAAAGGGAAACCGGAAGGTGACAATAGCCATCCGGATTTTTCTCGAGATAGTTCTGATGGTATTCCTCGGCAGGGTAGAAATTCTTAAGAGGAAGGACTTCTACGGCGATTGGCTGAGAGAACTTCCCAGATTCTTTCCGGATGAATTCCGAAATCACCGGAAGGTCCTTATTATCAATGTAATAAATCCCTGTACGATAGCGAGTCCCTTCGTCGTGCCCCTGTTTGTTTAGGGAAGTAGGATCTATGGATTCGAAGTAAAGGCGAAGGAGAGTCTCCAGTGGTAGGACAGAGGGGTCGAAGGAGACATGGACCGTTTCAGCGAATCCTGTCTTGTCAGTATAGACCTCCTTATAAGTTGGGGCAGAGGTGTTTCCATTGGCAAATCCGACTTCGGTAGCGACGACTCCGTCAATGAGTCCGAGATATTTTTCGGCGCCCCAGAAACATCCTGCTGCGAGATATATTTCTTTCATAAAAAAAGTATGTCAGTACAAACCTTGCGAAGTTATGAAAAATATTGCCATATTCGGATGAAAAGAGTATATTTGTTGATAATCATGTAATAAGTAACACTTTATGGCAGGCAGTTTTTTTGCGGTTGATCTCGGTGCGACAAGCGGAAGGACGATTCTCGGGAAAGTGACTCAGGAGGGGATTTCTCTTGAAGAAGTCAATCGTTTCCCCAACCACCTTCTTCGCATTGGAAACAGTTATTACTGGGATATTTATGAGCTTTATCGCAATATCGTGGAAGGGCTTAAGAAGGCTTCATCCATGACTGAGATTGCATCAATCGGTATCGATACATGGGGAGTCGACTTTGTCTGTGTCGGTAAGGACGGGCAATTCCTCCGTCTCCCGAGAAGCTACCGCGATCCCTATACCGAGGGCGCTCCTGAGGCTTTTTTTAAGAGAGTTGACCGCTCGGAAGTTTATCGCCTTACAGGGATTCAGGTGATGAATTTCAATTCTCTTTTCCAGTTCGATGCCATGCGAAGGAGCGAAGATTCCGCCCTGGCGGCAGCAGATAAGATACTGTTCATCCCGGATGCCATCAGTTATATGCTGACCGGAGAGATGGTCTGCGAATACACCATAGCAACTACTGCTCAGATAGTTAATGCGGCGACAAGAAGACTTGAGCCTTCGATTCTAAGTGCCGTCGGGCTAAGCGAGGAACATTTCGGAAGGTTCGTCTATCCTGGCGAAAAAGTAGGCACTCTTTCTCCAGAGTTACAATCTCTTACCGGCCTGGGTCCGGTGCCTGTCATTGCCGTTGCCGGTCATGATACCGCATCTGCCGTCGCTTCGGTTCCGGCATCTTCGGAGGACTTTGCCTATCTTTCCAGCGGGACATGGTCTCTTATGGGAGTGGAAACTCAGAAGCCTGTCATAACTCCAGAGATGGAACGTCTCAACTTTACCAACGAAGGGGGAGTTGACGGCACTATCCGGGTTCTCAAGAATATCTGCGGAATGTGGCTTCTGGAGCGCTGTAAGGCTAATTGGGGCGATGTTTCATACTCTACTCTTATCGATGAGGCACTCGCTGCAGAGCCGGGAAGAAGCCGCATCAATCCGGATGCTCCCGAGTTTGCTAATCCTGATAATATGGAGAAGGCGATTAAAGATTATTGCAAGGCTCATGGGGCGCCGGTTCCCGAGACCCGCGGCCAGATAGTAAGGTGCATTTATGAGAGCCTCGCGGCTCGTTATGCGGAGGTCCTTGAGAACTTAAGGTCATTGACCGGCAAGAAGATTGAGACACTTCATATCATAGGCGGAGGGAGCAGGAATGACCTTCTGAGCCAGTGGACGGCCGATGCCGCCGGAGTCAAGGTCGTTGCAGGTCCATCGGAAGCGACCGCATGCGGAAATATCATGATTCAAGCAATTGCTGCCGGAGTCGCAAAGGATGTCGCTTCGCTCCGGGCGATGCTCTCTTCGTCCTCCGAACTCAAGACATTTTATCCATCAGAAAAGTAACACAAAAAAGATAAGCAATATGAAAGAAGCACAGATTCTCAAGGCGTATGAGATTGCCAAAGAACGTTACGCAGCCCTTGGTGTGGATACTGACAAGGCCGTGGAAGCACTTGAAAAACAGCAGATTTCGCTCCATTGCTGGCAGACCGATGATGTGATTGGTTTCGAAAGGGGAGAGGCCCTTTCCGGTGGCATCCAGACGACCGGCAACTATCCCGGCAGGGCCCGCAATATCGACGAGGTAAGGGCCGATCTTGAGTTTGTAAAGACCCTTCTTGCCGGCAACCATCGTGTCAATCTCCATGAGATATATGGCGATTTTGGCGGAAAAGTGGTTGACCGCGACGAGGTTACTGTCGACTATTTCAAGAGCTGGATCGATTGGGCCAAGGCTAATAATTTCAAGCTCGATTTCAACTCGACTTCTTTCTCTCATCCAAAGAGCGGCGACCTCAGTCTTGCCAACCCGGATCCTGCTATCCGCGAATTCTGGATCGAGCATACAAAGCGCTGCCGGAGGATTGCAGATGCGATGGGAAAGGCCCAAGGCGACCCTTGTATTATGAATATCTGGGTTCATGACGGATCAAAGGATCTCACTGTCAATAGGAAATATTACCGCGAACTTCTCGCCGCATCTCTCGATGAGATTCTCAAGGAGGATCTTCCCGGAATGAAAAGCTGCGTCGAACCGAAACTCTTTGGTATCGGCCTTGAGAGCTATACAGTCGGTTCGATGGACTTCTATGAGGGCTATTGCGCTTCCAGGAAAGTTATCTATACCCTCGACACCGGCCATTATGAGCCGACCGAGAATGTTGCCGACAAGGTTGCATCCCTCCTTCTCTTTGTTCCCGAGCTTATGCTCCATGTCAGCCGTCCGGTTCGTTGGGATTCTGACCATGTGACTATCATGAACGATCCTACCCTTGATCTTTTCAAGGAGCTTGTCCGTGCAGACGGTCTCGACAGGGCGCATGTCGGTCTCGACTATTTCGATGCTTCAATCAACCGTATCGGAGCCTATATCATCGGCACTCGTGCGACTCAGAAATGCATCCTCAGCGCTCTTCTGGAGCCTCTTGCGAAGCTTCGCGAGTATGAGGCCAAGGGACAGTTCTTCCAGAGACTTGCCCTCCTCGAAGAGGCCAAGACCCTCCCGTTCGGTGCCGTATTCGACTATTTCAACTACAAAAACGGCGTGCCTGTAGGCGAAGAGTTCATCGGTTGCATAGAGCAATATGAAAAAGAGGTGACTTCAAAGAGATAAAAGGTTCTGGAATAATATTTGCATAATTCTGAATTCGTGCTTTAGACTGTAGAATCAAATAAATAAGGTATGAAGGCAAAAAATCTAATTTTCTTGATGATCAGTGCAGCACTGATCCTCTTTACCGCTTGCTCCAAGGATGAAAAGACAGGAGCGTTTCAGACCGGAAAATTTGAAATTTCCCAGGCCGGAAGTCCTTATGCAGCAATCGAATTGACGGAAAACGGAGAGTATATCGTGACAAAGAATGCCGTTTCAGTCAAGGCGGATGCAGACAATGCAGATCTCGATGATGTTTGGCTTTATGGAAAGTTCTCTTATTTGGATGGACGTTATATCCTCCGAGGATTCGGTGAACTTACAGTCAAGGATCTAGGAAACGGACGATTCACACTCGCGGTGAACCCTACTGTCGGACAGCCGGTAGTTGTGGATGCACAGCTTGGAACCAAGATAGAACAGACGAGAATCAACAATCTTCTCTGCCGTCACTGGAATCTCCAGGACACAAAGATAACCCTTGATCTCAACGGTCTCAAGCTTGACCTTTCTTCTTTCGGAGCTCTTTTAAAACTCCTCGGTCTTGACAATAGCAATCTCAGCGAGGATTTCGAGGGCCTTATCATTACCGAATCAGGCTCTTATGCAGTAGTTTATGATGGCCACAAGGTCAATGTAGGATCATGGCAGTGGCAGAATGCTGCAGACGGCTCGCTCGTTTGCAATTGGGACAATTCTTACGCCTCTTGGTTCAAGGATTATCATTTCTCCGGAGCGACAGTTGTAGCTGTTACCGAGGGAGAGAATGGTGCTCCAGACCAGCTCAAGGTCAGCGAGATTTTCGACAGTACTCTCAAGAAGGATTATATAATCTTCTCAAATTACAAGACCTACAATGTTACAGTCGAGTATACTTTTGAAGAGGCTCCTGTTGTAGAGGAATAGCTTATTGAAGCATTATACATGCCCAGCCGCCGCGAGAGAATCTTGCGGCGGTTTTCATTTTAAGCTCTTCTGCCGCATCCTCGATGGCTTTGACATCTGATTCAAAGAATCCGCTAAGCAGTATCGTTCCGCCCCGCTTTAAGGAGCGGACGTAGGTGGAAAGGTCCTCGATAATTATATTGCGGTGGATATTTGCAAGGATAATGTCGTAGCTTCTGAGCTGGAGTAGGGAAGCGTCACCGCAAAGGGTGCGTACTCTCGTCCCTACGCGGTTCCAGCGGGCATTTCCCCATGCGGAGCGGGCAGCGACAGCGTCTATGTCGATAGCAGTTACGACCGAAGCCCCCATCTTTGCGGCAAGAATTGCAAGCACTCCAGAGCCGCATCCCATGTCGAGGACGGAATGACCTTTTATCCTCTCTTCAATCCCCAGCATGGCGCTCATCATCATATAAGTGGTATCGTGGGAACCTGTGCCAAAGGCCATCTGAGGGTCTATCCAGATATTATACCGGGTTTTTGGAACATCCTTATTCTGTGACGACTTTATCGTTACTTTTCCGTCAACGACTATGGGCTTGAAAGAGGACTCCCATTCTTTGTTCCAGTTTTCCCCCTGCACAAGGGTCGCTTCGAATGAATCGACCTCTCTGATGCCTGAAAGAACTACTTTAAGGTCTCTCTGGCTATAGAGGTCCTTTTGGATATAGCATTTAATCAGGGGCGGCTCTTCTGTGAAAGCCTCATAAGGAAGATCGGATACTTCCGCTATAACTATCTCTGCGAGTTCTTCTGAATAGTCCCCAAGCTTTATCGAGACTTCTATATACTGCTCACTGTTCCTCATTGGTCGGATTGTTCTTGGCTTTTTCGATTTCGGCTATCTCCGCGGCGCTAAGCTCCCCTGATTCTGTTGAGTATCCCTCCTTGGCCTTCTTCTCTTCGACGAGAGTCTGCGATTTGTTCTTCTCTATAGCCTTTTCGACACCTAGATCGAAAATACTGTGGATGGATTCTATCAGGTTATACTGGACTGCGTTGAGCTCTTTTGTGAATACCGGAATCTTGGTGCTCGGGTAGAGGGCTCTGCCGAGCTTGAATTTCATGTGCCCGAAGTCGGTGCCGAAGACATTTATGCCAAATTTGATAGGAATCGGGGTCTTGATGCCGGAAATATGGTATTTGAATGATTCGTCGAGGCGCTGGATGCCGCTCGCGGCGAGGGTGTAACGGTCGACATTGAGAATGAAGGGAAATACCTCCAGGGTGTTTTCCCTGATGATTCCTTCCACGCTCATCTTGTCTACAATTGCCTTTTTCTTATTGCGGAAGAGGAGATATTTGGCTATCTGGGCGAACTGCTCGTTGTTGTCGAGTGTGAGGTTCGCTCCGGATATTTTCATGACTCCGTCTATCGAAGGAAGGATTAGGTTCATCTTTCGGTCGATGTCAGAGGTCGCCACCAGTTCGCAGTCGAGCATGCCGGAGAAGGATTGGAGCATCGGGAGGATGGTATCGACAGCGGGCATTAGGGTTATGACCTTTTCTGCAGTAATATTAACCATGTTGAGGTCGAATCCGGCCTTGATGTCATCCTTCGTCCTGGTTGAATAGAATCCTTCGAAGTAGAGATCGCCCATATTGGATTCGGCAACCGCATTGGTTATCTGGAGACATCTCTGTTTCATCGCAAGGTCTGCGGCTGCCCATGTAATATTGAGGCTGTCGTATTTGACTTTAGTTGCTTCGATGGCGACGGTAGCATCTATATTTGCAGGGATGACGATAAGTGAAGAAGCGGAAGAATCAGGCAGCTCGGTATTCTCAATCCTCGATTCGAGCTCTTTTTCTGTTACATGCTCGGCTAATTCCTCATGCTTGTGGAGCTTTCTATAGGCGAAAGCATTCATAATCTCGTTGACGTCGATATTCTCAGAAGAAAGTTTCGCATCAAGCCCGATAATTCCTCTCCCGCCGGTAAGAACCCTTCTTAAACCTTTCAGTCCGATTTTACCGGTAACGTCGGAAGAACCGGAACGTACGGTAGCCTTCTTTAGGTCAATCTTGTCGTTGGTAAAGTCTCCGTCAACGTTCTGGAGCATGTTTTTAAGAGGGAAAGAAGGTGTCATGTAGACTCCTTCGTCAAGCTTGAGGTTACCGCTTATCTCCCACTCTTTCAAGTATTTCGAGACACTTTCTCCGAGGTTGATGGAGATATCGTGAGACCGGAATTCCTTGTCCTGAAGCCAGACGGGAAGCTCTCTCGGCCGCTCTGCACGTCTTTCCCTACGCTCCATAGCGACGGCCTTGTGCATGGATGCTGATAGATCGAGGGCGAGATTCTTTCCGCTGATGCGGCTTTTGGACTCGCTGAAACCTACTTTTTCATTGGCCGAAGTGAGCCTCAACTTAGCAGGTGTCTCTCCGTTGGAAGGGGTTATTCTGAAAGTCTCCGTAGTATTGTTTATCGTAAGGAGCATGTCGGAGTTGTCCTTGAGAGAAAGCCTTTCTCCTTTTATGACGCCCATGAAAGGGGTCATCGCCTTAACTCCGGATTTGAGGAGAGCCGCCGAGTTCTGAGCAAGGATGGTGAGCTTTCCGCTCCGAATGAACATATTGTCTTTGAACCTTATATCGGCCGTATCCAGGATGGCATCGAGCGAGAGCACCCTGGCTCCTTTTTTCATATTGCCGTCGATCTTGTTCCCCTTGGTCTCAATCTTTATATTTCCCTTCGGGATATAGGCTTTTATGGTGTCGGGAGCATCGTCGATGCGGAGTTGTTTGATTGCGATATCACCCTTTATATCGGCGTTTCCAATCTTAGCCATATTCAGCTGGGAGAGCCTTGCCGTTCCCTTCAAACTGCCGGATAGAGATCCCGTCCCAGAGATGCCTCTTGATGAGGTAAATGCCCTTGTAAGGGAATCCACGCGCGAATTGATACGCCCGTCAAGTTTGAATAGAGGGTCTTCTCCCAGGAGGCTTTCGGCTCCTCCTGTAGCCTTTAGCTGGACTCCGACTATATCGAGGAGAAGTTCGCTGACATCGAGGTCCAGTTTCATGTTCTCATCGGTCTCTGCTGTTGCATTCAGTCCGAGGAAGGCCTTTCTTCCAAGACCCTCATAATCAACTGATGCCTTCGGGATAACTATCTCCGCGATAAGGTCCGGGAGTGTCTTTCTGGAAGGGTTGTAGTATCCGTCGCAGATAGCGTCTAGGGAAATCTTGGCGTCGGTCTTTATCTTTTTGAGGAAAGGGAAATTGTCCTTGAATTCTTCGACCAGTTCTCCGAGAGGGCAGTCGTCTATCAGCGCTTCCGCTTTTATGAAAGTGCTGTCTGGGAGAAATACAATGTCCCCATTTCCAGTCATTTCCAGCGAAGTTACCTTAAGATCCATGCTCTTTATGGAGACAGCGGCAGCTCCATCTTCTCGTTCGGGCATATTCCCGGATGCCGCCAGAGATACGGGGACAGCGATTCTGCCGAAGCTGCCGGTCGCCATAAACAACCTCGCATCGGTTTCTATGTCCATGTTCTCTTTGTCCCCTTCGAGCCCCAGACGGTCAATGGCAACAGCAATGGTATCTTTCGGAAGCCTTCCGGAAACGAACATGCTGTCGGCTTTGAGCCCTAGAAGACTATTCCCGAAGTCCTCGGTGTTGACAAGTCCGTTGAACCGGATATTCCTCATCGTAAGAAGTCCGACGAGAGTGTCGGCAGGGTCGGTGAATACTATGAAAGGACGCTCGGTGAGCTCAATTTTCTTGACTTCTATTTCCGGTAGGGGAGTCTTTGTCGTATCTTCATCATTCTTGCTTATGGGGAGAATGTCCCATGAAGCAGCAGTGGAGTCGAAATAGTGGGCGAAAATCCTCGGATGCTTAAGCTCCACGGCGTGGATGTCAATCTTCTTTTTCTTTAGAAAACTAAGGTAATTGACTGAGGCTGAGAACCTTCTGAAAGAAGCCAGGGTGTCGGCCGCCTCCGCTCTTCCGGCATTGATAAGAGAAAACCGGCTCGTGGTATCGGTCCTCAATGAGTCAAAGCGGGAATATCTGTCATGGGGATAAGTCAGCGAGCAGTCGTCTATTGAGACATTGAGATATGGGAAACTCTTCAGAACCGAGGCTCTCACCTCGCTGAAAGAAAGGTCTCCTTCGATATATTCCGAGGCAATATTCCTGACTATTTTTGTCAGGTACTTAGGAGTCATGACTGCCTGGAGAGCAATCAGCAAGACCGCCAGTAGCACCGCAATCCCAATAAGGACTCCTTTCAGTATTTTTCCCCCTTTCATCGCGTCAGAAAAATGGAATATACAAATATAATAAAAAAATACCGGCCGATAATACTATCAGCCGGTACCTTAAAAGTCTTAGCAGTTATTACTGCTCCTCCTGAAGCCTGAGGTGCTGTACATAGATAGCCTTCTGCATGGCTACTCTCTTCTTCTCTGAAGGCTTTTCGAAGTTCTTGCGGGCGCGCATCTCACGAACGGTCCCTGTCTTTTCGAATTTCCTCTTGAATTTCTTAAGAGCTCTCTCGATATTTTCACCTTCTTTGATCTGTACGATAATCATGCTTTTACACCTCCTTTTCTCATCGGGACTGCAAAGGTAGAAATATTTTATCGATTTGCAAGCAGTTCGACAAATTTTTTCATTCCCTTTGTGGCTACGTCCTTTATATGGGTAATCCTCGGGTCGTGGACGGGAACATCTTGAGGGTCAATCACATAAATAGGGACGTTGTTGCCTGCATACCGGTACAGTCCGGCTGCGGGGTAGACCTGCATGGATGTGCCTACGATGAGGAGGATATCAGCCTTTTCGACGATGTCGATGGCTTTTTCTATATTCGGGACAGCTTCTCCAAAAAAGACGATATGGGGCCGGAGCTGCTCGCCGTTCGGCGCTTTGTCTCCGAGATGGACCTCGTCGTATCCGATGTCAATTACTTCATCGGTCCGGTATGTGCTTTCATAAAGACCGTCTTCCGGGCGGACCTTGGTAAGCTCACCATGGAGATGGAGAACCCTTGTCGAGCCGGCCTTTTCGTGGAGATTGTCGACGTTCTGGGTGATGACCTGCACGTCGTAATCCTTCTCAAGGTCCGCGATGGCAATGTGGGCGGCATTCGGCCTTGCATTTTTCAGCTGCTTTCTCCTCTCATTGTAGAAGTCAAGGACGAGCCCGCGGTTGCGGTACCATCCCTCTATAGAAGCGACTTCATTGACGTCATATTTCTCCCAAAGGCCGCCGGAATCCCTGAAAGTGGCAAATCCGCTCTCGGCGCTTACTCCGGCTCCTGTAAGAACAGCTATTTTCTTCTTTTTCATCTTCTAATCTTTCTTTTCGTAGAAGTATTTCTTCACCCAGTATTCGAAGAGTGGATCGATGATTGTCGGGACGTCGTTGCGGTCGAAGGTGACTATTTCCTTTTTCATAAGAGCGTCCTTGACCCTCTTTACATTCGCAGAGGAGTTGAGGGCGTATTTCCTTACGACCTCTGACGAACTTAATCTCGGGCATCCGTCGATGATTGCGGCGAGGAGGTTGACCTGATGGGTTGTCAACGAGTTCATGATAGAGCGGAAACGGGGCTCATGGATGGCCAGAATGCAGTCGAGGGCTTCCATCAGGATAGGCTCCATTATGTAACCCTTCGATTTTGAGTCGCAGATGGATACGAAGTGATTCATATACCAGAGGTTGTTTCGGAAAAGCCTGCATGCTCCAAGGAGAAGGTCCCTGTCGATAACCTTTCCGCTGGCGAGAAAGCCCTTGACCAGATGCTCGACAATATCTTTCTCGTCCACATCCTGGAGAGAAAAGTGCTCGACGCAGCGGTACAGATGCCTTCCTCCGTAGAAGATCTCCTTCATGGCGTTGATCATGGATCCGCACATTATGTAAGAGAATGGGGCTTTAAGGGAAGTCCTCATCTCTTTAATGACTTCTTCCATGCAATTAAGGATCTCGTCCCCCTCGTCTATCATCATTATGTTCTGGAACTCGTCGATGATGAGAATCATCGGCTCATTCTTCTCGGAAGCTATCCGGTAAGGCATCCTGAGTACTTCCAGAAGGTCATTTTCGTCCGGGTCCCAGTTGAGGGAAAGGACTTCGTCTGAATCGGAGAAACGGTCTTGGTCGAAAACGAGGTGGGTATTTGCGAGATACTTTCCGGCATAGGCGGAATACTCGGATGGGGTTGACGCGTTCATCCTGATAACGGTGGATCCGAAACGGGTTATGAACGCTCCGAACGAGCGCACATTCAGTACAGAGAACTGCCCGACCCTGAACCCTTTTCCAGAGACCCTCATATTGAAAAGGGTCTGCTGGATAAGGGACATCTTGCCGGTTTTCGGTGGCGACGAGATGACGACGTTCTCGTGCTGGGTCAGTAGGTTCTGGAGTATGGCGCACTCATTCTTGCGTCCGATGAAATTTTTCCCGGACACATACTTGTCGTAAATGAATGGTGAGTCCATTTCCTCTTGTTATCTACTCGGCGGGAGCTTCCGCGGGCGCTTCTTCGGCAGCTGCCGCAACTTCCTCAATTGCAGGTGCTTCCGCTTCAGTAGCGGCTTCCTCTACAACCTCTTCGACAGGCTCCTCGGCGACTTTGCACTTGAAGGGATTTCCGGTCTTCTCGTAATTCTTCCAACCGCAATATCCAAGGCATGCAAGGATGGCAAGGATGAGGATCCATATGATAGCCTTTCTTCTGTGGGCTCTCTTTCTTGCCTCAGGATCTACAGCGGTGAGTTTCGGGTACTTGACAACACTTGTCAAAGTCTTTCCAAACTTGTTGTTGACAAGAGAAGATGCGTTGATGGCCCATCCGTTGGCATTGAGCATGGGACCAAGATCTCTCTTGCGGATTTTTCTCCATGCAATAAATACCGAGGGCAGGGAGATGATGAGCATGAGAGCGATGATAAGAACGATCCACTGCCACCATGAGAGAGATTTAAGGACGGCGAGAATTGCAACGAGAACTCCGGAAACTGCTGCTACGGCGATAGAAATACCTGCGAGCTTTCCGATATCGAACGGGGCGGCTTTGGTTGCGGCCTCGGCTCCTGCAGCAGGAGCTGTGGTTGCGCCCTCTGTGATCTTGGAGAGGGTCCCTTCTCCCTTAGCCTCCTTGTCGGCGGCAGCCTTGTCAATCTTGTCTGAAATCCAGCGGGCAGCCTTGCGATATGGAGCCCAGAATGCCTGGCTGAGGCTGATAGGATTCTCAACTATCTGGGTAACCGTTGCATCCCATGCGTTGCCGTTGCGGTCATAGAAGACGGCGTTCTTTCCAACGCGAAGGTCGTCGACTTTGCCCTTGGTGAGAACGGCTGCGATATTCATGCTCTTTCCGAGATCCTTGGACGAGCATGCGCAGTAGAGGATATACATACCGCTGAGGCCGGCTATTCCTGCGTGTTTTCCCATGTCTTCGACGCGGATACACAGATCGGTCGACCGCTGGTCGATATAGAGTCTTCCTGCCTGGAATACGGCCTTCTGGTCGGGATCATAGAAGGCAGTGAAGTTCACATAATTGTCAAGATACTGCTTGATGTTCTTGAAAAGACGGAGGAAATTACCTACAGCTTCGATTGCAAGAGCTTCCGGTTCCAGTTCCTTGTCTTTTTCGACAAGGGCGAGGAGGGCGTCTTTCTTGTTCTCTTTGAGGACCTTCTCAACGGCCTCGAGCCCGAGTCCTTCAACTTCGGCACCTTTCTTTGCGTCCTTCCAAGCTGAGAAAGCAGCGAACTTACCGACAATTGCGTTCCACTCTTCTTCGCTGAGGGTATCCTTCTCAGGGGCGACAAGTCCTTTGAAAACGCCCACTGCAGCCTTCCAAGCCGGATTGAGGCCTTTTACAAGAGGAAGTACTCCTTCTTTTGATGGTCTGGCAAGAGGGTAGGATGCAATCTCTGCTTCTTTTTTTGAAAGGTCTTCTGCGCTGATCTGACCGAGCTTCTCAATAGACATGTCGAGAGTCTCGGCGGCGGACTCGTCGAATGCTATGAGCTTGCATCTCATGAAATAATCGGCGACCTTGTCCTTCAGGGCGTCTACTGCAGCGAGAGCGGCTTCGGTGTCATCTCCAAACGGGAAAATATCCTTTTTGCCTTCTTCTGCGGCGTCTTTCCATGCCTTGAAATCTGTGCAGGCAGTGTAGAACGCTTCGATATTCTCAGCGGTTACTCCGTCTGCTCCGCTGCGGTCCGCGCTCTTTCCGATTGTCTCGGAGATAGTGGTGATGAGCTCCTTGAGAGCCTCCTCATCGGCTGAGGCGGGGGTAATAATCCCATCTCCATTAAACTTGGACTCGGCAAAAATCTTGGTGTTATCCTCAGTGTCCTCGAGAGCGATGCTGTCTTTCTCGAGTTTCAGGTTCTTCAGGATCTGAACAGCTGAATCATGGAGCTTCTTGCCTTCTTCGCTTTCCTCATTGAACTCGGAGAGGGGGAGAGATGAGTCGCCATTGAGGACAAGGTCTTTGTTCTTGATCACATCGGTGACGTACTTTCCAGCAGCAATAACTTCTTCTGTCCTGATCTTGCCGTCTTTATTGGTGTCGAGCAGGTCTAGGAATTTCTGGTCGAACTCGAGACCATGGACAGGGCTGCTCAGGACAGTCCACATTTTTTTGTCCAGTTCACCGAGGTGGGCGATGTCTTCGCCGGAAGTGATTTTTACCCTGACTTCGCCGCCGACGGAAGCGAATTTCCAGTTGTAGGATTTATTTTCCATAGGAGATTGTATTGAGTTTAACATTTTAGTTTCACATATATGCAAAAATGGAAATTATTTTTGTGATTGACAAATATTTCATTACCTTTGCAGTCCAATTTTTGAGATGACCGCTAAGCTTAATCAAGTGCTGTCCAAAGGGAGAGCCGCTTACGGCCGAAAACTTTTAATAAGTTTTGTAACATGTACGCAATCGTAGACATTGCAAGCCAGCAGTTCAAAGTAGAAGCTGGGATGGATATCTTTGTCAACCGCCTTCAGGCTGACAAGGGTGCTGCAGTTGAGTTCGACAAGGTTCTCCTTCTTCAGGACGGAGAGGCAGTAAAGGTCGGTACTCCTTACGTAGAGGGTGCAGTTGTCAAGGCTACCGTCCTCGATGACGATGCCAAGGCAGACAAGGTGCTCGTTTTCAAGAAGATCCGCCGCAAGGGCTTCCAGACTCTCAACGGTCACCGTCAGAAACTCACCAAGCTTCACATTGACGCTATCGCTTAATTACAGGAGGATTCATTATGGCACACAAGAAAGGTCAGTCAAGTTCAAAGAACGGTCGTGAGTCACATAGCAAGAGACTCGGTATCAAGAAGTTCGGAGAAGAAGTCGTAAAGGCAGGCAACATTCTCGTCCGTCAGAGAGGTACTGTCCACAATCCCGGACAGAACGTCGGAATGGGTAAAGACCATACTCTTTACGCACTCGTAGACGGTACTGTAAAGTTCTCCAGGAAAAGAGAGGACAAATCCTACGTTTCAGTCGTTCCTTTCGAGAACTAGTTCCGGAGGTTTGTCCCGTACAGCAAGTCAGGAGGTCATGCACTCTGGAAGCGCATGCCCTCCTTTTGTTTTTAATCAGAATTAATTATGCTTACACTGAAAGTGCTCCGTGACAATCCGGAGAAAGTGATTGAGAGACTCGCAGTCAAGAATTTTGACGCACGCGAAATAGTTGAAAAAGTGATATCCCTCGACGATAGGAGGAAGGCTCTCCAGACAGAGTCTGATTCTCTCCTTTCAGAGCAGAAGAAGGCCGCAGCGGCAATCGGTATGCTTATGAAGCAGGGAAAGAAAGAGGAAGCCGAGGCTGCAAAGAAAGAGGTCGCCTCTCTTAAGGCCCGTTCAACAGAACTCCTCGCTCAGGCTGAAGAGAACAATAAAGAGCTTGAATCTCAGCTTGTTCTGCTCCCAAATATGCCTTGCGAACTCGTTCCTCTCGGAAAGAGTGCGGCTGACAATCTCGTCGTAAAGGAAGGCGGTCCGGAGCCGGATCTCCCCGAAAATGCCCTTCCTCACTGGGAGCTTGCGAAGAAATATGATATCATAGATTTTGACCTCGGAGTCAAGATTACAGGCGCTGGATTCCCTGTATATAAAGGAAAGGGAGCGAAGCTTCAGAGAGCTCTCATCAACTATTTCCTCGATCGCAATACAGCGGCCGGATACAAGGAAGTCGAGCCTCCGGTGGTAGTCAATGCCGCTTCCGGTTTCGGTACAGGCCAGCTTCCTGACAAGGAGGCCCAGATGTACTATGTCGGCCTCGATGATTTCTATCTGGTTCCTACGGCTGAGGTCCCTGTGACTAATATTTTCCGTGATGTCATCCTTCCGGAAGATGCTTTCCCTCAGAAGCTTACTGCATATACACCCTGCTTCCGCCGCGAGGCCGGTTCTTATGGTAAGGATGTCCGCGGACTCAACCGTCTCCATCAGTTCGACAAGGTAGAGATTGTCCGTGTTGAGAAGCCTGAGAACAGCTATGCCGCCCTCGATGAGATGATTGCTCATGTAGAGAGCCTTGTAAAAGAGCTTGGACTTAAGTATCATATCCTCCGTCTCTGCGGCGGTGATATGAGCTTCACCTCTGCCATCACCTATGATTTCGAGCTCTATTCAGCTGCTCAGGGCCGTTGGCTTGAAATTTCTTCCGTCTCCAATTTCGAGAGCTATCAGGCCAACCGTCTCCATCTCCGCTACAAGGACGAGAACGGCAAGACCCAGCTCTGCCATACTCTCAATGGCAGTTCCCTGGCCCTTCCGAGAGTCGTTGCAGCCCTTCTCGAGGATAATCAGAAAGACGGTTACATCGAGATTCCGGAAGTACTTCGTCCTTACACCGGATTCGATCGCATAGATTAAGAATAATTTGTATCTTTGTCTTCCGAGATGGGAAAAGACAAAGTAATACTCGGAGTCGATCCCGGAACCAATTTGCTTGGTTTCGGGATTATCCGTGTGTCCGGGAAGAAGGCCGAGTATGTCGACATGGGAGTCCTGGACTTGAGAAAGGATAAGGACAACCTTCAGAAGCTCCGCTCTATCTATGATTGTATCTCAGAAGTCTGCAATTCTTATCATCCTGACGAGATGGCAATCGAATCTCCCTTTTATGCTAAAAATGCCCAGGTTATCCTGAAGCTCGGGAGGGCCCAGGGAGCTGCAATGATTGCCGCCATGGAACATGATATCCCCGTGACTGAATATGCCCCGAGGCGGGCTAAAATGGCGATTGTCGGAAATGGAGCGGCTTCGAAAGAGCAAGTAGCCCTTATGCTCGAGAAGACTCTCGGAGTCAAATTGGAGTCTAAGTTTCTGGATGCTACCGATGCTCTTGCCATAGCCCTCTGCCATCACTATGAGACACTCAATCCTCTAGGCTCTGCGGTTAGCAAAGGAGGATGGGAAAAGTTTATCAAGGACAACCCGGACAGGGTAAAATAAATCCTCTATATCGATTAAACTTGCCGCGTGGGGGAGTGTCTAAATAAGCGTTAATAGTTAGAAGTTTTGTATGAAAAGGACATTATTCACGTTGGTTAGTGCCGTTGTTTCGCTCTTTTTCTCAATTTCGGCAGCAGCCCAGAATTACAATCTTACAGTATCTCTCGAGGATAAGGATACTGGCGAGCCGGTCGGCTTCGCAACAGTCTCTGTTACTCCGGAAGGAAAAACCAAAGCGACCAAGTATTCTCTCAGCGACAGCCATGGAAAGGCCCGTATTGAGGGCGTAAAGGCTGGAAAGTATACCGTCAAGGCTGAACTTATGGGCTATAAGGCCTTTGAACAAGAGGTCAATGTGTCCAAAACTGCAGATCTCGGCATTTTCAAGATGGAGCAGGATAAGGAAGTGCTTGATGCCGCCAATATCTCAGCAGTAGGTAACCCTATCGTAATAAAGAAAGATACGGTCGAATACAACGCTTCATCTTTCAAGACGACGGAAAATGATGCCCTCGAGGAACTTTTGAAAAAGCTTCCCGGAGTGGAAATCAATGAGGACGGTTCGATTACGGCCAACGGAGAGACTATCTCTAAGATAACTATTGACGGAAAGACATTCTTCCTTGACGATCCTCAGCTTGCTACCAAGAACCTTCCAGCAAAGATCGTCGATAAGGTCAAGGTAGTAAAGAAAAAATCCGAGCAGGCCGAGTTTACCGGCATTGATGACGGTCAGGAGGAGTATGTCATCGATCTCCAGGTCAAGAAGGGCATGATGAACGGACTCTTCGGAAATGTCATGCTCGGAGGAGGTCACGATGTCCCTTCTTCTCAGGCCGCAACTTCCGATTACCGTTACCAGGGAGCCGGTATGATAGGAAAGTTCACCGACAAGACCCAGATCAGTCTTATTCTCAACGGGAACAATACCAATAACCGTGGATTCAACGATCTTTCCGGCAGCATGATGCAGGGAATGAGAGGCGGTGGCATGGGCCGCGGCGGCGGTGGCTGGGGAAACGGCAACGGTATTACTACCTCATGGATGGGTGGTCTAAACGGTGCATGGACTCTCTTTGACGGCAAGATGGACCTAGGAGGAAACTATCTTTATAACAATACCTCCCGCTTGGTTGAGGAGGAAAGCTACAAGGAAGTGTATAAGGAGGGCCAGACGACGATTTACCAGAATTCCGGATTCAATGATACATGGTCAGACGGCCACAGGATGGGCTTCCGCCTGGATCATAAGTTCTCTGATAATACATCTCTCCTCATTCAGCCGCAGATAGATTTCGGTCGAGGAAGATACACCGAATTCTCCGACTTTGCTACTTATAACAATGCCCTCACCAACAAGGCTACAGACGGTTTCTCGTTTACAAACGGAAATAATAACAATGTCACCACCCGCGGCTTCGCCCTCTTCCGTCAGAGACTCGGAATCCCGGGAAGGACAATTTCCCTCATGACCAACTGGAACTTCAGCAATAATTCTATTGAAGGCCTGAATCAGTCAGTGACATATAATTATCTCTCCGATATTGATCCGGCCCTTGTGAATCAGCGCTATGACCAGCAGACGACAAACCGCTCTATTTCGGGTAGATTGGTCTACACCGAGCCGATTGGCAATAATTTCTATCTGGAAGGCCATTACGGATATTCTTGGAGGAGAAACAATTCATGGAAAGATACTTACGATAGCGGGGCGATTACGGGAGACTTCAATAAGGATATTCATGAGTACAACAGGACCGGAGAAGTCTACAGCGAGGTCTATTCCAATAGTATTCTCAACCGGTCTACTTCTCACAGCCCCGGTTTTGACATCGCTTACCAGGAAGGGAAAACCCGTGCCCAGATAGGTCTCAGCGCCAATATTACTTCTACCTACAACAAAACTCTCGACGGGAAGACGGAGAAGGAGTATGAGGATCCGAACAGGTTCAACTGGGCTCCTCAGGCGATGGTATTCTATGATATCAATGATAATTCCTCCCTGAGACTCTTCTATCGCGGTAATTCCTCCCAGCCCTCGACTTCCCAGCTAATGGCTGTTATGGATAACTCCAATCCTCTGAGCCTCAGTTTCGGTAATCCTTCGCTCTATCCCTATTTCAGCCACAATCTTAGGAGCGAGTTCAGCTATACCAATAAGAAGACTTTCTTCTCGTTCAGGGGTACTCTCGAAGGGGGAATGGTTCAGGATCCTATAGTCAATGCGGTTTGGTACGACGAGTCCAATGTCCGTTATTCGATGCCTGTCAACGGAGACAACACTTATAACGGCAGCTTCAGAATGTTCCTCAATTCGCCGATAGCGAAGTCCAACTTCTCTGTTTCATTGATGTCGCGGACATCTTACACCCAGAGTAATAACTTCACTAGCGAAGGACGTTTCGATATGTCGAGGTTCTACAACGAGGACGGCTCGATAATGTATGACGACTTTGTGAGCGAGTTTAGCAATATCAGCGAAAAAGAGGGCTTTATCCATAATACGACAAGGAGCCTCTCTATGATGGATCGTCTACGTCTTACCTACAGGAACGATCATATAGAGGTGACGGCGAGCGCCCGTACGCGATTCTCAAAGCCTTGGTATACAATTGCTACCGCTTCCGAGAATGCTACGTGGGCCAATCAGTTGCAGTCCACTCTCAACTGGACTCCCGGTCAGATCGGCCTTACCATGAAGGCTGACGTCGATTACAACTGGTATCGTGGATACACAACCCCGCGAGATGATGAATTCATCATCAATGCAGAGATAAGCCAGCTTCTTTTCAAGAAACAGTTTACCCTTGCCCTCAAGGTCTATGATCTTTTGAATCAGGCTAAGAATCTCTCTGTTACCGATACGGATGACTATCATCAGGAAGTCTACAACAATACCCTTGGCCGGTATGTCATCCTTTCCCTTACCTGGCGCTTCGGTACCTTCGGAGGAAGAAACGGTGGCAGGCGCGGCATGGGACCCGGTATGGGTGGCCCCGCAGGCGGCCGTGGAGGGCGATAATAGCCACTTTACATATCATTACAATGAATTCGGGGTGTTTCATTCCGAATTTATTGGTATCTTTGCAAGTTAAATCAAAAAGAGACTACCATTTATGGCGGAAAACAATACTCTACTCGAGAAGGTACTCGGCCTTCAGGACAAATATAAAAAGCTGGAAGTCCAGCTTGCGGACCCGGAGGTCATCGCTGACATGAAAAAGTTCGTCCAGCTCAACAAGGATTACAAAGAGCTGGAGCCTATCATCGCGGCCGGCCTTGAATACAAGCGTCTGCTTGACGAACTTGCTCAGGCTAAGGACATGTTCATGAATGAGAAGGATGACGACCTTAAGGAGATGGCCCGTGAAGAGATTGCCGACATTGAGCCCAAGCTCCCGGACCTCGAGCAGAAGATCAAGCTTATGCTGATTCCGGCCGATCCTGACGACAGTAAGAATGCCATGGTTGAGATCCGTGGCGGTACCGGCGGTGATGAGGCTGCGATATTCGCAGGCGACCTCTTCCGCATGTACTCGAAATTCGCGGAGAAGAAAGGCTGGAAACTGGAAGTCAGCGACCAGGCTCCCGGTACTTCCGGAGGTTTCAAGCAGATAGTTTTCAAGCTTTCCAGCAATACCGACGGCGTCTACGGGATTATGAAATATGAATCCGGCGTCCACCGCGTCCAGAGGGTCCCTCAGACCGAAACTCAGGGAAGAATCCAGACTTCAGCGGCCTCTGTGGCCGTTTTCCCCGAGGCAGGCGAATTCGATATCGAGCTTAATCCCGCTGATATCAGAAAGGATCTCTTCTGCGCTTCCGGTCCCGGCGGTCAGGGTGTCAACACTACCTATTCGGCAGTACGTCTTACCCATATCCCCTCCGGAATCGTGGTCCAGTGCCAGGAGGAAAGATCCCAGCTCAAGAATCTCGACAGGGCAATGGAGGAGCTCAGGACAAGGCTCTATAACATGGAGCACCAGAAGTATCTTGACGGCATTGCAGCAAAGCGCAAGACTATGGTTTCGACTGGTGACCGTTCTGCTAAGATCCGTACCTACAATTACCCTCAGGGGCGTGTAACCGACCACCGTATCGGCTGGTCAATGTACAACCTTCCTGTCTTCATGGACGGCGATATCCAGGAATGCATCGACCAGCTTCAGATTGCTGAAAATGCAGAGCGCCTGAAGGAAGCGGGAGAAGAATAATAGACATTAGCCATGGCTGACGGAAGAGAACTGGAAGGGCTGATGGCCCTTGGGAAAAAGACTGAGTACCACGACAAATATGCTCCCGAGGTGCTTGAGACCTTTGTCAACAAGCATCAGGACAATGACTACTGGGTGCGTTTCAACTGCCCTGAGTTTACCTCATTATGCCCAATCACCGGTCAGCCTGACTTCGCGGAGATAAGGATCAGCTATGTCCCCGGTGAGCGGATGGTGGAGTCAAAGAGTCTGAAACTCTATCTTTTCAGTTTCAGAAGCGAAGGCTCTTTCCATGAGGACTGCGTCAATAAGATAATGAAAGACCTCATCGCCCTGATGGATCCTAAATACATAGAGGTTACAGGCTTTTTCACTCCGAGAGGGGGAATCTCTATATTCCCGTTTGCCAACTATGGCCGTCCGGGGACAAAATGGGAAAAACTTGCCGAGGAGCGTTTTGCCCGTCATGAGTAGCGAGTTTAGCATAAGAGAGATAAGTTCAAAGCGGGATATTTCCCGCTTTGTCCGTTTCCCGGAGAGGCTCTACAAGGGGGCCTCGCAGTGGGTGCCTCCGCTTAGGTCTTCCGAGAAGAGATCTCTCCTGTCTTCGGCTCCTTCCAGGTACTGCAAACTTAAAATGTGGGTTGTCGAGGACCGAAAGGGGATTATCCAAGGCAGGATTGCAGGGATGATAAATCCCCGTTACAACGATCTCTACTCGACAAAACGGGCCCGTTTCGGCTGGTTCGACACTATTAATGATCCGAAGGTATCCTCCCTCCTTTTTGAGGCAGCAGAAAGGTGGGCGGCTTCCGAAGGGATGACTGAGATCCATGGGCCGCTTTATTTCAATACCCTTGGTCGGCAGGGAATGCTGGTTGAGGGCTTTGAGAACCGCCCGGTATTCAATTGTCTCTACAATTATCCTTATTACCAAAATCTTGTCGAGGCGGCGGGGTATAGAAAAGAACTTGACTGGCTCGAGTACAAGATCCCGATGGTCTACGATGTGCCCGAGCGGATAGGCAGGGTCTCAAGCTCTCTTATGGGCCGTTATGGCCTTCATGAAGGCAGCATAGACACCCTTAAAAAGAGCCCTTCGATGGTCCGGAAGTTCTTTAAGGCATATAGCGACAGTTTCGAGGGCAATGTCCGGAATTTTATCCCCTTTACGGAAGAAGAAATGGACGAGGAAGCTGCTTCTATAATACCCTTTGTCAGTGATAGGTTCAGCACCGTGATAATGGATAAGGACGATAATCCGGTTGCATTCGGAATCGCGATTCCCGACCTCTCAGAGGCATTCCAGAAAGCTCGCGGCAGCCTTTTCCCCTTCGGCTGGTTCTATCTTCTCAAAGCACTTAAAGGAGGAGAAACTGTTGATCTGATGATTAACGGCGCAGTTCCCGCTTGGCAGGGGAAGGGTCTTTCTTCTCTTTACCATATTTCTTTGATAGAAAAGTTCCGTAAGGCCGGAGTCCTTTATGGACTCTCCAATCCCCAGATTGAGACTGGAGAAGCAGTAAGGGTGTGGGAGAAATACCCTCACACCCTCTATATGCGTCGTCGTTGCTATATAAAAACGATTATTTAACGTAGTGCCAGTGGGGCCCGAAGCGCTCGAAAGCCTCCCTGTCCAGCATCTCGCGGTCGTCAGGATGAGCAATAGAAATCAGCAGTCTGGCCCTTTCCTGAAGCGATTTTCCATAGAGATCGACAGCTCCGTATTCGGTCACTATCCAGTGAGCGTCAGCCCTTGGGGTAACGACTCCTGCTCCCGGGTTGAGGAAGGAGACAATCTTGTTCTTCCCCTTGTTTGTCCTGGAGGCGAAGGCGGTTACGGACTTTCCGCCTTCCGACATAATGGCTCCCTTGACAAAGTCGAGCTGGCCGCCGGTGCCGGAGAATATGCGGGTGCCGATTGAGTCTGCACTGATCTGGCCTGTCAGGTCAACCTCCGTTGCAGAGTTTATCGCCATCATGAGGGGATTCTGCGCTATGACCCAAGGGTCATTGGTATATTTGATATCCTTCATCAGGACCGCGGGGTTGTGATCGATGAAGTTGTATACGTCCGATGAACCGAGAAGGAAGGAGGCTACAACCTGCCCTTTGTCTACCTTTTTGTTCGCTCCATTGACTACGCCCTTTTTTATGAGGCGAAGGATGCCGTCTGCGAACATTTCTGTATGGACACCCAGATTCTTGTGGTTCACAAGCTGGGCGGCAAGGGCATTCGGAAGAGCGCCGATTCCCATCTGGATACATGCCCCGTCGGGGACGAGCTCTGCGCAGTTCTTGCCGATAAGAACCTCAGTAGGAGTTGGTTCCGCAAAGTCTTTGGTCACAAGGGGAGTGTCGTCGCTGACTAGGAACTCAAAGCGGTCAAGACTCACAAGGTCGCCGTAGGCGAAGGGAACATTGGGATTGACGACTCCGATTGCATGAGTTGCAACCTCGATGGCTGCGATCGAGCAATCGACCGAAGTCCCCAGGGAAACCATTCCATTCTCGTCCGGCAAAGAAACCTGCACCATAGCGACATCGCAGGCGAGCGCACCGCTCCGGTAGAGCTTCTGCGACTCTCCTAGATGGACAGGAAGGTAGTCGGCATAGCCAGCATTGACATTGGCGCGGACATTAGGGCCGATGAAAAAACCCTGATCGAAGAAGATTCCCGCGTAGCGAGGCTCGCTGTAGGGGGCTGGACCTTCTGTATGGAAATGATGGAAATGCAGATCCTCCACTTCTCCAGCGTCGGCTCTCCTGCAGAGAGCCTCAATGAGGATGTGGGGAACGCTGGCGACGCTGCTTAGGTGGATGTGGTCTCCTGATTTTACGCATCTTACGGCTTCGTCGGCGCTGACGAAATGTATTTCTTTCATATAAGGGGTCTTTAATTAAGGTTGCTAAGATACTAATTATTCGGGGGATTTACTAAATTTGTACCCTCAAATAGCCGTTTTTATGCATACTAAGGAAGAAAAACTCGCTTCGATAGGAAAGCTTCTCGATATTATGGTCCTGCTTAGGCAGAAATGCCCCTGGAATGCCGCCCAAACTCATGACACCCTTAGACAACTGACTCTTGAGGAAGTATTCGAGCTGAGCGATGCCGTACTCAGAAAGGATGATGCCGAGACCGCCAAGGAGCTTGGAGACCTGCTTCTTCATGTTATCTTCTATTCCCGCGTCGCTGAGGAGGAAGGGAAATATGACATTGCCGATGTGGCAGAGCGAGAATGCGAGAAGATGATTTTCCGTCATCCCCATGTCTTCGGAGACGAGTCGGAGGCCTCTCCGGAGTCTGTGGCGGAGAATTGGGAGCTCCGAAAGAGGAAGGAGAATGGTGGCAAGCGACATATTCTTGACGGCGTGCCTGTATCTGCTCCTAGTGTTTTGAAGGCCATGCAGATCCAGCGGAAGGCTCGTGATGTCGGATTCGACTGGGAGGAGCGTTCTCAGGTATGGGATAAGGTCCGCGAGGAAATGAAGGAGTTTGAGGCCGAGGCTCTATCTATGGAAACAGCTGAGACTGAGGAAGAAAAGGCTGCGGCCCTCAGACGTGCAGAGGGGGAGATGGGAGATGTGATGTTTGCCGCGATTAATGCAGCTCGCCTATATGGCATCGATCCTGAGGTTGCGCTAAGCCGAACCTGCGAGAAGTTCCGCCGCAGGTTTACCTATCTTGAGGACCATACGATAAAAGAAGGCCGTCTCCTTACCGACATGACCTTGGCTGAAATGGACGCTGTCTGGGACGAAGCCAAGGCGAAGGGGATATAATTCTCTTTTGGGCGGTATCGGCAGGGCCCCTCTCCAGTGTACGGCCGGCAGGTTCAGACCTCTTCCTGTACACCATGGCCCCTCTCCGGTGTACGGCCGGCAGGTTCAAGTTGTTGTTCTCAATAGATTGATCTTTCCGGCGATATAACGGGGGCGGGAAGGCATGTTCTCGCCCCCATCTGCCTTCCGGTGAAGTGCGCCCCTTTTGTTGGACGGGTTAATAACTAAGATTTATTGTTTTGAGTTCGGTATTGCACCGGACTCATTCCGTTTAGTTTTGCTTTGATTC
>ONMJ01000034.1 GCA_900318955.1 uncultured Bacteroidales bacterium
GGTCTCCGCGAGGATGTCCAGCACAGGTTTCTTGTCGCCCGCCACCGGCGAGACCAGTTCATTGGGCTTGGTGGAGACCGACACTATCCGCTCAGGAAGAAAGTCGTTCAGCAGCATCTTGAGACTCTCCATGTCCTGTTGGAAGACATACTTGAAGGCAACGTCGCACAGAAGGTCGAGGAAGGGCTTTTCCATGATGTCCCGGATGAGTCTCTCTTTCTCCCAGTCCGTCAGGGAACGAAGGTTTTCCAATTCGTCGACGATTCTCTTGTAAACCGCCATCTGTTCAGGTGTAAGAATGATTTCTGTCATTAGAATGAAGTATTAGGTATTCATACTGCACTCTTCCCCGTGAAGAATGCCCGGCTCACCAGAAACGATGAACCGGACAGCAATAATAAGCGAAATTATCCCTCACGATGGCAAAAAACACAAATTGTTTTTTTGACGAAATAAAAAAACAGAAAAAACTAATAATGACTAATCCCCGGCATCCCAACCCCATCCACGAAAACCGGCCATTTTCATGGACAAGATGCACTGACGATGTACCGGGCTTAGCCTTCGCTTAGAACGAGCCGGAGTTGTTTTAGGGCGGAGTACATGTGGTTCTCTACCGTGGAGAGGGAGAGGCCGAGTCGACGGGCAATTTCTTTGTTGGGAACATCATCGATATAGCTCATACGGAAGACCTCCTGTACCCTAGGTGACAGGGACGAAATCGCCGTCTCGAGCTTATTGTGAAGATCATGACGGAAAAGGCTGACCATCACCGGATTGGTATCGGGAGAATAGTAACCGGCCATTATCTCGGATATCCGCTCGTCATAGAAAGAGCGGGCTATCCGTGCCCGTTTGAGATAGTTCTGACAGCGATTGTATACAGATCGGAGAAGGTAGGCGGAAAGGCTTCCCCCGTCTTTCAACGACTTGCGGTGCTCCCAGACACTGAAAAGCACATCCTGGACAACATCCTCAGCCCATGAATCCCTTACAAAGAGATGAGCGTAGGAAAGGAGAGCCACATAATGGTCAAGACAGAAAGCGTTGAATGCCTCTCTGTCTCCCCTTCGAATTGCCCCTATGTACTCAGACTCTGTCATCATATCTTGAAATCCACAAGTATAGGATAATGGTCGGAAGGTGTATAATAGTTGGATATGCCGGTATGGACGACCGGACACCACAGGTCATAAATAATCTCTGCCCGCACCACCCTGTCATACATTGAGGGAGAAGCATACATGAAATCATACCGCGGAGGATTCCCGTCGGCCACCCACGTCCTGGTCATAAAGAACTTGCCGGGATGCTGAAGCGCGATTATATCCTTATAATCAGTATTATCGAGAATGTAGTCATGACTGCTGAGCCTCGGATCGTCACCGGAGAATTTATAATACCAGTTGTCAAGGCGGGAGCGGGTATTGAAATCCCCCATCATCAGCCAGTTTTCCTCTCCCTTGAATTGGGAATCCAGATAAGTATGCTGGCAAATGTATGTTATCTCCTTCTCTCTCTGGATGTTCCCCTCACCGATTTTAGAGCTGTCGGATGTCTTCTTGGTCACAAATTTGGCGTAATAACTATAAGCATGAGGCCAAAGATGGAGGGTGACTATATTGATACTCTGTCCATTCACCCTTATCCTTTGGAGAGCGGCCCCGTGGGCGACAGGATAATAGCCCGGACCTGTCTTAGTATGATCGAACCCATCAGGAAGAGGAATCAGGGAAGGGTCGGTCTCAGTAATCTTAAGAACGGTCTCGATAGGGTATTTCGATGTAACCACCTGGGGATAATAATCGTCCGCATAGAGGCGATAACCCCCTATTGCAGTATAAAGGTGACCGTAGGATTTGGCGAAGTTATCCCACCCCCCGGGGAAAAAGCGGTCCTTGGCCGCCATCTTAGTAGAAGTTCCTGATTTATAGATACTTTGAGCTTCGCACCAGACGCAGACATCGGGATCATACTTCGCGACAAAGTCTCGGAAATTGGAAAAATTATGCTCCTGGTCATACCACATCCCGTTCTGGATATTCCAATAAAGAACGCGAAGTGTCCCGGGTTCCCGCCCTGTGTCTTGAGTCTCTTTCGTCTCCTGCCCCTTCGGAGAGGGTATATCCCGCTGAACTTCACTGCATCCGCTGATGGCAAGAGCCAACAGCAAAAGAGAACTACAATAAAGACCGCGTCTGATAATCTTGCCGGAATTCATCAGTTTAGTGCTATTTCTTCACAAAAATAATAACTTTTATCCGCTTTCCAATACAGGATCCCGCCGATTCCGCCTCACACCAATTAATACTGCCAAGAAACGGAATAGAAATAATTGTTATCTTTGTATGTTTATGACAATAACACTACTATAAATGAAAAAAACAGTACTTGTATCAGGCGGGGCCGGCTTCATCGGAAGTCATGTGACCGTTGAGCTAATAGAAGCAGGATATGATGTTATCGTAGCGGACAATATGTCCAATTGCGACATGACCTGTTTTGAGGGAGTAAAGAAGATTACCGGAAAGGAAGATATTCCTTTTTTCAAAATCGATTTTTGCAAAGAGGAAGAAGTCAGGAAGCTCTTCAGCGACAATAAGATAGACGCCGTTATTCACTTCGCCGCCTTCAAGGCAGTCGGAGAGTCCGTCGCCAAGCCGGTTATGTATTACAAGAATAACCTCAACTCCTTCCTCAACGTTCTCGAAGCCGCGTCTGCGCATGGATGTCATAACGTACTGTTCTCATCATCCGCTACCGTATACGGAGAGCCGGACAAGGTACCTGTAACAGAGAACACTCCCAGAAAGCCTGCGACTTCTCCCTATGGAAACACAAAGCAGATGTGCGAGGATATTCTTCAGGATACCGTAAAGGCGACAAAGGGCACAGACGGTGAAATCAAAGGAATCCTTCTCCGCTATTTCAACCCTATCGGCGCCCATCCGTCCGCCCTTATCGGCGAGCTTCCACGCGGAGTTCCCAACAATCTTGTTCCATTCATCACCCAGACCGCAATCGGAAAGAGGGAATGTCTTTCTATTTTCGGGAACGACTACCCCACCCCTGACGGGACCTGCCTCAGGGACTATATCGACATTGTAGACCTTGCCAAAGCTCATGTCTTCGCAGTCGGAAGGATGCTCGAAAATAAAATGAAAGCGGACTGCGAGATTTTCAACATCGGTACCGGGAAGCCCGTATCCGTACTCGAGCTGGTCAACTCATTCGAAAGGGTCAACGGGTTGAAACTCAACTACAAGTTTGCTCCGAGAAGAGCCGGCGACGTAACCGCAATCTGGGCAGACCCGACCCTTGCCAACAAGGAGATGGGCTGGAAGGCCGAGCGGAGCGTAGACGAGACCCTCGCGGCTGCATGGGCCTGGGAGAAGCACCTTGCCGGGAAATAACTATTAATCAAAAGTTTATATGTTGCGTCTTTATAAATTTGCCCTTGCTCTGCTCCTCGCACTCGGACTGTCAGCATCCGGAAGCGCCCAGGAACAACAAGTGACAAGGACTCTCAAAAATGAGCCGAATCTCACAGTCGGCACATTCAATATCCGCTGCAAGACACCGAAGGACGACGCAAAGGGAGACGGATGGGACACGAGAAAAAAATGGGTCGCAGACCTTATCGAATTCGAATATCCGGATATCTTCGGGACCCAGGAAGTCCGTTATGAACAAAAGCTCGACCTCATCGATATGCTCCCGGAGTACGACTGCGTCGGAGTGGGACGCGACGACGGGAAGAACGGTGGTGAACACGAGCTTATCTTTTTCAAGAAAAACCGCTTCAAGGTCCTCAGACATGGAGATTTCTGGCTTTCAGAGACCCCTGAAGTTCCTTCGAAAGGATGGGATGCCGCCCTCCCGAGAATATGCACATGGGCATATCTCAAAGATAGGAAGACCCACAAGAAGATTTGGTTTTTCAATCTCCACAATGACCATATCGGAGTTCTCGCCAGACAAGAAGCGGCAAAATTGGTGGTAGCAAGAATCAAAGAAATGACCAAAAAGGGAGAACAGGTGTTCCTGACGGGAGATTTCAATGTCGATCAGAACAATGAAATATATAAGACTTATACCGCCCTTCTCGAAGACTCGTTCATGACGGCCGAGAAAAGATACACCCCGAACGGCACCGCGAACAGTTTCCGTCCCGACACTTTCACAAAGAGCCGGATTGACCATATTTTCGTTTCCCCGGGGACAGACGTAGTCCGTTACGGCCTACTTACCGAGACCTACAGGACAGAGAACGAGGCTAGTACCGAAGCCGTAAAATCCGGCAATTTCCCTAAAGAAATCGACTTCCATACCTACACGGCAAGGACACCTTCCGACCATTTCCCTGCTTTCATTAAAGTCAGGCTATGATGCAAGATTTCCGGAGTGAATGGATTTGTATTCCGGACATAAAATAATTGAACCATGAAAAAGATTTTACTTATAGCCCTCATGTTTACCGGATACATTGCCTTGGGTTCCTCCTGCGAAAAGAATGATAACGAAGAGGTAGAAAACCCTAAGGAAAGGACAACTATCGCCCTTACAAGGTCTCAGACCTTGCTGGTCGGTAGCGGAAACGCCCTCGCTACCAACCTTATGAAGTTAATCACCTCCGATAATGAAGGGAGCTTTATCTTCTCTCCTCTAAGCGTCGGTTATGCCCTCGCCATGGTAAATAACGGAGCCAAAGGGGAAACTGAAAAGCAGATACGGGACGTTATCGGTTTCGGAGACAATAGCGCCTCTGATGTCAATGAATTCTATAAATATCTGACTCAGAGCCTGCTGGGTGTCGACAATACCGTCAAGATGAATATTGCCAACGCCCAGGTTTTCAACACCTCCATCGGCGACGGTGCAAAATACAAGAAAAGCTATAAGAGCGCGCTGACAAACTACTATGACGCTCTATTTGAAGGCTATGATTTCATTAAGGATAACGGGAAAGCTCTTTCAGCTATAAATTCATGGGCGAGCAAGCAGACCGAAGGAATGATAAATCCTCTTCTCGAAGAGCTTTCTCCCGACTCGGCCACTCTTCTTATGAACGCCATCTATTTCAAGGGTTCATGGGCAGATAAATTCAATGCCTCAAATACCCGAAAAGAGCAGTTCACAATGGCCGGGGGCAAGAAAATAGAGGTCGAAATGATGAACCAGACCTCTAATGTCTCGTACAGGGCGATGAAAGGCTACAAGGTCATCTCTAAGCCCTATGGCAACGGAGCCTTCAAAATGACATTCATTCTTCCGAACGAAGGTATATCTACCGCCGAGCTTGTCAAGGATTTCGACAGGAGCACCTGGGAAGTACTCACAAAAGATACTGGCGAACGCGAGGTCAAAATAAAGATTCCCAAATTCGAGACTACTTTCAAGCTGGAACTCAATGATTACTTGAAATCACTTGGAATGACTGATGCTTTCCTGGGTAGTAAAGCCGACTTCTCGAATATGTCGGATGAGCTGAGTCTCTATATCAGCAAAATCTTCCAAAAAGCCCGCATAAAAGTTGAGGAAAAAGGCACAGAGGCCGCAGCTGTGACTGTTATCGACATGAAGGTGACTTCCGCTTTGCCATCTCCCTCTGAACCTCCAACCTTCTACGCAACGAGGCCATTCCTCTATGCCATATCTGAAATTTCAACAGGAGCAATCCTGTTCATGGGACAATATAACGGTAATTGATGAAGACTAAAACAATTCTCATAACAGCAGTTTCTCTTGTAATCCTCTCGGTTGCAGGAGAAATTCGCGTTAATGCCCAAGGGCTCCCCTCTCTCGTAGAAAAAATAGCGTCCGAAACGCCCCTTAACTATGCCTCATGGGGAATGAAGGCAGTGGACGCAAAAGGAAAAGTCCTTGCCGAATATAATTCATCGGCTAAAATGGCCCCGGCTTCAAATATGAAGCTCATGACGGCACTCTTAAAGGGGATATCTATATCGTAGGAGGAGGCGACCCCACTATCGGTGCAGCTGATTCTATCGCAATGAAGGCGGACGGCCTTTTCTGGAAATGGAAAAGCGCAATGAAAGCTGCCGGGATCAACGCCATAGAAGGTAGGATTATCGGTGACGGACGACTGTTTGAGGGGCACTTGGAGAATACTTCATGGGAGTATGACGATCTCGGGACCTATTATGGAGCCGGGACGAGCGCCCTCTCTTTCTATGCCAATGCCCAAGACTACGAAGTCAGTGCCGGAGCGAAGGCAGGAGATCCCGTAATAGTAAAAATCAGCTACCCTGAGACCCCCTGGCTCCATTTTACCAATCTAGGCACGACCGGACCGACAGGTACCGGCAACAGTCTCTATCTCTATACGACCGACCTTGCTCCATACGCCGAACTTCGCGGCACCTTCGCCCTTGGCAGAAAACCGAAGACGGAGAATTTTGCCAACAAGTACGGGGCCATGACATGCGCGTACTACTTCTATAAGAATCTGGTCTCGACAGGGTGGAAAGTAACCGGAGGGTATGCTGACATAGACCGCTTGGGAAGGGTCAGAGGCGCTGATTTCAGCCGCGGCGACAAAGCTTCTGACAATCTTAAGACAATAACCACCACCTATTCCCCGACCCTTGAGAAAATAGCCCGAGAGACTCTCTTCAGAAGCGATAACTTCTACGCTGAGGCCATGATGAGAATCATGGGCGAAAAGTCCACCGAGATCGCCGTCTACGATAGCTGTAGAGTAGCCGAGATTGAAGTATTGGAAGACCTTTGTCCCGGAATATCAAGCCGGCTGAGCATTGACGACGGAAGCGGCCTGTCGAGGCATAATTTCGTCTCTGCGGAGACCTTTGTCCAGTACCTTGAAGCTATGAAAAAGTCCCCCGCTTTTGACTGCTTCATCGGGGCCCTCCCCTATCCCGGAAGCGAAGGAACGCTAAAATACGTACTCTCCGGTCTCGACCCGTCTATCCGCAAAAGGATCAGGATGAAGAGCGGATCCATGGACGGTGTCCTCTGCTATAGCGGCTACATTCTTCCCGCATCCGGGTCGGCCAAAGACGCCATAGTCTTTTCTATTCTGACCAACAACTGCGACGCTCCGGTCAGTGCCGTTCGCGCAAAGATAATGTCCATCATCACAGAACTAACTAAAATTCAATAATCTATGCTATACCCGCTTAAATTCAAGCCCAACCTCAAACAGTTCATCTGGGGAGGTGAGAAGATAGCCCCTTATAAAGGTATCACCTCGAATCAGGACCATATCGGAGAGAGTTGGGAGGTGTCTGCATATAAGGGCCTTGAAAGCGTCGTCGCATCCGGAACTCTCGAAGGAAAGACCCTTCCTGAGCTTGTCAGAGAGTATAAGGGAGCCCTTGTCGGGGAGCATGTCTACGAGAGGTTCTCCGATGAATTCCCTATCCTCATAAAGTTCATCGACGCCCTCAACGACCTTTCGATCCAGGTCCATCCCAACGACGCCCTTGCCGAAAAGAGACATTCCTGCAGGGGAAAGACCGAAATGTGGTATGTTGTAGACGCTGAGCCGGGAGCGAAAATCCTGAGCGGCCTGTCGAAAGAAATCACCCCGGAGGAATATGAAACCCTCGTAAAGGAAGACAGGATTGTAGATGTCCTCTCCAGTCATGAGGCTCATAAGGGAGATGTCTTTTTCCTTCCGGCGGGCAGGATTCACGCTATTTGCAAAGGCTGTTTTGTCGCGGAAATCCAGGAGACATCCGACATTACCTACCGCATCTACGATTATGGACGCCTCGGCCTTGACGGTAAACCGCGGGAGCTACATACAGAAGAAGCGAAGGAAGCAATTGATTACAAGGTATATCCGTCCTACCGGACAGAATATATCGACAAAAAAAATGCAGAGGTGGTTCTCGCAGAATGCGAATACTTCACGACCTCCCTTTATACCCTGGACAGGCCCTATTTCAAGGACCTCAAAGACATAGATTCCTTCATTGCAGTCATCTGCGTCGAAGGCGACGGAACTCTTGAAACCGGTATTCCCACTGCCGCCGACGGCCCCACCAAGGGCCACCTCACCGAGATTCGCCAGGGCGACTCGGTGCTCATCCCCGCCACCGCCCTCGGAGTTAAATTTAAGCCGGGCGAGAACGGGCTCAAACTCATCACATCATACATAGGCTAGGAAATATCATGAACAAGACCGCCGCTTCTCTCATTAAAAAGCTTGCCGCCATCCTCACCTTCCTTCTTCTCGGTCTCTTCGCCTATTCCCAGGAACTTCATCCGAAGGCTCCGCGGGTGCCGGAAAGAATCGTTTTTGCCGGAGAAACCATACGCTTCGACTCCGATGACATGTATGAACGGATGGACCGGGAGCTCCTCTCATTCACCTACATGCATACAAACACCACCCTGATGCTGAAGCGGTCCAAGAGGATTTTTTCCATAGTAGTGCCGATTCTGAAGAGAAATGGAATTCCGGAGGACCTCAAGTATCTCATGGCGATAGAGAGCAATCTCGATCCGAAAGCAGTTTCTACGGCAGGAGCCGCCGGTCTTTGGCAGTTCATGAAAGGGACTGGCAGGGAATATGGACTCGAGGTGGGTGCGGAAGTAGATGAACGGTTCCACATAGAGAAAGCGACTATTGCCGCCTGCAAATACCTCAAAAGCGCCTACTCTGCATTCGGCGATTGGATGACTGTTGCCGCTAGCTACAATTCCGGACGCGGAGGAATCCTCAAAAGGCGCGAGGAACAGGGCGAAAGAAGCGCTTTCAACCTGATGCTGCCGGAAGAGACTACCCGCTATATGTTCCGAGTCCTTGCGGCAAAGATGTTCTTCGAAAACCCCTCGTCTTTTGGATTCAATTTCTCTCCTGACGAATACTATCCTGTAAGGAACCCCGCTCGTTATGAGACTGTGAGTGGCCCGATTCTATCCCTCGTTGATTTTGCCAAATTAAACGGGGTTACCTATAGGGAACTCAAGCTGGCAAACCCCTGGCTCACAGGAACTTCCCTCGAAAACAAAAACGGCAAGACATACAAAATCGCTATCCCCGACCGCTCCGGGAGGAGATAGCGAAAAGCATCTTCACGACACAAAACAATTTCGCGTTCTACAGCTTCGCGCCGGTCATCCGATATTTCTCGCAGAGGAGGTCTACGACGGGATCGACGGCCTTGGGGAAGACCTTACGAAGATCGATTTCGTCTGTCGAAAGGAGGACACCCTTGAGGGCACGCATGAAGGTATCTTTAATCTCAGTTGCGAGATTGACTTTGACAATACCGTTGGCAATAGCTTCTCTCACCTGATCGTGAGGAATGCCAGAACTGCCGTGGAGAACAAGGCAAACGGGCGTTGCGGCATGAATCTCAGCAAGGCGGGCGATATCGAGCTTCGGAGGTTTCTTATAGAATCCATGGGCGGAACCAATAGCGACTGCAAGGGCGTCTACGCCGGTCGCATCCACGAAAGTCTTCGCCTCTTCGGCGGTCGTAAAACCGCTTCCGTCCTGCTCCTGGCCAAGCTTTGCAACATATCCCAGCTCCGCCTCAACATTGACGCCATACGGTTTCGCCAGTTCCACCACCTTTCGGGTAGTCTCGATATTCTCCTCGAAGGGTTTCTCGCTGGCATCAATCATGACCGAATCGAAACCTGCATCGAGGCAACGCTGAACGAGTTCTACCGAGCCGCCATGGTCAAGATGGATCCATCCCTGAAGTCCGTTATCCTCTATTGCGCGGCGTCCCATCGAAACGGCTTGTTTAAGGCCCATGTAGTCGATGGAACTGCGGGTCAACTGGAGAAGAACCGGAGCGCCCACTATCTTTGCGGCACGCACGACCGCTGTCAGGGTCTCCAGATTGTAGAAATTAGTCGCAAGAACGGCTGTGCCGTCTCTCTGGCTCTTTTTGAGTAATTCCTTAACTGTCATAATTGTATAATAATTCTATTCAAGTCCTCTTGCCCTCAGAAGCGCGGAAGGATTGGGATCGGCTCCGCGGAAAGAGCGGTAGAGGGTCATAGGTTCTTCGCTGCCACCCTTCTCAAGGAATGTCTTACGGAAAGAAAGGGCGGTCTCAGGATTGAAAAGTCCATCCTCTTTGAACTTCTCAAATGCGTCTACATCAAGTACTTCCGACCATAGGTATCCATAGTAGCCTGCGCTGTAGCCGCTATTGAAAATATGGTTGAAGTATGTCGTACGATAACGAGGGATAATCTCATCGATAAGCCCCATCTCCTTGCAAACCTTCTCCTCAAAAGCACGGATGTCGTCAGCTGTCTTGAAGGCCTCGAGCTCAGGAAGGGTCAGCTCATGCCAGCGCATATCGAGAATCGAAGCGGCGCAAAGTTCTCCTGTCATGAATCCCTGATTGAACTTCAGCGAACGGTTAATCTTCTCAACGAGAGCGTCCGGTATCGGCTCTCCAGTGCGATAATTGTTGGCATAGACTGAAAGAATCTCCTTCTGGAAAGCCCAGTTCTCATTGAACTGAGAGAACATTTCCACGAAGTCACGGGCGACATTAGTACCGCTGACATCGACATAGCGGCACTTTGTAAGGAAGCCGTGAAGGGCATGTCCGAACTCATGGAACGCGGTCTGAACTTCATCGATAGTGAGAAGAGAAGGGGTCTCATCCGTTGCGGGAGGGAAGTTGCAGACATTCACGATAATAGGACGGACATCCTTGCCGTCGGCATCGAGATACTGCTCCCGGAAATTATTCATCCATGCTCCTCCCCTCTTTGTCTCGCGGGAGAAATAATCAGCATAGAAGATACCGAGAAGGGATCCGTCAGCATCGAGAAGGCGATAGGCCTTTACAACAGGGTTATAAACCTCTACATCCGGAGCCGGTTCCACTTTGATTCCGTAGAGCTTTTCAGCGGCATAGAATAGGCCCTTACGGACGCTGTCAATCTGGAAATAAGGCTTTGTCTCCTCATCGTCGAGGTCGAATTTAGCCTTACGGACCTTCTCTGCGTAGAACGCCCAGTCCCAAGGCTGAATCTTCGAGCCTTTCGGAAGCTTCCCTGCGGCTATATCAGCATCCATAACCTTCTGCATGTCAGCGATTTCCTCTTTGGCTTTCCGCATGGATGCATCCATAATCGGGGCAAGGAAGGCATCGACCGTCGAAGGATTTCCCGCCATCTTGTTGGCAAGAAGATACTCTGCAGCGGTATTGTAACCGAGAAGATTAGCCTGCTCTGTCTTTAATTTCAGAATCTGAAGTACAATCTCATTATTGTCATTCTCGTTGGCATTATTGCCGCGGGAAGAATAAGCCTTGAAAGCTTTCTCGCGAAGAGCGCGGTCCTCGCACGAGCCCATGAAAGAAGGATAGGCGGAAACGGTCACACCTATAGCCTCCTTGAAGGCATTATTCTCGGCGAGAAGATTGTTGCCAAACTTCTGGGAAAGAGCTGCAAGTGAAGAGTTTATCTCGGCAAAGCGGGCCTTTCCCGCCTCATCAAGGGCAACTCCGTTTCTGACGAAACGGTCATAGAGTTTCTTTGTGACCATCTGCTGCTCCCTGTCAAGCCCCTCTGAAGCTTCATACACCGCCTTTACGCGGGCGAAGAATTTGTCATTCATGAAAATCTCATCGTCCGCAGCGGTAGTGAGCGCAGTGATCTCCTCTTCAATCTTCTGGATTTCCGGGGTGGAATCAGATTCGGAAATGTTGTAGAACACACCCGTAACCTTGGAAAGCAGCTTTCCGGAAAGTTCATACGCTGCAATTGTATTCTCAAACGTAGGGGCGTCAGGGCAGGCGATGATGGCGTCTATCTCCGCCTTCTGCTCCTTTATTCCTTCCTTGACTGCGGGAAGGTAGTCTGCTGTTGTAATCTTGGAAAAAGGGGCAGTCCCGTCCGGACTGTCCCACTTCTCCATGAATACATTCTTATTTCCGCAAGCTGTCATAGCGATCATAGCTCCGATAAGTAAAAATGCCTTTTTCATGTTGTATATCAATTATTTATTTTCACCCCGTTGAGGTTCAGAAGAGTAAACTGGGCAGAGCCCTGATAGAGGGTAAGGATGCCTGTGACATCGATGCTCTTCGCTCCGGAAAGAACTTCTGAAGGAATCTCGGTGTCTCCGAATTTGGAGTAACCGCTGGTTCGAATCTGGATGACCTGTTTTCCCATCTTGAAATACTGGCTGACCGAACCGGCCGCGGCATTTGCTATCATCATGTCCTTGTAAGTATCTGTTGCATCGGGATCAATGGCTGTAGCAAGACCGGTGATGGGTCCGTAAGAGGTGCCGCCGCTTCCGACAGTAGCCGTATCCCAAATACCGGACTTTATATACTCGAGGAATTTATTCTTCGAGAAAGCCCATGTAGTAATCCCCCAATCCTGATCTGAAAGGAAAACTCGGTTGTTGGGAGCCTTAGTATCAATGGAGGGAGTAATATAAACTAGTGCGAACTGCTCCTTGGAATAAGTCAAACCCCTAAGAGTCACGTACTTTCCTATATTTTCCGCCTTCATCACATCTGCCTCAGCAAGCTCAACGGGAGCGATAGGAGTACCCATTGCGCCCCTGAAGATATGAGAATCTATGATAGCCTGGACGTCGATATAAGCGGTCTCATACGTTCCTGTCGGATCTTCCATCCCTAGCTGGAGCATACCGTCGCCGCCGTTATTTCCGCTCTTGTACCCATATTCGCCGAGAGTGAGACCTTGGCAATTGACATAAATCCACTGTCCGATCTTGTAATCATTGTACATAGAGGACTTTCCAATTTTGACGTCAATGGCTCCGGTCGCATCCTGGATATAGAGCTCGCGGTAGATATTGCCGCTCTCGTCGGAAGAGACAACCTGTCCTTTGATTATTATTTCATCCTCTATCTCTATAGGCATATTATGTTTCGTGTAGAGAGCCTTCAGCTCGGCTATGGTCATATTGACTTCAGAGTCCATATTGACCTTTTCATAGCCTGCAGGCTCAGGATATTTCAGAGTAAGAACCGGCTCCCACTCCTGGCAGGAAAAGAGGACCGCAAGGGCCGCAATCAATGCAAAAAATAACTTTTTCATGGCTCTAGAATCTGAAATAAATATTCAACATATAATTGAATCCACTCATATAGAAGTACTTCGGATCAAACTTGTAGTACCTCTCTTTATTGACGGTATTGTCGACTATACGAGTCTGCTCATAACCTCCGGTCTTGACCGAAGTGTTGTTGAGAAGATTCTTCGCGTTGAGAGAGAAGCCAAGCTGGTATTTTCTCTGGATATACCAGGACTTGCCGACACTGAAATTGAGAAGGAAAACAGGATCGAACTTCTCCTGGGCTGTCATGTACTCAATCTCGGAAGGAGTGATAGTCTTGTCAGGGCCCGCAACCGCATAGTCCGTACGGTAGAGAGGGTTCATGTCGAGATAGGACTCTCCGAAATACTGGACATCCGCGTCGATGAACCAATAGTTGTAGTTGTACGCAAGACCGAGGCTGGCGGCAAGCTGCGGAGTAGAAGGCACATAATGCTTCTGCCAATGGTCAATATCCAAGGTATACTCATCGGTCCCCTCATACATAGGGTAAGTGCCATCTGCATTCTTCTTGAACACCGGAGTGCCCTTCCAGAAGGCTACGAGGGCATTTTCATAGATAAGCTCGGAGCTGTTGTCAATGGTCTGGGTCATGTAGGGATTTGAGATATACTCATACCTTCCGGCACTGAGAGCACCCTGCACGGATAGGTTCGGAACGGGGGTCGGAACCTTGACACCGAGTTCAACTCCATAATGCTGCTCGTCGATGCCGGAGAGGGCAAAGTTGGAGAATGCGTTCTGGAGATCGTCGAAAGCACTCATGAGCTTGGTCTGATCCATAATTCTCGTGTAGTAAGCAGTAACCCTTGCGCTATAACCGTTACCTATGTACTGCCAGTTGAGATCGCTGGAGAAGGTCTTTATGGTAGTAAGGTTATCCATCAGGGAGTTTCTCGTACGAGGAGAGAGGAAGGCCATGCTGAACTTCGGAGCATCGTTGAACCAGCCTACGTTGGCATAGACTCTCTGATTACCGCCAATTACATAATTGAGCCCGCCCTTGAGAGCATAGGTGAGGAATCCTGACTTTTCAGACTTGCCATAGGAGGTGACCACGTTGCCCTTATGGTCGAAGGTGGTGAGATCGACTCCGTCAACTACGTAGTGGCTTCCGTCGGGGTTGAGGCCGGCGAAGAGGCCCTTTCTCATGAGACCGTCCCTCCAGAACATATTATAGCCGAGGCGGCCGCCGAGGTTGGCGCTGAATGCTCCGAAGGAGAATTTGCCGTTGAGCCAGAAGGAAGCGTCGCGGACCTGGGCATAATAGTCGTATCCATACTTGTCGCCGACACCGAGAATCTGAGCCGCGCCGTGGGCCTTGTAGTAATCTACATCATTCTGGACCTTAGCCGGAGTGGCGTTGTAGTCGCGGTCGGCAAAGTTATCGATATTGACATAGTAATCACCGCCAAGGAGGTCTGCAATTATCTTGTAATACTCGGTACGGTTGATTTTTGCATCAAGACCTCCTGTCAGGATCGTCCTCTCCGTAGCTCTCCATTTGAAGTTCGCAGCAAAATTGAGGTCCTGCTGATCGATATGGCGCTCTTCCTGGACATATTTGGAGCGGTTTCCGCTCTTGCCGCCATAAGTCATCTGGTTTGCCATATTGACATTGTAGAGACGGTCCCAGTTGACATGGACAATATCCGGATAGGCTGAAGGATGAGTCCACGCTTCCTTTGCCCAGGCGCTCTTTGCCAGATTGCTCCTGTTGAGGTCGTCGTTGTCGCTGAGGAAATAGCTCGGAAGATTCCTGTAATAATCCGGGCGGGGATCTGCGGAATCATACCAGTCGAGGGCGGTGTAGCCGTTCTTTCCGAAGCGGTAGAGAAGGGTCGCCGCTGCATTGAACTTATCGGAAGGAGTGAAGTCGTACTTCAGGATTGCGATAGGCTCGTTGGTCTTGCGGACACGGGCATTGCGGACTTTCCCTGCCTGATATCCCCAGTTGGAGTTGTACATATTGTCTCCAACGAGGTCATATACTTCCTGGGTGGAAGCATTCTGGGCGCCTCTCTGCCCCGGAGTTGCAAAGAAAGCCACCCCGATCTTATGGGCGTCGCCGAGCCTCTTGTCGGCAGCGAGATAATAGGCAAAGGAACGATAGTAAACTCCTTGTATCCAGTCGTTTCCACCAAGACGAGCGGAGATGTTACCGGCAAAGGACCATCCGTTGTCCAACTCTCCCGTAGCGTATGAGGCCATCAGACGGAGACGATAGAGGGAGCTGTTCGTAAGGACGCTTCCGCGAAGTCCCTTACGGACAGACGAAGCATTTCCGAAGATATTGGTCACTCCGTTATACCCGCCGAATCCATAGTCGGAAACCTCGTTTCCGATAGTGGTCTCCTTCGACCTCATGGCCTCGTTGAGACCGCTCCAGAGGCTGAAAGGAGAATATCCGGTGATGGCATCGTTCATCTTGACTCCGGCGAGATAGACATCCTGGCTCTCGCCGAGATAGCCTCTCTGACGGAACCTTACCGAGCTGAAATTGAAGCTCGCGATATTGGAGAAGATGTCATTGGACCCGAAGAGGACAGTAGGGTTGTCATTGTAGCCGCTGTCGTCCATGTCGAACTCCATGAGACTCTCATCCGCTATTTCCGCGAGGGTCCTGGTCGGAATCATAGAGAGGTTGAACATGTTCTTCACATAGCCGTCATTGACCGTCACCTGCACTTGATTGTCAAGGAAGTCCGGGGCAGTGATAACAAGGGTATACATCCCGTTATCGAGGTTCGGGATAAGGAAATTTCCGGAAGGGTCGGAGAGAGTCTCTGCGAGCTCGGCCGTCCCCTGATAGAGAATGATCTTGGCATTTTCTATCGGAACTCTCCCTTCGCGGCTCACTACAGTTCCCTTGATTCCACCGGTAAATTCCTGGGCGAAAAGAACTGCACTCGAGAGTACCGCAGCAATTAATAGGGTCAGTTTCTTTATCATATTTCTACTTGCTTACAACTATGTATGTCGGATAATGGTCCGAATATCCTCCTACGAATGCACCGTTGCTGAATGTCCTGAAGGGAGTATCCTTATAATCTCCGGACTGATTGGCCATGAACGGCTTGGTGAAGATTCTGGCATAGTATTTCTTCTTTGTAATTTGCTGAATCTGGAGAGTCCCCTTTGGCGCATGGGCAAGAGGCTCATTCACCAGGATGCAATCGTAGATATTCCACTCGCCCCTGTAAGCGAGAGAGCCGTAGCCGGCCTTCAGCATAGATACAAAAGGAGAAAAATAGTCCTTAGGTCCGACCTCCTCGATATTCTCCTTACCATGAAGATAGACTGCCATCGAAGGATCGGTAGGGTTGTCGTTCATATCGCCCATCACCACACATTTGATTCCGGGATACTTCTCCATCATCTTCATAGAGTGATTATAGACAATCTCCCCTCCGCGGGCACGGGTATAAACACCCTTTCCTCCGATACGGGAAGGAAGGTGGCAGACATAGAAAGCGAAATGCTCGCCGTCAATTATTCCATGGACCATGAGGATGTCGCGGGTACGGAAATTAGCCTTCTGCTCCTCGTCCATATCAAACGGGATGTCACTGTCGAAGGTGAATGGAATCGACTCACTTTCAACTACTGTCATCTGCTCAGGCTTGTACAGAAGGGCGACGTCGACACCGCGCTGGTCGGGGCCGTCATAGTGGACGATCTGGTAATTGGCTTCCGCAATCTCGGGCTCTGCAACGAGGTCCTCGAGCACATGGCGGTTCTCTATCTCGGACACTCCGAGAACAGTATGCCAGCGCCCGTTATCCTCCTTCATGGCGGCAATCACATGGGCCATATTGGCAAGTTTCTTCTGATACTTGGCCTCTGTCCACTGGTTGGCACCGTCGGGAAGGAACTCGTAGTCGTTTTTCCCCTCGTCGTGATAGGTGTCAAAGAGGTTTTCCAGGTTGTAGAAACCTATCACATAGGTCCTTTTCCCTTTAGCTCCGAGATCGACGGAAGGAAGAGAGAGAAGGAGGGCAAGGATTATGTATATGAATTTTTTCATCTTGAAAAATTGATTATTCGTTTATTATTTCCATACCGACACATTTCTGGGGTCCTGGGCTTCTATCTGCTCCGCCGCCGTGCGGCCGACTTTTGCAGGCAGGTTGACATAGAGGTCTATGCCCAGTTTCTTCTCCAGTTCATCTATGGAAATCGCCATTGCGGAACTGGCTGTAGATGTCCCGCTGTAATTGTGGTCGAAATAGAATCCGCAGGCTGAATAGCCGCTGATTCCCGTTGTTCCGGCGCTGCTGTAACGAAGGCAGGCCTTCCAGTAGGCGACAGGTATTTTGACTTCCCTGCCGTAATTGTCATGAGCTACCTCGGTACTGCCTTTCACTACGCAACCTGTGACACAGTAAAGAGTATCGCAAGAAGAGCTCCAGGCTTTTACAAGGTTTTCAAGGCTCGCCCATACTCCCTCGTTGAAAGTGTGGCGCTGGGGGGTCATGTTGACTCCATAGAAAGTCTGCACGTTGGCCTGATAGCTAAGCCTATGGGCGGAAGGAATCTGATGTCCTCTCGCGTATGTGGAGCTTTCTCTGAAACCCTTGTAGAGAACAGGCTGATCTGATTCCGGGAGAAGCGGATCCAGGCCCCATGCATCCGAACGGGTACCGCTGCCATAGAGACCCTTATTGAGCGGATATGCCACCCAATGAGCCACAAGGGCGTCATAGTCCCAATAGTAGGAGTAATTCCTTATTCTCTTTGTGCCTAGGGGCATATCGTGGGTGAAGAAGTCAAGCTTGTCGCCGTCGACGGTCTCAGGAAGTTCGAGCCATTGTGCCTTGGTAGAATTGCCATTATGGGTTGATGAAGAGCTTCCGCCGCCCGAGGAGGATACCCCTGCCTGGGTAAGCATCAGCTCTGTTCTTCCCCTCAGAACAAGAGAGAGGGCGCATGACCGCTCCTCGCCGCTATTGGCCTCATAAGTAAAAATAATATCGCTCTTTGAGCCGCTTCCAGACGTTGTACTGAGGGTAGCCCAAGGCGTGGAACCGTCCTTGAACAGGATTTCGAGGGTCCAGTCCCCCGATGCCTGGACGGAGACGAACATGCTTCCGCCCTTTCTGTCGAGGGAGGTCGTGGCGGTGGAAATACGGGTTTCCACCGCCGGAATGTCCTCCTTGGGAGTACAGGCGATCACGGTAGCAAAGGCTGCCGCAATGAGTGCAAATATGCTCCGTCCTCTCATGTTTTATTCAGCTTTCATACCGAAGAGAATGACTCTCGTGTTGGTCCCATCGGTTGTCACAGTCGCCGTAACAGCCTCTGTAAGAGGAGCATCGAGAGAGTACTCGTAGTGATCGGAAGCGGTTATGGTCATGGTATAAGGAGAGTTACTGGTTGCTCCGTCATTGGCTGCGAGGGCCTGCTTGAAGAGCGATGAGCCACCGACCTGGATATCGACGGTTGCCGGTTTGCCCTTCCATGAAACTCCGTAGAAGCTGATCTTCTTGGTGCCGGCAGGGATGCTGACCGTCGCGGAACCGACCTTAGAGGAAGTACCTAATTTATAGACCTTTACGCCAGATACGCCATTGACTGTAGCAACTCCGTCGTCATAAGCGTTGGTGACGTTGGTCCAAGCGATATTGCTCTCGAACATAGCAGCAGTCCAGTCGCCTGTATCACCGCCGGGAGTTTCTCCACCACCCGGATTATCGCCGCCGGGGATAGGCTCAGTACCCTGATACTCATAGAGGAACGGAAGTGTTCCAACAGTCTCGAGATACATTCCGAAGGAGGTATATGTACCCTCGCCATGCTGCATCCAGCGGCCCGAATGGGCATTGACCATCTTGAAAGAGCCACCCGCGTCGGGAGTTATGGTCCAAACCTTCTTCTCGTCCTCGGTAACAATCTGGACAGTCTTATGGGACTCTGAAGCAGCTGCAGATCCAAAGAACCGGCCGTCGTTCTGGGCGATGGTATATCCTCCGGTGGTTTCAGCGATGGTCACTGCATATTTTGCTTCAGCTTCGATAACATCTTCTGCAACAGTTACTTCCTTACCAGAAAGGTAGCCAAAATTCGAAGAAGCTCCAATAGGCGAAGCGATATAGGTCTTCCCTTCCTTCACACCGACGATCACATACTGCTTGCCGGCTGTAACGGCAGTTACTTTCTTGAACTTGTAGCTCGTAACCGGGGTAACGGAGCCACCGTCGGTCTTGCCGTTCAGAGAGTATAGATAAGATTTCTTGCTGGCGGTTTCCGGGGTGTTGCCCTGATAGTTGACAACCTTTCCATAGACAATCACATTGTCGCCAAGGGCAATCTGAGTATCGCCGTTAACCCAATTCCTGTTGCCGAGATAGAGGGTGCTGTAAATCGTAAAGAGTGTGCCGTCTTTAGAACCGCTGTCGGAAATATCAAACGTAGCCGTTCCGTGATCTGCGTCAAACGGGAACTTAATAGAAGCAATCTTTCCAGAGATATATACTTCCTTGTCGCTCTCAACACCGGCAGCAAGAGATGAAGCATAAGCCTTTGCTGCGGCAGCGTTGTAAGGAGAAGCAAGGGTTCCTTCGCCCGAAGGTGTATCTTCTGTCGAAGAACCGCCGCCACCTGCTCCATTGAGGGAAATAAGCTTTCCGCCGGCATCAGTCTCAGGAGTATTGCCCATATAGTTGAAGACCTTAGCAAGAACTACAACCTCATCTCCTGTCTTGATGGCATCAGTTGAAGTGAATTTATCTCCATTGAAGGAACGTATGCGGAAAATCTTGAATGTCGATCCTCCATCGGTGATGTCGAATGTCGCATTTCCGAACTCGAGATTGATTTCGACCGAACCAGTCACTGTGCCCTTGATGTAATATTCCTGGGAAGAAGCGGTCGTTCCAACCTCTTTCGCCTTGGCAATAGCCGCCGTGGCATTGAAAGGATCATCAATGGTACCTGTACCCTTAGGCTCTCCTTCCTCTCCGCCAGAACCGCCTTCCGGCTCCTTCACTACGCCGTTGAGGGAGTAAATGTAGTTGTCGTTCGCAACGAACTCAGGAGTGTTTCCTTTGTAATTTACAACCTTACCGCAGACAATGACCTCATCTCCTACCTTGATCAGATCGGCGGAAGTGAAGTTGGTATTGCCGAGATATTTGCCGCGATAGACCTCCAGCTGAGTGGTAGTCGTACCGTCGTCAGAGATATAATAAGTTGCATTGTAGAACCTCGAAACGTCGATTTCATCAATCTTGGAAATCTTTCCCTTGACATAGATGTCATTCTCCGTATTCTGATCGGCAGGGAGGGTCTTGATATACTCCAGAGCTTCTGTGACATTGAAAGGATTCTCCTTAGCACCGGGCTCCGAGCCGTCTCCGAACTGAGAAATCGTCAGCTTGGTCTTGGCAAGGCCTATTGTGAATGTAAGAGTAGCGGTCCTCGGAGCATTGGGATTGGGAAGGACGGTGACAGTAACCTGCTGGTCACCTGTGGAGCCCTTTCCGCTCTCCGGAGACACGGATACCCATGTGGATTTATTTACAACCTCCCAATCCCTTGTGGCGTTGAGAGTTATTGTCTGGCTTGCAGCTTCCTTACCGAAAGATACCTCTTTCGGGTTGACGGAAATCTTGGCGATACCGAGATCTTCCTCCTGCTTACAGCCGAACGCAAGCCCTGCGAGGGCGAGCATTGCAAAAAACAGATGTCTTGACTTCATGTTATAAGTGTTGTTTTAATTATTATTCGCTCGTGGCTTATTGTAAATGACAAATATATCAAATACTTTCCGGAAAGTCAAAAAAAACAGAGGCCGATCCGAAATGGACCGGCCTCCATACGTAAAAAGTAAGAATCTGATTATTCGGTGCTTCCGTTAAGGGAATAGAGCCATGCCTTCTTCGAAGCAGTTTCGGGTGTTTCAGCTCCCGTCTTACTGTCTTTGTAAAGCATAATCTTTCCACAGAGGACCACCTCGTCTCCGACAGCTACCTGCTTACCGCCTTCTGTCCAAGCGACATTATTGAAATAATATATGCTGTAGGCAGTGAACTGAGGAGCGGTAGTGGATCCATCGTCGGAGATATTGAACGTAGCGGTTCCAAACTGCGCTGAGAAAGTATACTTCACGGAAGAAATCTTACCCTTGACATACATATCCTTTTCGCTGGTATTTCCGGCACCTAGAGTATTGACGTAAGCAATAGCCTCAGAAGGGGTGAAAGGAGCGTCAAGCGATCCGGGAGCGAATTCAGCCACACTGGTGACGATGATATTGACGTACTTGCCGCCGGAAAGGCCGTTATAGAAACCATAATAGCGGACCTTCTTACCGTCATATGCATCGATTCCGAGATCTGTTGCAGGATAAGTAAGAGAGCCCATATTCTTGGATGCTCCTTCAACTTCTACATTGTAGTAGTTCCCGGACTTCTTGAGGGTTCCGGCGAAGGTGATATACTCAGCCTCGGAAGCCGTGTAAGAATCGATTGTCGAGGTAATATCCTTTGCAGTAGGAAGAACAACCGGGTTGCCGGAAGATTCAACTGTCACAGTAAGGGCAATTGCAGGCTCCTTATTGCTCGTAATCTCAGGCACGCCATTGTATGTGGTCTTCATTCCGGAGAAGTCAACATAATCGCCAACCTTCACAACAGGGGAAGGATTGGATCCCTGATAGACATAGATATAAGCCTGTCCATCGGTAGCGATGAAGCCTCTCTGGCAGACTGCTGCAACAAGGGCGTGGGTGGCTGAAACCTCGCTCTTGTCAGGAGAAGCGATTGCATTGACGATATCGTAAGGAGTAGGTCTTGCCGGCTGCGTGACATTTACATCGATGCTCGATTCGGGGCCCTTGACAGTCAGTTTAGCCGTTCTGGCCTCGTAAAGAGGGTTGGCTTCATAAGTGAGGGTATAGACATTGTCGTTGTACCCGGTGACCTTGAGCCAGTCTGCGCTTGAATAAACACCGATTCCGGGAACTTTGCACTCAACGGTGACGGTAGTGTCGCCTGCCTCATATGTAGGGAGAACGATCTCGGTAGGATCAACAGTGAAGAGGCTCTTTTCGACCTTGATTACCTCGGCGTCAACAATCTCTATAGTACCATTATAGTTCTTTCTGGGACCCTGGAGAGTGACCTTGTCGCCAAGTTCGATTCCAAAGCTAGCCCAGCCGCCGTCAGCATCCTTCGGATACTGGCCGGAAGCATTCTTGATACCGTAGATGTAGACAGTTCCGGTCTCATCGGTAATATCGAAGTTACCGTAATCAGTATTTACAAGTCTTGTAACGTTTCCGCTGACAAGATAATACTTACCGTCAGTTCCATCAATTACTTCCTGGCAGGAAGCGGGAGCAACCTCGATAGGTGTTCCTTCAGAAATAATGTTGACAAAAACACTCTTGAAAGAGTTTGCAAGGGCGAATTCGACCTGTCCGGACTTTGTCGTGCCGTCATTGGCGGGAAGGGTCACGGTAACTGTAGCATCACCGTTTCCGCTAAGCGGGGTGATGTCGTCTACTGTGAGCCAGAAGCCGGATCCTTTAAGATACTGGATGATGTTACCATCTTTGTCCTTCTCCTCGGTCTGGATTTTCTTTCCGTTCTCGTCCTTTTTGGTCTTTCCGTTCTCATCCTTGACGTCGATCATCTTGGGTTCGGTGACGACGGACCATGCTCCGGGAGCCTTGAGATTGATTGTGGCGGTACCACCGACCTTCGGGACAGTGATATTGTTTTTCTCGACACTGAAGTCAGAGAAGGCGCCGTTTACGGGCTCATCCACAGTGCAGCTTGTTGCAAGAAGCGCCGCACCTGCTGCGATAGAAGCGAGTATATATTTGAGTTTCATATTCTTGTCGCCTTATTAGTTGAACATGTACTTGATGCCGACCTGCATGTACCAGCACTGGGTGAAGACGGCATTGGGTTTCCAGGTCTTGGCGCCTGCCTTGACCCTTGTCTTGAATACGGGGACACCGTCTGCGTCAACGCTGTCCATCTGGAGGATACGGCCGCTCATAGCGGAGTCGTCCCAAGTCCTCGACAGACCCCATGAAGAGTTGAAGAAGTTGCCGATATTCATCCAGTCCATATTGAGCTGGAGAGTATGCTTTGTCTTTCCTACATTGAGGATGAAGTCATGGGCATAACGGAAGTCGAACTTGTGGACAAGCGGAGAGAATACGCTGTAAGCCTCTGCGTACTGGCCCTTGTGAGTGGACAGGTAAGCATCCTGAGCTGCGAAAGCCATATAGTTGTCGCGGTCAGTCTGGCTTGCAAAACGGAAGGAGCCGTCATTGATCTGGGCATCGGTAGGGATGTACATCAGGTCGTTGGCGTTACCGTCGCCATTGAAGTCTCCGTTATACATATAGCTGTAACCACCGGCATTGTAACCCTGATAGAAGATGGTGAAGTGGTTGTTGGATTTGTCATTCCAGTTGATTGACGCCATAATACGGTTGGGCGTAGTGTACTGGGAATTCTGGACAGTCGCAAAGTTAGGGCCGTCAACTGTCGGAAGGCCTGTGAAGACTGAGTTGGCAGCACTTCCCGGCATACCGGTAACTTCCTTGTTGACTGTACGGGTATAGGAAGCGGTGATATTGAGGCCCTGAACAGGCTGCGCCATGAGTGAAATGACACCGGTCCAGCCATATCCCTTATGGGTATTGGTAAGGACATAGGCGTTTGTGCCGGTATACTTGAAGTTCTCAGGATAGATGTGGCGATTGTCAGCACCATTGTACTGAGCCCATCCGTTGTTATCTTTGATGTTCCAGTCCTGGATCAAGAGGTCATTGATCTTCTTGCTGTAGATGAATTCACCGGTAAGAGTGAGAGGGAATCCGACAGGAAGGTTCCAATCAACCGCAATCGAGCTTTTCCAGATCTGGGGCATCTTGAACTTATGGTCAACATAGTTGACGTCAGAAGGAAGAATTCCGTCCTCAGGAGTGATAGAGTAAGGGAATTTGTCCGGATAGATGCTGTGGAGCTTCTCGACGAGTTTGTCGACATCGGTAATCATGTCGCCCTTGAGCTGGTCGAGACCGGGATCTCTGTTATCAACAGTCCAGTCTGATTTATAATATGTTCCGAAGCCGGCAGCGGCATTCTGGACCATACCCGAGTTGGTAGGCATGTTGGTGAGGAACACGAGCGAGAGACGGCCGGCGAAAAGACCGGTACCTCCGCGAACCTTGAGGCTCTTGTTGCCGAAGACATCATAGACAAATCCGACACGGGGAGAAATCTGGATATTGGTAGCAGGCCAGCGGCCGGTGTCGATAGTCCTTCCGCCGAAGTCTACAGCCTTGATGGCATTGTTGGTCATTACATCGGCATTGTTGTAGATCATGGTATCGAAACGGATTCCGGCGGTGAGTTTGAGACGCTCGGTAGCGTTCCACTCGTCCATACCGTAGAGGCCAACCTGGCTGAAACGGACGCGGGCGGCAGGATTCTGCTCTCCGTCATATCCGTAGGTGATTGCGACGGTCTCAGGAGCGGCTCCGCTCATGAAATCTTCCATTGAAGAGTAGCGATAATAACCGGTACCCTCTCTCATATAGGCGTTGTCCGCCATGTGATACTCATAGCTGACGCCGCCCATAATCTTATGGTCGCCCTTGTACCAGGTCACATCGTCCTTGATATTGAGGACATTATTGTGGACACCGTTGTTCCATGTGAAGAGCTCGTATCCGAGGGACATATAAGGCTCGAGGGATACATTGCCTGCATCGTCGGTATAGGGCTTGAGGATATCTACAAACGGGAATTTTGCCGAATTCGATCCGCGGATATCATCGAGCTTTGAGAATGTGGCAAGGAACTGGTTGGAGAGATCGTTGGTGATGCGGCTGTTGAGATCGACGGATACTGAATGGACAAGGTTGTCCATCGAGTACATCGAATTGGCGAAGGCCATCGAATACTGGGAGAGACGGTTGTTGGACATTCTCTGTCCGCCGTTCATGGATGAACCATTGGTGTTTTTCCAACTCTTGTTGAGAGTGTAATTGTAACGGACAGCGAGGCGGTTCTTCTCATTGATGTTCCAGTCGATACGGGCAAGAACCTTCATGTTGCTCTCGTCTCCGGGATAATCTGTCCAGCTTCCTGTATCATAGAGATAGTGCTCTTTTGCGAATTTGGAAATCATTTCCATATCGGCAACTGTGGTGCGGGAAATGTACTTGTCGGTATCCCACTTTCCGTCTGTGGACGGTCTCCAGCGATTGACAACTCCCGGAGCCTGTGTCATTTCATAGTTGACAAAGAAGAAGAGTTTGTTCTTGATGATAGGGCCGCCGAGGGTGAAGCCGTAGGTGGTCACCCTTGACTCCTGGCGATCGCCGAGTTCTTTGCGAAGGGCGCGATTTCCATGGAGCTCCTCATTCTGGTGATAGACATAAGCCGTTCCCTTGAACTTGTTGGTTCCGGACTTTGTAACGGCGTTGATACCGCCGCCGATGAAGTTGGACTGACGCACATCATAAGGAGAAACCACAACCTGGATTTCGTCGATTGCATCCAAAGAGACAGGATTTCCTCCTCCGGGAAGACCGTCGGAAAGACCGAAGTTGTTGTTGAAGTTTGCTCCGTCAATCGTGAAGTTGGCGCTACGTCCGTCCATTCCGGCGAAACTCATTCCGCTACCTCCGTAAGGCGAAAGCTTTGCCATATCGGAGACGCTCCTGTTGACAGAAGGCATTGCAAGAATGTTCTCGTTGGAAATGTTGGTAGATGCTCCTGTCTTTTCCTGAGCTGCGAACTTGGATGTAGGGGTGGCGACGACCACTACCTCATCGAGAAACTCGGAAGATTCCTGGATTTTAGAATCGAGGTTGTATGTTTCAGCAAGCTGAAGGGTGATGTCATTGTAGACAACACTCTGGTAGCCGAGGCATGAAACTTCTACGGTGTAGGGACCTCCGTTACGCATACCCTGGATGGTATAGCGTCCTTCGGAATTGGTAATTGCACCATAGACTGTCCCTGAGGGAGTGTGATTGGCAACAATCGCCACTCCTTCAAGCGGAGTGCCCTTGGCGTCGGTGATCTTTCCGCTGAGGGCGGAGGTCGTCACCTGGGCATAGGACATGATACCCGCAAACATAGCTATGCATGCGAGCGCCAGACTTTTGAATGTTTTGCTCATAAATATTGAAAA
>ONMJ01000037.1 GCA_900318955.1 uncultured Bacteroidales bacterium
GGATTAAGTACTGTTTTTTCATATCGTGTTAATTGTTCTCTTCATATTGATAATCAACTGTTTCTCCAACCCGGCAGAAGGTGACGTTGTTGACTGTCGTGCCCTTTTCCATAAAGGCCACTACCTTGAACCCGTCGCCGGAGGGGATATTCAGAGAGAATGTCTTTGCCGCCGTCTCTTCTTCGTTGAGATGGACACTCTCAGCCTTAAGGTGCTGGCGGAGAATATTGTTGTGGACATGGTTGGTCTCGCCTCCCGTCTGAGGAGCGATTTCTCCGTCTTTAAGAAGCATGACATTTATTGTGTAATCTCCCGCTTCCACTGCTGTAATCTCGACTTTTACCGATCCGTCAGCACCGCTTTCCATCCGGATTCCACCGGCGAGGGGCCGTGCCGCCAAAAGCTTGTCAACCCCTGAAAGAAGAAGCTCGGAAGAAGTTGTAGTGAACGCCGAGGAAGGATCCATGTCGATAACGGCCGTCGGATACTCGGAAACCCCGAATTTAGTAACAAGAGCTGTCCCTTCATCCACAGCATAAGCATCGACAAAATGGACGCTTACGGGGACAAGGCGTCCCGGACGGGCCTCCATTGCCGCTGCGAACGCCGCCTCCATCCTAGGGCAGTTGACGCACCATGTAGCAGTGAAATCAAGAACGAGAGAGCGGCGGAAAAAGTCTTTTCCCTCTTCCTGGACGACAAAGGCCGTCACTGTAAGAGGCTCGGACTCATAGCCGTCATAAGTTGCCGCGAAGGTCCAAGAGCCTTCTTCCGAAGGAGTAAAGATGTTCTTGTCAATGGCAGGATCCGAAGTCGTCCCGGACACAAAGGAGATATCTGCAAATTCTGTCACATCCTCTCCGTTAAAGAGGACCGAAAAAACGGCGCTTTCCCCTGCAGTGACATTTATCTCGCTGCGGTCTGATTTCAACACAATATTGACCGGATCTTCTTTCTGTCCGACGCACCCGACGACAGAAAGAAGAAAAACTACTATGAATATAAATCTTCTCATCGTCAGAATGCCCATTGAATTCGAAGGTTTGCGCCCTTATAGGCCGGCTGCCAGCGGCAAACGCCGCCGGAGCATACATAGCCTTCCCGCGTCCTTCCGAAGTTGAGTGAAACATTGAGTCCGGAAAGAGAATATGCAACTCCGCCCTGGTAATAGTGATTTCCGGTGCTGCCGTGATTGTACATGTCGCTAAAGGAAATGCTCCAGTGGGGAGCGAATGTCACTTCCGCGACAGCGGCCATCCAATCCTTGGTAAGCTCCTCGGAATAAAGATATTGGAGCTCCAGACGAGCTGCAACCTTCTTGGTAAATTTATAGAGCCCGTCCACGACAAAGACGTTCTGGGCATCGGTTGCCTTACGGTTGCCGTGGGTCGGGGAATTCTCCTGAATGGAAACGAAAAAGACCGTCCTGAACTTTCTCGACCAGACTTTTTCGAGATCGATATTAATATCCCTGTACGCAAGATAGGGGGTGTCGCGGTTGGGAAGAGCCGAAGGAAGGGCGTCTATCCAGGACCCGCCGACATGGAATTTCATTCCGTATTTCCCTCCAAGGGCAGTCCCCTTCTTGAACGAATAATAGATGTCGCCCTGGAAGCCGGATTCCCCGTCAGCATAGGTGACATAAGGGTTGAGGCCGGCAAGAAGATAGGTCTGCTGCATGCAGAGGGACGGAAGATAATTGAGGGTATTCGCGGGAATACGGCTTCCCGTCGTCTGGAAGATAGGGGAATACATATTCTCAAGACGGCGGTAAAGGGCTGATACGGAGAAGCTTCCGATAGCATAATTAATCTCCGCAAGGGCAGCAGATCCGCCCCTGAGATCATATTTCTCGCGGCCTCCCTTGAGGTGCTCGGCCGTGAAATCCGCCCCCTTTCCTACATATTCCGCCTTCAGCGAAAGGCCTGAATAAGAGTACTGGAGCCTTCCTGACCATGAAAGGATATTAGAAGGAAGGGTAAATCCGGCAGAGGAAGCGAGTAAAGAGATATTCTCTTCCTGCGAGCGGACGGTGCGGTCCATGATGCTTCCTTCAATCCGGAAAGAATGGGGACTCTCGACTCCGAATATCGAAGGAATATCTATGGAAACATCTCCGGCCGAAATAAAAGTATCCGAAAGACGAAGGCAATATAGCGGAGCTCCTCCGAGGATTCTCAGGCGAAGTCCGTTGTTCTTCGTCCTGAAGGCTATGTTTCCTCCGACAAGAGGATTGTTGATACCAAGCTCACGATCTTCCCAGCTTCGAAGGAGAAGTCCGCTTCCTATCTGCTCGTAAAAGCTTCCCGCCCTTACTTCGAAGAGCCCGGGATTCCAAGCGGCATAGAGCCCGGTAAGAGCCGCGCCCTTCAGCGCCTCGGGATAGCCCGAAAGAGGCTCGGGATAATACTCTGCGGCAAGACCTGCGGAAAGATTCCCGCGAAGCCAATCGACCTTGAGGTAATTATTGGATCCATATGGATTTTTATTCTTCCCGACGACCGGGTCCTCCATATAGAGAATCGAATTAGACTCAAAACTGCCGCTCACGCTGCCCCAGTCCCTTTCCTGGGCCCGAGAAGCCAAAGGAAGTGACAAAAGAATCAGCAGTATGGAGAAATAGCGCCTCATTTACCCATGCTTTTCCTTACCTCGTCGAGAAGGACTTCCTCGTCTCCCGGACGATAGCCGATATGAGTATAGACCAGCTTACCTTTTTTGTCAAAGAGAAAGACCTGGGGAACCGAAGAGACATTTAGAGCCCTCTTGAAGTCGGAATTGACATCAAAAAGGGGTACTATGCCTTCCCAGTCCCTCCCTTGGGCAAGGGCGACCGCCCTTGAAAAGGAGCGGCTGTCATCAATAGAGACGGCATAGATTCTGAGCGGCTGGGGGCCGTCCCAGTCGGGATATCCTTCCGAAATTGTATCAAGCTCCTTGAGACAGGGCTTGCAAGTTGTCATCCACATGCTGACGACAAAGGGGGTCTTGCCGTCAATTAGGGAGGAGCTGTTAATGGGCTTGCCTGAAATATCCTGCAACTTGACCGAAGGAAGCTGCTGGGCAAAGGCTCCGATGCTCAAAAGAGCTGCAACAAAGGTAAATACTAACTTTTTCATATAAGCGCAAAGTTAATAAATATCTTGTAATTACAAAGTGTATTGAGATAATAGTACTATTCAATAATGCTGCTCCACAAGATGTCGTTCATTTCAAGAAGGCGGGTCTTTTTCGTAGACAAGACTCTTATGAACTCATATTCGACATCACTTCCGTCTGCTACGATCTCACCTGTTTTCTTTCGATGCATCAGGACTAACACGTCATATTCATATCCCGGAGCCAGCCCCCAATCGTTGTCCCCCTCTACATGGATTAACGGGAACCATTTTGTAGCACCTTCATTCAATTCGACATAGTACTTGACGTAATTTCCACGCGGATTATTCCCTTCATATACACTCAATGATAAAGTGGTTTCCTCTGAATTTTCATACGTGACAGATTTGTCACATGAACAAACACAAAGAAAAATCAGCAGGGATACAAGGCTAATTCTCCCCCCAGTAAACAAGGGGTGCAAGATAGTTGACAATTTCATTTGTCGTAACATCAATGTCATAAGGATTTGAATTTTGGTACTTATTCCCGCTCCCGGAGGGCAAAAAAGATAATAGAAACAAAATAACTCTTATTTACGAACAGTCAAATTATAGACTACTTTGACGATACTTGAGATTCAAGAAGATGGGAAAGTTCTTTTGTGAGCGACCGTCTTGAGAAACGGTCTATGCCATCGGGAGGGAGAAGGGTGTCACCTTTTTCGAGATAATCGCTCCATACACTGTCTATAAACGATCTTGTTCGCTCTTCATTATCCCAGTTACTTACGATGCGGCCGGGAAGGGCAATCTCATCAAGCAAGCGGGCCATTGCCCCGTCCTCCTGGCCTATTCCGAGAATGGGACGGCGGGCGGCAAGATATTCAAAAAGTTTTCCGGGAAGGATAGGCTTGTAATCGGGATCGTTTCGAAGAGGAAGGATGAGAAGTGAAGCTGCTCTCTGCTCCCTTACTGCAGCTTCATGAGCCTTATATCCAAGGTCGACAACATTCTCTTTAAGACCCTCTGCCTCAATTGCTTCCATCACTGCGCCGTCGACTTTCCCGACAAGGCGCAACCTCATTTTCTCCTTGAATTCCGGATTCTCCGCTACCTTCTTTCCAAGAACTTTCCAAAGCGTAAGAGGATTGCCGTCCTCTGCAAAAAGTCCGGTATGGACAATGTTGAATAGGCCGTCGGATTCGACCGGCCCTACGAAATCGTCTTCGTCGTAGCCGTTGGTAATCATCGCAACTGGTGTAGAAGTTCTGGATCTGAAGTCGTCCTGCACCAAAGGGGTCACCGCAAGCACTGTAGAAGCATTGTCAAGGACAGACTGCTCCATCTTCAAAAGACGTTTTCTTACCGGAGAAGTCAGAGGAAGATATTTAAGATAATACATCTTGGTCCAAGGGTCCCTGAAATCAGGGATCCAAGGGAGCCCTGTAGCCTTTGAAAGCTTCTCACCAATAAGGTGCATGGAATGCGGAGGGCCTGTCGTAACTATCACATCCACAGGATGTTCCTTGAGATATTTCTTGAGGAAACGCACCGATGGACGGATCCACCATATCCTCGGATCCGGGACGAAAAAATTGCCTCTTATCCAGAGAGAAAGACGCTGCTTGAATGATTTCCGGCCGCTCGAAATCGGAGTGACCGAACCTCCTGCAGCTCCGGCGGTCAGGGTCTTCATGTCCGTCGAAGACCCCTTCCCCATCAGGCGGCGATAGATTCCGTACGGTTCGGTTATCGGCCTCCGAATAACTTCGGTCTGAGGAGAAATCTCCGCTTCGAGGGTCCTGTCTACCGACGTATACTCAGGATTTGAAGGGGTATAAATTACCGGCTGCCATCCTTCAGAGGGGAGGTACTTTGAGAATTTCACCCATCTTTGGACCCCAGATCCTCCGCTTGGCGGCCAATAGTATGTTATGATAAGAACCCTTTTCATTATTAGCAGTATTTATTCACGGCTGGCGGCAAAAGCGGCGTCTAGTGTTATTTCTTTTCCGTCTTTGTAGGCCTCGATATATGCATCTTCGAAGCCGAGAGCGCGGACGTCGTTGAGGCGACTCAGGGCGGCAGGATATGAACGGAAGACTCCGGCCGAATATGAGTATCTGAGATTATATGTGAGCCTCTCGTAGACAGGGCTCAACCCGGAGAGGTCATCAAGTGAAGCGTGCGACGAACGAGTAAAGATATGTATCTGATAGACAATTCCTTCCGGGAGTTGTTTGTCATATGCAAAGCGCCCGACGGAAGATATTCTGAATTCCGCCCCGGCCTCAGCCGGCGCGGCTGCGGCAAGACGGATGTCAAGGGGAGGGCCGAATGGATTTTTAGAGAACGTATAGGCCGATCCCGCTCCGACAACCTGCCGGTCTGCGGACCTTTTGAGCCGCCCGTTCCCTGCGCCTGTCCCTTTGTGGAGGAAAGAATCTTCTATAATCTTAAGACGGGCTTCAGCAGCGGAAAGGGAATCGCGAAGGGGCTTCAGCGAGCCCTGGCGGAGAGCGATAGCCTCGCCGACCTCTCCCGGATTTCCGGCCCCGGAGAGAAGGGAAGAGCGGAGAGCATCTATCGAGGATTCTACAAGATATATCGAATCCCGAATCTCGCTGATTCTGGATGCCGTCTCGCTATAGAGGCGCATCTCGTCGCTATGGGGAATAGACCCCCTGACGGCCGACCCGGCATCTATCCTCGTCGGATCATTGACCGGGGAGAGGGAAGAAAGCGACCGGCGCTCCTCGGGAGAAGCTATTTTAACCCTGTCCGGATTGGCTTGATATTCAAGTACATAAATACATACGCTGTCCTTTGGGCTCTCCCTTGTGGAAGCGAATATTGTATATTTCCCGTCCATCGTATCCATCAGCAGGAAATCATCCGCGGGAGATGAATAGGGGAATCCCATATTGACCGGTTCGCCCCAGCGGCGGGCATACTCGTCCCAATCGGAATAGTAGAGATCATATCCCCCCATTCCATACAGCCCGTCGGATGCGAAATAAAGTCTTTTTCTGTCCCTTGAAAGAACCGGGAAAATCTCATTCCCGGAAGTCGTCAGGCGCTCATCCAGAAGTCTCGGCGCGCTCCAAAGAGAGTCTCCCTTGGAGGAAAAATAGAGATTCCTGACTCCGGAAGGATCTGACGCCGAATAATATACACTCTCAGAGCCCTGGGGGACATAGGTCGCATATACGGGATATTGAGAAGAAGAATCGAGAGAATTCGGGGATGGTCTCCACGAAACAGGGGACATCGGGTAAAAGAGGAAAAAGTCATAGACGGAGAATTGAGCCTTCGCCACGGGCTTTGCCAATGTAAAAAGCTCGGTCATGTTCAAGGCGTTACGGACCTCTTCTATCTTTTTCGACGCCACCCCTGAACCTGGCGATAACGCATCGGCGGCAATATATCTTTCCAAAGCCTTTTCGAACTCATATCCGGCTTTCAGGCTATCCCCTTCCGCAATCAAGTCTCCGGATGTCTTCTTTTTTGAGGCCGTTTCCACCGAGACTCTCCCCTCTCCGACAGAGCGGAAATAATCTTCGGGGACAAGGCGGGGAGAATCAAAAAGAGCTGATGTATCGACAGAAACAGAGACGGTGTCGGCGGCTCCTCCCATTACGCCCCTCAAGATATCTATCGTATCCCTTCGGACGACGAGAGTATCAGACTGGGCCGAAGCGGTCACCCCGCCGGTCACAATCATCAACGCCAAAACAACTACGAATATCTGCCTTTTCACTTAAAATACACTCGTTTTGAGTATGCAAAATTAAGAAATAAGTAGCAGAAATTATGTTTGTAAGAAAAAAATCGTAAATTTGTACCCTTATTTTTGCCGAGGTAGCGGATCGGCACCGCTATCCGCGGCATTATGTGAAACTAAAAATAACAAATAATAACAAAACAATGCAAACCAAAGGTCTAATCAGATTGGTCGCGATCGTTCTCGCTATCGCTTGCATCTGGCAGCTTTCCTTCACTGCGGTTACCCGTATCCAGGAGAACAAAGCCGCCAAGGTTGCAGCAGAAAAGGCGCAGCAGTTCGTCGAGGCCAACAATGTGGCCGCAGATGTGAGGGAATTCGTCCTCGATTCGGTCGCAAACGTAAGGAACAGAGCTTATGTCGACTCGCTCAGCTCTGAAAAAGTTTATTTAGGATACACATTCCAGCAGGTTAAGGAGAAAGAGATCAACCTCGGACTCGACCTCAAGGGCGGTATGAACGTCATGCTCCAGGTCCAGCTTGAAGATCTCGTCAAGGCGCTTGCCGGTGGCAGCACCGATCCCGCTTTCCTCAAGGCAATGGAGGTTGCAAAAGCCAATAACGTCAACTCCAGCCAGGATTTCATCGGCCTCTTCGGAGACGCATGGGCCCAGAACGCAGGCGGCCGCAGGCTCGCTGAAATATTCGGTACCTATGAGCTTCGCGACAAGGTAAAGCCCGAATCTACAGATTCTGAGGTCCTCAGTGTCATCAGGGCCGAGGCGAAGAGCGCGATTGACAATTCCTTCAATGTCCTCCGCAACCGTATCGACCGTTTCGGTGTTACCCAGCCGAACATCCAGAGAATCGAAAACAGCGGCAAGATTCTCATCGAGCTTCCGGGCGTCAAGGATCCGGAGCGTGTGAGAAAGCTTCTCCAGGGTACCGCTTCCCTCGAATTCTGGCCTACCTTCCAGGGCAATGAAATCAACCTCAACGCTGTTGACGCACGCGTAGCTGAAGTTCTTGCAAACCTCAGCGAAGGCACCGAGCCCGACTCTCTCTCAGCAGAGCAGCTTGCAGCAAAAGAGCACCCGCTCCTTTCCATCCTCGCTCCCAGCGGCTGGAACAACGCCTGCCTCGGTTTCGCCCAGGGCGTCGACACCGTTACCGTCAACAGATACCTTGCTATGGCCGAGGATGTTCTTCCTCAGGGCTTCAAGGGCATGTGGACAGTTAAACCTTCAGAGTATGCTACCGGAGCGAACCTCTATGAGCTCGTAGCTATCAAGGCCACCTCCCGTGATGGAAAGGCTCCTCTCGACGGTTCCGCAGTTACCGACGCACGCGTCGAGTTCAACCAGACCAACGGAGGTGCTCCTTCCGTATCAATGTCCATGAACGCAGAGGGTGCCAGCACATGGGCCCGCCTCACCAAGGACAACATCGGCAAGCAGATCGCCATCGTCCTCGACGGACTTGTATACTCATATCCGAACGTCCAGAACGAGATCACCGGAGGTAACTCCCAGATCACCGGCAACTTCGACACACAGGAAGCAGAGGACCTTGCAAACGTCCTCAAGTCCGGTAAGCTCCCCGCCCCTGCCACTATCATCCAGGAGCAGGTCGTAGGACCTTCCCTCGGTAGCGCTTCTATCCGCGCCGGTCTCATCTCCTTCATCATCGCGTTCATCCTCGTCCTCCTCTACATGGTATTCTTCTACCGTGGTGCAGGTCTCATCGCCGATACAGCCCTCCTCTGCAACGTGCTTCTCCTCTTCGGAGTTCTCGTTTCCTTCGGAGCTGTCCTTACCCTCCCGGGTATCGCCGGTCTCGTCCTGACTCTCGGTATGGCTGTGGATGCGAACGTTATTATCTATGAGCGTATCAAGGAAGAGCTCGCAGCAGGCAAGGGATTCTCAAAGGCTGTCGCTGACGGTTACAAGAACGCTTACTCTGCAATTATCGACGGTCAGGTAACCACCCTCCTCACCGGTATCATCCTCTATGTATTTGGTTCCGGTCCGGTCCAGGGCTTCGCAACAACCCTTATCATCGGTATCATTACCTCCGTCCTTACTTCTATCTTCATCACCAGGCTCATCTTCGACGACAGGATCAAGCGCGGTAAGACCGTTTCCCTCTCAAGCAAGTTCACCGAGAACTTCCTGAAGAACACCCACGTCGACTTCATCAAGCTCAAGAAGTACTCTTACATTATCTCCGGATGCCTCATCCTTATCTCCATCCTTTCGATTTGCTTCAAGGGATTCAGCTATGGTGTCGACTTCACCGGTGGCCGTACTTACATTGTACGTTTCGACCAGGCCGTCACTACCGAGAATGTACGTGCAGCTGTTGAGAACACCTTCCAGCTTGCTGCTGAGGAGCAGGGTATCGATCAGTACTCCGTTGAGGTCAAGCAGTTCGGTGGCGAAAGCCAGATGAAGGTTACGACTCAGTACAAGGTCAACAGCGAAGACTCTGCAGTTGATACCGAGATCGAAGGCCTCCTCTTCAAGGCTCTCAAGGGATTCTACGCAGAAGACATTCAGCTTGAAGACTTTACTTCTACTCTCGAGAACCCCAACGGTATTATTTCATCCGATAAGGTTGGTCCTACCATCGCCCGCGACATCCAGAGGTCGGCTATTATCTCCGTCCTCCTCGCCCTCCTCGTAATCTTCGGCTACATCGCCTTCAGATTCAAGGGCTGGACATGGGGTCTTGGTGGTGTCGTCTCCCTCGCCCATACCGCTATCATCGTCATCGGCTTCTTCTCTCTGTTCAACGGAATCCTTCCGTTCAACCTCGATGTCGACCAGACGTTTATCGCGGCTATCCTGACAATCATCGGTTACGCTATCAACGATAACGTGGTTATCTTCGACCGTATCCGTGAGCAGAGGGGTCTCCACCCGAACGACGACTTCAAGAAGACGGTCAATACCGCACTTAATGCGACCCTCACCCGTACGGTCAACACCTCAGTATCAACCCTCCTCCCTATGCTCGCTATCGCGATCTTCGGCGGTGAGTCCATCAGAGGTCTTGCAGTCGCTCTCTGCCTCGGTGTCATCATTGGTACCTATGCTTCTATCATGATCGGTACTCCTATCATGTACGATGCAACCGTGAAGTCTCTCGAGAAGAAGGCTGACGCAAAGAAGAAATAATCTCTTCTAACTATATGAAGGCTGGCAAGGGTTCTTGTCAGCCTTTTTTTTGTGCTCTCTTTTCTTTACCTTTGCAAGGTATGACAAAGGCCATTCTCCATATTTTCGCAGCGCTTATTCTCGCCGTTTCCTGCTCTTCTGCCGGGAGCGAGGCGGAGAATATGAGAGCATGGTATGTTGAAGGCTGTTCTCTCGGAGAGGAGGGGGACCACTATGGTGCTATTCTCTCTCTTACCAAGGCTATGAACTGCGCCATCCGTCTTGACGACAAGGAGTCTTTAGCTTTTATCGAAGCGCAGATTTCAAAAGAGTATGCCGCCGTGGACGATGTGAGCGCGGCAACGACTCTTTTAGTTTCGTCGCAGCTAGAGCTTGAAAAAGCCCATTTGAGGGAATCCAGGATGAAAATGGGTGCGCTGCTTCTTTTTGTTGTAGCGATTCTCTCTACTTTGATTCTATATCTTATCGCGAGAAAGAGTCAGGCCGAGAAAAGGCTCGCCGAAGAAGAGGCCGAGAATGACAGGCTGATGTCCATCGCTGAAGACCTCCGGTCAAAGGCTTCTGCAGCAGGGAAAAAGCAGAAGGGTCGCTCTTCAGACACCCTTGACCGCCTCTGCGAGCAGTATTATGTCTATGAGGGGACAGACAATCTACAGGGGAAAATACTCAAAGAGGTAAAGGCTATAGTCGATGGGCTTAGAAGCGATCCTAAGGCCCAAAAAGATCTTGAGAAGGGCCTCAACGAAGACTACGACGAGGTTGTCAAAAAGCTTAGGGAGCAGCTGCCTAAAATAAAAGAAGAGGATATTCTCCTCTTCTGTTTCAGTGCTTCCGGCTTCTCTTCGACGACAATCTCTACTCTTTTGGAGAAGGATAAGCCCTACGTGTATAACCGCCTCTATCGTCTAAAGAGCCGCATTTCGTCCTCCGATGCTCCGGACAAGGAACTGTTCCTAAGTTTGCTCTAGTAGCTTATTTTATTCCGGTTCCCTCGGAAACGGATTGATAATCCTTTGTCAGAATCGTGTCGATCCCCTTGGCAAAGAACGCCTCCGCCTCTTTCGGATCATCTACCTCGAAAAGATTGCAGCGAAGTCCCTTTTCCTTTGCCCTATCAATTATAGACTGGTCAAAATCTGACTTTGAAAGCTGAATCATACAGCACTTGAATTTCAAGGCATCCTCAACTATATCCCGTCTTTTGACATAACCCATGCAGCGGGGGACTTCCGGAGCTATTCTGAGGAGCTGCTCCTGTACTGCGGAGCTCCCGGACATGAAGTAGACGTGATTCTGGGCGTCAAATACTTTTATAAGGTCTATGACTTTCTGCAGATTCTCCTCCTTCCACGGCTGGTCTTCGATAGCTTTCAAATGGATGTTCATTATTGTATGGCAGGATAGTTTCTTGAGGACTTCTTCCAGAAGGAGAATGCCCTTTTCGTCCTCTGTTTCTTCGAGGTCGAATTCCACCTCGGAGGCGCCAATGGCGACAGCTGCTCCTAAAGAGGCCAATAAATTATTGGAAATAACGGAAGACAGGCCCTTGAGAGCACACAGGCGCTTTGAGGGAGCTTCCGGCAGCGGAGGGACAATGGCGCTGCCTCCAGGGCGATATTTCCAAGGCCTCCGACCTATTTCGATGTACTCGGAGTGCAAGGACGGAGGGTTGCCATAGCCGGCCGGTTTAAGATATTTCTCCTTGGGATCGAAGGTTGCGTCCAGAGTGGCAATTTCCGAGCGAAGGGCACCAAGAATCTCTCCCGTCGGGGCGACTATACTGGAACATCCGCCGAGCGGAGAATCCAACCCCATGGATACAGAAGCCCTTACAAGATAGGCTCCTGTATTGTAGGCGCAGAAAGTGTTGATGATATCCAGAGCCCGGAAAGTGTCGCTGCGCTGATGGGAACAACCTATAATGATATCCGGCTTCCACCTCGCTATATTGGCGAAATTCTCGTAAAAATAGAAATCATAGCAGGTAAGGAACGCATAGCGGACACCTTCTATATCGAGAATATAGGGCTTTGTCCACTGCTCCGTATAGGACTTGTCAAGCTTGCTCCACTCCCCGCGAGTGAGATGCTCTTTATAGTATTTCCCTATGACTTCGCCATTTCTGTTAAAAATAAAAATCGCGTTTCGGGGATTCTCTATGGTCGTATCAACAACTCCTGCAAAAACGAGGGAATTACAGCGCCGTGCGGTTTCTGCGCAAAGCTGAAGAAGGATGGGGCCATACGTCCTTGCCGTCTGAAGAAAATCCTGATTTGATTTTGTCTTTCCGGGCACTTCGCTGAACTCCGGCAGGACTATTATATCTAGGCTAGGGTCGCATTTTCGAAGCTCATTGAGGGTCCATTCGAAGCTCTTGTCAAGCCCTTCCCTATCCTGGGCGAAATACTGCTGGATAACCCTGGCTTTCATGGGCGCAGCATTCACGGCCGGGGTGGCGAAGAATAGCAGAGGAAGAACTAGAATGCAGGCTTTCTGGAGGATATTATTTCGTTTCATTTGCCAAGGAGTTTTGTTTGTTTGAGAAGATTTTATCGATAATCAGAGCAATCGCTCCGTCCCCTGTCACATTGCAACCGGGGCCATACCCGTCAAGGGCGAGATAGAGTGTCATGACCATAGCCGTCTGGTCGGGAGAGAATCCCATTATGGATTCCAGGAGCCCGATGGAGGCCATCAAGACTCCGCCCATAACCCCCGGAGCGGCAACGGCTGCAATGCCCTGCATCAAGACAAAATGGGCATAGACCGGGAAAGGTATCGGCATCCCGGCCAAATAGGCGACGGCAATAGATGAAACGGCCAGCTTTATTGTAGATCCGCACATATGGACCGTAGAACAAAGCGGAATTGTGAAATCGACAATGCTGTCCCTGACCCCGTTCTTTCGGGTGCATTCCGAGGTAACGGGGATTGACGCCGAAGACGAGCAGATAGAGAAAGCCGTCAGATAGGCCGGGAGCATGTTATAGAGGCACTTGAAAGGGTTCTTCCCCGCAATCGCTCCGGCTATGCAGTACTGAATCACAAGATAAACGAGAGTCAGCGCAAAGCCCGTCAGGATAATTTTCACTCCCGCACCCAGCATGGAACCGATGACGCCGCGCGCCCCCATTTCGCAAATCATAGTGAAGATATACCAGGGCAGCAGGGGTATGATCACCTTCTCAATGGTGAGTTTGACAATGTCTCCGAACTCGTCGAATGCTTTTTTCAGCCCTTTGGCATCGGTAACGATAATGCCTATGCCGAGAATGAAGGAAAGCAGCAAGGCTGTCAGAATATCGCAAACAGGGGGAATTTTAATGTCAAAGAAGGGCAAGAACTCTTTTGCTGCAGCCATCGATTCCGGAGACTGCTCTCCGGCGGTCAAATAGAGCGGTAAGGCATTTGATGCGCAGACATGAGCGAAAAAACCCGAGCAGATGGTAGAAAGATAGGCTATCGCTATCACAACCAGAAGCATCTTCCCCGCTTCTTTCCCCATATTCGCTATTGCGGAGGTGACAAGCCCCAGAATCAGCAAAGGGATTATAAATTTGAGAAGCTGCGCAAATAAGACATTGAATGTCTTGAAAATCCTGACGATGACCTCCGGAGCGACCATCCCGAGCAGCGCTCCGCAGAGTATTGCCAGCAGAACCTTGACAAACAGTCCGATTTTAAGTTTTCTCATGGGGAACTTTCGGGGCTTGCTAGAACTCCAGAACGGCCTTGATCGGATAGTGGTCAGAAATGAATTTTCTTTCCATATAGGGCTTCAATACAGTCTCAAATGAGATGCATTTTGAAAAACCGTTTATGTAGATATAATCAATAATGTCCTTATCGGCTTTGCCCCAGCCATTGTAAGTCGCATGATGGTCGGTCACGGGCGCAACTTCACGGGCAGACTGCATCTTTGCGTTCAAGCCCTCAAACTCAGGCCTTTCAGGGGTCATATTGAAGTCTCCGGTAAGGACCATAGGATAACCCTCGGGGTTGATTGATGCTATGCGGTCGACTATGAGCTGAAGACCTTTTGCGCGGGCCTCCCATCCTTTATGGTCGAGGTGGGTGTTGACAAAATAAAACTTCTTGCCTGACTCCTTATCCTTGAGAAGGGCCCAGGTTGCCGATCTCTTCTGAGATGCATCCCAACCAACCGAGGGCTCGTCAGGTGTCTCTGAGAGCCAGAAAGTCCCCCATTTCAAAAGTTTAATGGTCTTCTTGTTGTATAATATGGCCATCTGCTCGCCTTCTTTCTTCCCGTCTTCCCTTCCTACTCCAACGCCTTTATAGTAACCGGGGTACTCTTTAAGGTAATTGACTTGGAAGGAAAGAGCCTCTTGAAGACCTACGACATCCGGTTTTTGGTCATCCAGCATCATAGCCGATGCGGGATAACGGAACTCCCATGAGTTTGTCCCGTCCTTGGCGGTACCATAGCGGATATTATATGACATTACTGTAATTTGTGAAGACCCGCCTTTATTTCCGCCGAATAGGGGAAGAACAAGGAGTGCCGCGAGGGTTGCAAATAGTATTTTTTTCATGCCGATATTTGTTTTACCCTCAAATTTAGTAATTATTATGTATTTTTGCATCCATCAAAAAGATAATACATGAAAGAGACAGGTTTTTCAGATATAGGCCGAATTGAAGCCATCAGGCTGCTTTTCGAAGAATCGCCCTTCAAAAACGAGAGAATAAAGACAGAAATTACAGACGGTTTCGCCGTCACCTCGGGCAAAATGCTACTTGAAGGGATTGACTTCAACCTCGTCTATTTCCCTCTCAAGCACCTCGGATACAAAAGCGTTATCGCGGTAACCGGAGAAATTTATGCCTCGATGGCGACTCCTAAGAGCCTTGATATCGTTATTGGAATATCTTCAAAGCTCGATTTTCCCCAGATAAAGGAACTTTGGAGCGGAATGGTGGCCGCCGCGACAGAGCATGGATACCAGGGAGTAGGGCTGGACTTGGTCCCCTCGGCAAACGGACTCTCTATCAGCATCTCCGCTCTTGGCGAAGTTTCTTCAAAAACTATTTCCAGCCTGCCGACGCCAAAAACTAAAGACCTTATCTGCATCTCCGGCAGCCTTGGAGCCGCATACCTTGGCATGCAGGCCCTGGAAAAAGGCCTTAAGGAGTTTGAAAAGAATTCGGAACAGCCGTCCCTTGAGAAGAACAGAATGCTCATCGGTGCATATTTAAAGCCCGAGCTTGAGGCCGATATTCCATCGAAACTGGAAAGGGAAGGCATTCATCCTTCTTCGGGCTATTTTATCACCAAAGGACTCTCTGACGCGGTCAAGAGACTCGCAAAAGACACGGGGCTAGGAGCAAAAATCTATGCCGACAGAATCCCTTTCGAAGGCAATTCTTTCGCCCTTGGAAAAGAGCTCAATATCGATCCCATATCAGCGGCGATGAACGGCGGAGACGATTTTAAACTGCTTTTCACCGTGCCGATTCTCGAGGCAGAAAAGTTCAGGAAGGATTTCCAGACTTTCGACATCATAGGCCATTTGGCGCTTCCCGAGGCTGGAACTACCCTCGTTTCCCCCGACGGTGTTGAGTTCCCTATAAGGGCTCAAGGATGGCCTGACGAAGACTGACGCAGAAAACGGCTATTTTGATTTTCGATTATTTTTACTTAACTTTCGCAGTAATAACGATTTATTTTTACAATTATGAAAAAAGTAACAGCTTTCGTAGCGGCAGCGGCTCTCCTCTTTGCGGGAAGCAATGCTTCTGCACAGTCTCTTCTTTCCAAAATTTTTGGAAACAGTTCTTCTTCGAACACTCTCTCCAACATAGTAAACAACGTTGCCGGGACAGTATTTTCCGCTCCTATCAGCCTCGATGGGACCTATACATATAACGGTTCTGCTGTAAGTGTCAGCAGCTCAGAGGGTAATGTCCTTACAAACCTAGCCGGTACGGCTGTGACCGGCACCGCAGAAGCCAAAGTCGACGAATATCTCGCCAAGGTAGGCATCAAGCCCGGTGCTTTCACATGGACCTTCAACAAAGACGACGAGACCTTCACCCTCAACGCCTTCGGTATTAATATCCCCGGAAAATATAAAGTCGGAGACGCAGAAAAGACCGTTAACCTTACCTTCGGAAAGACCTTCTCTTATCTTTCCATGACCGGAAACCTCGAGTCCACCACCAACGGCGCCAAGATGGTCTTCCAGGCCAACAAGCTCCTTGCTTTCATGAAGAAAGTTGCTTCAATAGCAGGAAAGAACTCCGCAGAAGTCGCAGCTATTACAAAGCTTGCAGACAATTATGACAACTTTAAAGTCGGTTTCAAACTGACCAAATAAACAGACACAACTGACCAAATAAACGTGTACAATAAAACCGGAGAAGGGGGCGGCCATATGGTCGGCCTCTTCTTTTTAATTTTACATCACCAGGGCGCCCGCGGCTTAATTTTCATCACCAGGGCGTCCCGTGGCACGGGAGGCGGTCCGTCAGGTGCATGCATAAATGGTACAGGTCGAATGGCGCAGGTTGAATGGCGTAGGTTGAATGGCGCAGGTGCGAAAAAATGCTCGGGACCTGCGCCGCGACAAAAATGTAAATTTCTGATTATACGGTGTTTATAATAAAAGTATGGCGCAGGTTGGCTTGAGAAAACCGCACCTGCGCCATGCATCTTGAAGAAATTCTTCTATAGTTTAAGTTCTTTGACTTGCTCTATGGAAAGACCTGTGTATTTCGCAACAAGATCTATGCTGATTTCATCCGCCAACATGTTTCTAGCGGTCTCCATTCGTCCTTCCGCTCTTCCTTCCTCAAGACCCTTCTCCCTCGCATAGGAAATATAGTTCTGTATGTCTCGCTCCGTTGTCATGTCATTTTCGTATTTGATCCGTTCTTCGGGCGTAAAGGTAGCAATTTCCGCCGTCTTGAACAAGCGTTTGAAGATCTCCTCCTTCAGTTCCTCGGGGCGGTCCGTCAGGTGCTCCATATTGTGAAGGGCATAGCAGAAGTTGTCGAGGAGCGTCGCTTCCGGAGTCAGCGCTTTCCGGCAATTGGTCAGTTCGAGAAATACGAATTGAAGGCTCCCCGTCATCTCTTCTCCTGTTTCATTTTCCCGCAGCGAGTACCGATAGAGGACTCTGTCCGATCCTTCATGAAGGGAAAAGTCCATGAAACCGACGAAATAGACCGGCGGGAACCCATAGTCCATCGAGCTGCTCTTCTCCACCTGC
>ONMJ01000040.1 GCA_900318955.1 uncultured Bacteroidales bacterium
AGCTTGAAGGACGACTTCAACAAACTTCCTTAATCGCTTCGGGGTTCCTTCCTGCGGAGGACCGTCTGCGCCCACGCAGCCGAGTGGGAGGGGCCCGCTGGCTGGCCGTTCGAGAAACGGACGAGCCGGACAGTGGGAGGGGCCGGAGTGGAGCGAAGCGTAGTGGAGTTCCCCCGGCACCCCATATCCCTCACTCATATCCATAAAAAAAGTCAACTCACTTTTGATGTGAACCTCTTTTTATATCTCCAGCGTGTTTATTCGATACTTGATTTGAGCGACGGATGGGGCTGAAACGCTCAGAGAATCAACCCCCAAGCCTATCAGAATCGGGGTTGCAGAGAGGTCAGAGGCCATTTCTCCGCAGATTCCGACCGGAATTCCGGCCTTGGTGGCGGCATCGATCGCCATCCCTATAGCCCGAAGGACAGCCTGGTTCTTGGGATCATATAAAGAGGCGACATCGCTGTTACCTCGATCGGCGGCCATTATGTACTGGGTAAGATCATTGGTACCGATGGAGAAAAAGTCCACCTCGCCGGCAAGAAGATCGGCGAGGATAGCGGCGGCAGGGGTCTCAATCATGATCCCTATCTCGATATTTTCATTGTACGGAACATCCTCATTATCAAGCTCTGCCATACAATCGACTATCAACTCCTTAGCTTTTTTAACTTCCTCGAGAGTCGAGATCATCGGGAGCATTATACGGACATTGCCATAAGCCGAAGACCTGAGGATTGCACGAATTTGGGTCTTGAACAGATCCGGACGCTTAAGAGAGATTCTTATTGCCCTGAAACCAAGGAAAGGATTGTCCTCTTTCGAAAGATTGAGATAAGGGAGTGCCTTGTCCCCTCCAATATCCAATGTCCTTATAGTAAGAGGCTTGCCACTGCAATAACGGGCAGCATCCCGGTACGCCTCAAACTGCCTCTCCTCCGTCGGAAGGGAACTTTCCTGCATATAGAGGAATTCACTCCTGAAAAGACCGATTCCGTCGGCTCCCCTCTCGATTGCGATCCTGACTTCGTCGATGTTTCCGGCATTGCCATATACAAGAATCTCTTTTCCGTCGGGAGAAACAGCCCTTCCAAAAGCAGCGGCAGAAATCATTTCCGACGTTTTCTCCCCTATTGCAAGAAGCGCATCAAACTGAATGGAGCTCTCGCTATCAGGATTGACGACGAGCGTACCCAGGGTACCGTTGACGAGGAGTTCGTCTCCGTCATTTATCTCTTCCAGGCAGCCCTTAAGGCCTATAAGGGCCGGAATCCCTTGACTTCTGGCAATTATGGAGACATGGCTCGTCACGCTGCCTTTTTCTGTCACAAAAGCCCTTATTTTGCTAAAATCCATAGCTGCCGTATCTGACGGAAGGAGCTCATTTGCAACAATTACGCTGCCATCCGGGATATCTTTAAATGGATTGTCAGAAGAGCCTGTCAATGCTGCAATCAAACGGCCGAAAACATCCCTCACGTCGTCCACTCTCGCGCGGAGGTACTCGTCATCAATCTCATTAAACATCGAGGCAAGTTCCTCACATGCCGAATATGAAGCTTCGACAGCCCCCATCCCATCGAAACGGATATGATTCTCCACCTGCTCGGTAAGGACCGGGTCCTCTAACATCTCGAGATGGGCGGCAAAGACATCGCCTTCGAGGGAGGAAAGATCCTCCCGAACCGAGAGAAGGGCAGAGGAAAACTTTTTGAGTTCGTAATCAATCGTCCCGACAGAGATATGCCCCAGAGTGGAATCCCTACGGACAATGAAAGCCTTGCCGCGGGCAAGGCCGTCAATGGATGAATTTGTATGGAGGGTCTTCATCAGTCCTTGACACTGAGAATAAGGTCCCGAACCGCCTCTAGAGCCGATTTTTCATCTCCTCCTTCTGCTGCAATCACTATCTCTGTCCCCTTTTTCAGGCCCAGGGATAGTATTGACAGCATGCTGGATGCCTTTACTTTTTTGGCAGCGGTAGAGATAGTCACCTCCGTCCCGGGAAAAGACTTGACTATCTTCACAAGCTCCGTCACCGGCCTTGCATGAAGACCGTTGGGCGCTTCAACAATTATTGTTTCTTCTATCATTTCGCAGGTCTTTTATAGCCTTCAGCCGTAGCTCTTTCAGACATCCTCTTGATACGGGTTGCAGTATCCGGATGGGAAGAGAACAGCTTTGCAGCCGCAGAACTCTGGGATGCCGAGCCCTCAGACATCGACTGAAGCTTCTCAAAGGACATGGCCATAGCCCATGGATTCTTTCCCGCGGCCTTGAGGAACTCGTAACCGTAGTCGTCAGCCTGGCTCTCCTGCTTCTTTGAATACTGGGCGTTGAGGATTGTCTGGCCGAGAGCACCTAACTGGGAATCAGTAAGGACTGCGGCTATCTCGCCGGTGGAAGCTATCCCTTCCATTGCCGCAGCAGTAAGAAGGGCCTGTCTCATCTCTTTTTTATGGTGCTTGAGGGCGACGTGGCCGATTTCATGACCGATTACTCCGAGGAGTTCGTCGTCAGACATAGCATCCATGATGCCGGTATAGACCCTGACACTTCCATCAGCGCAAGCGAAAGCGTTGACCTCATTATTCTTGTAGACCTTGAAATTCAAAGGCGTGCCGTCCACGCTGTCGAGACCTTTTACAAGCTTCATGAGCCTAGTCGTATACCTGCTTGTGGGTGAGCATACTTCGCTCTTGGCATCGAGCTGCTGAATATATTGCCCAACGTATCCTTGCACTTGAGCATCGGTGAGGGTAACGGCCTGAGTCGCTGTAACAAGGGAAGAAAGGACCCTTGTTGAATTCAAATTCTGGAGAACGGCGCACGAAGAAAGCAGCATCGCTCCGATAATAATGGTCAGAATCTTTTTCATATCCATATTAACTTGTGGTATATCGGTACAAATATAGATAAAAAGTTGGTAAATTTGCAGAAAACACCTCTGAAGGAATTGATTGATACGGAGAAATGAAGAAGGTTATTCTTGTAACTGGCGCTTCAAGCGGAATTGGAAGGGATGCAGCAGAACTACTTGCAGCTGATGGACATACAGTGTACGGAGCCGCAAGAAGGGTGGAGAAGATTGCAGAAATTCCCGGAGTGCACCCCCTGCCTCTTGATGTAACGGATGAACTCTCATGCGTCAATTGTATTGACACGATTCTCAAAGAGGAAGGCCGCATAGATGTCCTAGTCAACAACGCCGGCTTCGGTTACTTCGGTCCCATTGAGACCGTTCCCCTGGATGATGCAAGGAACCAGCTGGAAGTCAATCTCTTCGGACTTGCAAGGCTCACAAAGGAGGTCATTCCTCATATGAGGGAAAATGGAGGAAGGATAATCAATCTCTCATCAGTCGCCGGCAGGGTCACCCTTTATTTCGGAGGATGGTACCATGTCTCGAAATATGCCGTTGAAGCATTCAGCGACTCTCTCAGGACTGAGCTTAAGCCGCTCGGGATCGATGTCGTCATGATAGAGCCAGGAGGAATACGCACCAACTGGGGCATCATAGCCGCAGACCACCTCAAGACCTCCTCTGAGGGTACTCCATACGAAACGCCGGCATTCAACGAAGCCGAAGTCCTCAAATACGCTTACTCCTCCAAGTGGCTAGCAAACCCGAGAGTTGTCGCCAGGGCTATAAGAAAAGCCGTGGACAGCAAACGCCCCAGGGCAAGATATATTGTCGGGACAGGCGCCAGAGCCCTGCTGTTTTTCCATTGGCTTCTTCCTTCAAAATGGTGGGACTCGGCTTCCCGACTCGGAGGGAAAATTCACTTTGACAACAATTCTATTAAACCGCAATAATTAATAGCTTTCGTCATGAAAAGGTTCTTTCTCGCAGCCATGATGCTGCTCATGCTCGTCCCTTGCTTTGGGAAAAGGGAAAAAATAAGGGTCATGTCCTTCAATGTACGCCATGTAGGCGAGGTTGCCGATACCGGTGTTCTCCATTGGGACTGCCGTAAAGAAAGCATCATTAGGATGTTCGAAGACCTTCATCCTGACATCATCACTCTCCAGGAGGCCCATCGGGAGCAGTATGACTATATCATCGCTCATCTCCCGGGATATGGACATGTAGAATGGATTCTCGGAGCTACTCAGGAGTCCGGGGGCACCCGCCAGTGCGTAATCTACAGGAAGGACAGGTTCGACTTCGTAGACTGGGGACACATGTGGCTGAAAGAAGACCCTGAAGTATTCGGGAAAGGATGGGATGCCGCCAATTGGAGGGCCTGCACCTGGGCTATCCTCAAAAGCCGCAAGACCGGAAGACTCATCAGCACCTTCAACACCCATTTTGACCACAAGGGATGGGAAGCCCGGAAACAAAGTGCGATTATGGTGGCCAATAAGATAAGTTCCCTCGAAGGCGATCCCGTAGTCTTCCTATGCGGAGACCTCAATATGCCCTATGAGAATGAAAGGATGGCACCTCTCAAGGCCATTCTCGGTCATGCCAACGACGACGCCAAGAAAAAAGACACCGCCCCGACATTCAACGGCTGGGGAAGACACGATTCATATCTGGACCATATCTTCTACCGCAACGCCACTCCGAAAGTATTCGAGGTTGTGGACGATTTCGGAAAATACGGAGTCATGTATCTCTCCGACCATAATCCGGTCTACGGAGACTTCGTCATAAAATCTCGATAGACTTCGTCCTTGTCAGAAGTCGTAAAGAGTTTATTCAGAACCTCCTCATCTTCAAGAGCTTCCGATATGTGGGCAAGGATTTCAAGATGCTCGTCTCCGACACCGGCGATGCCGACGAGGAGATGGGCTTTTTCATCGCCGAAGACAACCCCCTTGGGGTATTGAAGAACTACAATGCCGCTCCTAAGTACTTTCTCCTTGGCCTCTGCGGTGCCATGGGGAATCGCAATTCCCATACCCATATAGGTGGTAAGACTCTTCTCCCTCTCAATCATCGCTTCGGCATAACCGGGGGCGACATATCCGGAGGATTCAAGGAGTTTTCCGGCCCTCAGGATAGCCTCTTCTTTGGTTTCGGAAGGAAGCCCCAAGAGAATATTCTTCTCCATAAGAAGAGGAAGACTCCGCTCCCCTCCCTTTAAAGAAGATAGAAGAGAATCAAGGGCGGGATCCGAAAGGAAGTTGGTAAGAGTAATTATTTGAGCCTTGTCGACCGGACGGCCTCCGGAGAACTTCGCCCTGTCTGCGAGGGTATGCTGGCAGACTACTATATCGGCATCGACGGGGACTTCATTTACCGGAGAATTGACGCACTGGATCTCGGAGAGACCCTCTTTCATAAGACGGGCCTTGAAGCGCGTTGCTCCAAGGGCGCTGGATCCCATTCCAGCATCGCAGGAGAAGACGATCTTATGTATAGAGGCCTCGGGGACAGCCGGTTCGGAAGCAATGGCTGCATCATCTGAAGGCGCAGCAGCCCCTTCGCTCTCCCCTTGGAAATCAGGCCGCGCCTTAATCATCGGTATCGATATCAGGAAAGAAACCAGAGTCCCGATAAGAACTCCCAGAATACCTATCAATGTCCTCCCCTTAGGCGACATGAGGATAATAGAAATGAGGCTTCCTGGAGAAGCAGGAGCGACAAGGCCGAAATTCGTCAGGGTATAGAAGGAAAGGGCGCAGATATTTCCGACCATCACCGCAAAAAGCAGTATCGGGCGAGCAAGTACATAGGGGAAATAGATCTCATGGATACCGCCGAAAAGCTGTATTACAGCTGCGCCAGGAGCGGATTGTTTTGTCATTCCCTTTCCGAAAACCCAGCAAGAAAGAAGGATTCCGAGACCGGGTCCGGGGTTGGGGTCAATCAGGAATAGCATGGACTGCCCCATCTCGGCAGCCTGCTGGATGCCGAGAGGAGTCATGATTCCATGATTGACTGCATTATTGAGGAAAAGGACCTTCGCAGGATCGACAAGGACGGCAAGTAGCGGATTGAGATTATGCGTAAGCATCCAATTGACTCCTGCACTGAGCCCGTCTGTAATCCATGAAACGACATTCCCGATAACGAGATATCCTGCGATTGCAAGGAGCATCGCGATGATCCCGAGGGAGAAGTTATCCACGAGCATCTCGAACCCGGCGCCGACCTTCCCTTCGACGAGAGAATCGAATTTCTTGATGCACCAGCCGGCAATCGGGCCCATTATCATCGCCCCGAGGAACATCGGAGTATCTGTCCCGATAATGACTCCCATCGCAGCTACCGCACCGGCAACGCCGCCTCTGACGCCGCAGACATTCTTTCCGGCAGTATAAGCTATCAGCGTTGGCAGCAGATACTTCAGCATCGGAGAGACCATCTTTGCGATGTTCTCGTTAGGCCACCATCCGTTCTGGATGAAAATAGCTGTGATAAGTCCCCACGCGATGAATGCGCCGATATTCGGCATCACCATCGCGCTGAGGCTCCTTCCAAAGCGTTGTACCGCGTCCTTCGCTGCCATTCTTTTAATAGACTACGTTGATCCAGGGCATCTTTTCGCCCATGAATTTCATTGTCTCTCCAGGGATGTCTGTGCAGAGATAATCGGCACCGAGATAGCATCCGAGGATGAAATCTTCAATCTTGTGGGTAGGCCAGAGACTTACGATAAGGCCGGCTTCATGAGCGGCCTTGACAGCCTCGCGGGATGTTCCTTCCGTCTTGGCCCCAAGACGCGGAATACCCATAGTCTTGCAAAGATAGATGGTCTCCGTAGTGACAGGCTTAGAGACAATCAGAAGGAGATCTATGCCGGGGTGCTTCTGCTGGAGATAGCGAAGGGGACGGCCGTCGGACGAGGTAAACAGATACTGAGCATCCGCAGGCTTGTTCTTCATCACTGTCTCATAAAGCTTGTCGCAGTAGCGGGCAAGGGTGCCATCCTCTTCGGGATAATCCGCTTCCGGCTTTGTCTTCATCTCGAACTCGACATAAAGGCCCTTCTGACCTTTAAGGAACTGCATGAATTCGTCGAGGGTAAGTATCTTGTGACCGCCCTTCGTCTCGAGCTGACGGATCTCATCCCATGTCTTTTCCTCTACTTTTCCATGACCGTTTGTGGTGCGGTCAAGGGTATTGTCATGGGTAATGATAAGAACCCCGTCCTTTGTCATACGGATATCGGTCTCATAACCGGTATAGCCCATGTCTCTACTCGCTTCAAAAGCCGAGAGGGTATTCTCGTCATATTCCATGCGCCCTCCTCTATGAGAGAAGGCACGTACCACCTGATTCTGCGCTCCAACGGTCACCGCCGCAGCAAAAATCAATGCTATCGATAACAGTATTTTCTTCATTATTCGGTAGTATTATGCGCCCTGTCGCGAAGGTTCCAAAGGGTAACGATAAGGATAAATCCGATCATGGAAACACCTGCCATCAGGATAAATATCGGATGCCATCCGAACTTGTCGGCGAAAAGGCCGAGCGGAAGACCGGTAATAAGGGTCGAGAGATAGCTCATGAATCCGATGATGCCGACTGCGGAAGATGCCGCCTTCTTGGAAACTTCGTTGGAGGCGATTACTCCCAGAAGCGCCTGAGGCCCATAGAGGAAGAATCCTGCAAGGGCAAGGACGATGAGGAAGAGAACCGGAGAGTGCATATCCTGGATAAAATGGAGAGCGACGAGGCAAAGCGCAACGAGGACCATCTCTATGGCACATACTCTCTGGCTGCGGCTCTTGAAGAACTTGTCGGAGACGTATCCGGCGAAGATCATACCGAGGCAGCCTGCAACCTCGAAGATACCGACCGTCCAGCCTGAGAGAGCCTGGCTGAGACCCATGTCCTGAAGCATGGAAGGACCCCAGTCAAGAATCGCGAAGCGGACCACATAGACAAAGAGGTCAGTCAGCGCCAGAATCCACACTACCGGATTCTTGAACACGTTGTTGACCAAGAACTTCCGCCATTCCTTCTTGTCTTTGCTCTTCTCGTCATCGAGCTCACCCTCGACCTTCGGTAGCTCCTTGAGGCCGACCGACTTCGGAGTATCTCGAAGTGTTGCAAAGATAAAGAGAATACCGAAGAGCGAGATGGTGGCAGGAACCCAGAAGCAGAGCTGCCAGGAAGTCAGGTAGCCGCAGATAATCGAAGCGACAAAGGCTCCGATTGAGTGGGACGTGTTCCAAATGCTCATCTTGGTCGCCAGCTCGTGAGGGGGTACCCAGTTGACCATCAAGTGGTTACACGGAGCGAAGCCGCATCCCTGGAATATCTGGTTGATAATGTACAGGACAGACATTATTGCAACCATACCTCCGATGAAATCGGGACCTCCTGTCTCTCCGGTCATGAGGGTCGTCAGCTTGGCAGACCATCCGAAGATGAAGTTGACTGCGACACATACGCCGAGTCCGAGGACCAGATGCCAGCGAGCGTTGGTCCGGTCACCGATGACTCCATTGATGAGCTTCGATATACCGTAGATAATACCTCCGGCCGACATTATGGCTCCGAAATGAGCCTTTGTCAGACCGGGGAAAGCATCCTGAAGCATCGGTATCGCGAAGGAGAAATTCTTCCTCACGAAATAGAACATGGCATATCCGATCATCGAGCAGATGATGACCTGCCACTGCCAGGATTTGAACCAATCCGTCTTTCCGCCCGTCTTCAGGCGGAAGATGGGCTTAACTTTCGGGGTTATGTCTTCCATTACTTGAAGGGCTGTTCTTCATTGATATCCCAAGCGTGTCCCGGGAGGAAAATAGAATTGACGAGTTCGTCATAGTACATACCTCTCTTGGCAAGGTCGAGGGAGTTGAATCTCCAGCGCATAAGCTGCACCTTCGGGAACATGTCGTGGATCTGATGGCGGGTCACACCGATATCAGAAGGATCAGTAGGAGCTCCTACGATGGCGAAATTCTTCTTCATCTTGTCAAAGCTCCAGACCTGTGCCTGCAGTTTCTTCTTGAACTCCGGCCAGCACTCCTTCACCTTGGTAAGCTGCTTGCGAACCGTCTCGTGGTCATTGTATTTCTTTGTGATTTCGGTATATCCGAGCTTCTTTGCAGGGAAATTACGGAAAATCTCGATTGCCCTCATCTGCTCCTCGTCGATAGTCGGCCATGCCTTGACGCAGGCGTCAACATCGAGCTTTGTGAGGTCGAACTTGAACATCTCGTCGAAGATTGCGCACATTGTAAGAGTACCGACAGCAACCTGGATACCATGAGACTGGAGTTTACCGTGGAAGCGGTGGTGGGTCATGTCGAGGATGTGGCTGAACAGGTGCTCGCAGCAGGAAGCCGGACGGCTTGAGCGAGCTGCCTGCATTGCGAAGCCGCTCATGGTAAGACCCTCGAAAATATCAGCAACGGCCTGAGGATCAAGCGCTGCTATTCCTTCCGGATTGCTAAGATATGCATGGAGATTGGGATAGAGGACATTCCATGAATCAGGGATAATAGGCTCTGTACCCATGAGGTCGGCAATCATCCATTCTGCGCCAGCAGGAATCTTTGCGGCGAGGTCGGCATAACCGGAAGCGACCATCCAGCGGGGAGCTTTCACAAGCACATCGACATCGGCGATGATAGCCGTCGGGGCCGGGCACTCGAATGTCTGCTTGGCATTCTGATAGGTAATAGATGCGCCGAAAGAGGAGAATCCGTCGACCGAAGCGGCGGTAGCGACACAGATATATCCCTGGCCATGATGATGGGAAGCCAGCTTGCAGCAGTCATTGATAACGCCTGCGCCTACCGAAACCGCGATATAATAGTCCTCAGATGCGGGACGGAAAGTCTTGGAAGCCTCTGTCTCAGTATATTCCGGGTCATTCTCGATGAAATTGGCCTTGGCAAAGTCGCCGTCGAGAATAGAATCAGTCATCTCGATATAGCGCCATTCGGCATGGAACTCCTCCTTGTCGATGATATACTTCGCGGTCGGAATCCCTGCAGTTGTAAGGTAGCCGTAGACGGCCTCTCCTGCTGCCGGCCATGTATTGATGTCGGCGACGACAACAGCCTTGCGGCCGGGGAAAAGTTTCTTGAAAACGTCCGGGACAATGGGAAGAATTCCCTGTGCCATTTCAAATACTTTAGTGTCGGTTGCCACCTTCAGAGCGGCGGCGATTCTCTCTTTTGAATCCATGGTTATATGTTTTTGTACTAGTTATTCGTAGACTACAAATATAACATTTATCCATGGATAAAGCAAAGGCGCGGCCCCTTTTATGAGGCCGCGTCTTCTAGTTCGCAGCGAACGTCACTCCTGAGACAGTTCCCTTGGAAGAGGAGCCGACTGCAAGATCAGCCGCATTGGAAGAGCTAAGTGCGGTCCCGTTGACAGAACCTCCCGCCAGACCGTCGTTGACAGCGCCGAAGTTGAAGCCGATAAGGGATCCGCTAAGGGCTGCTGCTCCGGTAACTGCACCTAGATTCTTATCACCGGTACTTACTGCGTCACTCTTGGTCCCTGTCGAAGCATCCGCCTTGTTAGTGGTGCAGAATGCTCCTGCAACTCCACCGGCGTAAGCGTTGACATTATCTGATGTAGCGCAGGAAACTTTACCCTTGTTGACATTGTTCTTTGTCAGGGAGCCTGATCCTACGAGACGTCCTGTGATACCTCCTACGAAGCATATACCGGCAGCCTTATTGGTTGCAGAAATATCTCCGTTGTTGGTATTGCCTTCAATCTCAAGACCGAGGACACCGACACCGATGATACCTCCGGCGCTGACCTTGTTGGCGTGGCTGCTGTCGGTGACATTCTCCACCTCAACAGTTACAGAACCGTTATTAACGTTATTCTTGATAACATTAGGAACACCGGTTGTGACCTTCTCCTGGAAACCGACAATACCGCCGGCAGACTGCCAGTTATTGTTTGGAGCAGCCTGACGGAGAGTAATCTTACCGTCATTGGTACAATTCTCTACGCTGCAGGAAGTATTGATGGTACCGACAATACCGGCGATACGGCTTACCTGCAAATGAGAAGAAGTCACGTCTGCGGTATTGGTACAGCCAGTCATAGAAGAACCGGTATAGAGAGCTCCGACAACACCGGCAATCATTATATAATTGCCTGAAGTCCCGGATGCGAGCTGCTCGTCGTAAGAGACAGGGGCCTTGTTGTGGCAATTGTTGACCTTTGCTCCGAGATTAGCACGTCCGACGACACCTGCAAACATGGATGCCTTGGCATTGACATACTTAATAGAAATCGGAGCATTGTTGGTACAATTCTCAACCAGGGCATCAGCATGATTGACATACCCTACTACACCTGCTAGATAGGTCTCAGCACCGATGGTGCCGTCCTTATTGGCGTCAATTGTAGCGTAGTTATCGCAGCCTGAGATAGTGCCGGCAGCTTCCATAGTACCGACTATTCCGGCAAAGGCAGCAAGCTTCGTATTGCCAAGAGGGGTCTTGACCGTAGCGAACTGCTTGACGGAGGAGACGGTACCGGAGTTGATTGCACAGAGGCCTCCAACATGTCTCGGGGCAGTAACTGATGCGTCATAACCGACTTCGCTGACTCCGTCATAAGTAGATCCGTCCTTTGAACCGAGGATGAGGTTCTTGACAGTTCCCTTGTTCTCGATGATGAGTCCGGAATCGGCAGACTTGGATGCCACTTTATAGTTGTAAATCTTGTGCCCATTTCCATCGAGAGTTCCTGCAAAGGATGCGATTGGCTCGATTGTAGCCCCTTCAAGATCGATATCGGCTGTTACTTCGACAGTTGTCGTCTCAGAGATAAGAGCGGCTTCTTCGAGGAACATTCCGAAGGTCTTGGCATCGCTGATCACTCCTTCGAAGGAAGCGACCTTGCTTTGGGTGAGCTTCACCGTTACGGGATCGGCACCTTCGGCAGAAACGGTAAAGAGAGCCTCTCTGGCAGTTTCCTTACTGGTATTAGGATCGAATGAAATCTCAACCTTGCCGTTCTCCTTGCCTGAAGCCGTGAAGGATTTTATCCATTCTGCCGTGCACGCTACTTTCCATTCAGCGTTGGACTCGACATCGAAAGATGCGCTGATGTCTTCAGCATCAACCTTAATCTCGGTAGGAGAAGCCTTGAGCTCGACAATGACGGCTGTGCCTCCGGAAGGAGACTTGAGATCTACGACGGTACCGATATTCGTTCCTATAGCGAGTCTTCCGAAGTTATTGTCGTCGAGTACTACACCATTGACTGTACCTCCGGCGACGCAACCCGTCATAGTTCCGCCATTGAATCCTGCAATCGCACCGGTGCCGGCGGCATTGGCGCATGTTACAGTTCCTTCATTGCGATCCCCCTCGAGGGTACCGCCAGCCTTCGACATGTCTGCCTCAGAGATAGCTCCGATAACTCCTCCGGCATATGCTGAGGCATTATCTGAAGTGACGCAGGATACTGCTCCCTTGTTGACATTGTTCTTCATGTAGTTGGGAGCGCCTCTCATCCATCCGGTGATACCGCCTGCAAAAGCAGGTCCGGCTGCCTTATTAATGATGCTGATGGTTCCGTTATTGATGTTGTCCTCAATCTCGAGTCCGAGCACACCGCATCCGAGGACACCACCGGCAGCAACCTTATTGTTGTGAGGGGTGAGATTCTCAACCTTGACGGTGACGTTTCCGTTGTTGGTATTGCCCTTGATCACATTACCGTCAGCTATCTTTTCTTCGAAACCGACGATACCGGAAGCCGCCTGCCAGTTGTCGTTGGGACCCGGCTGGTCGATGGTGACATTACCATTGTTGACGCAGCCTTCCACATTACCCCTGGAATTGAGGGTACCGACAATACCGCCGATACGGCTGACCTGCATACGGCTTGACGTTACATCCGCATTATTAACGCAGTTGATTGCCTTCGCTCCGGTATAAAGAGCTCCTGCGATACCCGCAATCATGATGTAGGTACCGGAAGTGACAGCTTCGGGCTGAGTGAAAGAGACAGGACCCTTATTCTCGCACTCTTCGATGGTAGCTCCGAGATTTGCCCTTCCGACAATACCTCCGAACATGGACGCCTTGGAATTCACAAACGGGATGTCCACCGTTCCAGAGTTGACACTCTTCTTGACGAGGGCCTCGGCATGGTTCATATAAGCAATGACACCGCCGACATAGAACTCCGCTCCGGTTGCTCCGGAAAGCTGGAAGTCACCGGCATTTTCGCACTCCTCGATAAGGGATGCTGTCTCTGTCATACCGGCTATACCACCGACTCCCGCAAGATCAGGGTTGTTATTCTTAACTACAATCTTGGCAAAGTTCTTTACGTTCTTTATAGTACCTGCGTTGACGGCAGCCACACCTCCGACATGACTTGTCACTGCGACGGCATCGTCGAATGTCACCGTGGAGGTTCCGTCATACTTCGTTCCGTCAGAGGATCCAAGGATGAGGTCTTCAATGGTTCCCTTATTGGTCAGGAAGATAGCTGAAGAAGCCTGCTTTGAAACAACCTTGTAATTGTAGATCTTGTGGCCGTTGCCTTCCAAAACACCGGCGAAAGAAGCCGCTGGCTCAATTGTAGCCCCGCCCATGTCGATGTCGGCAATGACGTTGAAGACATCGGCATCCGTTGCGTTGATGGCATTGGCGAGGAATGAAGTGAATTTTTCAGCACTGCTGATATCTGATTCACTCTCCATAACTCCACCCTGTTTGACAGTGAGATCGGCTTTGGAGAGTCCGTCAACAGAAGAGATTGTCACAACACCTGACCTGTCAGCTCCGGTCTCGTTGAGATCGACCTTGACATTGATAGATGCGGTAGAAGCCGAACCGGAAGCAGGTGCTACTTGGAGCCAAGAGGCATCCGATGCGGCAGTCCAGTTACAATTGGCCTTGATGGGGACGTTCACTACATCTCCAGCAGCGCTTACCGTGACGGTCTCGCTACCGAAACTGACAGCTGACACCTCCGCTTCTTTCTCCTGCTGACACCCGACAAAGGCTGCAAGAGCGGCCAGAGCAAATATTATCTGTCTGATTTTCATATTGTTAACTTTTTATTCTCATTTAACTTTTGCAAGTAACCAAGAGGGATAATTGGTGCAGAGGAATCTCAGCTTAGGGTACTGGGATACATAGTATGCAACTGCGTCTTCGCTGTAGACGGCATTCCCGTCGCCGGATTTCATGTCGACGTTGAAGATACTTATCTCAACTCCGGCATTGACGAATTGGTCGATGGTCTTGTCTCCCTTGCCATAAGGAGTCATATAATTAGCCGCATTCATATTAGCCCAAGAGAATCCAAAAGCTTTATGCGTCGCGGGAGTTTGATTTCCCATCCAACCCACAGGAATCTTGTAGCTCGCCTGGCATGCAGCCGCGGCTCTCGCAACAGTCGTATTACCGGTACATATGAACTCGCACCAAGGCTCCGCATGACGAGCCTTAATAATCTCGCAAGCCCTCTGAACGGCCTTTATAGGATATTCGGTAAGGGTCGAAGGAGATGTGATGTTCTTAATGTCGAGAACCAGCTTCGTGCAGTTGTTCTTTACCATCACTATATCGAGGAATTCCTCCAGAGAAGGCACCTGCTCGCCGTTTTTCAGCACGCCGGCCTTACGAATCTGCTCCAGGGTGGCTTCCCACGGATGATAGCCGTTCCTTTGTCCAATAGATATCGCACTCGGAGCCATAGCATTTAAGCTGCATTGCATAACTGAGAGAGGCTCTGGAATTGTCCGGAGCGCCGCACTCGGAAGATCCGCCTCGATGGGCGACTATCTTGTTGGTGCAAGTAGCGATAGTGAAGTCAATGTCCACTTGTCCGGGATCTTCGCCCGGAGTCTCCGTCCCCTCTTTTGGAGTAGGAATATCACGATTGTTTTTCTCGCAGCTGCTGCAAAAGAAAAGCATTGCAGCAGTTGCAAGACAACCAATTACCTTATAAAATCTTGACATTTCTTACTTTGTTTGTGTCAGTGTATAAGAGATAGAACCGCCGTCTGCGATAGTAAAGCGGATGAAAGCTGTCCTTCTTGCACCGGTTTCATTCGGGGCTACTGTTACCTTAATTCCTTGAAGGGAAGTCTCTTTGTCATCGCCGCCATACGTCCCGGTGAAAGTGCCGGTCATAGACTGCTTTGTGACGGTAACCCAGTCCGGAGCGAAGTCCACGGATACATTCCAGTCTACGCTGGATTCAATTCCTCTTGCTACAACGACGGCCGATTCAAAAGTCCTGCCGGTCGCCGGGATTGTCCCGGGGTCGGGAGTGAGAGAGAGCCTGAGAGATGTCAGGTCGGCCTTTGCAGGTATGTATTCCTCCTTATTGCATGCGGAGATAGCAATCAGTGCCATTGCCGCGATAAGTATTCTGAATATTATCTTTTTCATATGCATTAGGATTAAAGATTAAGACCAGCCTTCGATCTGATGAATCTTGTGGTTCTTGGTCATGGATCCGTTGGCGATAGGCCAGAGCAGGATATTCGGATTCTTAGCCCTGAGCGAAGCGAATGTCGTTGAAGGATCCTCACTGTTCGGAGCCATATCCCAGATCTTTCCTGTACGGATAAGAGCCCACCAGATGACGCCCTCTGCGGGGAATTCGAGATAATACTCGTTTACTATTGCATCAAGGACCTTCGACGAAGTGGCGTCGGTATAGAAATTATCCTTACCATATGCGCGCTTAGCCACCATATTCAGGGATTTAAGAGCCTCGCTGTAATTGCCTTGATAGTACTTGAGCTCAGCATGGAACATTACCGCGAGAGCGTAGCGATAGTAAAGGAGGTCATTATCGAGGATGACAGGAGCCTTTGACATGTCGCCGAGAAGCTTATTGCACCACGTAATCTCATGCCCGTCGAGAGCGGAATAAGGACCGTAGCCGAGATTTGTGGAGACTCGCTTGTCTCCGAGAGCTTCCTGAGCCTTGAATTTATCGACAAACTCCTGGGAATAACTCCACCACTGAGTGGACATGATAGGAACCGGACCGCCGTTGTTGCAACGGGCTTCAGCCTTGATGAGATTGGACGGCTGGCAGAAATACTGCTGATATCCAGCCGCTGAAGAGGCAGTATTATTCAGAGCGAAGATAATCTCTGAATTCTTCTTGTTGTTACGGTCGAAAATCGAGCTATAGTTAGAAAGGAGCTTGCTTTCAGAAATGCCAATCGCGTTGAGTGCGGTCTCAGCCATGCCGAGATACTTGGTCTTGTCCCCATTTCTGGTGGAGTACATCCAAAGAGCATATTCGGCCTTCAGCATATTGAAAGCGTCTTTGGTCCCGAAATATTTCTCGTTTCCGAGGACATCGCCGAGTTTCTCGCACTCCGCTAGATCGATCTCAACTTGCTCATAGACCTTGTCAGCAGAAACCTGCTCAGGATAGCACTCCGCCTGGTCGGTAGACTCGACCGGAAGGAGGTTGAGAGGAACTTCGCCCCATATACGGGCTGCATAGAAATAGCAGAATGCGCGGGCGAAATATGCCTGTGCGTTAGCCCATTTTACGCGATCCTCGGGAGCTCCGCATGTCGATGAATGGGCAAGGACTGCATTAGCCTGGTCGATTGCCGTGTAGAGACCGCTCCAGCCGATAGTGTTGCTGCCGTTCATTGTATTGTGGCGGCAAGCAATCTTGAAGTTATCCTGGACCTTGGACTCAAGGGACGGGCCCCACATATAGTCTCCGACACGGATTTCTCCGAAGTAGAAAACATTGCACTCGGCTCCTGCAAAATAGGAGCGTATGCGCTGATAAATGGCGGGAACCGACTGTTCCAGATCAGAAGGATCCTTCCACATAATACTTGCGGAAAGGGCATTGTCATAGACGATATCCAGATCCTTATGGCAGGCGGTCAGAGAAGAGATGCAGAAAACTGCAGTCGCTATTATATTGAAAATCTTTTTCATAATCATTTCCTCCTCCATTAGAATGTGATCTTGATATTACCGAGAATCTTCGCTGCAGGCGGGATGATGTTGGAATTGGATGCTCCCATCTGCACTGATGTGTAAAGAGCCGTTCCACCGGCATCCGCAGCAATACCGGTCTCAGGACCGATAGCCCCGGAAACGCGGGTGAAGTAATGGAGAGTATTGCCGCTGACCCCGATGGTGAATTTCTTCATACGCATTGCTTTCGCCCACTTGTCCGGAAGGTCATAGTAGAGCGAGACGTCGCGGATACAGAGGTAGCTTGCATTCTCAACATTGAAACTCGAAGCACGGGAGAAGTTACGGTTGCCGTAGTCAGCATCGTTCGGGAAGAAGCGGGCCCACTTGGCTCCGGTATCTCCAGGGTATCTCCAGCAGCCTGCAACCAGCTCAGTATCCACATTAGAGTTGGAGTAACCGAGGGTGTTCTGGACCATACGGGTCTTCATATAGTTGTAGATTGAATGGCCGATTGCATAGTCCATATAGATGTTGAACGTGAAACGACCGAAGGAAATGGTGTTGTTGATACCGCCTGTAGAGTGAGGCATTACATTACCGAGAAGGAACATATCGGTTGCGTCAATCTGCTCCTGTCCGTCGGCTGTCTTGGCGGTTCCGTAACGGTTGACCCATTCGAAATCGCCGGCGTCCTTGCGGCCGGTGATTGACTGTCCATCGGTACGGCGATAGCCGTGAGACTGGGTGTCGTACAGGGCAGCTGCCGCCTCTTCATCAGTCTGAAGGATACCTGCTACCTTATAACCCCAGATTCGGCCGAGAGGCTCACCGACGGCAGTACCGCCAAAGCGGTATCCGTTGGCAGTCGTGTAACCGCCAATCCTGTATCCGGTCTTGCCGGTAGGGTTGCCGTCCTGATCCAGAATTTCATAAGCGTAGTCTTCCGGGAGGGAAAGGACCACATTCCTATTGAAGGAATAGGTAATGTCTGTCGACCACTCAAAATTCTTGCGACGGACATTGACAGTATGAAGTTCGGCTTCGAATCCGTAGAAACGGACACTTCCTACATTGGAAGTAACAGATCCGAAGGTTCCGGTATCCGGGAGGGTGATAGAATAGATGAGGTGGTCTGTGACTTTATTGTAATAGTCAAGGATCAGTCGGATGCGGTCATTATAGAATCCGGCATCAAGACCAAGGTCGAACTGGGTAGTCGTCTCCCATCTCAGCGCGGAATTCTGCATCGTAGAAGGAAGAAGGGTGTTGTAGCCCGCGTATGAACTTGTCGAGAAGGCGCCGAGAGGAGCTGTACGAGGAATATCGTTATTTCCTGTCTGGCCTAAGGAAGCACGGATCTTGAGTGTGTTCATTCTGTGTTTCAACGGCTCGAAGAAAGGCTCTTCACTGATTACCCAAGCAGCTGATACTGAAGGGAAATAGCCCCACTTATTTTTGCCGAGGAAGAGAGATGATCCGTCAGCCCTGAACGTACCCGAGATGATATACCTATCTGCAAAGTTATATCCAAGACGGGCGAAGTAGGAGATCAACGATGTTGAATATTCGTTGTTCGACATGGACATTGTACCCGAAGTATTGTCGCTTCCTGACTGAAGATAAGGGATCTTGTCATCAAGTGCTCCGGTATTATTGGCGGTCAGATAGTAATATGTCCAGTAATTGTAATCATATCCGAGAGTTCCGTCAATTTTGTGGTTTCCGAACTTCTTGTTGAGAGTAAGGTATGCCTGGAAGTTCTGACGGGTTGTCTGAGTCCTCGTCTCTGTCGTAGACCTTGTCGTACTCACATAGTTTGGAGTATTGTTGCGCTCTCCATACGCATAGTAACTTCCGCGGTAGCTGTTGTCGTATAAAGTATACTGACCGTTAGCTGAAAGCCAAGGGGTAATCTCCCATTTGAGGTTCATGCTACCCATGAACTTCTGACGGGAATTCTCGCGATCGTAGAAGACGTCATAGAACTCTGCGCTCTGCTGGGCTTTGTTGGTTCCTCCCGTTGCGAAAGTACCGTCCTCATACTTTCCGATATGGGTCGGGGACATCATTATGCCTCGTCCGAGAGCGTTGAAGTAGTTGTCCGTGAGCGGGTTCTTGAGATTCTTCGTAAAATCAAACGTCGTCCCGGCGGTAAGATTCTTCGTAATCTTGAACGAAGTATTGCCGTGCATCGTGAAGTTGTTGTAGGCGCTCATAAGGACCATTCCGTCATCGTGGAGATGGCTTATAGATGCCGCATATCGCATGTCCTTGTTGCCTCCGTTGATGCCGATATACTCGCGGTAATAGGCTGCAGTATCATACCAGTCGCTCTGCCAGTCGTGATCCGAATAAAGGAGGGTCCTATTGGGATCAATCGGGTCTGGCATGGTAGCCCATCCTTCAGGAATAGTCATTCCTTCCGTGAAATAACGAGTGGAATAAGTTGATGTGGAAGAAGTGTTTCCAACACCGGCGCCATTACCTCCGTCAAGAACCAGGGATGAGTTCGGTCCCATAAGGGCGGCCGGGCGGACAATGGTAAGGTACTCCTTGGCATTCGCCAGTTTCCACCTGCGGGCCGGAGTTGTAACTCCCGCCTGAGCTTCAAAGACAATCTGCGGAGCCTTGTAGGAGTCTCCCTTCTTTGTGGTAACATAGATAACACCATTAGAAGCACGGCTTCCGTAAATAGCCGTAGAAGCAGCGTCTTTGAGAATTTCGATGGACTCGATGTCGTTAGGGTTGAGATCCTCGAATCCGCGCTCAACACCATCCACTAGGGTCAAAGGGGCATTGGAACGGTTGATAGAGGATCCGCCTCGTATGATCATTGACGGAGCCTCACCGGCGAGGTTGTTGTTCGAAACGATGTGAAGACCGGTGACCTTTCCCTTAAGGGCTTCTCCAACAGATGTTGCAGGAGTACCCTCGATAGAAGATCCGTCAACTTTTGTAATTGCTGTGGACAGGGTCTTGCGGGACTGGGTTCCATAACCGATGACAACCACATCGTCGAGGATATTCTGATCCACCTCAAGGGCGACATTGATCACTCCCCTGTTTCCGATCCTGACTTCCTCTTCCTTGTATCCGATGAATGAGAATACGAGAGTCTCTGAAGGATCGGCCTGAAGAGAGTAGTTACCATTTATATCGGTAACCGTACCCTTCGTCGGCTTTCCCTTGATCATTACTCCGGCTCCTGCAAGGGGTTCTCCCGAAGCATCGACGACCTTTCCGGACACTGTCACCGCTCCTTGAGGACGTGACTGCGCACGAGGAGATGCCGTTTCGCTTAGGACTACCGTACTGCCGACCACGTTGTAGTCGACACCCCTTCCTGCAAAAGCCTTCGCAAGAATAGATTCCAGAGAGGCGTTCTTTTCATTCAGAGAGACCGTCCCAAGCTGCTTGTCCGCAAGGGAAGACTCGTAAGAAAAAACAACGCCCGTCTGCTCCGTGAAACTTCTGGTGAACGATTTGACAGTCGCCTGAGGCGATGACAAATTCACCGAGTATGTTCGCTGCAGCAGAGCATTATCCTTCGCCGCGGCACTCACGCCGAGAAGAAGAATAACCGCTGCAAGGCACATACGGATAATGTTTTTTGGGTTCATAAATAATGTAGTTAGTTAAAGATATATATACTAATTATTTCCGCTGACAAGAGAGCAGTCACGACCGGTGAGAAGCTGAAGAACTTTCACTACATCTGCAGGACTGTCACTCTTCAAGAAGTTGAAATTGTATCGTTTTCGGTCGGGATTGCCCGAAATGGACACCTTGACCTTGAATGTCATTTCTATAGCATCTATGATTTCCCTGACAGTTGAATTCGTCAGCGAGACTATGCTATAGTTGCTCACAACATACGGGGTCGCGGCTATTGATTCTATCGTAATATCGGACGTTTCGCTCCTAAAAACGGCTTTCTGATCAGGCGAGAGGCACACGAGAGGCACACCGGAAGGAGTAGTCAAGCGAACGGAACCGGTCTCAAGGACAATCTCGGTATCCTGATAACCCTGCTTGGATTTAACAGTAAAAGATGTGCCCAAGACACGGAGATTGACATCCTTGGTCATCACGGTCATCGGTCTCAACGAGTCTTTTGCGATATCAAAAAAACCATTTCCATCCAAACGGATATGGCGCTCGGATACTCCGGACACGTTATATGAGATTGTAGTCCCCGGCATGAGGCACACCTTCGATCCGTCGGGAAGATTATATAGATGCGTTGCCTCGGTATTGTTACTAAGAATAACATCTTCCGGGACCGGACACTTCGCTGGCAGGAAAAGGAAGAGTCCGAGAATGACAACCGCAGCAGCTGCAATTCCCGATGCCCAGACAAAGACACTTGTTTTCTTCTTTTTCTCCGCACTCGCATCAATCCGGGCATTGAGCCTTGAAAGCATCTTTTCCTTCCGGACTTCAATATCAGAAGCGGTCGTATTTCTATGTAGTGACATATTTGCTGAAAGACCAGCAAAAAGCTGCCTGTTCTCCTCCGATTCCGAAAGCCAGGAGTACAGAACCTTTATTTCATCTTCCGTAGAAGCCCCGCGCAGATAGCGGGAAATAATTGAGAGAATATTATCCATACTGAAATAAATACAATCTTCCCTCAAAAAACACCTAATCCGAGATTGTTTTTTTGCGAAAGAAAACCCGCTTCGTCCAGGCTGTCGATGGATGAGCATACCTGTCGATGGATGAGCATAAGAAAAGGGCCAGGATGGCAATAGCCCCCAGCCCTTGGTTAATTTGGAAAAGACTCTGAATTAATACCCTAAACTTAAGGCTATCCCTTCAGTGCCTCGACTTGCTCTAAGGAAAGGCCTGTGCACTCAGAGATAAGTTGCATATCAAGACTTTTTTCCAGCATCTTCTTTGCCGTCTCAAGCCGATTGGCC
>ONMJ01000024.1 GCA_900318955.1 uncultured Bacteroidales bacterium
GGATCCATTCCGGCTGAATAATTCAGCGAGGCCACTCTTTTCTCAGAAGAGAAATCGCTGGAAAGAGGGTCGGCAAAGAGGACATACTGGACAGCGAAATTCATCCCATAGTCGGCGGGAGTGAATTTTGCCGTACCGTAAGTCCCGTCCTCGACGAGCACTGACTGCGCAACGTCGATCGAGTTCAGAACCGGGGCGACCGCGTTCTCGGGAACGTAGAGGGTATGCTCCAGTTCACTGCAGGCGAACGCTCCAAGAAGAAGCGCGCCGGAGAGTATTTTTGCAAATATATTTTTCATATCTCAGATTCTTTTAACGCCAGGGTTCATTCTGCTGGAGCTTGAGATTGCTGTTGAGTTCATTGACAGGGAGAGGCAGAATGTTGTACTTGCTGTCCACAGCCTGGCCGGCCTGGACACCGCCTTTCCACTCCCAAAGATAGTCAGAAGAAGTTAGGAGACCGAAACGGACAAGGTCAGACCTTCTCCAGCACTCCCAGTAGAGTTCGCGGCCACGCTCGTCGATGATACCGTCGAGCTTATAGTCGGCATTACCGAGACCTGCCCTTGCGCGGACAGCATTCCAAGCAGCCTGGCCATCAGCAACGGTAACTGTGGTAGCACCGCGGAGCTGGGCCTCTGCAAGCATCAGATAAGCATCTGCAGCACGGAAAAGAGGAACATCCGTTGAAGGGAAGTTGATAATTGCGGGAACGGAGCCGTCGCTGTTAAGGTTGGTGAACTTATGGGCAGACCAGCCTTTGAGGAAGTCGATTTCCTCGATGGTGGCGGACTCTTCCGGCTTGGTTGAAGGAGCCCAGAAGAGCTTCCTGGCATCGGAATCGTCAAACTTGTTGATGAATTCGGGTGTAACGAGAGTTCCGCCCCATCCGTCATCGATACCGAGGTTGTCGGTAGCGGTATTGCGCTCTACTCCGTCAACTTTGTAAGTATCACCACCTACATAAGAAGCCTTGATGAGGAAGCAGCTGCCGCCATAGTTCTGAGTATAAGCTCCATCCTGCTCGATACCGAAGATAATCTCATCGGTGAAGAGGTGATTGTCTGCTCCGAAAAGGTCGGTGTACTTGCCATGAAGAGTAGGATAATCGGCTACGATCTCCTTGCAGAGAGTACCGACGACGTCGTAATTCTCTTTCACGTCAGACTTACCGAGATATACGGAAGCGTTGAGGTTGAGGTGGGCGCGGATCATCTTGACGAAATTGACGTCGAGACGGCCATAAACATTCTGCTTCGCACCCTTGAGGTCACCGCCTTCGATAAGGTCTTTGCACTCAGCATCAAGCCAAGCGAAAAGTTCGGCACGTGACATCTGGTCAGGTCCTTCTGAGCCGACCTTTGAGGTCTCGTCGGCGAAAGGAACATCACCGAACATATCGATTGCATGATAGTAGCTGAGGGCTCTGAGAGCACGCGCTTCTGCTATCATGGTCTTTATATTCTGGCTATCCTTGAATTCAGACGCTTTTGCACGGCGGATGAACTCATTGCAGAGCGAGATCTGATAGAAAAGCCTCGAATACATAGATGTGACGAAAATGTCGGAAGTAGTGAATGAGAGAGCGTGAAGATCCTTGACGGTCTTATTGTTCCATACGCAAAGAGCCTCATCGGTAGTAAGCTCGTTCATATAGAACAGGGCACGCATATACTGGCCGAAACCTCCGTCGATACCATCGATATCAGGGCCGCCGTCAGGGCCGTCCGAGCCACTGGTAGTAAGACCGGCATAGCATTTTGCCAAAAGGGCGGCATATGCGTCTTCAGTATTGAGGACGTCCTCGGGAAGAGTGACGTTAGGGTCAATAGGGGTGACGTTGAGATCGCCCACGCAGGAGTTCAGTCCTGCAAGCATCATCGCCGCAATAGCGACTATTGAAAGTCTTTTGATTTTCATAATATTGTCCTCCTCCGATTAAAAGTTGAACTTGAGACCAAGGACATAAGTCCTAGGACGAGGCCATAGATTGGAGTCGACGCCGCTGAAGATTTCAGGATCGATTCCCTGATAAGGAGTGATGACGAAAACATTCTGTACAGTTGCGAATACATTGAGGGACATATCCTTAGGAAGTCCGAAGGTGTATCCTGCAGTGACGTTGTCAAGCTTGAAGAAAGAAGCGTTCTTCACGAAATAGTCAGTGAAATACTGGGCTTTTGTGAAGCCGTCCTTGATAGCCTGAGGAGTCCTGTTGGCAATGAAGTTGTTGGTCCAAAGGTCAGTAATGAGGCTGAGCGAATTGGAGTTATCGTCAAATACATAGTTTCCAAAGTTAGCATGAGCGGAAGCTGCAAGGGTGAACCTCTTGTATGTGAGGGTAGTATTAAGACCCATGGTCACCTTCGGAGCCGGAGACTTGCTGTAATAGCGGTCATCGTCGTCGATCTTGCCATCGTTGTTGCGGTCGATGTAAGCGCCCATGATAGGCTGGCCGTCAGCGTCATATACCTGCTCGTAAACGTAGAATGTATAAGGAGCGTAGCCGGTCATGTGCTTCTGGATCTTGTTGCCGACTGCAGCGGAAAGGTCCGGGCCGCAATCAACGCCCTTGTACCCGTCACCGTCATTGGTGGTGAGCTTGGTAATGAGCTGGTGATTGTATGCACCGTTGAGACCGATCTGCCAAGAGAAGTCACGGGTCTCGATAGGAATTATGTTGAGGTCAACCTCGACACCATTGTTCTCGAGGGTACCGATGTTGGCGTCAAGATAGTTCTTGAGGTTGGCAAGGCCGGCAACCGGAGTGTAGTTGAGAAGGTCGGTGGTGACCCTGTGATAAGCGTCTACACTTGCAGTAAAGCGGCCGTTCCAAAGACCGAGGTCAATACCTGCATTCCAGGTAGTTGTGGTCTCCCACTTGAGCTCCTCGTTATAAGGGTTCGGGCGGATCGGGGCAATCAGCTTGTCACCGAAGTAGTAGTAGCTTCCGAGCTGGCTGGTATAGTAAGTAGGAAGAGTCGGATAAGAGTCACCGGCTACATCCTGCTGACCGGTCTGTCCCCAGGAGAGACGCAGCTTGAGAGCGGAGAGGTTGGAAAGATTCTCCATGAACTCTTCGTTCTTGATATTCCAAGCGAAAGCGACTGAAGGGAAGATACCCCACTTGTTGTTGGAGAAGCGGGAAGTACCATCCGCACGGAGAGTTGCAGTGAAGAGATAGCGGTCAGCGAACGAATAATTGGCTCTTCCGAAGAAAGAAACGAGGTAATTCTCGAAAGCATTGTGCTTGTCTTCGTACACCTTCGAAGTGTTGTTGGGTGCGAAAGAATAGCTATTGGATTTGTGCCAGAAGTGCTGCCATGAGTAACCAGCCATGAGACCTACGGTATGAAGGTCGTTGAAAGTCTTGTCATAGGCTGCATAGAGCTCGAGTGTCTGATCGTTGCGTTTCTGGTCGTAATCGGAGTGACGTCCGTCTCCAGCCTCGGTCTGAGAGTGCCATGACTGCTCGGATCCGGGGAGGATATCGACAGTACCGCCACCCTTGGACATATCAATACCGAGGTTGAGGTTGATGTGGAGATCCTCAAAACCGTGGATCTTATAATCGAACTGGGCATTACCGATGAAACGGTATGCACTTGAAAGATCGGTCTTCTCATCGATAGAAGCGACCGGGTTGGTGCCGAGGGTGTTAGGCTTACCCCAGCTGCGATATCCGTTGATTCCGTTCTCGTCATAAACCGGCTGGGTAGGGTCATAGCGGACAGCCTGACCGATAGCGGCGGTGTTGGCGAAGCGGTTGCGGATGTACATTCCCTTTCCGTTGAGGGCTACTGTGAGATGGTCCTGAAGGAAAGAAGGATTGAGATTGAGGGCGAGGGTGGCACGGTCCATTGAGGAAGTCTTGAGGGTACCCTTCTGAGAAAGATATCCGCCGGAGACCCTGTAAGGAAGGGTAACGGCCTTTCCTAACTTGGCGGTGCCGCCGATGCCGACATTTGCATCATAGCTGACGCCGGTCTGCCAAATCTGCTTCTGCCAATCGGTATTCTCTTTTCCCATAGCGGCGATTGCATCCGGATTTGAGCTGTAATACTGATTCATCGCATCTCTCATCTCGTCTCCTGTAAGTACGCGGAGGTACTTGGTGTTCTGGGAGATAGAGGTAGTGAAATCGGCATTGATCGTAGGCCTCTGAGCACCCTTGGAGCCCTTCTTTGTGGTGATGATGATGACACCATTGGAAGCGCGGGATCCGTAGATTGCGGTTGCGGAAGCATCCTTGAGCACGGTGAAGCTCTCGATGTCGCTCGGGTTGATAGAAGCAAGAGCATCACTCACGCCGGAGATTCCGGTACCGCCGACGGGAAGTCCGTCGATTACAACGAGAGGATCATTCGTAGCGTTGAGGGAAGAACCTCCACGGATACGGATTGTAGAAGCCGAACCGGGCTGTCCGTCACCTGCAGTGACAACAACACCTGAAGACTTTCCGGCAAGGAGCTGGGAAGGAGAAGAAATCATACCCTTGTTGACCTGGTCGGCCTTCACCGTCGAAACGGATCCGGTCATGTCGGTCTTCTTCACGGTACCATAACCGATGACCACAACGTCATCGAGGAACTCTGTGTCCTCGAGGAGGGTGATGGTCTTCGGAAGCTGCGATGCCGCGAAGGTCTGGGTTGCGTAACCTATGCAGCTGATCTCGATGACAGCTGCAGGAGAGGAAACGGTGAGTGTGTAGTCTCCGTCAAGTCCGGTGGATGTACCATTGGTGGTACCTTTTTCCATCACAGTAGCTCCAATCACGGGGCCCTGGGCGTCGACTACAACTCCCTTGACCTGATATCCGCTCTGGGCGGATACGGATGTGGCGAAAATGCTTGCGAGCACAATAGCCACGGCAGTTATAATCCTTTTCATCTAATTTTTGGTTAATATTAAGAATTATTTCGTTTTGATCAGTTTCACTGATAAGGCTCCGAGGATGAGGAAGCATCCTGCAAGAGCAAGCATGGCAGCCTGGCTGCCGCCGACAAGCCTGATTACGAGACCGCCCGTGGCCGCAGCGACAATCTGAGGAAGACAGATCGTGCAGTTGAAAAGGCCCAGGTAACTTCCCATGTGGGGACTTCCCTCAAGGGCGTTGGTAAGGAGGCTGAAAGGTATAGCGAGCATCGCAGCCCAAGCGGTTCCAATCAGAAGGAAGGCAAGGCATGCGAGGTATTTGTCATGGATGAACATCATGGAGATGAAACCTACCGCACCGATGAGAAGGCTGATCACATAAGCGGTCTTGATGTTCTTGAATTTAGGAATGAGGAGTGCCCAAAGTATGGATCCGACGGCCTGGATAGCGAAAACGACGCCCACCCAGTTGCCGGCAGCCTGGTACTCCGGAGAAGCGGTTGCGCCCGGCACATTGGGATCAATTCCCCAGCAATTTGCGGCGAGGGTTCCGTTGGTATATGTCCACATATAGAGGAACGCCGCCCAGCAGAAGAACTGGACGAGACCGACGGTCCAGAATGTCTTCGGCGCCTTTACAAGAAGCTTGAAAAGGCCTTCCTTCGGGGTTTCCGCCTGCTTTTGGAGATCGATTCCATGGAACTCGGCGTACTCCTTCGGAGGCATTTCCTTGACTTTGAAGAAGGTGAACAGCACGCAGAGAATCAGAATAGCCGCTCCGACGTAGAAGGAGGTAATCACAGACGGAGGAATCATGCCCTCAGGGGCCTCATTTGCGATTCCAATCCATGTGAAGAAAATCGGGAAAAGGTATCCTGCGAGACTTCCGGCATTGCAGAGGAAGCTCTGGATTGAATAGGCCTTGGTCTTCTGCTCCTCATTGACCATGTCGCCGACCATCATCTTGAAGGGCTGCATGGCGATATTGATCGAAGTGTCGAGGAAAATAAGCGAGAACAAGCCGAACCACATTGCGGCATTGAGGCCGAGGAACAGCCTGGTCGAGAAATGGAAACTTCCGGCGTTCGGGAGCATGACCATCACCAGAACGGCTATGATAGCGCCGACAAGAAGATATGGTTTGCGGCGGCCGAGGCGGTTCCATGTCCTATCGGAATACTTTCCGATGAGAGGCTGGACAATCATTCCCATCAGAGGGGGAAGGATCCAGAAGAACGAGAGTTGGTGGGGATCGGCGCCGAGAGTCGCGAAAATGCGGCTGATGTTGGCACTCTGCAGAGCGTAAGCTATCTGCACGCCGAAGAACCCGAAACTCAGGTTCCACATCTCCCAGAATGACAAATTACGCTTGTTATTCATAAACTCGATTGGTTATCGTATAATGCTAATCAATGCAAATAAATAATTATTCCTATTAATATAAAATAAACGCGCGACCACCGGCGATAAAAAAGTGAAGAATGGAGATAAAAAGGCGACGAACGGTAGTGATTTTTGCGATTTACACTTATATTCCGTAACTTAGCACGGATATGAAACCATCAAGGGAATCTCTTATTATTCATGGGTTTGCTGCGCTACACGCCGTAGTTACAGTCATTTGCTCTCTCACTGGGATTGAGGACTCTCTTCTCCTTACACTTCTGACGATGACAATGACCGTAATCCTATGCATGTGGGGAGGTCTGACCGTAGAATTCACTGCAATCAATGTCATTCTGGTCAACATCGCAGGATTCATCCTAGGCACCCTTGGGGCAGATTTTTTCGGGCTCTTTTCATCTTCGGAGACCGTAATTCACGCTCTTTCGACCCTGCTTACGACAGAAATCATAGGCTGGATCCTCTACTTTGTAACACGCCGTATCAGTAGTAACGGCGGGAAGGTGCGGAGAGAGAGGAATAATCAATGGAGGCAAAGTCTGGGGTGGCTCATATCGGCGGTTTCTATCGTATTCATTCTCCGCGTCTCTCTCGATATCATTCTCGAGACAGACCTCTTCATGGAAAAGAGTTTCATGGATGTTCTGAGAGAATTCGCCACAAATTCTCTAGTCCTTATCCTGATGATTTGCGTCACTGTAGCTTTCATCCTCTACAGCAAGAGATTCCACCTGAACAGATACAAGGCAACAGCTGCTGTTCTGGTGTTCATTTCTCTCACCTCCGCCATTGCCGCTCTCCTCGCAGGATACGGGATTCCGTTCCATTTCGAAGGATCTCTTTCTTCCAAAGGCTTTTTCAGGATGCTTCTCGTTGCTATTCTTGCAGAGTTGACTTTCTACTCCGTCAGTTACGTTATCACCTATGCTGTCAGCAAGAGTAACGAGGTCCTGATGGAGCAGGAAAAAGCCCACCAGGCAGAATTCCGGTACATGACTCTCAAACGGCAGGTCGACCCACATTTTCTTTTCAATTCCCTCAACATCCTTGACTCGCTCGTAAGAGATGGAGAGAAGGAAGAAGCGTCGCTCTTTACCCGCCGCCTCGCAGGAATTTACCGGTACATGCTCCGCCATGAGGGAGAATCGCTGGTTCGAATCAGCGAAGAAATGGAATTTGCAAATAAATACTACGAACTACTAAAAGTCCGTTTTTCTTCAGGCCTTTTTGTGAAAGTGGATGTTCCTGAAGCTGACATGAGCAGGTTCATTATTCCCTGCACTCTTCAGCTCCTGATTGAAAACGCAACCAAACACAACTCTATTTCAGAAGAGGACCCCTTGATTATCAAAATATTCTCAAATGGAGAAGTCCTCTGCGTGGAGAATAACCTGAAACCTAAACTGACAACATCCCCGTCCACGGGGCTTGGAATGAAATACATAACCCAGCAGTACCAAGACGCTTCCGGAGAAAAAGTTATCGTCGAAAAGACGGACAAAATGTTTTGCGTACGTCTACCACTATTATAATAACATGACAATCAAGACATTAGTAATCGAAGACGAGCCAAGGGCAAGAAAGAATCTCATTACCCTCCTCGAAGAGAATTTTCCCGATATAAAAATTATCGGAGAGACCGGCTCTGTCCGAGAAACCATCGCGTGGATGAAAGAAAACGAGGCGGATGCCGTTTTCATGGATGTGGAATTGTCCGATGGCAACTGCTTCGACATTTTCCGCCATATAGAGGTGAAGGGTCAGGTAGTGATGACAACAGCCTATGACAACTATGCCGTAAAAGCATTTGAAGTCAATTCTGTAGACTATCTACTGAAACCAATTGAAATAGAGGATCTTCGACGTGCCGTCAGCCGCATAGAGAAAAACCTTCACATCGAGAGTCCTTCTATAGATTTCAAGAAAGTGATGGAAGCAATCAAGCCGTCGGGAGAATCCTATAAAGACCGCTTCATAATCCGGCTCAATGATCGTATCGTCCCTGTCAATGTCCGCGACATAGCCTACATGTATTCGGAGGCAAAGAACTCATATATAGTTACTTACGAGGATACCAGCTATGTTCTCGACGAGTCTCTGGACACAGTGGAAGCCTCTTTGGATCCGAACCGTTTCTTCCGCATTTCCAGAAGTTGCATAATCGCTGAAGACAGCATAGAAAGCATCTCCAAACTTCTGGGAGGACGCCTTAGAATCTCTCTTAAAAAAGGGATCTCGTGCAGCACGGAAATGACTGTTTCGCGCGCACGAGTCCCCTTGTTCCTGTCTTGGCTTGAAAAATAGCCGTCCCCCATCTCGCTATTTACCCCTTCCGGAGCTCTCTACGAGGGAGCGGATTCCGGAATTAAGAGCCTCGTTTGAAATAAGGCTCTCAAGGGTGCAGTGCATGCGGTAACGCCAATAGTGGCGTGGATTCGCAGGAATATTGATTCTCTCATCGGCCGGATTTCCCTGATAGCGGACATCTCCATCGACGGCAAGCCAATCCTGGAGAGGCAGGATAGAAAGCATTGAAGGAGACTTAAGATGCTGCCTTACAATCATTTCTGCAACCCATGGCTCACAGAAATAGGGAGCGTCTCCGCTGCATCCAAGGACATTATTGAAAAATCGCCTGGTCAGGTCGCGATCCTCCTCCCACCATGCCCTGAGGGGTGAAGTATCATGGGTCCCCGTCGCGCATACGGAGAGATACGGGTACTCCTCGCAGCGGGCAAACTCAACATGGACATCCTTCGGCATCCTCTGAATCTCAAGAGAAAGGATACTGAGATCCTCCATTGTCTCGGGAACGCAGGCTGGAATCATTCCTAGATCCTCTCCGCAGGAAAGCATGCCGCTGGAGCGTAGAATTTCCGGAAGTTTACGGTAGGCCGATTCCTTCCAGAATAGATTGTGCCTACGGTAGAAGAAATCTTCGTGGAGAGCGTCAAAAGAGCGCTTCAGATACTCCGGAAGGCCTTTGTACATGAGGGTGTCCTGAGCCGAAATTCGGGGATGGAAATAGCCTTTCTTTCTCGGATCTTCGATGAAAAGCACATTAGTCTCGTCGGAGTCAGGCGAAGTCGAATAGTAGTCCGAACTCATCTCAAATCCCTTATCCCTCAGTTCTTCCCTCGAGAAAGGAAGAGCGGGGCTGAAATGGCCCATTAAGCCACTCCTGTACCTCGCGGGAATCTCCCAGATACGGAAAAAGCCGAGAATATGGTCGATTCGATATGCATCGAAATATTCATTCATCTTGCCGAGTCTCTGCTTCCACCATGCAAATCCGGTCTCAGCCATCTTGTCCCAGTTATAGGTAGGGAAACCCCAGTTCTGCCCGTCCTTGGAGAAGGCATCCGGCGGTGCCCCAGCCTGGGAATCGAGATTGTAGAGCTCCGGAGCACTCCATGCGTCAGCGCTTGTTCGGCTTACGCCTATCGGAAGGTCTCCCTTCAGGACAACACCCTTTTCATGGGCATACTTGACCGCCTCTTTTAGCTGGACATCCAAGAGATACTGCTCGAAGATATAGAAATCTACTTCGTCCCGATGAGCCTCATGATAAGATTTTACAAGGCGGGGAGAGAACTTCGATTCCTTGCCCCATGTAGAGAAATCTGGGGTCCCTTTCTCATCTTTCAGAGCGGAGAAAACGGCAAAAGGAAGCAGCCAGTCCTTGTTGGCGTCAATGAAGGCCTTGCACTCATCTGTTGCGGAAAGGCTCTCCCACCTCGAGGCAAAAGCCTTCTTGAGAAGACGCTTTTTCTCTTTATTGACCCTCTCATAATCAATCTCGGGAAGATTGTTCAACTCTTCCTGAAGAGCCTTATATGCCTTGTCGCGCCTCACTCCGGCTGAAGGAAGATGGATAAACTGCGGATGAAGGGCAAAGGAACTCACGGCATTGTATGGATAGGAATCCTGCCATGTCCCTGTCATGGAGGTGTCGTTGATCGGAAGAATCTGAACTACATTCATACCGGTAGCGACAGCCCAATCGACAAGCTTAGGAATGTCATGGAACTCGCCTACTCCGAAACTCTCCTCCGAACGGAGTGAGAATACCGGGACGGCCAATCCTGCGCCCCTCCAAGGCATTGTCGGGAACTCGGGAGAGTCGCAGCGCCAAAGAGTCGATGGGCTCTCCGATGCGAAGAAACGGTTGCCCCCCTTCTCCCACAGGCGAACCTCTCCGGTCTTCGAATCAACTATCGCATATTTATACTCAAACGCCTGAGAATCAACAGCTCCTACCCAGAAAGGGAAACGCCCGTCATCCATGATAACCGGCTCTGCCCAACCATTGAAAGAGCCGAAGACGGCAACGCTCTCATCGCTTCTGACCTCAGGAGCAGTAACTTCCAGGACAACCCTACCGCTCAAGGCCTTCCGGTCCTTGGCGGGATTTCGGAACGAAACCGCCCCGGGACGGCGGAAGATAACCTCCGTAAAGGCGGAGGACCAGAAGGGTGAATTAGCCGGCCTCGACTGCCACCTGTCGCAGACAACAAGCTCAGTAGCAGCTATTTCCGGAAGGACATGTCCCCTCCATTCTTTCCTTATAACACTTCCGTCTTTTATAAGTTCGTAAGAATATTTCTGACCGGGCTTGAGATCCCTGCCGGTCAGGCGGACAGACCATCTCCCACCATCTTCATATTCCATGTCAAAAAGGCGTTTTCCCGCCTTCATCTTCATTTCCTCACCCCAGGAGGTCTTGTAGTTGATCGAAAAAAGGTATTTCATTTCAAAAGTATTGTTCAATTATTTGTCTACCCTGGCTCCGCCGGCAAGATGACGCCAACCGACTATCGGGAGAAGGGTTGCCAAAAGGCAGGCTGCAAGCCAGAAAAGTGAAACAGGCGTGAAATTATAAGCCGAAGCAGCTGAAGCGCTGTCAGACAGCAGGTTCCCATCGATAAGGAAGCCGGAAACGACCGACTGGATCGCAGCAGCAGCATAGCTCGAAAGGCCCACGATTCCAAGAGCGGCTCCCGTCGCCTTGCGAGGCACCAGATCGAGAGCCATAAGCCCGGCTACGATACAGTAAAGCATACCGATGGACAGGCTGAAAAGGGAGACGAAAACTATGTTCAGTATATATGTCCCCTTTAGGAAAAGGAAGGCTGCAAGAGACAGGAAACAGATAATTCCCGAAAGGAAGACGGGCTTGACCCTGTCCCCTTTGAAAACGGTGTCGGAGAGCCACCCCGCGAGAATGGTCCCGAGAATGCCGAAAGCTTCGGAGAAGGCAATGATTTGAGTTGCCCCTTCGAGAGAGAATGATTTAGCCTTCTGAAGGAAAAGGACTCCCCAACCGCTGACTGCATATTGGGTAATATAGACAAAGGCGGAAGAAAGGGCTATAACCCATAGCCCCGGATGCTTCAACACCATTTTCTGGAGCTCGCGGACCGGCTTTGTATCCGTCTTTGTAATCTCTTCGCCGGATAGCTCTTGCACAGAGGGAAGTCCTTTGCTTTCAGGAGTATCCGAGACGAAAATCAGCACGACGAGAGCTCCTATGAGTCCAGCCACGGAGGCGAAAATGAAACCCCACTGCCAGCCGACAGCTCCGACTATAAGACCGATTATGATAAAAGTAAGGGACTTGCCAAGATAAGGGGTCGAACTGAAAATGCTGTACATCGTTCCCCTTCTCGAGAGAGGGTACCAGCGCGAAAGGCTGATGACTCCTGGAGGAGCGCCCATTGACTGCGCCCAGCCGTTGGCTCCCCAAAGAAGAGCGAACAGGACGAAAAGCACAGTCGACGTAACGCCTGACACCACCCCGAGAACTCCCAAGACAAGATTTACGAAAGCAGAGACTATAAGGCCCCAGGCCATGAAACGGCGGATATTGCAGTAATCGGCGACGAAGCCGTTACAGAACTTTCCAACTGCATAGACAAGGAGCATGGCCGAGTCCACAAGGCCCAGCTGAGCGGCAGTCATTATCCCGTCGTCAATCACAGGCTGCTTGACGACACTGAGGGTCATACGGCACACATAATAAAGGCTGTAAGCCGCAGTAACGCCCCAGAAAGTCTGCCTTCGGAGCCGCTTGTATTCCGTTTCCACCTCGGAGGCGGGAACCTTCGAGGTGGACGGAGTACTTATGCGGAAATAGGACTTAAGCTGCATCAGAGACTAATCAAGATTCTGCTGCTTACGCTTCCAGTTGAGAATCGGAAGGAGGAACGAAATCGTCGCTGCACCGACCCAGAACCAGGAAACTGCGGTAAAGTCGTGGACCTGGGCTCCGGCTGCGTTGGTGATGATGTTACCATCGAGAAGAACACCGGTGACTACATTCTGAAGACCGGCGGCAGCGTAGGAAGCCATTCCGACGATACCGAGGGCTGCGCCTGTAGCTTTGCGGGGCACAATGTCAATCGCCATAAGGCCGCCGAGGAAGCTGATGAGGACTCCGATTGCAATACCGAAGAGAACCATGGCGAGGATGTTGACCCAGCGAGCCGGACCTCCGAAGAGGAAGAGCGCCAGCGAAATGGTCTCAAGGACACCGGCCACGAAGGCGGGATACTTCCTGTCACCCTTGAACACAAAATCCGAGAGCCAGCCGGAGACTACGGTACCGATGATTCCGAAAATTGGGTTGATACCAATAATGGTTGCGGCCTCGGCAAGGCTATAACCCTTGGCCTCCTGAAGGAATATCGTTCCCCACTCATTGATGGCATAGCGGCTCATGTACATGAAAGCACTGGCAAGAGCGAGAATCCAGACGCCGGGGTTCTTGATGACAGCTTTCTGCATCCTGGTCATCTCTCTTCTCTTCTCCTCCGGCGAGAGTGCCTCTTCTACCTTGTCGCTCTCTCCAGAGAGGACTTCAATCGGAGGAAGACCCTTCGATTCGGTAGTATCATGGAGTAAGAAAAGAATAATCAGAATACCGAGGACACCGGCAAGGGCGGCTCCGAAGAAGCCCCATTTCCATCCGAAGGTGGCGACAAGCATACCCACGAAAACGAATGAGAGGCCCTCTCCGATATTGTGCGAAGAGCTGAAGAAGCCGTAGAAGGTGCCTCGAATCTTCAGAGGGAACCATCTGGAAAGACCTATGATTGCCGGCGGAGCGCCCATGGACTGCGCCCACCCGTTGATGGCCCAGCAGACTGCGAACATGATGAATAGCATCGAGTTGGCGATACTTCCATTGAGCGCGCTCACTCCGAGAACACCCATTGTAAAGTTCATTGCCACAGAAATGACGAGTCCGGTCGCCATGAAACGCTTGATATTGGCTCCGTCGCAGAGGAATCCGTTGATGAATTTACCTACGGCATAGGCCCAGTAGAGGCACGCTCCAATAATACCAAGCTGCGTCGCATTCAAAAGTCCGGCGTCGATGAGAGGCTGTTTCATTACTCCCATCGAGAGGCGGCAGACATAATAGAGCGCATATCCGAACGTACCGGCGAGGAACGTTTGGATTCTCAGGCGCTTATAAGTCGAGTCAACCTTTTCCGGAGCAACCTTTTCTGCGGAAGGGTCGCTAACCCTATAGAAATCCAGAAATTTACCCATAATATATCAGTTGTTATTTTTAGTGTCCTGAAGAATGACTAATCTCTTATCACAAAGGTAGAATATTTTTCGGAAATTTTGTATCTTTCGGAGTCCAAACCATAAAACACATGAAACGCATAATCATGATTCTCGCAGCGACAATCGCTGCTGCCGGAATTCTTTCGGCTCAGACTCCTAAAAATGCAAAGTTTACTTACACTGAGGCATCGGACCTTACTTTGACAGGAAAGCTCTTCCCCGACACTCCTAACCCGTATCACAGGGTGGATACAGTCGTGTACAAGGGTTTCACGAAGGGTGAGAATCTCCAGGTCCGCGAGTCTTCCGGCCTCGCAGTTGTATTCAAGACCAACTCGACGGCTATAAATGTCAAGACAGAATACGGTGAGATCCAGTATCCGATGAATACCAATGGTATTGGAGCAAAAGGATATGACCTCTATATCAAAAAAGGCGGAAAATGGCTCTTCGCTGCCGCCGGAGCCCGTGGAAACGGGTCAGAGAATCAGGTTCTCAGCCTGATTTCGGATATGGACAACAGTATGAAGGAATGCCTTATGTACCTCCCTCTTTACTCCGAGGTGAAATCCGTGAAAATCGGTGTTGTAGAGGGCTCTACCATCGAGGCCATCCCCAATCCTTTCCAGTACAGGGTCGGTATTTTCGGATCTTCCTATACTCATGGATCCAGCTCCTCAAGGGGCGGAATGACCTATCCTGCCCAGTTCACCCGTAACACGGGCATCCAGCTCCTCAGCCTCGGCTGCAGCGGCAACTCAAAGCTCCAGAGCTATTTCGCAAAGGCCCTCGCCGCTGCCGATGTGGACGCCTATATCTTCGATTCCTTCTCGAATCCTGATGCAAAAATGATTAATGAGCGCCTTTTCCCCTTCATTGAGACTATTCAGGCCGCTCATCCCGATATCCCTCTCATATTCCAGCAGACAATTCGCAGGGAAAGCCGCAATTTCAACCTCTCCGCCGAGAAGAAGGAAGCCGCAAAGATGGCGATGGCCGACAGCCTTATGAAGATAGCATGCAAGAAATACAAGAATGTCTATTTCATCACCCCGAACGCTACCACCCCAGACCATCTCGCTTCTGTAGACGGAGTCCACCCTACCAACTACGGTTACACTCTCTGGGCAAAGTCAATTGAGAAGCCGGTTCTCGATATTCTCGCAAAGTACGGAATGGTTCCGGACGGAGGCAAAGAATTTATATACAAAGAGGCCTCCGACCTTACCCTTGTCGGAAAACTCTTCCCCGATACCCCCAATCCCTATCATCGCGTCGACGTCGAGAAGTATAGCGGATGGACAGCCACTCAGAACTTCCAGGTACGCTGCTCTTCAGGCATCATCGTCGCTTTCAAGACAAATGCGAAGAATATCTCCATCCTCACCCAGTACTGCCAGCTTTATTCAGGCGTAACCACCAATATGCTCGCGCATAGGGGATATGACCTCTATATCCGCGCTACCGAAAAGAATGGCAAATTCACCCCGTCACATAACGGAAAATGGATCTATGCCGGCTCCAAGTGTCCTGACTACGGCAAGGAAGACAAGCCTATCAATCTGATCAGCAACCTTGTCGAAGGCGAGAAAGAATGCCTCCTCTACCTGCCTCTATACAGCGAAGAGAAGTCGATTAAGATTGGTGTAGAGAAGGGAGCCACCCTCGAACCTCTTGAGAACCCGTTCCGCCACCGCATCGGAATCTATGGATCCAGCTATACCCACGGCGTCAGCTGCGGCCGCGCAGGAATGACCTACCCCGCACAGTTCTCACGTTCAACCGGGATCCAGCTCCTCAGCCTTGGAATGAGCGGCCAGTGCAAGATGCAGCCTTGGGCTCTGAACGCCTTGAAGGATGCTGATGTGGACGGATTCATATTCGACACATTCTCAAATCCTTCCATTGCAGAGATCAACGAGAGGCTCTTCCCGTTCATCGAGACGATGAAAGCCGCCAATCCGGGCAAACCGCTCATCTTCCAGAGAACCATCTATCGCGAGAGCCGCAATTTCAACATGGGCTCAGAGGAGGCCGAGCAGAGCAGAATCGATGTCGTAGACAGCCTGATGGCAATTGCCGTAAAGAAGTATTCCGATGTCTACTACATCAAGACCAACGCAACGGAGGCCAATCATGAGACCTCAATCGACGGCACCCACCCTTCCGACTATGGTTACGGAGTATGGGAGAAGTCAATCGAGAAACAGGTTCTGAATATTCTGAAGAAATACGGAATCAAATAGTTATCGCTTTCCGGGAGGTGACTGTGAGCCAGGCCGTCCTCACTGCAAGATGGAGCACGTAAGATCCAAGTAGGACATGGACATTTTCCATCGGCAGCAATCGGCCTCCCAGAGCCACTAAACCGAAGAAAACCAGCGAAGAAACCACAGTTGCGACAGCCATCTCACGGGTGGCTGTCGCTCCTGTATATATTCCGTCCCAAGTATAGGCCGGGCAGCCGAAAAGAGGGAGAATGGCAAGCCATGGAAGAAAAGGAACCGCCGCCGAGAGAACTTCGGAATCAGTGGTCATCATTCGGAACATCCATTCACCGGAAAATGCATAGATGAACACAAAAATAACGGCAATGCCCATGCTCCAGATGAAGACTCCTCTAACGGTCGAAGAGAGGGCTCCGGAATCCTTAAGGCCGATATATTTCCCCGTCATAGCCTCTCCAGCATAAGCAAATCCGTCGGTAAAATATGAGAATATCATCATCAGCTGAAGCATTATTGAGCAGACAGAAAGAGCGATATCTCCGTAGCGAGAGGCTATTGCCGTGAATCCGACATGGATTGCAATCATAGCGAAAGAACGAACAAGGAGATCTCCGTTCATCATGAAATAACTCTTCATCTCGGAGCGGTCACTGAAAAGGCCAAGTATCTCTGCCATCCGGAAATCAGCAAATACGCTCTTACGGTATTTAAGAGCCAAAAGGAGTACTCCTGTAAAGAGCCCTATCCACTGAGCGAGAAGCGTGCCGAGAGCTATTCCGCTATAGCCAAGTTTCAGAGGTCCGAAAGCGAGGAAAATGCTGAGTATGATATTGAGACCGTTTACTACAATGTCGGTAATCATCGGAGATACGGTGTCTTGCATCCCGATAAACCAACCCTTGATTGCAAAGAGGGAAAGGGTCGCCGGAGCTGCCCAAATACGGATGTAAAAATACTTCGAGGCAAGCTCCCTGACCTCGGGAGAACTGTCAAAGAAAACAAGCCCGACCCGAAGAAGAACCCATTGGAGGATAATTATGGAAATAGCTGATATCCATGCAATTGCGAGAGCGCGAAGAAGAATGGGACGGCATGGAGACATATTTACTCCGCCGTCGCGGCGGCACTCCCCATACATTTGCGCTGTCAGTCCCCCTGTCCCCGTCCTCAAGAAGCCAAAACTCCAGTAGAGGAGATTGAATAGCATCGTCCCGACCGAAATGCCGCCGATAAGAGCGGCGGCGGAATAACCTTCCCTCACGGACAAGTCACTGAGGTGACCGCTTATTGCAATATCGACAAGACCGACTAGCGGGACAGTGATGTTGGCAAGGATGCTCGGGATTGCGAGAGAAAGTATCTCACGGTCTAGACGCTGCCCTTTCATCGGAATTTCTTGTCTTCCTCGAGCATCCCGAGATATGAATTATAGCGCTCCGGACTGATTCTGCCGTCCTCGAGAGCCGCCTTTACGGCGCACCCCGGCTCGTGGGTATGGGTACATGGAATGAACCTGCATTCATCTGCAACAGCGAGCATCTCGGGGAAATACTTGCTGATTTCCTCCTTTTCAAGATCGATAAGACCAAACCCCCGGATTCCCGGGCTGTCAATGACATAACCACCGGAGGAAAGCCGGTACATTTCATACAGCGAGGTAGTGTGCTTGCCCTGAAGATGTGCAATCGATATATCCCCGATTTTCGGGTCCAGAGAAGGATCCAAGGCCTTTATCAAGGATGACTTTCCGACTCCTGACTCTCCGGAGAAAAGGTTGACTTTCCCGATGCAGTCTTCCCGGATCCGGTCTATGCCCTCCCCCGTCAAGACGGAGGTCTCTATGATATTGTAGCCTGCCTTCGAATAGATGGACTTAAAGTTTTCTATCGCCTCTGAGGCCTCTTCCCTATAGAGATCGACCTTACTGAGAACGATAGTGACGGGTATTCCGTACACCTCGCAGGTGACCAGAATCCTATCGAGGAAAGGAAGTTTTATCTCGGGGAAATAGAGCGAGACAATAATATAGGCCATATCGATATTGGCAGCAATGATATGGGCCTGGCGGGAAAGATTGGTAGAGCGGCGGATCAGATAGTTCTTTCGCGGGAGCACTTCCTTTATGACCGCCCCGGAGCCATCATCCTCCCAAAGCACACGGTCGCCAACCGCAACAGGGTTGGTGACCGTGGAACCTTTGAGACGGATCTTTCCTCGAAGAACCGCCGGAAACAACTGCCACTGAGGGAGTTCTGTCAAAAGATAATGACTCCCCGCATTCTTGGCAACAGTTGCTTCTCCGTTTTTCATCTGGGATATCCGGACCTATTTTTTGGTCATGGATATACCTGAGAACACGAGACGTCCGTTGGAATTGCCTTCATGCTCTGCAGAACTCCAGGCTTCGAAAGCCAGATACTGCTTGGATGTATAAGCGCTATGATCAGCAGTAGCCACCCAAACACCGCTCTCATCCTTAGCAAGATTGAAGTTATAATAGCCGGAGGCCGCTACAGCTGCTTCGAAAGTGATTGCCGTCGTCTTATTGACAATCATAGGGAAGGTATACGGATACTTCGTTCCGCTCGAAGTCGTATAGGTACCTACAGCAACTCCGAGAGGCATGGAAAGCACCTTTCCGTCAAGAAGAACCGGCATACTGAAATCTGCCGCACCCTCCTTTGTAAGCTTGAGGGTATAGCCGTTCTCTTCTTCTGAGAGAACAGCATTAAGCTCATAGGCCCTGTTAGTAGTAACCTGCTTGCAATTCCATGTCCACTCACCGAGAAGGCCGGCGTCAGCGGCATCGAACTGAGTCAGTACAAAAGAGCCCTTGAGCATACCGACATTCCACTCTACAGTGCCCTGGCGGTACTCTTTCGATGTATTCTCCGCCACCTTAACTTCGAGCTTATTATCGGTAGTCGACACGGTAATCCAGTTCACAGACGAGCTAGCCTGCATAAGGGCATTGGCTTTATAAGCATAAGAAAGAGTCTGAGCGGGATTTTTGATTATCGCATCATCGGCATCAAACTCGTTCATGATGATTCCGTACTGATGGACAGCTACATTCAGTGTCTCGTCAGCTCCCTTGATGATGATATTGGAATAACGGGACTCAACTCCTGAATACTTTCCGACAGTAACATTGATCTTTTTGCCATCAACAGTGGCGGTGCACCATTTCTCACCTGCTGAGTTGGTTGTCTGTACTTCGGCTGTAATGGCCGACTCGCACTCGACGGTAATGGAACCTGTACCGCCATCCGGCTGGAAGACTACGTCATGGCTGACGACTCTCAGCTTCGGTGTGTTGTCCACTTCGAGAGACTGCTTCTCTCCGCAGGATGCCGCAAATAGCGCGGCCGAGACACATAAAAGAAAACCAATATATTTTTTCATGATATCCGAGATTATTTCTTTTTCATGGTCTTAAGGTTCGCAAGACGACTATTACCGCCTTTGAACTTGAAAGCAGTCGCCTCTCCGCCATAAGAGCTGTCAGCGGTAGGAGAAGGATTGTAGAGGTAAAGAATGAAGGAATCGGTTGCGAATGACCTGATTGCCTTGTTGTCTTTCCAGTTGAAGAGAGGCTTCTCAGTGCCTGAGGAAATCTGCCACACGGCATCCATTCCGAGATCTGAATTCATCCAAAGGGAACCGCCGTCTGCTACATCCCATGGAAGGAGACATACGTAGCACTTATTATACTCAACAACCTCATCGGTATCGGGCTTGCAGACAAGCTGGAATTTCAGCTGGATACGGCCCTTGATAAGATCGTAGTCAAATATAAGGTCGAAATCATCACTGAATCCCTTTGCCCTGTAGGTCTCACCCTCTACTTCAGGAATGAGCGTAATACTCATCGCACCGTCTCCATATGTGAACATGTAATCGCCCGCGAAGAAATCGTAAGGCAGCCAATCAAGAGGAATCTGTCCCTTAAGTTTCAGGGCAGGATTCTGGGGAGAAGTGAATGTAGTATCGGCCTGGGCGAATTTCATCTCATTGTATGATACTCCGAAGAACTCGAGAGGCTCATAGAATTTGACTCCGTCGCCTGTAAGGATATACGGCTGGGTAAAGGATTCCTTTGCATCGAGCTGTCCATCAGGAGCCACATACATCTCACTGATCGTGAACTGGCGGTTCCTGAGGTCAAGCTCTCCGGCCACATCTTTGCCGTCAAGTTTTCCGGCGAAAGAGCTCACCTTGAAGTCCCTCGAAAGATTATACATCCTTGTTGCGAAATCGAGAGCGGGTTCTTCGAGAGGATACATCATGCACATCTTTCCGGAACGCTTTCCCTTGAGAGTGATACTCTTATCGTCATAAGCAACGATAAGGAACTCATAATCACCGCCTTTGCCTTCGTAGTAGTTACTGTTGGCGGTACCGTACTTGTGCATAATCTCGTTGTAGGTATCGAATGCGAGAACGGGACCGTCATCGGTTGTGAGCTTATAGAAACTCTTGAACGAAGTAGGACCATATTCCTCAGAGTAGACACGAACAGAATCTACATCTTTTCCAAATACCATCGCAAGATTGCGTCCGCCGTAGTCTCCGTCAGCGTTGCCGATAAAATACTCCATTCTCCATCCGTGCTCCGGCTTGGTAAGGATAGCCTTGACATCGCCAAGATACTTCTGCATCCTCTCGGTAGGTTTGGTATCGAAATAATCATGCTGCTCCTTAAGACATGACTGAGTCATTGAAACGCCTGCCAAAAGGATAGCTGTTGCTATTATTGTCTTTATAGTTTTCATCTTCATACCTCCCGTAATTACTGGATTTCGACACTGTTGAGAACAACTTTGCCCTGCCAAACCTCATCCTGGCGACGAAGTACGGTTGCCCTGAGGACATTGAGGTCGATGTTGAAGGTATCGAGCATATAATTGATGACGATATCCTTCTTGGCCTCGATATACTGTCCTGCATCTCCGGCTTCCTCGATCTGCTTGTCCCACCATTCCTGGCTATGAGTGACATACTCGGAAAGCATCTCCGCAAAATCCTCGTCTTCGGAATGCTGGGCATAGTCAGTGATGAAACCGTTCTTAAGGTGCTCACTTACATAAGGTTCCTCATTCCAGCTATCTGCCACATATCCGGAACCGGTAATCATAGAGAATTCAACAGGGAAATCTTTGGTCTGGTTGAGAATATGGGTAAACTCGTGATGAATTGTCTTGATATAATAGTGGTTGAGAGCCTCGACAGGATCAGTCATTCCACCGTAGCCTCCGGACATAACCTGAGGAAGAAGATTGATTCCTGCAAGGAATATTTTCTTTCCTCCCTCAGCAGTACCGAGGATGATTGTACCATTGTTGCGGTATTCCCACTCTCCGGTAAGGAAGAACATCTTAGGGAAATAGGTCCTTGTGAAAGTAATTCCCGCTACTTCATCATATGCCTCTACGCAGAGGTACTTTACGAGATGGGCCATGACGACTGAACTTTCATAGCTCGCCGGAATAGTGAAGTAGTTCATATCCGACTCGTTCATCTCGTACCTGTACTTGAAATCGATATTGTAAGGCTGCATATAATTGACTTCAAGCCACTTGTCAAAATCGTTCATCTCAGTCTGAGAGACCGTGATGACGCTCTCCGGGTTGAGCTTTTCCTCCTCGCAGGAGACCGCCGAGATACTGAGAGCAAATACTCCCGCGGCGATTAACATGTATTTGAACGCTTTTTTCATCTCTATTCTTATTTATCGTTACGAGGATTCGGTTCAAGGCCTGCCGCTCTAACCTTCAGAGGAATCTGGACGGCACGGCGGGGATCATCCTTAAGAAGGATGTCGGTAGAATAACGGGGCTTTCCGCTGGCTCCGATAACACGGCGCTCGATCTCGATACCATAGCGCTTTACATCAAACCATCTGAGGCCCTGTGCGAGATGATCAACCCTCTTGAGGGCAAGAACGCACTGGAGAAGAGTCTCCTTTTCTCCGCCTTCCTGACCAATTTCGAAATAAGGGTTGAGGTGCTTCTTTACAGTAGAAGAATCCCACCTAGAGTATTTGATACCGTCGAAGTATGTCTGAATCCTCTCCTGAGTAAGCTCGCGGTAGTCTTCGGTGACATTATCCTCGAGGGTACGTGGATCCTGAGCAATGTTCTTGATCCATGTGTTCATGTCGGTAATCGCAGACTGGTACTGGCCTTCAAGAATCTTGGCCTCCGCCCTTTCAAGAAGAACTTCATCACCGGTGAATGCGGGATAAACCGTACGATAATAACCGATCTGAGCAACAGGGTCAGCGTATTCGAAAAGATATGGAAGCTTCCAGAATATGGTTTTGTCGAGGTTGGTCGCTGCATATATCTTCATAGGAGAATAATATGTATCGTTTGAACCTCTCCAGAGCGGGGTGATTGCAATTCCTGTCTCATAGTTTGCAAGGTACTCGCCGTGTGCATATTTCGAGTAGACGCTGTACGGACCGAACGCGAGACCCATCTTTGAATAAGCGGTCATCAGAAGGAGATTCGTATTGAGGCTCGAACTGATAAAGTGCTCGACGATAGCATCATACTGTTGGGTCATTTCGGCCTGTGCCGCCCAGTCGCGAAGCATCGTTGCCGGCTGGCTTCCAAGGACCTTGTCTGCATACTCTATACTCTTTGCGAATTTTTCGTAGTAGAGATAGAACCTTGCTGCAAAAGCATAGGCAGCCTTGGCGTTGAAATGATATTTAGGGACAGTATAATATGTGTCGCTTATATAAGGAAGAGCGGCCTTTATGTCCTTCTCAATCATCTCATATGTCTGAGCAACAGTACCTCTGTCATATTTAGGGTCGAGAGTCGTTTCAGGCTCGGTAATATATGGTATTCCGAGGTCTGAAGTCGAGGTCTTCGAGTTATACTGCATGCAGAAAACATTGACAAGGATGAAATGGTTGTAGGCCCTGCAAAGAAGTGCCTCCGCCATCTCGGGATACATGCCGGTAGCCTCAACTCCGCCAAGCTCTTCAATTGCCAGAAGTGCCTGGTTGGCTGAAGATATAGCGATATAGGAGTTTTCCCATAGTCTTTCTGAATCTTCATTGTCGGACTCCGTGATATCCTTCCATGCATAGACCTGATCTATGAAACGGTCCGTATATGGATTGTTGCTTCCGTAGTCGTCTACGTTATCAGACATAAACTCGGTAAGGAGCATATAATCGGTCGAAGGATAGGCAGAGGTAAGGAGGGCCTGAATCATTGACTGGGAATTTATCTCTGCGCGATTGTCCGGCATTGTATCGAGGAACTTGTCACAGGCAGAAGCCACGACAATTATCGATATAACGGATAATATTCTAAATGTTCTTTTCATGTTGCTGCCTCCTTTCATTAGATACCAATTTTAAGAGTCAGAGTAAACTGCTTCGGCACCGGAACGGCGACACCGCCGGTATTGAAGAATTCCGGATCCTGGCCATTGAGTTTCTTGTCTGCATAGAGCAGGAAGAGGTTGGTGGCCTGAAGCTTGAGAGAAAGGGTGTTAACCTTGAGAGGCTTAAGCACCGACTTCGGGAAATCATATCCGACTGAAATTTCCTTCATGCGGATGAAATCTCCCCTTGCGATACGAGCAGTCGAATAGTTATATGCATTATAGGCATATCCTAGACCGGTATCGTTCCTGTTCTGGATACGGCTGGCGATGACCGGGATGTCGGTATACTGCTCGTCGCCCGGAGTGACCCAACGGTTGTTAAACTCCTTAGGCATAGAGTCGAGATCATTATATGCCGAACTGAATACAGGGTCGAGACGGATCACATTGCCGAATGAATAAGTAATGAACAGATTCAAGCGGAATCCCTTGTATGTGAAGACATTACCAAGAGAGCCCACATCTGTCGGATCGGCACTTCCGGAATACTCGAGGAATTTAAGCTTCTCGGGGTCGGATTCCTGGAAATAAATACCTGTTACAGACTCGTTTCCATCCTGATCCTTAAATACCGGAAGACCTTCGTTATTGAGGCCTACGAATGGAATGGAGAAGATACTTCTTACAGGATAACCCTTCTGAGCAAAACCAGAACCTGCTACAAGGTCGATGACTCTCATGCTGGTCTCGAGCTCAGTCACAATATTGTGAGAGTGGGAGAATATCACATTTGTCGTCCAATTGAAATCGCGAGTCTTGATATTGGTCGTGGTAAGACTCAATTCAAAACCGTTTGATTTCATGGATGCAACATTTCCGAACTTCTGGACCTCACCACCAACTCCCTGGGTGCTGATGACACCGATAAGGTCGTAGTTATTACGCTTGTACCAGTCGAATGTAAGGTTGACCCTATTGCGGAAGAAACCCGCTTCAAGACCGAGGTTGAGCTCGTGCTTTTTCTCATATGTAAGCTCTGAGTTAGCGAGCTGGGAAATCTGAAGTGCACTCTCACGAACATCAGTAAACGGTCTCCACGGAGTGAGACTCCTGATGACTACCTGGGAGTTGGTGACACTTGAAGGGCCACGGTCAGCAGTCAGCGAGTATGAAGCCTTGAGGCTTAAATGAGAAAGATAATTCTCGAGAGGTCTCATCCAAGGTTCATCGCTGATATTCCAAGCACCGGAAACGTTCCAGGTAGGAAGCCACCTTGCGGAACGGGACTTTCCAAGTTTGTTGGTTCCCTCATAACGGATCGTACCATTGAATACATACTTTCCTGCATATGAATATGTTCCATTTGCAAAGAAGGCTGCGCTTCGGTCGTACGAATTTGCAATCGTATAATAGTCGGAGTTCTCTTCCGACCCTCTCTTGAAGACCTGGTATGCATAATTCGCGATCTGGCCCATTCCGTACTGGAGGCCCCAACCACGGAACCATGTAGCATGACGGTCGATACTGTTGATTTCGGTACCTCCGAAGAGATTCACGATATGGACATCATTAAAGGTGTTCGAGTAGTTTGCCGTTGCGCGGAAATCATACCCTAGCATAGAGTTATCTGTCCTCTCATAAATACCTCCGTTGGGAAGAACAGATATCGGGAGGTCATACGGCTTGTCCGGATCGCTGTAGAGGAACGGATTGGTATTCCTAATTGTTGATGTCCCCATTGCCTTATATGCAAGAGCCTGATTAGACTGATCCATGATATTGTGCTCCTGCGAAGTGGATGTGTATTTAGCCGCAGCCAAAGCAACAAGCTCGAGAGTTTTGAGAGGCTTGTACTTAAGCTCTCCCTGAACACGGAAGTCCGTGACATTCAGGTCAATGTAGTTATTCTCTAGCTCATGCTTGATGTTGAAATCAGCATAGTTCCTGGTATAGAACTCGTTCGGATCCAGCGCCCTGGAAGTATTGAGGGCATAGGAATAAGGGTTGATATCGAAATCTCTCTTCACCTCACCATATACCGGGTCGATCTCGCTGGAGAGGGTTCCGGGAGCGCGCTGCTTACGATAAGAAGCGTTGCTGATCATAGTGAAGGTAAGATTGTCGTAAATCTTGAACGAGGAGTTGAGATTAGCGGTATAACGCCTTACAGAACTCTGAAGGGTCCAACCCGGATCTTCCATTACGGAGACAGAAGCATAGTATGTACCCCTGTCGGTACCGCCGGATGCGCTCACGGAATGGTTGTGCTGGATCGCATTGGAGAACAGGAGGTCGAACCAGTCGGTATTCCTATACTCTGCAGCCCTCAGGTAAGCAGCCTTTGCTGCAGCAGTATTGGCGAGTCCGAACTGTCCGGAAGTCTCGTCATACTTGCTGATGAGCTGGTACATCTTTCCGTAGATACCGCTGTTCATGCTGTTTGCGGTCTCTGCGTAATTGAGGTAACCTTTCTGCTGGAGTTCCTGATAGATGGACATCTGGTCCTGGGAGTTCATGATGTTGAAAGTAGAGTACATCGGCTTCAGACGGGAGGTATACTCTCCGGTGTAGCTGATATGACTCTGGCCGGCCTTACCTTTCTTCGTAGTGACGACGATGACTCCCGCCATCGCGCGCGCGCCATAAATAGAAGTAGCCGATCCATCCTTGAGGATATCGAAGGTCTCGATATCATCCGAGTTCAAGCCCGCGATAGCGGAACTGATAAGGGTGGTCGCGTCTCCTGAAGAAAGATCATCTGCACTTACATCGACAACATCTTCCATGATGACGCCGTCAACAACCCAGAGGGGCTTTGATGAACCGTAAATAGATGTTGCACCGCGGACGCGGATCTTCGGAGCGGTTCCGAATGTACCGGATACGTTCTGGACCGAAACACCCGCGACCTGGCCTTCCAGGGAGCGGCTGATATCGGCGATACCGCCGAGCTTCGCCTTGTCCGCATCGACCTGAGATGCCGAACCAGTCATGAGTCGGCGGTCGATCTGCTGCATACCGGTCGCGACTGCTGCGTCTAGGACCTCTGCATCTTCCTGAAGGGTAAAGTTAACAACTGCGGCGACCGTTTTCCTCTGGTCCTTATAGCCTATACAGGACGCAACAAGATTTTTCGCCTTTTCCGGAACGTTGGGAAGGGTATAATTACCGTCGAGGTCAGTAAGCGTACCGACTTTCTCGGCCCCTTCCACGAATACTGCTGCACCTATTACCGGCTCGCCCGTTTCATCGACGACTTTTCCTTTCACCGTCGTCTGGGCAAAGGCTGCCTGCGAAAGAGGAAGCAGTATTGCTAGAAACAATAACAGTTTTTGTCTCATATGGTTTGGAATTGTAATATTGATTTATCCACAAATAACCGTAATATCCTGCAAAGGTCGGCATTTTAATTCAAAAACACAATAGGAGAACGATTCTTCCTATCTGAAGCTTACTTTTTTAAACTTTTTTGATAATAAAAAATTTAACTAAAAATGAGGAGTATAACTCGCGAAACCTCAGACAATCGCCCAAAAATAATTAACATTTATTAGTCACTACCGCCTAATAGTAACAATTTGTAACCACAATCAAAGAAAAACAAGAAATCGTAGAGGGATAAAGTTTTGCATTTTTAGAGAAATATTCTGATATTTGTCGGAAATCGTCTTGCTTTTAGGGGGCGATTCAGCGCGAAATTAATTACTTAAATTACATAATATGAAAAAAGTGTATTTATCACCCGATGTCAGAGACCTTGACATCAGATTCGAAATCAATTTCATGGTTTCGACCACTTACTCTGGATCTACGGGAGAGGACCTCGACGATCCGTTCGACACAGATCCTTGGTCCTAGACCTATGAAGTAAAACTTAAAAACGAAGAAATCATGAAAAAATTACTTTATAGCACTTTAGCGATTGCCGCTGTACTCGCGGCATCTTGCGCACAGGAAGTATCCAAGAACAACTCTGAAGAGCTTGCTCCTGTTACCGGAAAGCACGAAGTTGTCTACAAAGGACTTGCTTCCAATGTCACAAAGACCGCCTATGCCGATGACAAGACTTTCTCTTGGGAGGCTGGCGAACAGATTATCGCCATTACAGGTCCTGCAAGCGAAGAGTCTGAAGATCAGTACTATCACGGCACTATTTTCACTGGCGATGTCGCCGGTACAGTTACCAACTTCAAGGGCGAAGTCGGCGACGGACAGGAAGTTCTTGCAGCACTCTACCCTGCTTACGGACGTCTCTTTGTCAACAATGAGATTGCCGGTTATTTCCCTCCGACTTTCTTTGTTGACCTTGATGATGACAACTATTTCACTGTCAAGAGTTCAAACCCTCTGAGCAACCTTCCTCTTATCGGTGTTCCCGACGAGGCCAACGAAATTCTTCAGTTCCATACCGCTGCCGGCGCCGCGAAGTTCACCTTCAAGGGCCTCACCCCCGGTAAGAAACTTATCCGCCTCTTCGCAGAAGACGAGAAACTCTCCGGTTATTTCGCATTTGACAATGGCCTCTATACCAATAACAGTGCTCTTTCCGGCACATACTCTGTAGAGTCCACCTATGAGAAAGACGGTGTAACCAGAGACACTACTTACAACTACAATTGCTCCAACAAGTATGTCCAGTATATCGTCGACGCCAATGCAGAGGGTACAGCCACATTCTACGCTCCCCTTCCGGTCGGCAAGATCGGCGCAGGCTCAACTGTCTACATCTACGATTATGACATGGAGACTGACAATGCAACACTCGTTTACTCAAGGGTTCTCTCCAGCGATTTGACTATCAAAGAAAACGCTGTCGCTACTGTTGCTCCTCTTACCGTTGCTGCCAGCGAGTGGGAGTCCATCGGTACCGGTAAGTTCATAGACAACTACTTCTGGACAATGTTCGGTTTTACTGAAGGTGAATATGTCGACGTTGCCATCATGCGAGACAAGAACAACAAGAATCTCTACAGAATGGAGAATCCGTTCGCTGTTGCAAAGGCCAAATTCGGCTTCACCAACAAGGGTGAGGCTACCGCAGACGAGTACTTCGAGTTCACCGCACTTCCTTCAAACGGCAAGGTTCTTTACGACGAGGTCCAAACCGGCCTTTACCTAGAGGCTACCGGCGAGGCTACAGTTTACGCTAGCCCCAGCCTCTTCAGCAATGCTGACGCTTCCCGTAACATCGTAGTCAAATTCCAGGAGGACGGCGTTACACCTTCAAGCATCCAATTTGACCCTGTTTATTATTGGGATAATGCGGGTTACTGGTCCTGGTTCACTGCTGGAGAAGACGGCGACGGCATAATTGGAACCAAGGAAGGCAACAATATTGCCCAGCTACTCTTCCCTGGTCAGACAGGCACTTATGATCTTGATCTTTCCGTCAAATACACCGGTGATTCAGTCGTAGATGAGAAGGGCGCATCTGTTACTGCCACAGTTCTCCTCGGTGCCAATCTTACCGGAGCTCAGCTCGTTATTGCTCAGGATGCCGCCTCCGCAAAGGCTGCTATAGAGGCTGGCGCAGGTGTTACTACTATTACTGAATCCAATTCCGATATCGCCGTGACTCTGCCCGAAGATGCTGTAACGGGTAAATATTATGTATATGCCTACTCCTCTGTAACAGAAGGACTTACCGAAGCTTGCCGTCAACTCCTCGCTTCTGAGACCGGTCTAGAATACTTCAACCCTGATGATCCCGACAAATACTCTCTCGATGACATAATAGGGACTTGGGAAACCAATGCAGCACGTATTTATGTCAGTTCAGGTTCAACTGGTTCATGGCGCAATAATCAAAGTGTCGATATCACACTGGCCGCTAGTAACGATGAAGATGCTGGTAATATCATGATAACTGGTTTCCATGGTGATACATTCGATACGCCTCTCTATGGTTTCTTCGATACACAAAAGGGCCTATTCCAGGCTGCTGGCGGACAGATCGTTATCGACAACTACAATGGTCAGACCGGAGCAAACCAGAGAGGAATGGCTCTCTGTGACTATGAAGACATTGCTGCCGATCTGCTCTTCTATCTCGAGGAAAACGGAACTTTGACGTACGGTCACGGAAAAGGATATCTCTACCCTGTTCCAACGAAAGATGGTAAAGTTGAAGATACTCTCTGGTTCGGTTTAGTTTATTCCAAACTCGTCTTCAACAAGTCTACTGCATCAGGAGCTCCTCTTAAGGCTATGGGTAACTCCTCATCAAAGACCAACTACGTAGAGGTCAGCGAGGCCGAGAATATCCCTGCACACATCACAAGCGAGAGGATTTCCTGCAAGCAGAAGACTCAGGAGCCTATGTTCTATCACCTCGGCCACGAAGGCAGAAAGATCGAGGGAATCAGGACATTCGGATTCAGGAAGTAATTCTCTCTGAATATTTAACAAAAAGATGGTGGCCAAAAGGTCACCATCTTTTGTATTAGGATTTTATATATTCTGACGTGAATCGAAATAAACGGCGAGCCATAGCCGTCAAAAAATACGCCCTATGTTTTCAGCTTCTCTGGGCCGGTCGGTCAGGTGCATGCATAAATGGCGCAGGTCGAATGGCGCAGGTCGAATGGCGCAGGTCGAATGGCGCAGGTCGAATGGCGCAGGTCGAATGGCGCAGGTCGAATGGCGCAGGTGCGAAAAAATGCTCGGGACCTGCGCCGCGATAGAAATGCAAATATCTGATTATGCGGTATTTATAATAAAAGTATGGCGCAGGTCGGCTTGAGAAAAACGCACCTGCGCCATGCATCTTGAAGAAATTCTTCTATAGTTTAAGTTCTTTGACTTGCTCTATTGAAAGACCTGTGTATTTCGCAACAAGATCTATACTGATTTCATCCGCCAACATGTTTCTGGCGGCCTCAATGCGTCCCTCTTCTCGTCCCTCTTCTCGTCCCTCTTCTCGTCCTTTCTCCATTCCTTCCATAATACCTTCCGCTCTTCCTTCCTCAATACCCTTCTCCCGCGCGTAGGAAATATAGTTCTGTATGTCTCGCTCCGTTGTCATGTCATTTTCGTATTTGATCCGTTCTTCGGGCGTAAAGGTAGCAATTTCCGCTGTCTTGAACAAGCGTTTGAAGATCTCCTCCTTCAACTCCTCTGGGCGGTCCGTCAGGTGCTCCATGTTGTGAAGGGCATAGCAGAAGTTGTCGAGGAGGGTCGCTTCCGGAGTCAGGGCTTTCCGGCAATTAGTCAGTTCAAGGAAGACGAATTGGAGGCTCCCCGTCATCTCCTCGCCAGTCTGATTTTCACGAAGTGAGTACCGATAGAGGACTCTGTCAGACCCTTCATGAAGGGAAAAATCCATAAAACCGACGAAATATACCGGCGGGAATCCATAGTCCATCGAGCTGCTCTTCTCCACCTGCTGCTGAATCCCGAAAGTGGAATAGAAAAGCGACCGCTCGTAGAAGAATCTCTGCCGTGCCACCTGC
>ONMJ01000041.1 GCA_900318955.1 uncultured Bacteroidales bacterium
GGCGGAGGTCGTCACCTGGGCATAGGACATGATACCCGCAAACATAGCTATGCATGCGAGCGCCAGACTTTTGAATGTTTTGCTCATAAATATTGAAAAGTATTTTTAACCTGCTTTCGCTCACAAAGATACAAAAAAAGACGGAGTCCACAATAGACTCCGTCTCTGATATTAAGGATGGAAAAACTTACTAGTTAAAGAAATACTTGATTCCGAAAAGGACCTGCCAGCATTCTCCTGTGTTCTTTAGATAGTTGGTGTAGGTCTTGGTCGGGAAAGCATCGCTGCCTTTAGGCTTGTTCATCGAGAAGGTAGGATAGCCTTCGCTGTCGAGTCCTGCATACTTGAGAGGCGAGATATATCCGCCGCCGCTCATGTCAAGGTTGGCCGAAGTCTGGTCGAATGCGAGACGATGGACACCCCAGCTGCTGTTGAACATATTACCGATATTGTCGATAGATGCGCTGAGCTGGAACTTATGGCTGGTCTGACCGATACGGAACTTGAAGTCCTTGGCGATGCGAAGATCGAAGCGGTGGATGAACGGAGACCTTGCTGCGTCAGCCTCAGCATACTGGCCCTTGTGCTTTGAAAGGTAGCTGTCCTGCTCGAGGAAGGTCCAGAAAGCATCACGGTCAGCCTCGGAGGTGAAACGGATTTCGTCCTTGGTTGCAGGGATGTACATGAGGTCATAAGCAATGCCGTCTCCATTCATATCATTGGAATAGGTGAAGCTATTGCCATTTGCAGAAAATCCGCTGTAGTAGAGGTCGAACTGGAATCCGCCGAGGACATCGAGATAGTAGCTGACATTGGCCATGACCTTGTCAGGAACGACGTAACGGCTCCTCTGGAGAGGGAGGAAGTTAGGTCCGTCTACGGAAGCGAGTCCCTGATAAGCTGAATTTGCAGCGGAACCGGGCATGCCGGAGATTTCCTTGGACTCGGTATGGGTGTAAGCGGCCATGAGCTTGAGATTCTTCACAGGCTCAGCCTTTGCGGTCACGTTAATGGTGTAGCCCCAGCCTTCTCTCGAGTTGGAGAGGATATATGCGTGGTGGTTGCTGTAAGAATAGCCGCTCTTCGGATAGAGAACCCTCTGGTCGGGGCCCTTTGTGAAGTGCTGAAGCTTGCTCTCGTCGATATTCCAGTCGGTAAGACGCACACCGTAGATGGTCTTGTTGAACATTCCCTCAGTGCTGAGAGTGAAGGGGAATGAGGTCGGGAGAGTGAGGTCGAGAGCGAGGGAAGTCTTCCAGATCTGAGGCATGCGGAAGTTGCGGTCTACACCGTTGATATCACCCTTAGAAGAAAGGAGACCGTTCTCAGAGGTAACAGTATCGTTGATGCCGAGGATCCTGTAGTACTCTTCTTTAGTAGTAGCAAGATGACCGCCTTCGGTCTTTCCGCCATTGAGGGCGGTGAGAGCTGCAGTGACATCATTAGGATAATTGACGCCGATGATAGCTCCCTTATCATCCTTTGCAAAACTGGAAGTATACTTGTCGGTAACCTGGATCATACCTGCATTCTGAGGCATGTTGGTGAAGAATACGAGAGGGAGACGGCCCTGGAAGAAGCCGGTACCTCCACGGATAACCATGCTCTTGTCGCCGTAAATATCCCAGTTGAAACCGATTCTCGGGGAAATCTGGACGCGGGTGACAGGCCAGAGGCCGGTATCTACATGCTTGCCGCCGAGATCAACAGCCTTGATGGCATTGTTGGTAGCGAGAACAGCGTTATTGAAAGCCATCATGTCAGCGCGGAGACCGTAAGAGAGCTTGAAGTTGTCTGCGAGCTTCCACTCGTCCTGCAGATATGCTGAATACTGATTGTAATCAATCTTTCCTTTAGGAGAATCCTCTCCGTTGGCACCGTAAGTATAGACGAAGCTAAGAGGGAGCTTGCCCTGAAGGAAGTCGTCTACGCTTGCGAAACGATAGTAACCGGTACCATTACGCATGTAGGAGTTGGTAGCCTTCTGATTCTCGAAGCTGAGACCGGCTGTGATTGTGTGAGCACCGACATACCAGGTGATATTGTCCTGTACGTTGAGAACGAAGTTCTGAACACGGTTGTTATATGTGAAGAGCTCTTCTCCAAGTGAAGTATAAGGAATGAAGTTACCTGAAGAATAGTCAGAATCGGTCATGATATCGATGTGAGGGAAGTAGCTTGAGTTGGTTCCACGGACATCATCGATTGAAGTATAAGTAGCCAGGAAACGGTTGGAGAGGTTGTTGGTAAGACGGCTGTTGAGCTCGGCTGCAACTGACCAGATATTATTGTTCTGGTTGTACATATTGGAAGAGAACGGCTGGCTTACTTCGCTGGCACGGTTGTAAGTCTTGTTACGATAGCTGTCGTCGCAAGAGTTACCGTTAGGAGCATACCACTGAAGGTTCTTGGTGCCATTGTAACGGACACTGAGCTTGTGAGCCTGGGAGATGTTCCAGTCAATTCGGGCAAGAAGCTTGGAGTTGTTGACACCGCCGGGATAGTCAGTATAGGAACCCGGATCATAGTTGTACTCCTTGACGAGTTTGTTCTTGACCTGCTCGAGAACTGCATTCTTTGCATCACCTGCACGGTACTGGATGGTCTCCTCAACAAGCCTCTGCATCTCGAAGTTGACGAAGAAGAAGAGTTTGTTCTTTACGATAGGACCGCCGAGGGTGAAACCGTAGATCTTGTTGGTCTCAGGATCGCGCTCACCGAGGTCATTGCCCATAAGCTTGTTACCACGGAGATTCTTGTCATGATAATATGTGTAAGCAGTGCCCTTGAAGGTGTTGGTACCGGACTTGGTGACAGCGTTGATACCGCCGCCTACGAAGTTGGTCTGACGAACATCATAAGGAGCGACGACGAGCTGGATTTCCTCGAGAGCGTCGAGAGAAATAGGGGTGCCGCCGCCGGGGAGGTTGGATGAAAGACCGAAGTTGTTGTTGAGGTTCGCACCGTCAACGGTGAAGTTCGTAGAACGTCCGTCGCTACCTGCGAAGCTCATTCCGCTTGCATAAGGAGAAAGCTTTGTGAGAGCGGAAATACTTCTGTCTGAGTTAGGAAGGCTCATCATTTCCTCATTGGAGACGTTGGTGGAAGCACCGGTCTTCGTCGCTGCAAAGCGGGAAGCGGGGGTGGCCACTACAACAGCCTCTGTAAGGGCCTGGACATCGTCATTGAGATATCCGTCGAGTACATAATTCTCACCGAGAGCAAGTTTGATGTCGGTGAACTTGACTGTCTGATAGCCAAGGCAGGAAACCTCAACTACATAAGGGCCGCCGGTACGCATGCCCTGGATAGAATAAATACCGCCATTGTTGGTGATGGCGCCATAGGTTGTTCCCGAAGGAAGATGAGTTGCGACAACTGCCGCACCTACGATGGTCTCACCCTTACCGTCGACGATCTTACCGCTAAGGGAAGCGGTGGTCATCTGGGCAAAGGCGACGTTGCCCGCTATCAACATTGTGATGGCGAGTACGATGCTTTTGAAAGCTGATTTCATAATAGGTAAATATAAAATTTGAATAGTTGATTTCTAAAATCAAGTCCTTCTTCTACTAACCGGCCGCAAAAATACATCGGAATTTCGAAAGAAAAAAATTTTTTTACTACCTTTGCCCCCAGAAACGGAACGTGGATAGATTTGATTGCTTGCAACCACTCTAAAAAATGCTAAAAAGCCCCTCGCGGGTATACTAGCGCCACGAATTCCGTGGGGCTATTTTTTTATGATTATGAGAAAAACTTATCTATTCACTTCTGAATCCGTATCCGAGGGTCATCCCGATAAGGTTGCGGACCAGATATCAGATTCAATCCTTGATGAATTCCTTCGCCGCGATCCAGAGTCTAAGGTTGCATGCGAGACTTTCTGCTCGACCGGAATGGTCGTACTCATGGGAGAGGTCACTTCAGAAACTTGGGTCGATGTCCAGACCGTCGCAAGGGACGTCATCAATAAAATCGGCTATAACAGGGCCGAATACATGTTCGACGGCAACTCCTGCGGAGTTCTCTCCGCTATCCATGAGCAGAGTGCGGACATCTACCGCGGAGTCGACAGGGGCGATGCCGCCTCACAGGGAGCCGGAGACCAGGGAATGATGTTCGGATATGCCTGCAGCGAAACCGAGGACTATATGCCGCTCCCCCTCTACCTGAGCCACCTCGCTCTCCGCATCCTTGCGGATATCCGCCACAACGAGCCAGGGGTCATGGACTACCTTCGCCCGGATGCCAAATCCCAGTTCACAATTGAATACGACGCTGAGACAGGGAAGCCGGTCCGTGTCCATACAATTGTCATCTCGACCCAGCACGACGACTTCGGCCCGACCGATGAAAAGATGCACTCAAAGATAACTGAGGACGTGCGGAATATCCTGATTCCCAGGATAAAAGCCGCCCTCCCCGCAGAGACTGCAGCCCTTTTCGGTCCGATCGCCCTCCCGGGAGAAGACATCCCCGGATCGACCCTTCTCCATGTCAACCCGACCGGGAAGTTCGTGATTGGTGGCCCTCATGGCGATACCGGTCTTACCGGACGTAAAATCATCGTAGACACCTACGGAGGCAGGGGCGCCCACGGCGGTGGAGCCTTCTCCGGAAAAGACCCTTCGAAAGTCGACCGCAGCGGCGCTTATGCTGCCCGATATATCGCAAAGAATATGGTCGCTGCCGGTGTTGCGGAGGAGATGCTTGTCCAGATTTCCTATGCTATCGGCATCGCCGAGCCCGTCAGCATCTATGTCAACACCTACGGCTCCGCACGGAAGGGCTTGAAAGATAGCGATATAGCAGAAGCTATCGGACGTCTCTTCGATCTTCGTCCAGGAATGATAATCAAGCGTTTCGGCCTTAAGAACCCTATCTACGCCCCGACCGCCGCCTATGGTCATGTCGGCCGTAAACCCTACACCGCCGAGGTCACTGTCTTCGAAGACGGAAAGCCTGTGAAGCGTTCCGTTCGCTTCTTCCCTTGGGAAGACCTCGACTCTATAGAGCTAATTCGGAAAGAACTGCTTTAAGCGCTCGGGAGGCCGTTTTTTAGCTTTTCATAATGACACTGAAGGAGCCTCGGAGGCGAGCCGTGCCAGTTGTGCATGCCGTTTCCGAGGCAGTTTTTCCACTCCTTGCATGAGGAGCATCTCCCCTGCCGAGCCCAACTTCTGTCGCGGAACCTCTCAAAACGGTGCTCCCAGACCTCGTAGAAGTTATCCTCATAGATACTCCCCTCGGAGAAAAAGTCCCTGTCGATATTGGGGCAGGCGGAGATGCGTCCATCGATGAGGACCGACGCGATATTCACTCCGGCGCGGCAGAAGTACCTGATATTCCGGACTTTTTCCTCGTAGCGGCCGAGATAGCCTTCGCAGCTGAAGGTGACATTCATCGGTCCGCCATCCTCCCTTTTCCCACGGATGAAATCCATGAGAGAAACAAGTTCATCATCGTCAAGATGCATCTGAGGATCCGAGGCTGCGCGGCCAATCGGGATAATAGTGAAAAGTCTCCACTGCTTTACCCCGAAGCCCTCTAAAATACCGTGGATATCAGGTAGTTCCGAGAGATTCCGCTTGTTCACGCATGTCACTACATCAGAATACAGGCGAGGCTCGGCAGCAGAAATCTCGATTGCCTTGAGGGCTCTTTCAAAACTCCCTGGACGACCTCGCATCCAATCATGGGAATCCTTCAGCCCGTCAAGGCTTATGGTCATCGATCCCAATCCGGCTTCCATGAGCTTCTGGTGCATCTCCTCATCATAAAACCACCCGTTTGTGACTATTCCTATGCCGAATCCACGGCTGCGTATCTCCCTTATCGCCTCGGCGAGATCCGGCCTCAAAAGCGGTTCTCCTCCGGTCAGAACGACAGTGAAATCTTTCGGGCGGTGATTCTTTGGAATAGTGTCCAGCGCCCCGAGAAAGTCCCCAAGAGGCATGTCCTTTTCCCTTCTCTGGATAGAGCAATCGCTCCCGCAATGGCGGCAATAGAAATTGCAACGCGTGGTGCACTCCCAGAAAAGATAATTGAGTTCGTGCACCTTTATCTCATTATCGCGGAACAGGCGGAATAGAAATGGGTTCATATTTGCAAAAATAACTATTATTAGTACATTTGCAATCATGAGATGGATCCATAATATATTGAAAGGTGTTTCCCTGACGGGAGCCCTATTCGTGTTTCAGGCCTGTTACGGCGTGCCCCAAGATCCCCGTTGGGAGGAAGGCGGAGAGGCCCCGATGACATTCTCCCTCGTCTCGAAGTCAACCGGAGAACCTCTCAAAGGCATCCAGGTGCTAGTAGGGAAGTATAATGGAGAACTAGGCACCACCGGAGAGGACGGCTCTGTAAGAGTTTCCATCCCTTATTTTCGGAATATTCAGGGCCCCGATCTGCACTTTGTCGATCCGGAAGGAGTTTATGCTCAGAAGGATACCAGCCTTGCGGATCTTCGCGACAGGACAATAACTATCAGCATGGAAAAGCAATGAAAGCGAGACTCTTTCTTTGCAGCATGCTCCTCTTCGCTTCGTTTGCATCATTCGCCCAGGAGGAAAAATCCTTTTCGCTTGAATTGGGGACTGGATTTGCTCCTCTGCACTCCCTGGTCGACGGGGTACATAAGATTACATATGAAGGCGAAAACGTTTCGCTGATATATTCTCCCACATTCGCCCTGTCCGGAGTCTGGAGAATTAACTCCCGGTCAGAGTGGCTTGTAACCGGCGGGGTCACATGGGACTACTACAATGTCCTGCAATATGAGACTTTTGGGATAGACCCTTACGGCAATCCCCGTTACGATCTCTCCTCTGAGGCGCTCCCTGCAGGAAGAAAAAATGGAGATTTATCAGCGTCCATCACTATCCGATACAGGCGAATCTGGAATTTCGAAAAACCATTCTCTGTGTATTCTGGAGCAGGTTTGGGATATGTCTATTTTGAGAAAGACGTCGCTCCTGCTCCCGAGATAACCCTCATCGGAGTAAAATACTCCTGGACTCATTTCCAACTATTCCTCGAGAACACCTACGGCCCCCACGCCACCTTTCTGCATGGAGGCATCGGCTGGCGGTTCTGATTTTCCCATCTACGGCCGAGTCCAGTGGATTCGGAATCCTTTCGATTCCATCGAGCGGAAGAAGGTCATCTGGCGCTTGGCAAACTGATGGATCGCCGTAGAGAGTTGGAGCCGCATCGTCTCTTTGTCTATGAGCCCGAGAAGATACTGCGTAACAAACTTATATTCAAGGCCATAATAGATAAGATCATCGGAGCCGACTCCGCTTTCGAGAAGTGAGCGAACCTCTTCGATAAGGCCGCTTTCGAGCCTTTGATCCAGCCTCTTGTCAATAAGAAAGTTCCGCTCCTCACGGCTGACAAGGGTCCCGATAATGAATGCTTTCTTGGCCTCATAGGAGGTGCGGGTGACAGGGCCCTCCGAAAGTTCTACCTCTAGAGCGCGTATGAGCCTCTTTTTGGAGACCATCACTTCCGGATCGGCCTTTGATCCTAAACGTTCCGCATAAGCTTCCCTAAGCTCCTCTATATCAGTTTGTTCCAGCTCCGAGCGCAGCTCACGGGAAGGAGGCACATCCGGGAGGGAATAGGCGCTTAGGACGGCTTGGATATAAAGGCCGGTCCCTCCGCAGAGAATCGGAAGATGCCCCCTCTCGCGGACAGAAGCATAGACGGCCTCGAAGTCCCTCTGATAGCAGTAAAGATCATATTTCTCCCCCGCATCAACGATATCTATCATATGGAAGGGGATTTCTCCGTACTCGTCTAAATCCTTTCCGGTCCCGATGTCCATTCCCCTATATACCTGGCGGGAATCCGCAGAGATAATCTCGGCAACACCGCATGATTTTGCGACAGTAAAAGGGGTGCCAGCCCCCACGGAAGAGCCCAGAGGAAGATCATTTTTCTCTGAAGATATGCGGTTCAATTCCCTCGCAAGTGCAACCGCATAGCGGGTCTTCCCCGAAGCCGTCGGGCCGAGAACGCAGACAAGGTCTATCTCGCCCCTTTTCCAGGAAGCATAAACCTCCTGAAGATCAATTGCTTCCGGCTCCGGAAGCGGCACTTCCGGGGAATTGTTGATTCTTTTCATGGGAAAAAACTAATATCCGGAACGGTCCATCTCGCGTCGAATGTCTTTCTCCTTGATGGACTGGCGTTTATCATACTCCTTCTTACCTTTGGCAAGGGCGATTACAAGCTTTGCGAAACCGTTTTCCGCAATGAAGAGCTTGACGGCGATAATGGTCACACCCTTCTTCTTGTCCTCTGCCTGAAGGTGGCGGAGCTCCTTGCGATTGAGAAGCAGCCGGCGGTCGCGGATAGGCTCGTGCTGCCCCCATGAGCCCCAGCTGTAAAGGGCTATATTCATCCCCCTGACAAACAACTCGTTACCCACGAAAAAGCAATACGCATCCTGAAGGGATACCTTCCCGGCTCGGATCGATTTAATCTCGGTTCCTACGAGCTGAATCCCTGCCGTATATGTCTCCAGGAACTCATAATCAAACGAGGCCCTACGGTTCTTTATCTGTATTTCGCTCTTCTTTTTCGGCATAAGCCTCCCCTATCATTTAGCAAACCATGAATCAATCGAAAGCTTGATTCCGGCATTAATTGAGAACACGTCGCAAGGTCGGAGCCTCATCCATGCCCCATAGACAGAGAATCTGAGAGGGATCTCTCCTACCATATTGTATGGATCTATCTCCCTGTAAAGTTTAAAGCCAAAGTCTGCTCCTGCGGCGACTCTGAAACCATCCACATTGCTGGTGACGGGATTATCATCTGAATCATAATCTCCAGTTTTCTGCTCAAACCCTCCGATACCGAAGCCTACTGCAGGGGTAAAGGATAAGATGGATCCGTCATAAATGGTATATCCCAGTTTGAACATTGCTTCATGTGAGGAGACTTTTTCCCCTTGCCTCCAAACATAATTCTCCCTATGATCGTTGTAAAAATCCCCTTTCTTCAGCTTCCCGGCCGGGCCGATACTCATAAGCAGGCCGAGGGAGATCCGATCGTAATAAAAATCGAAACCAAAGGAAAGACGGTGGGCCATGGAAACCCAATTGTTGATCTTTCCGAAATAGACCTCGGGATTATATCCAATCCAGAGGCCCATCCCGTACCCTTTCCTGACCTTTCCCGGGAAAGCCACAGGCTCTTTCTCAACAAGGGTATCGAGCATCTCGGAATACTTGAATTCATAATCCCGGATCACTGAAGTATCCCTGCCGTATGCAGACTCCCCTTTAAACGTATCGACTCTGCTCTTAAGGACCCTCATCAGATAATCCTTGTTATAAGAATCCGCCCCTTCTGTATTCAACTGGTTCTGGATCTCACGCCTGGAAGCCTCGAAAATATCGAAGATAACCTGATTGTAGCGGACGGTCCATGAGGTGTAATAGTCCGGAGCATACCATGAATTGAGAAGATCGGCCTTGGTGCATGATACCGGACGGTAGTAGCGAAGATTCCCCTTCTTCACCTTCTCTGACTTGAAGTCTATAAGAGCCTCAAGATACGAGGTCTCAACGGGGTCGAGGGTGAACCCGACCGACTTGACATTTCTCGACTGGAAATCCTCGATGGTCAACTTGCCATCTGTCCAGAGCTTATAACCCTTACTATTGTCCTGAGCCCATCCCGATACTCCAACGAGTATCAAAAGAAGGAAAACTAATGTCTTTTTCATAATGTTGCAAAGATATGGAGAATTTCCCAAAGGGAGGCTAGGCGGGACAAAAAAAAGCGGCGGGATGACCGTCGCTTTTCTCTCTATTAGGATCTTCAGCCTTATTTAGTCTTTGCAGCCTCTGCCTCAGCCTCTTTGATCATGTCCTCGTTGGCGGTGATATAGACCTCAACGCGGCGGTTCTGTGCCTTTCCTTCCGGAGTGTCATTGGAAGCGACAGGGAAGTCATAAGCAAGACCCTGAGCGGTCATACGATTCTTTGCGATGCCGCAAGATGCGAGATAGTTCTCTACGGAAAGAGCACGGTTGTTGGAAACCCTCTGGTTGACCTCATAGGTACCGTCAGTATCGGTGTGACCGTAGATAGTGATGTTTGTCTCGGGCATGTCGGCCATGCTGTCAGCAAACTTCTTGAGCTGAGCCTTTGAAGCAGCATTGAGGGTGGTGCCATTCTTCGGGAAGAGGATTCCGCTGTCGAAGGTAACCTTGATAGCCTTGAGGCCGTTGACATCCTCTACGGTCTCAACCTGGGCATTCTCGAGAGCCGCGAGCTCCTCAGCCTTCTTGTCCATCTTGTTGCCGATGACTGCACCGGTGCCGCCACCTACAGCTGTACCGATAGCTGCTCCGATAGCTGCGCCCTTACCATCCTTTCCGATGAGGTAGCCGATACCGGCACCGATAGCTGCACCTGCGCCTGATCCGATAAGCGAACCGGAAGCGAGGTTAGACATGTTACCGCAACCCGGAACGAGCATCAGAGCTGCGAGAATAGCGATTCCAAATTTCTTCATAATAGTAGCTTATTTTAATAATTGTTAAATGTTTCCAAGCGGTAAAAATATTTAATATTTTGGATTATAGCAAATTTTTTTCCAACTATCTCAATGCCCGGTAATTGTGACGAGAATCGCCTCAAGTTCGTCGAGTTGTTCGTCAGTCGTAGCCCAACTGGTACAGAAACGCACCACGGTGCGATTATCGTCAATTTTCTCCCAAAAATCGAAGGCGACTTTATCGGAAAGAGCCTCCACCTGCTCCTCCTCTAAAATGATAAATTGTTGGTTTGTAGGCGATTCCAGATAGAAAGGAAGTCCGCTATAGCGAAGAATTCCGCGAAGGCGCCGAGCCATTGCGACGGCATTCTCTCCAAGGCGGAAATAGAGACCGCCGGTCATGAGAGTATCGAACTGAACCCCGAGCAGACGACCCTTGGCAAGGAGGGCTCCATGCTGCTTGACCATGGTCATAAAATGAGCGGGCGCATTCCCCCTCGGGAAGACCACCGCCTCTCCGCAGAGAGCGCCGACTTTGGTCCCGCCGAGATAGAAAACGTCACATCGCTCGGCGAGGTCCTTTATCGTCAGGTCGCAGCCATCCCCCGCAAGTCCGTAGGCAAGCCTTGCCCCATCGATAAAGAGAGGAATGTCTGCCTCGCGGCAAACCCTGTAGATCCGATCGAGTTCCTCTTTGGTATAAATAGTGCCATATTCTGTTGGGAATGAGATATATACCATGCCGGGAAAGACCATATGTTCATGGTTTGCATCCGCAAAGAATGTCTCTATAAAGGCACTTAATTCATCGGTGTCGATTTTCCCCTGATGGCCGGGGATCGTCAGGACCTTATGGCCGGTATACTCGACAGCCCCTGCTTCATGAAGGGCAACATGGCCGGTCTCGGCCGCGACCACCCCTTCGAAATCACGGAGCATAGTAGCGATAATCGTAGAATTCGTCTGAGTCCCGCCTACAAGGAAGAAAACGTCAGCATCGGGAGCGCCGCATACGGAGCGGACCTTCTCCTTCGCTCTCATGCTGTATTTATCCTCTCCGTATCCGGGGAGCTGCTCCAGATTGGTCTCCCCCAGTCTCCGCAAAATTTCAGGGCATGCACCCTCGGAATAGTCGCAAGTGAATGATAGCATTATTTCGGTGTGTTTAGGGATAGTTTTCGTCTTTTTTCATCATCTTGGCGAAGATAAGAAAAAATCGACAAAAAATTTGGAGAATGAAAAAAATATAGTACCTTTGTAGTCCCAAAACGGCAATGCGGAAATAGCTCAGTTGGTAGAGCACGACCTTGCCAAGGTCGGGGTCGCGAGTTCGAGTCTCGTTTTCCGCTCACAAAACTCAAAAAACGCCTTCCAGATCATCTGGGAGGCTTTTTGATAGTGCTTAATTTGTGTCAAAAACAATTAGCACAAAAAGCTTGACAGAAAAAAGTGCAAAATCTGTGTCAAAGGAATCAGGAGAAAATTCTTGACACAAGTAACGGATAAATGTTTAAATTTTAATCCGTTATGCTATGAGAGAGCACTATACTGACACGTTCGAGGTCTACCAACTGAGCTATTTCCTCGTCTGGACTGCAGATTTAAGGCGAATTTTTTAATCTGCAAAATTTTTTCGCTCACCCCCCAAAAAAAGATGATAAACCTATTACGTAGTATAGCTTCGTAATTTGTTCTATATATGTTAAAACTAAAAACCAAGATGAAAAAGTTTTCATTCCTTTTTCTGACCATTGCTGCCCTCACGCTTGTCTGCTGCAAGAAAGCATCCGAGGAGCCCGTTGACCCTATCGTTTCAGACAATCAGGGCATCGCGTCGGCAGAAGACTTTATGGCCTTCGCCGCGGCGGTCAACGCGGGCGAATCCACCGAGAGGTGGCAGAATGAAGACGGCTGGGTCAACCTGCTCGACGACATCGACTTCAATGGTGTCACAGAGTGGACCCCAGTCGGACACGTGACCGCTCCATGGGCGAACTGGAACCCAGTTATCGCCGACGGAAAGGCCTTCACCGGAAAATTCGACGGCAACGCGCACAAGATTAAGAACCTGAAATTAACAGATGCGGAAACCAAAGACGGCCGCCACTTCGGCATCTTCGGTTATCTCGGTCCAGGAGCCATCGTTCAGAATTTCGTCATCGACGAGAGTTGCTCGCTGACCGTCACCTCTTCTGTCTCCCACAGCGTAGGCATGATTGCCGGCGTGCTTTACGACGCCACTGTCCGCGACGTGACGAGTTATGCACCGATGACCTATGAAGGCGGATGCAAAGGATACCTGCATATGGCCCTTATCGGCGGTATCTACGCCAAAGATATAGGCTGTACGGTGGACAGCGTCCATAACTTCGGTGACATTTCGGTCACTAATTCCGTCAATCTCTCCGGAGCAGCGACAGGCATCCACGTAGCCGGCGTCGTCGGTTTCACCAACGCCCCGACCGGCAATGAAAAACGCGTGGTAATCTCCGACAGCAGCAACCAAGGCGAGATGACTTCACAAGCTGGCCGTACCGCTGGCATCCTGGGCGCAGCCAATGCCTGCACGGACATCATCGGATGCGAGAACCGCGGCAACCAGCTCAACTCGATGCCGCAAAGCGACGGCAGCCGTCTTGGCAACATCTGCTGCCTCACCAATAATGGTTCCACCATTTCGAACTGCAAGAACTACGGCAACCTGGTCTCGACGACCTCCGGCAGGGTCGGCGGCATCGTTTCGCTGCCAGGCGCCGCTTCCTACACCAACAACGAGAACTACGGAAAGATCATTTCCGACAGCGCCTACCGCGGCCTTTTCTGGGGATATGTGACCGCTGCAGCCGCCTGGGAAGGAGGAAAGGCCGCCGGGAAAGTCGGAAGATACAACAACGGCGACTTCCAGAATGACGTCTATTCCGAAGCCAACAAAAAAAATTATCTCGGCAAGGATGGTTCAGGCGGCAAATGCACTGTCTCTGACGTCACCATCGACATCACGGCTGCCGCCGATCCCCAACTTGACGTCGAGGCGGACTTCCGTATCTTCTTCATCGGAAACAGTTTCACCAAAGACGC
>ONMJ01000009.1 GCA_900318955.1 uncultured Bacteroidales bacterium
CCGGTTTAGGCTATGCCCGTTTCGCTCGCCACTACTCCGGGTATCACTAATTGTTTTCTCTTCCTCCGGGTACTAAGATGTTTCAGTTCCCCGGGTTCGCTCCATCTCACGATGGCGGCAGGCCTTCAACCTGCCGGGTTGCCCCATTCGGATATTCGCGGATCAAGTCCTGTTTGCAGATCCCCGCGACTTTTCGCAGCTTACCACGTCCTTCATCGCCTCCGGATAGCCTAGGCATCCTCCGTTCGCTCTTGCTTCCTTTTTCTGTTCTTTCACCGTCTTTTTCCGCATCCCGTCGTCCGAGCTCGAAAAAAAATACGGCGAAATAATTATTTTCCTAAAAGGATCTCAATGAATCACTTTTTGCCTATGAAATTGCAGTCCCTAATTTCTTTTCGTTTTCGAAAAAACTCTTTTACTCTTACAGACTTATCTTTCTATCTTTTGCTTTACCTCTTAATCTTTTCTCTCAGTATTGTCAATGATCAATTCCGTGAAACCGTATTTTGGTACTCGTTTCAAACGGGACTGCAAAGGTAGTAACTTTTTTTGACCTGCCAAATTTTTTTTGAGTTTTTTTCAAATTTGTTTAAAAAGTCCCAAATGACACTTATATTTGTACAAATATCTATCTATGGAAAAAAAGAAAATGACTCTGCCGGAGAACGCCCAGAGAGAACTCCGTCCCGGCGAAAAGTACACTCCGCTGCTTTCCCCAAATAAAAACTACGCGGAAGTGACACCCTACTCAGTACTGATGGGACTCCTTATGGTCGTAATATTCTCGGCCGCAGCAGCATACCTCGGACTGAAAGTAGGACAGGTCTTTGAGGCTGCAATTCCTATAGCAATAATAGCCGTAGGCGTTTCCGGAGCCCTCAGGAAAAAAGACTCTCTTTCTCAAAACGTCATTATCCAGTCTATCGGAGGATGCTCAGGAGCAGTCGTTGCCGGTGCAATATTCACCCTCCCTGCCATATATATTCTCCAGAGCAAGACCGACGCCGCCGGTAATCTCCTCTATCCTGATCTCCAGGTCAATTTTATGAAAATGGCCCTTTCGTCGCTTCTGGGCGGCATCCTGGGCATCCTTTTCCTGATTCCATTCAGGAAATACTTTGTGAGTGAGATGCATGGGAAGTACCCCTTCCCTGAGGCGACGGCGACAACCCAGGTCCTTGTCAATGGCGAAGGCGGCGGGAAAGGAGCCAAGACCTTACTTGTCAGCGGCCTTATCGGAGGGCTGTATGATTTCATAGTCGCAACCGTCGGAGCATGGGCGGAAACAATCTCCACGACCGTACTCTCTGTTGGGCAGGTAATCGCCGACAAGGCAAAGGTTGTCCTTAAACTCAATACCGGCGCAGCTGTGCTCGGTCTCGGATATATTGTAGGTCTTAAATATGCCTTCATTATCTGCTGCGGTTCGCTACTTGTCTGGCTCGTAATAATTCCCCTTATCAACCTTATCTGGGGCGGGCAGGTCATTGACCTTATGAATACCGGACTCGCAATGACCGTCGGAGAAATGGCCCCCGAGCAGATATTCAAGGAATACGCGCGTCATATCGGCATCGGAGGTATCGCGACCGCCGGCATTATCGGTATCATCAAATCCTTCGGTGTAATCAAATCCGCCGTCGGCCTCGCCGCGAAAGAATTCAAGAAAGGCGGGCAGGCACAGGAGGACGAGGTAAGGACGGAAAAGGACCTCTCGATGAAGGTAATCGTTACCTCTATTATAATAACGCTCCTTGCCGTTTTCGCTTTCTTCGGCTTCGGCGGGGTTGTCAATAACTTCTGGCAGGCCCTGGTCGCCCTTGTCGTGGTCGCGATTATCTCATTCCTTTTCACTACCGTCGCGGCTAACGCCATCGCTATCGTCGGATCCAACCCGGTGAGCGGAATGACCCTCATGACCCTGATTCTCGCATCTATTATCCTTGTCGCAGTAGGACTCAAGGGCAGCGCAGGAATGGCTGCCGCGGCAATCATCGGTGGAGTCGTCTGTACGGCCCTCTCTGTTGCGGGCTCATTTATCACCGACCTTAAAATCGGTTACTGGATAGGATCCACCCCGAAAAAGCAGGAGGGATGGAAATTCCTCGGGGTTGCTGTCTCTGCCGTTACCGTCTGCGGAGTCATGCTCATCCTCAACAAAACATATGGATTCGTAGGAGAAAACGCCCTAGTAGCGCCTCAAGCCAACGCGATGGCCGCTGTCATTGAGCCGATGATGAACGGCGGAGGAGCTCCATGGCTACTTTATGGAATCGGAGCACTCATCGCTATTGCCCTTACCATTTTCAAGGTTCCGGCTCTGCCGTTCGCGCTCGGAATGTTCATCCCTATCGACCTCAACCTTCCTCTCCTCGTCGGAGGAGCGATTTCATGGTACGTATCTACCCGCTCCAAGGACCAGGCCCTCAATAATGCCCGTCAGGAGAAAGGCACCCTTATCGCATCCGGATTCATCGCAGGCGGCGCCCTCATGGGTGTTGTCAGCGCAATCCTCAAATTCGCAGGCGTCGACTGGTTCCTCACAAGCTGGAACGCCCAGTGGGGAGAGGCTGTCGCCATCATCCCGTTCCTAGCCATAATAGCTTATATCATAATTAGTTCCAAGAAAGCAACTGTAGAAGAATAATAACATATGGAAAACATTCTCGAAAGATTTCTAAGATATGTGTCAGTAGACACACAGTCAAACGAAGAATCTGCAAGCCAGCCATCGACTGAAAAACAGTGGGATCTCCTTAAAATGCTCTGTAAAGAGCTGAATGATATGGGAGTAGAGGCTTCGCTGGATGAATACGGATACGTAATGGGGACAATCCCTTCCAACATCGAGAAGGAAGTTCCCGCTGTCGGATTCATCGCCCATGTAGACACGGCTCCGGATGCTTCGGGGAAGGATGTCAAGCCTCAGATTATCAAGAACTATGACGGGTCAGACATTGCCCTCAAAGGGGTCCAGGGACTTTATCTCAAACCTTCAGAGTTCCCGGAGCTTCTCCATTTTATCGGTCAGACTCTTATCACTACCGATGGGACGACCCTCCTTGGGGCGGACGACAAAGCCGGTGTCGCTGAGATTATGAATGCAGCCCAATGGATAATGGAACATCCTGAATTCAAGCATGGTACCATAAAAATAGGCTTCACTCCCGATGAAGAGATCGGCCGAGGAGTAGTTAAATTCGACGTCAAGAGATTCGGTGCCGACTATGCTTACACCATGGATGGCGGCGAGATTGGAGAGCTGGAATTCGAGAACTTCAACGCAGCCTCCGCAAAGATCCATATCCAGGGCCGAAACGTCCACCCCGGGAGCGCCAAAGGCAAGATGAAGAACGCAATTCTGATCGGTCAGGAACTAAATTCTCTCCTTCCCATCGAACAGAGGCCAGAGTATACCGAGGGATATGAGGGGTTCTTCCATATCATAAGCTTCAAGGGAGCAGTCGAAGAGGCAGACTTCGCTTACATCATCCGCGACCATGACGCGGTGAAATTCGACCGCAAGAAAGAGGTCATCCGCGAATGCGTCGATTTTATCAACCGCAAGTATGGAGAAGGAACCGCAGTCCTCGACCTTCGCGACCAGTACCGCAATATGAGGGAGCAGGTTGAGCCGCATTACCATATTATCGAAAAGGCCGTGAAGGCCATGGAGATGGAGGGAATCAAACCGAAGATCCAGCCCATCCGCGGAGGCACCGACGGGGCCAACCTGAGCTACATGGGACTCCCCTGCCCGAATATCTTCGCGGGCGGTCTCAATTTCCATGGAAAGATGGAATTCGTACCCCTCGAGAGCATAGAAGCGGCCTCAAAGGTTATCCTGAATATTATCGGTCTTTTCGCCGAAGCTTAGCTCTGTACTTCTCGACGTACTTCATCAAACGATTGTACTCTTTCTCTGATTTACGGGCCCGTTTTCTCAGTTCCTTGAGTTTACGGGCTCTTTCTTTTTCAAGAGCTTTTTGCCTTTTAGCCTCCTGCTTTTCGGCATAAATACGGTCCTCTTCGGCCCATTTGGCCTCCCTAGCCTCCTGCTTTGCCTTGGCTTTAGCTTCCTTCTCAGCCTTTTTCTTGGCTTTTTCAGCGTCTTTCTTGGCCTTTTCCGCCGCTTTTCGAGCCGCTTCCGCCGCCTTCTCCCTGGCTTTTATCTGCTCCGGAGTCAGCGGAGGAGGAGGGGTTGAACCCTTAGGCTTTGTTGAAACGGAGGCCGTCGTATCTGCGGGCTGCGCTATGGAAACAGTATCGGAAGGAACTGACAATGAATCTGTTGGCTGAGGAATTGAAAGAGAATCGACAGAGATTGTCGCCAATGAATCTGCGCTGAACCCGAGCGAATCAAGAGCAACTGTATCTCGATTGAAGCTCAGAGTATCCATCGCCGCGAGCTCCGCCTCCAGACGCTCCCTTTCTCTCCGCTCCCTCGCCCTCACGGCATCCAGAGAGTCCCTTTTAGCTATCTCTTTATGGACCTTGTCTATATATCCCGGGAAATACTTCGCGGTATGCGGGAAGCGGGCACGTGGCCTGCTGAGATATGTCTTTCTCTGACTCTTTCTCGGGACGAGAGTGGTAATGTCTTCCCTGCCGTTAGGCCGCAGCTCCGGTTTCCATACATAGCCCTTCAAGAAACTCTCATCCTTTGGCAACTGCACAATAGGATAGGCATCGTTCTTTGCTGAGTCGAAATAATAGATCTGGTCAATAGTCCCTTCGGAGAAGAGGGCATAGAGCATCTTGGATTCGACCTTATTGACGGTCGCCAGCGTGCCGTTCTCCTCTAGATAGAATAGAGCAGCCGCACCTCCGAGCGCATCGAATCGCTGAAGCGTCCTGGTGGAATCGAAATAAGCGACCATCTCCGCACCTCTGATCTGGTCATATAGGAGCGAATCCTGCTCCTCAATGACAATAAAGGCGTTTGACATCAGATTGGCCTTTTTAACCTCGCGGTTCTGGAGGACGACATAGATACTGTCCGCCGAATATTGACGGGTCCCTTCATGGAAAATGAACGGTTCCCGATATAGCCTGGCCAGCGAATCGAGATCGTTATATGCAAGGGAATCACATGCGAATTGGATATCCCTTCGATAAAGCTTGACGTTTCCGACAGCCGTGACAAAACCGAATTTAGTCGTATCTACAGGCTCCGGCTCCACTACTAAAGAATCCTTGACAGCCAACGAGTCAGACACTGAAAGAGAGTCGGCAAGGGGAGGCGGCGGCAGCTCCTGCTTATTTTCAGCCTGTTTCTTTGCCGGGGCGCCTTTCACGGGCGGCGGTTCGGGAGGACGGTTGGGATCGTTCTTAGCAGCCTCTTCGGCAGCTTTTCTGGCCTCCTCGGCAGCCTTCCTTCGATACTCTGCCACTGGGTCGCCGCTTATGTCCGAAAGCCTCTTTTTGGCATCCTTCTCATATGCCTCGGGGATATCGCACTTCTTAATCGCCTGATAGATGAGGGTATCGGCTCCAAGATATACTGTATCTATCTGACCGTTCTCGTCAGTGATAGACATAACGGCAGGGTCCCTCGTCATCTTGATTCTGGAAATAGTATCGCGATATTCTAGCCTTCCGGCAAGGGCGTAGATATTTCTAGTGGTATCCATTATCTCCGCCCGGCCGAGCATCTCTACCTCATTGATCGGCCTATGATAAAAGAGAGTATCGGACCAACCTTCGTAGTCGTCTGTCATCACATGGACATTCTGCCGGAAGAAGAAGAGATCGTTTTCCCTGTTATACCAGCCGTCGTCGGCAGAAAGCATATTGTCATGGTCCCAGGCATCCGTCGCATATGCAAAATACGCCGTGCTGTTTTCGGAATTATACTCGAGTCGGGAGGTCTTGACGAAGATGGAATCCGTGAACATATTGACATTGTCCATGAACGTAAAGGTCTTCGCCTTTGAATCGTAAGAGCCGAAACGGCTTTCGATAATCTGGCCGTCCTTGTCCTTCATGGACGCACCGTCCTGAAAAATGGCAATACTGTCCTTGGTATTATAGTCGAGATAACGTGTGCGGAGAGTATTTCGGTCCTTGTCTTCGAGTTGGACAAGATGACCCCTGAACTTTGCAAGATCCTCATCGACAACATATTCCAGAGTCTCGCTGGTCAGTTTTGTGCGGTCCTGTATGATCTGGACATGGCCGGTGGCATAGATAATATTGCTGGCAACATTCCAGAGAGCCGAATCGCAGAGAAGATATGTCTTATTGTGGAGGAAACGGGCCGGCCCCATAACCTTTCTGAAACTGGTCCCATTCCTCTCCATAAGGCTTGCCGATTTAGCGCTGACCAAGGTGACGAGCGAATCCGTGTCCTCGCCCTTATTTTGGGCGGACAGGGACAGGGTCGCGAACATCAAAGCCGCGATCAGACAGAGAACCGGCCGGAATCTCATCAATCTTTCTTGAATTTTTCAGCCCAAACATCGCGGGTGAATGAACACTCCCGATACATGGGATCAATGATGATATATGTCTCCTTGATCTTCTTATCCAGGAACTTATTGATAGCCTCGATTTGCTTACCCTGCCTCACCTGGGCGAGAATCTGGTTGTAGTCGTTCTCGAAGGTAGCCGGATGGGCGGGAACAATCTTGTCAACCTTGATGATTTTATAGACAGTGTTACCGCTACGACCCTCATTGTCAAGTGATTCCACCGGATCCGAGATCTCTCCCTCCTTCAGGTCCTTGATCGCCGCATAGTCTTGAGGCTTCAGCTGGTCAATCTCAAAGTAGGACGAACCGGTCTGGGGATCCGCCATCTGGCCTCCATTGGTCCTGGTTGCGGTATCCTCTGAATAAAAGCGGGCCGCAAGAGGGAAGGTTACAGCCTCATTGGTAATCTCGGTCTTCAGGGAATCGAGTTTCCTGAATGCCTTTTCCTGATCAGCTGCAGTATACTGAGGCTTAATAAGGATATGGCGAGCATTGAACATATCCCCCTTCTTCTCCAGAACCTCGATAATATGGAATCCGTCCGGAGTCTCTACAATCTGGGAGATAACTCCCGGCTTAAGAGCCATGGCCGCATCAGAGAATGCAGGCCAGAAGATTGATTTAGAGGCCATTCCGAGCTCGCCTCCCTTACGGGCGCTACCGGGGTCCTCCGAATAAATTCTGGCAAGGGTGGAGAATTTCTCTCCTGCGATGATTCTCTCGCGAAGGGAAAGGAGTTTTTCCTTTACTGCTAGATTGGCAGCCTCGCGGTCTGGATAGACGCAAATCTGGCTTAGACGGTATTTGATCGGGACAATCGGGAGATCCTCCTTGTCGACAGTGTCCAGATACTGCTTCACATCGTATGGAGTCAACTCCGGAATATTAGAAGCGACCTGAGACTGCTCCTGCTGGGTAAGGTTTTGATCCTGAAGCGCTTCCGTCCACTCCTGGCGGAGCCTGTAAAGGGGTTTCCCGAAATACTTTTCAACCTCCTCGTCACCGCCGAGAGAAGTACGGACCTGGTCGAGCCTGGAAGACATTTCACTGGCGACCATATCTTGATTGACGGTAAGGGAGTCTATCCTTGCCTGCATGAGGAACAACTTAGATTCCATCATCTGCTCAAGTACTTCGCAGCGAAGATTCCTGTCGGAAGACATTCCCTGAGCTCTCATCATCTGGACCTGTTCCTCGATATCGGAAATCATAATCGCCTCATTTCCAATTACCGCGACTGTCTTGTCAATCACTCCGCCGCCGTATTTCTGGGCTGAAAGCGTCAATGACACTAAAATGGCCGCAATCAGGCACGATACCTTCAAAACGTATCTTTTCATAAAATCTCGAATATTTCTTTAGTCTGGGCATCTTTGAGCAAGTCCCGTTCCAAACCGGAGACGAGTTCTCGCTTTCTTGCACTCAAAATGATGTCCTTAATTTTTTCCGCGCTGTACTCTATCGGGGCGGGAGAGCCCTTCTTCACCATATCAGCTACATAAGCGACAAAGATATTACCTTGCCCGTCCGGCACCTCTATGAATGATTTTTTCATTGAAGAAAGGAGAGTCGCGGGATCGGATCCGCTCTCAAGGGAAAGCGTCTGAAGATCTGTCCATCTGTCTGTACAGTCCACATACCTTATCGCTGCGGAAACCGCCATGCTATCAGCCTCAATCACCTCCTCAACATTGTCGGAAGACATTTTCTTCTTTATCTTATCCTTCGCCGCCGACCCCTTTGGGATCAACATATAGCGGACTTTAAACAAAGGTGCATCCAAGATAAATTTATCCGGATTTTCCTCATAGTAGTGGCGAATCTCGGCAGGAGTAATACTGGTATCAAGGCGTTCATTGATGTAATGCTGCTCAAAACGATATTTCAGAAGGGAAATTCTATATTCCTCAAGCTCTTTTGAGACATCCATCTCGCTCTTTGACAACTCTGCCTCTGCTACTTCCAGGAAAAGACGGTCTGTCGCCCATGATTTGATGAACTGAGAGGCCATCGCCGCACTGTCTTCCGGCGCTATTCCGTCGGGAATATAGCCCTCAAGCGTAGACCGATACAATTTCTCCTTGCCCACCCTTGCAACGGCTTCGTCGCCGAAGAATTCGCCGACAGAAGAGCGCAGCCTGCCAAATTCTTCACAAGAAACGGCGGCGACAAGTACAAGAAAGGCAAGAATAAACTTTTTCATCTACTTTGAATAATTTGGAGCCGGCTTGATAATGGTAACATCATGGGGATGCGACTCAATGATTCCGGCGGCTGTAATGCGGACGAAGTTGGCCTTGCGTAGGTCATGGAGAGTCGGGGCCCCGCAATATCCCATTCCGGCGCGAAGACCGCCCATCAACTGATATATGATATCGGCAACCTTTCCCTTGCAGGCCACTCTTGAAACTATCCCTTCGGGAACAAGCTTTTTATTATCTGTCTCGGCCTCCTGGAAATAACGGTCTTTCGACCCTTGCTCCATGGCATCGAGAGAACCCATTCCGCGATAAACCTTGTATCTCTGACCGTCGACTTCTATCACCTCGCCGGGAGTCTCCTCAGATGCGGCGAAAAGGGATCCGGCCATTACGGTGTCAGCTCCGGCAGCAATAGCTTTGGTGATATCTCCCGAGTAGCGGATGCCTCCATCGGCAATTATCGGCACATCCAAGCCCTTGAGGCCCTCGTAAGAAAGCATGATTGCAGTAAGCTGAGGCATCCCGATTCCTGCAATTATTCTCGTAGTACATATGGACCCGGGGCCGATTCCGACCTTGACGGCACTTACTCCGGCATCGGCGAGCGCCTTCGCTCCTTCAGCCGTAGCGATATTTCCGGCAACAATCTGAATATCCTTGAAGGTGGAGCATGCACTTCGAATCACCTTCAGTACGCCTTCAGAATGACCATGTGCCGTGTCAACGACAATTGCATCCGCTCCGGCAGAGTGAAGCGCCTCAATCCTTTCAAGAGTATCCGCTTTAACCCCTACTGCCGCGGCAACGAGGAGATTTTCCTTCTTTACCTTAGCGACTTCTGAGCACTGTCTGTCGAGAGACATGTTTTTGTGGATAACTCCAATTCCTCCTTCACGCGCAACAGCAATCGCCATGGGAGCTTCCGTAACAGTATCCATTGCAGAAGATACCATAGGAACTTTGAGGGTAATATCCCGCGTGAATCGCGCAGTCAAATCGACATCCCGTGGTAGGACATCGGAATGGGCCGGGACGAGCAATACGTCGTCAAAAGTAAGGCCTTCAAAAATTTCCCTTGCCATCTTATCGAAAGAATAATATAGAATTTGCAAATATAATAAATTTCCTTCGATCTTTCGCTCCCTTTAGGGCTATGCAGGCATATAAAGTCTCCCTTGGTAAGTTTTGCGACTCTCCATCCGCTGCTCAAGAAGGTCTATAATCTGGAAATTACGGATCAATCCCCACTCCGGAGTATCCACAAACCTGGGAGGGACCTCGCCAACCACGCGCTCGATATAGAGGTCCGGGCGAAGACGCTCGAGAATATCCGTCATGAGGTCAAGGTACTCATCCAGCGAATAACGTTTGAACTCCTCGGGATGAGCCTCGAACTCTGCTTTCATTCGAGTACCTTTAACCAGTTGAAGCTGGTGGAATTTAATGCTTCGAAGCGGGAGAGAGTTGATAGTATCGCACTGATCCAGAAGCATTTCCCTAGTCTCTCCGGGAAGGCCGAGAATAAAATGGGCGCCGACATCAATCCCTCTTTCCGCCGTTTTTTCCACAGCCCGTCTTGCCGTGTCGAAATCATGTCCACGATTGATCCTTTTCAAGGTAGCATCGTAACAGGATTCGATACCGTATTCGAGAGTGACAATCATCTCGTGGGGCCAACCCTCTTTCTCTCTCCCCTTGAGGGAAGAAATGTAATCGAGCTTCTCATCATCTACGCAGTCCGGCCTGGTGCCGATAACGATACCGACCACAGAAGGGTGGGACAGAGCCTCTTCATAGACCTTACGAAGGCGCTCTAGAGGTGCGTAAGTATTTGAGAATGACTGGAAATAAGCCAGATAGTGGGTAGTATTGCGATAGCGCACCCGATGGAATTCTATCCCCTCGTCGATCTGCTCATGAAGGCTCTTCCCTGCCGTACTGTATCCAGGATGGAAGGAGGCATTGTCACAGTATGTGCACCCGCCTACTCCAACCTTTCCGTCTCGGTTGGGACATGTAAAGCCGGCATCCAGGACCAGCTTTTGAAGCCTTTCCCCATAGCGCTCTTTGTAGTATCCGACAAACGAATTGAACCGTCTCTCCATTATCTCTTTTCGGTCTTTGGAAGCAAAGATACTTCTTTTCCTTCCGGAAAACAATTTTCGATTGATGTGAGATTAATGTATCTTTGCCGGGATTAAACGTGTATATATGAGCTATCTGAGATATTTTGCAATAGTCGGGATAATGGTTGCCTTTCTTGCGGCCATAGGATATGTAGGTCTCAGGATATATAAGATTCTGCCCTTTCCAACCGGGTGGAAAATAGCAGCTGTAACTATCTATTCAGCAGCGATTGTCGCCCTGTTTTTATCTTTTACCGGAAGGTTGGACCCTCTACCTATGAATCTCGCAACAGTACTGTATATCCTGGGAAACACATGGCTCATTTTCTTTGTATATACTTTCATGGCTTTCGCCCTAACGGACATTCTGAGACTGTTCCATGTCCTCTCTCCTTCTTTTCTTTTCGAAAGCAAGACCGGCTCGGCCGTTATCTTCGGCCTTGTCGCCATCGTTCTTCTTTACGGGAGGCTCCATTACCAGCATAAATACAGGACATTATTGACAGGAGCGTCCGTCCGCTGGGGAGGTAGATTCAGGATAGGCACCCGAAGTGAATATGTCCTGCTGAAGCTCGTTCCGTAGTGTTTTTATAGCTGACTTTCCAAAAAAAATAGTAAATTTGACGCCAAGAATAACTTTTTAAATTGAAGAAAACATGAAAAGACTTGTAACTCTGGTAGTGCTCTTTTTCCTTGCCCTTGGAGCTTCGGCACAGCAGTCAAAAATACCCACAATCCTGGAAATCGCAGAGATAGAAGAAAACGACGAGACCGTTCTTTCGGTTTTCAATATGCCCAATGACGAGGGTAACCATTATTACCTTTCAGTCGGCACTCTCGGTATTGGTGATGAGATTTTCCAAATCCAGTTTGACCCGCTTTTCAATCTTTTCATCCCGCTTGGGAGCACTCTCGACGAGGCTCTTGAGACTCTTCAGACTATAAAGGCCGTCCTCAAAGAGCCGAAGGGGACATCCATTCAGATGGAGGGATGCTTCGCTGCTGCCTTCCCCAACGATCATCTCGAAACGGTTACCATCACCCGTCCCAATGTTGTACTTGGGAAGAAATTGATGTTCAGTCTGGAAAGAGACGGTTACATTAGGGCGACCCATGTCTCAAACATGAATCTGTCGGGAATTATCTCAAGCGTCAAATTCTACCGCAAGATCCACCCAAAAGAGTAATGCTCAATGCCTGTGGGTAGGGCCGGTCAGGAAGATATCTTTGGCTGCAGGCTCACCGTCCTTTCGGTCTGAAGGCATGAAAAAGTCTACCGAAAGGTTCCCTCCGCGTGCATGAACGTCAAAATGCAGCTTTCCGCTAAGTCCTGCATTCAATGCAGCGGCAATCGAGGTTGCGACTATACCCGTCCCGCATGAAAGAGTCTCAGCCTCTACTCCCCTCTCGAAAGTACGGATAAGGATTTGTCCGGAGCTCCGGGGCCCAAGTGAGGCGAAATTCACATTCGCCCCCTCCGGGAAAAGAGGACTATATCGCCAAGGAAGCGCTGCTGTCTCTATATCCAATTTTTCAACTTCATCCTCTGAATCCAAGAAGGTAACATAGTGCGGACAGCCTACATCCAAATACCACCCATTTCCATAAGTTTTTCCGTTTTCCTCTATCCTGCACGCTGCATAAACTTCCGCCATCTTGAGCCGTACGACCTTGTCCACGGGGCCGTCCTCGAGAATGCTTCCACAATAGAAGCCGCCTGCAGAAGTGAATCGGTACATCCCGTCAGGAGAAGAGGGGGCAAAACCTCTGTCGCGAGCAAACGCTATGGCACATCTACCACCATTGCCGCACATCATGCCGCCGGTGCCGTCGTTATTGAAATAATGCATGGAAAAGTCGCATCCCGGGGCTTCTGCACCAGAAAGAAGGATAATACCGTCAGCCTTGCTACCACCCGGAAGAAGGCAGAGTCTTCGCGCCAGCTCTCCTTCAAACGCGGAAGGCGATATGCCGCTTCCCCTTCCGTCAATCATACGGAAAAGGTTTCCGGCCCCGTCATAAATTGCTTCTTCCATAAAAATATTGGTTCGTGGTTGCAAAGATAAAAAATTGTAGTATTTTTAGTGACACCCTACACAAGAACCCGAGATATATGTACGATTTTGATGAAATAATAGACCGCAGGGGCACCTGGACCGAAAAATATGCCGAATTGAACCTGATGTTCGGCACCGAAGACGTGCTGCCCCTTTGGGTAGCAGATATGGATTTCAGGACTCCGGATTTTGTACGAGAGGCTATCCTCAAACGTCTGGAGCACCCAATCCTCAGCTACACTGTCATCCCTGACAACTACTTCCCGACTATTTCCGCATGGCTGGAGAGACTTCACGGCTGGAAAGTGGATCCTGAGAATATCCGATATATGCCGGGTCTGGTCAAAGCCCAGGCTATTATCATAAACTACTTTCTTAAGAAGGGCGACAAGATTATCATTCAGCCCCCGGTCTATCACCGCTTTGCCCAGATTCCAAGGACCAACGGATTCGAGACAGTCGCCAACCCGCTAATCCGGGTGGAGGATGAAGATGGCTTTTTGAAAAGGTACGAGATGGATTTCGACCATCTAGAAAGCATCATTGACGACAAGACGAAGATGCTGATTCTATGTAACCCCCACAATCCTTCGGGCCGCGCATGGGACAGAGAGACCCTCACTCGCCTGGCAGAAATCACCACCCGTCACGGCATACTGGTCCTTTCGGACGAGATCAACGCTGAGACTGTTTTCTATGGGGAAAAGCATATTCCCTTCGCTTCTATTTCCCCCGAAGCTGCGGCAAGCTGCATCACTATGATGGCCCCTTCGAAGACATTCAATATCGCGGGAGTTGTCTCCTCTTATATCATTATCTCCAATCCTTCTCTGAGAGACAAATTCTTCCAATGGTTGGACGAGAACTCATTCGACCTCCCCACTTTCTTCGCGATTGAGGCTACCCTAGCCTGCTATACAAAGGGATGGGAATGGCGTCAGGAGATGCTTCGTTATGTCGAAGGCAACATAGATTTCGCTGACCAGTGGATTCGAAAAAACCTCCCGAGAGTCCGCTGCGTAAGGCCCCAGGCCTCGCCTACTATATGGCTGGATTGCACCCGTCTTGGCTACTCCCAGCCCGAACTGATGCACAACCTCCTCCACGAAGCGAAGGTCGCCTTCAACGACGGCACCCAGTTCGGTAAGGAAGGGACCGGTTACCTTCGCATCAACATTGCCGGCCCGAGAAAGGTCCTTCAAGAAGCATTCGAAAGGATCAGATATTCCGGAAAATTTTAGCTTCGTGACATCAAAAAAGGTCTTAAAGAATTGTAATCATTGATGTCACAGAATACTCGAAAGGTCACTTCATGGTGGCCTTTTTTGGACTTGACCAAAATGGCTTGATGGTTATGACAAAGAAACAGGAAATACAACTTTTTGAAGAGAAAAAGATCCGCACAGTATGGGACGATGTGGCTGAGAGATGGTATTTCTCTATAGTTGACGTAGTATCTGTATTGACAGAGAGTAAAGATCCTGCACTGTCTATTGAACAGGCTATTGCCGATTACCGACGGCTGGAAAGGCCGTCTTTTTTGCATTCTTTTTCCAGAAGTATTATCTTTGAGAAAATGGTTTGCTATGAGCGCAGAAGATAAAGGAGAGATCATCATTTACCAGTCCGAGGACGGTAATGTGCAGTTGGATGTCCGACTGGAGAATGAGACGGTTTGGCTGACTCAGGATCAGTTGTGTATGCTTTTCAATAAAGCGAAATCCACAATCAGTGAACATATATCCAATATTTTCAAAGAAGGGGAACTCGACGAATCGATGGTTGTTCGGAAATTCCGAATAACCACTCAACACGGTGCCATTGAAGGAAAAACGCAGAGTCGCGATGTATTATGTTACAATCTGGACGTGATCATTTCCGTGGGCTACCGCGTCCATTCCATCGTTGGTACACGCTTCCGCCAGTGGGCGACCGCTCGTCTGCATGAGTATATCGTCAAAGGATTCACCTTGGATGACCGGCGGCTCAAAGGGAATGGAGGCGGATTGTACTGGAAAGAACTCCTGGACAGGATCCGGGATATCCGTTCTTCCGAAAAAGTCCTGTACCGCCAAGTCCTTGATCTTTATGCCACCAGCGTTGATTATAATCCCAAGGCTGAAGAGTCCGTCCGATTCTTCAAAATCGTCCAGAACAAGTTGCATTATGCTGCTCATGGGCACACTGCGGCTGAGGTCATCTTCGAAAGAGCCGATGCGGACAAACCTTTCATGGGATTGACATCCTTTGACGGTGAGATGCCCACTTTGAAAGACACGCGCATCGCAAAGAATTACTTGAATGCCGATGAATTGAAGGTACTCAACAATATCGTATCCGGATATTTCGACTTTGCGGAAATCCAGGCCATCAGGCATCGGCCGATGTATATGGATGATTATATCAAACAACTGGACGGAATCCTATCGGGAACAGGTGAAAAGCTTCTAACAGACGCCGGATCCGTCAGTCACCGGCAAGCTATCGAAAAAGCGGAGAAAGAGTATCGTAAGTATCAGGTCAAAACGTTGTCTCCGGTGGAAGAAGCTTATCTTGACACGTTGAAACAATTGGAAAAGACGGCAAAGGAGAAGAGAGAGAATGAATAAAAGGATAATTGCCAGTTTTTGAAATTATCCGTATCTTTGCAACGTATTTCAAAACAGAAAGAAAGTTATGAATCTTCGTGACATCAAGAAAGGTCTTTAAGAATTGTAATCATTCAAGTCTCACAAGGATAACAATAGGCCACCTTCGGGTGGTTTATTTGTTTTTGATATCAAATATACTATATTTGCTGAAAATGAGGGAAGTGTCATAAATGTCATTTATCGGATTATGAATCAACGGGTTATTGAAGTAGTATTTGTATCTATGCTACTGTTCATTTCTTGTTCCAAGCCAGAAGAGGTTGTCATCAAACTGTATCCGACTCAAGTAAGCCTGGTCGAGGAGTCCTCAACCCAGTTGCAGGTCACCGTTTCACCGGGGGCCGTGAGTGATTATACGTTGCACTGGGAGTCATCCAGTCCCGTCATCGCTTCGGTCGCCGACGGTGTGGTCACCGCCCACGCCGCAGGCTCGGCCATCATTACCGTATCCACCCTGGACAAACAGGCTCAGTGCATGGTGACGGTTACCGAAAAACCGAAACTCGTTACCCGTACAGTTGCTTCCTCCGGAAAGGTTACCAACGGCATCAAACTCACATACTCCGGCACTCAGTTTACCCGGATTTACGCCGTGTTGCCACGCCCTCAGACCAACGACTATCAAACCATCACAAATTGGGAGGCACCCGGCTGCACCGAAGAGCAATGCCCCGACGGTGTCAATTCATATATCTGGAAAGATGTGGATACCCCCTCCATACCCGTTTCCGGGAATTATGTCATTTCCGAAACCTTTGATGCCGAGGTATATCGTGTTGTAGTGGACGTAACCCAGCTGACGGATATCCCGGCCTATGACCCGCAGTCCGAGGAATGCCGGAAGTACCTTCAAAAAGAGGCCAACGGTCTCATCGACCCCACCCACAGTAAAATTGTCTCTACCGCCAATACGCTTTGGGACAAGGCTGGCGGGGATATCATTGATTATGCCCGCAGATGCTTCCAGTGGACCGCTACAAATATGACGTACGGGAATATGAATACGGGCCTGCATACCATTGCCAGCCTTATGAACAGCATGACAGGAGACTGCGGCAACTATTCATCCGTATTTATTTCCCTGCTTCGTGCCAAGGGCATCCCAGCCCGCCATATTGTTATGGTGCATGGCAAACTGGACGAATACCACGTGCGGGCCGAGTTTTTTGTCCCAGGCTTTGGCTGGGTCCCCGCCGATCCCACTTGGGGCGGGAACAATTTCGGTGTCTTTGACGGAGATTATATCGTGATGACCCGCGGCATCAACAATATCATTCGGGGTCCCGACGGGAACGATTTCCTTGCCACCCTTCTCCAGACATCATACTATTGGTACTGGTACCAGACCGAAGGTACTTATTCTTTCCGGCATACCTGTACAGGATTGAAGTAATCTGCGCTTTATCAAAAATTATTCGTATCTTTGCACCGAATTAATTCAGAAAGTTATGAATCTTCGTGACATCAAAAAAGACATCGAGTATGTAGTTGGCGCTTTCGTAGATGACTGCGCGCTTTTCCTTACAGTCAATCCCGGCAAAAACGCTGATGAGATTGCAGATCTCGTAGACAAGGCCGTAGATCTTTACAACGACCTTCGCGACAAGGTAAACGCCCCGGCAGAAGGGAACAAGAAAGCTCACTACAATGCTATCCGCAAAGAGATGCTGGAAAAGACAGACGCTCTCTATGATGAATTGAGTCAGGCCGTAAAGAAAGGTCTCGACAAGTAATCAAGGTTTGAAACATAATTCCCGGCATCCCTCTCTGTAAAGGATGCCGGTTTGTTTTAATTGTAGTAAGATGAAAAAATTAGCCGCTGTTTTCTTCGCTCTGTCTACCCTTTTAGCAGTCTCATGCAAAAGTGCAACGGAAGATCTCCCTAAGATCAGGGTCATGTCCTTTAATATCCTCCAATCGAAAGGTGAGCCCGAAGGGCACCAGTGGAAAGACAGAAAGGACGGCGCTCTTGCGATGTTCAAGGATATCGCACCGGATGTCGCCTGCTTCCAGGAGGCTAGAAGGACTCAATGCGACGACCTCGCCGAGGCTTTCCCCGAGTACACCCAACTTCGCTGCGCAAAGGACGGTGTCCTCAAAGAGGGAATGGAAGAATCACTGACGGAAGACCACTACAAGAACGGAGGACAGAGGAACCTCATTATGTTCAAGACAGAGAGGTTTGACCTCCTGGATTGCGGTCGCTACTGGTTCTCCGAGACTCCCGACAGTTCTTCTCTTGGTTGGGACGGGCCGACCCCGAAGGTGACTCTTTGGGCGAAACTCATGGACAAGGTTGCGAATAAAGAGATCTTCGTATTCTGCACCCATTTCTTCCCCCATGGAGTTGAGTGCCGCGAACAGTGCGTCAGGATGACTGTCGATAAGATCGGCGAAATTGCCGGTTACGAAGGGATTGTTTTCTTCTGCGGCGATCTCAATATGGACGCAGAGGATCCCCGACTTCTGCCGCTCGACAAATATATCACCCGGACTTCTTTCTCTTCTCCGAAGATAGACCGCTCCCCTACCTTCAACGGATTCAATGACGATCCCTCCACATGGACCCGCATTGACCATATCTACTATTGCCACATGGCGGCCCTCGAGTTCAAGGTTGTCAACGACATGGAAAAGTATGGGGTAAAGTTCATCTCCGACCATTTCCCCGTCTATGCCGACTTCGAGTATTTCCGGCCGAGAAAAGAGCAAAATTACTACAACCCTTCTTTCGAATCGGAGTGCGTGGCAAAACTCGATGAATGGACCCCGAAAGACACTGTCATCAAAGGTTCCACCCAGGGGTTTGCAATCCATGGAAACGACTGCGTCGTCATCCGCGACAAGGGAGAATGCGACATCTTCGACATGGAGAAAAAGGAGATGATAGGGCATTTCAAGCAGCCGGGAGACACTTCTCACAACAACAACGCCAACTTTGGAACCGAAAGATACTCAGATACTTCCCGTTATCCACTCTTCTATACCTCGGAGTGCCGCGGCCTCAAGAGGTGCTTTGTAAAGGATCTATCCCTTGACGACGCCCCGATAGTGCAGATGTTCGACTATTACGAGGATGTCTACAACGGGCCGATGGACTGGGATCTGGATAGAGATAACGGCTTCATATACACCTACGGGGGCGAGAGATTCGGTCGTCGCTGGGTTAGAAAATTCCGCCTTCCTAAATTCGCCGACAGCGATGCGGAAGGATATGTCCACCTTACGAAGGCAGACGTTCTCGACTCGCTTACAATCGATGACATCGGCATCGCTCAGGGAGGAATTGCCCGAGGCAAATACTTTTATATTACATCCGGTGCTCCCCCGAGAAAATGCTACATCATGGTAGTCGACCTTGAGACACATGAGACCATTATAAAGCACGACATCTCATATATCGGCCTCGAACCGGAAGGAGTAGATCTCGTAGGAGACTATCTATACGTAGTTTTCCATAAGTCAAAAAGACCGAGGAAATCAGAAATATGGAGATTCAATATCAAAGGATAAAATAATTCAATAACAATGAAAAAGGCAATCCAATTTGGAGCGGGAAACATCGGACGCGGATTCATTGGCGCAGTCCTTTCCCAGGCAGGATACCGGGTGGTATTCGCAGACGTAGTAGAAGATCTTCTAAATAATATCAATACCAGGAAGGAGTATGTAGTCCATGTAACCGATACCGACTCTCGCGATATACTGATCAAAGACGTTTCCGCCGTCAATTCCGGAAGTCTTGATGCAGTCAAAGAGATAATGGACGCAGACATCATCACTACCGCAGTAGGTCTCAGGATCCTTCGTTTCGTAGCTCCGACAATAGCCAAAGGAATCGGAGCCAGGAAGGCTGCCGGAGTAGAGACTCCGCTCAATGTAATAGCCTGCGAAAACGGCCTCCAAGCGACAACGCAGCTTCGCGAGCTGGTCTTTGCCCAGCTAGATGAAGACACAAAGGCATGGGCTAGAAAACATGTGGGCTGGCCTGATGCAGCAGTCGATCGCATCGTCCCTCCCGTCCGCTGCGAGGTCCCTCTCGATGTCGCCGTAGAAGAGTATTTCGAGTGGGATACCGAGAAAGCATCCTTCGTAGGCGAGATTCCAGAGATTCCCGGAATGACCCCCGTAGACAATCTCGAAGCATACCTTGAGAGGAAACTCTTCACCCTCAACACCGGCCACGCCACCGCCGCCTATATCGGAGCAATGAAAGGAATCAGGACCATCGGCGAGAGTATCGCCCGTCCTGAAATCTACAAGGTAGTCCGTGCCGTAATGCAGCAGAGCGGCGAAGGTCTCGTAAAGAAATTCGGTTTCGACCATGACGCCCACTTCGCCTATATCGAAAAGATTCTCAAGCGTTTCCAGAATCCATACCTCCGTGATGACGTCAACCGCGTCGGCCGCGAGCCTCTTAGGAAACTCGCCCCGAATGACCGCCTCATTCTACCTATGATGACAGCGAAGGGATTCGGACTCCCCTATGACAAGATTCTCCTTGCCATTGGCGCCGCCCTACATTTCGGCAACCCCGAAGACCCTCAAAGCGTCGAAATGCTCGCTTCCATCAAATCTGACGGAATAAAGGCAACCCTTGTCAAATATAGCGGCATAGAAAACGGCGACCCCGTTCTTGACGAGATCGCCGAAGCTTACAAAGAGGTCGAGAAGATCTAGTCCTGTCCCTTCGGGGATAGGGCTATCTGAAGCTCGTCCAGCTGAATTTGATCGATTTCCGAAGGGGAATCGATCATTACATCGCGTCCCTGGTTGTTCTTCGGGAAGGCAATGTAATCCCTGATCGAATCGCTTCCGCCGAAGAGGGCGCAAACGCGGTCAAAACCGAAGGCGAGACCACCATGGGGCGGAGCTCCGAACTTGAAGGCGTTGATAATGAATCCGAACTTATATTCGGCTTCTTCAGCACCGATTCCGAGTACCTCGAACATCCTCTTCTGGACATCGGCATTGTGGATACGAATCGACCCGCCGCCGAGCTCGTTGCCGTTGAGGACAAAGTCATAAGCATTTGCGCAGACTCTCTCGAGATCCTCTTTTTTATCGCTGTAGAACCACTTTTCATGCTCCGGCTTCGGGGCGGTGAAAGGATGGTGCATTGCATAGAAACGCTGAGTCTCATCATCCCACTCAAGAAGAGGGAAATCGACAATCCAGAGCGGAGCAAAGACCTTCGGGTCGCGATAGCCGAGACGGCCGCCGAGTTCGAGACGGAGAACTCCCAGCATGGTCTGGACCTTCCTCTTGGCCTCGCCGCTCATTACAAAGATTATCTCACCGGGTTTTGCCTCGACAGCTTCTGCTATCTTGGAAAGATCCTCCTGAGAGTAGAACTTGTCAATTGAGGACTTGAAGGTCCCGTCTGCATTGACCTTGATGTAAATCAAGCCTTTGGCACCTACTTGAGGACGCTTTACCCATTCTGTGATTGCATCTATCTCCTTGCGGGTATAATCGGCTCCGCCGGGAACTGAAATAGCTCCGATATAGGCAGCTCCATCAAGAACGCCGAAGCCTTTTCCCTTTGCCACAGAAGTGATTTCATGAATGGTCATGCCGAAGCGCACATCCGGTTTGTCGGAGCCGTAATTGTCCATCGCATCGTACCAGCTCATTCTAGGAAGAGGGGAAGGAATCTCCACATTGAGGACCTTCTTGAAAAGAGTCCGCATCATCCCTTCGAAGGTATTGAGGACATCCTCCTGCTCGACAAAGCTCATCTCGCAGTCGATCTGGGTGAACTCAGGCTGGCGGTCAGCCCTAAGATCCTCATCACGGAAGCACCTGACAATCTGGAAGTAACGGTCATATCCAGCGACCATGAGAAGCTGCTTGAAGGTCTGAGGAGACTGCGGAAGCGCATAGAACTGGCCGGGATTCATCCTTGACGGAACGACGAAATCGCGCGCACCTTCCGGGGTAGACTTGATAAGATATGGAGTCTCAATCTCCATAAAGCCCTTGCTGTCCAGATAGTTCCTAACTTCATGGGCCACTCTGTGCCTCAACTCCAAGGCCCTCTTGAGAGGAGGACGGCGAAGGTCGAGATAGCGATATTTCGCTCTGATATCCTCACCTCCGTCAGTATCTTCCTCTATCGTGAAAGGAGGGGTAACGGACTTATTCAGGATATTGATCTCAGCGACTTTTATCTCTATGTCGCCGGTTGGCATTTTCGGGTTCTTGCTCTGACGTTCAAGGACTTCCCCTTTGACCTGAATTACAAATTCGCGGCCAAGAGAGGTAGCAGTTTCGACGAGAGCGGCCGGAGCGTCTGCCTCTACTACAAGCTGGGTGATTCCGTATCGGTCCCTAAGATCGATGAAGGTCATACCACCAAGCTTACGGGCTTTCTGGACCCATCCTGCAAGAGTCACCTGCTGTCCTTTGTTTTCTATGCGGAGTTCTCCGCAAGTGTGAGTTCTGTACATAATATTATCGTTGCAATTTTAAGCGTGCAAAATTAGCAAATTCATTCGGAAATCGGCTCTTGATTTTCTTCTTTATCCTCTTCGCTGACCAAAATAACCATTTTATCCCCTTCCTTCAGTGTCAATTTTCCTGTGGGAACGATATAATCCTCCTCTCTCTTGATCATGATTACCCGAGTTCCCTGCGGCATATTCATATCCTTGAGGGTCGCTCCATGTTCAAGGTCGTTTTTGGTAAGGGTATGTCCTGTCAAATGACCCATTTCGTCAGGGACTTCGAGTCCAAGGGTATCCGGCTCCTTCTCGTCCGGCTTATATACTCTCAATATCTTCGATGCTGCAGGAATGGTCATTCCCTGAAGCAGAAGGGACATGAGGGTGATGACAAAGACGCAGTTGAATATCTGGCCGGATTTGCTGACTCCGGCAACGACAGGAGCCATTGCAAAGAGAATTGGGCCGGCTCCCTTAAGGCCTACCCAGGAAATCATAGCCTTCTCCCGGAAACTGACATTCCGGAACGGGGCAAGACAGAGAAAAACACTTGCAGGCCTGGCGACAAGCATCATGAACGCACCGACCAGCATCGCCGGAAGAATAATCGGAGGAAGTTCACTCGGATTAACGAGCAGGCCCAGCATGAGGAACATCAGAAGCTGTACGAGCCATGTAATTCCGTCAAGGAATTTGAGAACATCCTTTCTATAAGGGAGCTTTTTGTCATTGCCCATGATAACCGCCGCAATATAGAGGGCAAGTAGGCCGTTGCCTCCGATCATCGATGAAAGAGCATTTGTAAAAAGTCCTATGGAAAGAATCATGATGGCATATAAGGGACTTCCGTTGAGATGGACCTTCCTGAGAAGGTACTTGGATAGATATCCCATGCCGAAACCGACCAGAATGCCGAATCCGAGCTGGAGCAAAAGGGATAATGAAGCCTGCCCTATCAATACTGAAGCCCTGGTCTCACCACCTCCGTCAACACTGCTGACGAGTATCTGGACAAAAAGGATAGTCAAAATATACGCCATCGGGTCGTTGCCTCCGGACTCGAGCTCCAGAAGAGGACTGAGCCTTCCTTTCAACCCCGTCCCCTTGCCTCTCAAAATCGAGAAGACCGCCGCTGAATCGGTCGAAGCCATAACCGCTCCGAACAGAAGACATGAAATGACCGGCCTAAATGTAAAATTCCAGCCGAAGACATAGTAGATGAACATTCCTGTGAACAGTGCCGTCAGAAGGACCCCGAGCGTAGCAAGAAGCGATCCCTGCACCAGAATAGGCTTTATAACTTTAAAGTTGGTCTCCAGCCCGCCTGTCAGAAGGATTATACTCATCGCAATCTGTCCGATAGAATAAGCGACATTATAATTGTCGAATGTCAGTCCGAGCCCATCCTCTCCTGCAAACATGCCAAGCGCCAAGAAAAGCACCATAAGGGGCATTCCAAAACGGAATCCAATCTTCGAGAGCAAAAGCGCAATGAAGACGAGAAGAGACAGGAGCAGCAGGATGTTGTCCGAAAGTGATGATAGAGAGAGGGCTATTAGACAATTCATGTTATCTCATTATAATCATACAAATATAAACATTTTTTCACGGCCCCTGACAAGGTTTCGCAGAAGATTTGCTTATCTTTGCGTTTCAAGAACAATTCTCCATGGAAGTCAGAGCCAAAAAGTCCCTGGGACAGCATTTCCTTACTGATCAGAATATCGCTCGGGCGATAGTAGACTCGTTACATAGCGAGGGAGTCTCTTCCAATGATTCATCACCCCTACCCGTTCTCGAGATAGGACCGGGGATGGGAGTCTTGACCCAATATCTTTTAGAAAGAGAGGATATTGACCTCCATCTTGTCGAGATAGACGGAGAATCCGTTGACTATCTCCTCACCCATTTCAGAGGCATGCAGGGACGACTGATGCAGGCGGATTTCCTTAAACTTCGGCTCGAAAAGATATTTCCGGAGACCTTCGCCGTAATCGGCAACTTCCCGTACAATATCTCCTCCCAGATTTTCTTCAAAATCCTGGACCATAAAGACAGAATACCGGAAGTAGTCTGCATGATCCAGAAAGAGGTCGCCGAACGTATAGCCGAAAAACCGGGCACCAAGACTTACGGCATTCTTTCGGTGCTGCTGCAGGCTTGGTATGATATCGAATACCTGTTTACTGTCGGGTCCGGAGCCTTTGCTCCCCCTCCGAAAGTACAGTCTGCCGTAATCCGCCTCCGCCGCAATTCCCGCACCGACCTCGGTTGCGACGAGACTCTCTTCAAGACTGTTGTAAAAACGGCTTTCAATCAGCGCCGAAAGACTCTCCGGAACTCCCTGAAACCTCTTATCCGCGCCAAAGCGGAACGGGAAGGCTGGGACAGCGCCGTATCTTCCCATGCCTGCCATGAGACATTCGTCTCCGACCCCGTATTCGACCTCCGCCCCGAACGCCTCAGCGTCGAGGACTTCATCGCGCTGACAATTAAGCTATCGTAGCTTATCGCTTGTTATTCTTGGGAAGGGCCTTCCCTCTCGCTGGCGGGTAAAATTCTTCTCCAGTAAGGCAAGCTCCTAAAAAAAATACTAAAATCTCCTAAAAAAATTAGGAGATAAGTTTTTTTTACTTATCTTTGCCGAAGAATCATTTGTAAAGCGTTATGAAACAGAGACTAACAGCAAAAGAAGAAGCTCTGATGGATATTTTCTGGAAGAAGGGAGATCTTTGCATCAGGGAGTTGCTTGACAATATTCCAGATCCTAAGCCCAATTACAACACTGTGGCCACCCAGGTAAAATTCCTTGAGGACAAGGGGTTCCTGAGAAGGAAGCCGATTGCCAACACCTTTATCTATAAAGTTGCGATTTCAGAGAAGGCTTATCGTGGCGTTACTGTCGGAGATGTGGTAAAAAAATACTATAACAATTCTTACGCTTCCCTTATATCTCAATTCGTTGAAGAAGAAAAACTCAGAATTGATGAACTTAAGCAGCTGATAGAACAAATAGAAAAAGAAAAATGATTGCGGAGTTTCTCATTTATGAAGGAAAGGTTGCTGTCCTGATGGCTGTCTTTTACTTATTTTACCGACTCCTTTTAAGCCGGGAAACTTTGCATGCAGTCAACAGGGTAGTCTTAATAGCGACGGCCGTCTCTTCTTTTATCCTTCCTATAATCCACTTGACAAGATATCGCACGGTAGCATACCCAGACATTACATTAGAGGCAGGAGAAGGAGCGATAGACCCTACCGCGCTTACTGAGATGGCTGGAGAAAGCCCTTGGATACTCTTCCTGTTCGGAGTCTTTATCCTAGGGGCTTTTATTATCATTACAAGAATCGCGTTCGCTATAGTCAAAGTCAGGCGAATCCTCAGCAAAGGAAGGCCGATAATACTTGAAGATGGTACGGAAATAACTGTTATAGAGGAAGATATTGCCCCATTCAGTTGGATGGGTAGTATTGTCATTTCAAGGGACGATTATGAAAGTGGCAACAAGCATATTATCGCGCATGAAAAAGCTCATATTGCTTTTAGACACTCTATAGACATCCTAATCGTAGACACTCTATCCGCTTTCCAATGGTTCAACCCTGTCATGTGGATGCTGCTCTCCGATCTTAGGGCTATCCATGAATATGAGGCAGATGACGCTGTCCTCAAAAAAGGAGCAGACATAAGAGAATATCAATACTCGTTAATAAAAAAAGCTGTCAGTGGGAGCGGCTACTCAATCACTAACAGCTTTAATCACAGTATCCTTAAAAATCGTATTACTATGATGTCAAAACAAAAATCAAAGGCTAGAGCAGCGCTAAAGGCGCTGTATGTCCTGCCTCTGCTCTGCGGAGCCCTCGCGCTGAACGCGAAAACTGTTTACAAATTTAATGAAAATCCTGATGACTCCAAACGGCAGACTGTCTTAACCCCGGTAGCCATCTGGGTTGGAGACGATTCTGAGCAAACCAGTGAGGAGCTCAAGCCATTCAAGGTCCCTGAAGGAGTGGTCCCTCTTGATGAAGTTGATATTCTTCCCGAGTTTAACTTGAACGGGAAAAAGCTCTTCAATGAATGGCTCAGTACAAGACTCCGCCGACCGTCCGGATGCAAGCATAGCGGCCAACTCGCGGTCGCCTTTATCCTCAATGAACATGGCGAAATCCTTCCGGCAATAGAGGCGGAAGGGATGTGCCCTGAGGTCAGAAAGATGGTCTCGAATATCATAATGGAGACATCCGGATACTGGATTCCGGCAAAGAAAAACGGCAAAGCTGTCCCAGTCCTTTTGGTTCAGCCTATTAGCTTCAAAGTCAGTAATCCGGACGAGCCGATTCCATTTGAAAGAATAGAGTTCTTCGAAAATGTGGAGGTTAAGCCCAAGTTCCTGGGGTCTAATGACATCAGTACCTTTTCTCGGTGGGTCAATGAGAATCTACGCTACCCGAAAGAAGCCCATGATAAAGGCATTCAAGGCCAAGTCACACTCAGTTTTGCCGTCGGGACAGATGGCCGCGTCCACAACATCTATATTCTCGAAAGCGCGGGCGAAATACTTGATAATGAGGCAATAAGAGTAGTATCCGCATCCCCGTCATGGGATCCGGGAATACATGATGGAAAGCCTATAGCAGTACGGATTACATTCCCCATTATTTTCAAGCTGAGGTAGCATGATATTTGAAAGTAGAACACTCTTTTCGAAACAATAATGAAAAGAATTCTTATATCCATAACGGCCATTCTGATAGGGGCGGTTGCAGCAAAAGCACAAATCTACATTTCAGAGGATCTTTGGCGTGAATCCTCGTTTAAGATATCTCTAGAAGCGAGGGATTCACTGACCAACGAGCCCGTCGCTTTCGCGACAGCGTATCTACAGCCGAAAGGCGACACGATTATTACAGCATTCGCTCTTACCGACCAGGAGGGTAAAGCTGAGCTCAAGAAAGTGACAAGAGGCGAATACACCCTCTCTGTCGAGATTTTAGGATATAAGAAGTATAGCAAATCACATTATTTCAAAGAGAAGAAAGACCTGGGAATCATCAAGTTACAGCAGGACAGCGAAGCGCTGGATGCCGCAAGGATTTCCGCAATAGGCAACCCAATCGAGGTCCGGGGAGATACCATAGTCTATAACGCCTCCTCTTTCCGGGTCCTCGATAATGCCATGCTTAAAGACCTCATAGAGAAGATGCCCGGGATGGAGATAACCTCTGACGGCAAAGTCAAGCACAACGGCGAAGAAATAGACAGGATCACAGTCGGCGGAAAGACCTTCTTTTTCGACCAAACGGCCGCCCTCAACAATCTCCCTGCACGATTTGTAGATAAAGTCAAGGTCATCAATCAGGAATCCGAATCAGCCCAGTTCACTGGTGTCTCAGACGGGAAGAAGGAGAAGGTCATGGACATAGACCTCAAAGAAGAGTACAAGAAAGGTTGGTTCGGATCCTTGAAAGCCGGCGGTGGCGTCAATTTTCAGAACAAGAGCAATCCCCTTGCAGAAAAGAATAAAGCTGTTTTTGAATCGAGTGCCATGGTCTCTCTTTTTAATGAGAAAGATCAGGTCACAGTGATAGCAAACGGAGCTAACGCCTCTTCCGGAGATTCCGGAGTCGCATTTATATTCGATGAGGAGATCCCGGGTGTCGACGATATGTTCGGCCTTACAACGTCATATGGCGGAGGAGTAAACGTAAACACGGACAGGATCCCCGGAATTGAGACCAATATCAACATCAATGTCAAGGGATCCGACAAAGACTCCAAGACTATCTCCAACACCAAAGAATACGGAACGGCAGATACTGCCGATCATAACACCGATGCATATTCCTCGATTCTTACCGGCACAAAAACCTTCAATGGAGGCATTGAGCTAAAGAAAAAGGAGAAAAAGAAATATACGGTCAGCCTGGAGTCCTCACTCAGATATTCTGATACTGACAGGCTTTCTCAGAAGACTTCGGAAGTCTCGGCCGGAGACATCTTGCAGAGCACTTCAAACGGTACAGTTTGGTCCAAAACCGGCGCCTTAAGCTCTAATAACAAGCTGACTCTGGGATTGAAGAATCTATTAGGAAAAGAAAAACGGTCTCTTACTTTTTCAGGAAATTTCAATTTCAACGGCACCTCAAGAGACAAAACCGAGAACTCTGAGATCATTTATCCTTCGAAGGGTTCCGACTTAAAAGATCTCTCTTACGACCTTTCGAGAAAAGGACATTATCTATCCGGAAGTCTCTCCTATACAGAGCCATTCGGCGATTTCTGGGCCTTGCAGACAGTTGCTTCCCTCTCGGGCAATAAGTCATCTGCCAAAGAGGATGCATTCAATGCAGACAAGACCCTGAACGATTATTATTCTTCTGTTTCTGAGAACCGCTCCTACCAGCAGGACTATATCGCGAGACTTCAATTCAAGAAAGAAGGACTCAACGTCCAAGTCGGAGGAAATGTAATTGGCCTCGCGATAGACAATTACGCCAAGAGCTTCTCTCGTGAAACGACAACCGGTGATGGCCGTTGGGACTGGAGCCTTTCGCCATACATCAGAATAAAAGAATCAAAAGGATCCCACAATCTCAACATCTTTGCTAACGGAAGCACCCGCCGTCCTACCGACACACAACTTTCCCCAATGCTGGACCTTTCCAACCCAATCAGACTTTCAACCGGAAATATCTACTTAAAACCTTCCATCTCAGATAATTATCAGATATCTTACGACTTCTCTGACAACAAGCGCCAAGCAGGAATTAATCTCTCAACATATAGCTCAATTATCCGAAGATCAATTGTTTCCGCAAGCTGGTTCGACTCTGACGGAATTATGTACAGCATTCCGGTCAATGCCAAGAAACCATTGATTTCTATAAACCTCAACAGCTATTTTTGGTTTCCACTCTCCAGGAACAAAAAATTCAGTCTAAGAAGCTATGGCTTTTCTTCTTTCGCCTCATCAACAAGCTACCAGAATGTCAGCAAGGTTCCTCGGTTAGATGTTACGAGATTTGTATATTCGGATTTCATGGACTCCTTCTGGGGCTCAAACGGGGATAAATTCTACAACGGAGAGAGTGGATTCAGCGAGAGCCTGACTCGTACAAGGACAATTTATGAATCTGCATATTTTATTTATTCGGGAGAGCGGCTTAACGCATCGGTTGGCGGAAGCGTCAATAATGACAAATCTACGTTCTCACTCGATAGCAGGGCAAATACCAACTATTGGAGATGGGTCCTCTCCGGAAGCCTGACATACTCCACAAAATCAGCATGGGATTTCTCCTTCAGCGGAGCCCACTATAGGTTCAATGGCTATGAGAAGGGGTTCGGCAACCCATACACCGAACTTGACGTGACAATAAAAAAGAACATCAAAGACTGGTCTTTGACGTTCTTCGTAAACGACCTCCTCGGACAGAGTCGTTTCTATTTTAATCGTGCCACCGAAAACAGCGTAATAACTACATATCACAACTCCCTAGGACGCTACTTTATGCTGTCCTTCTCATGGCATTTTGGAAAATCGGGATCAAAACAGGCATCCCGCGCGCAGGATGCCCAATGGAATATGATCTGGTAAGATCTATTTCTTGACCGGAGCCTGCGGCGCCGAAGGCATATTGCCAGGGGCGTTCCCCGGATGAGGCATTCTCCTCCTGGCACCATGCATGCCGGGGAGACGACGCATCTTGATCTTGATTGACTCGGAAGAAGCTATCTCTTCTTTCCAAGCCGGTACCGACTTTCCTTTAGCAGTCTTGATATCCAGGACCTGACGCACCTTTACCACTTCCGAGGACGACTCCTGCAAAGACTTAGCAAAAGCAACGCTGTCCGCCGGGGCTCCCGGGGCAATGCGAGGAAGCTTCTTCCTAACCAATAGCAGCACATACTTTCCGTCTTTCCCTCTCAAAGACTCTCTGAACCCCGTCATAGACGGCGTTTGCGGAGGCACAACCTCTTCCTGTCCTGATAGATTCTGACCCTGACGGGGAACCACCTGGACCTTTTCGCTCGCCTTATTCTCATCCAACATCTCTTGAGGATCTTTCTCAGAAGTAAAGGCAGCGATAATCCCATAACCGGGGACTTCATAAGATTTCTTGGTTAAGGATAGAAATGAAATAGGAGTATTATATTCAATAACAACTCCTACCGTATGGCCGCTACCCTCATCAACGAGGGTTATGACTGAGTCAGCCCCTTTGGAGCATGACCCAGCCAGAGAAAGAATTGCTGCAATGGCAGCGAAAATTGCTAAATATTTTTTCATAATAACCTATTTTTCAACAGTATAGCTTCCTGCACTGTAATCCTTTGACTCCGTCTCGCCAGGAAGGGTGACAGTTGCCCTGGCCCCTTCGGGAACAGTGAAATTCCATACCCACTTGTCCCCGACATACTTCCAGGAGCTCTTGATTTCTCCCGATGCGGACTTGAATGTGGCATCAAGGCTGCCGAGTCTCTTGTCCGGAACCGGTTTCATGATAATATGCTTGAACCCGGGTTCTGCAGGATCGGCAGCGATTCCGGCGCAGGTCTTCCAAATCCATGCGCAGACGCATCCGTATGCATAGTGATTGAAGCTGTTCATGCCTTTCGGGCCCATTCCCTTTTCAATCATGTAACTATTCCAGCGCTCCCAAATTGTCGTAGCTCCGTTGTCTACGGAATAGAGCCAGCTCGGGTTCTTCCTCTGGAAAAGGAGTTCATATGCTATATCGATCATGCCGTTCTCGGTGAGCACATCCATTAGGATAGATGTACCGAGGAATCCTGTCTGGAGGCAGTTCCCATGATCCTCGAAGTTCTTGCGGAGAGAAGCTTTCATAGCATCATAAGCCTCTCCCTCGACAAGTCCGTTCTTAAGGGCGAAGAGGGCAGGGGTCTGCATTGTATTAAGGATTTCGGTCACAAACTTTCCGTCCTCAGTAAAGAAGCGGGAGCGGAGGTAAGCCTTGGCCGCCTTTGCCATTTCATCGAACCGAGCGGCGTCGCGTCCGGTAGCGGCCGCCATATCCCTCATCATCTCGGCATCCATCTTCCAGTAGCAAGCGCTCAAGTAGTTCCAGTAATCAACTGTCTCGGGCTTGGGCTGCCTGTGACCTTCCTGATCCTTGAAGAATGCTTCTCCGCTATGGCTTTCCAGCGGCTCATAGCTGAGCCAATCCGCCCACTGATAATTGCGATTCTCGTCGATATGGGTCTCGTGGTCGTATTTGGTGTCATTGGCGTAGTTCATGAATTTCTCCATCGATTCCCAGTTTTCTTCGATAATGGAGACATCTCCGAACTGCTTCCAAACGGTCCATGGGACAATAACTCCTGCGTCAGCCCATCCGAGCCTCATCATGTCGCCACCATACTGCGCCTTCGGAGCGACACCAGGATAGGCTCCCTTCTCGCTCTGGGAATCGCGTACATCCCTCATCCACTTATGGAAGAAACTGTCAGTGTTGGCAAAGAAAGCTCCAGTCTCCGTAAACACCTGGGTATCAGCCATCCAGCCAAGGCGCTCGTTACGCTGGGGGCAATCGGTCGGGACAGAAAGATAGTTCGAAAACTGGCCCCATACCGTGTTGGAAATCAGTTTGTTCACAAGCTCGTTCCCAGTCGTTATCTTTCCGGTTTCGAGATTTGCGGCGATAGATGTCACAGGGATGGTTTCGACGCTCTTGATAGTCACCACGTCAGTTGCCGTAATTGAAGCATAACGATAGCCGTAGAAGGTGAAACGGGGATGATATGAAACCGGTTTCTTGGATGCAGCGAATGTATATACCATTCTGAATGCCTCATTCGGAGTGCGCAGATTGAGACGGTGGACACTGCCTTCCGGCCCGTCCATTCCGCGCTCTTTCGAGCCGTTGCCGTCATTCATAATCTCGGAAGGGAGGCATGTGAGGACGGTCCCTTCGGGTGCATTGAAGACAAATGAAGGAACACCTGCGCAGTTCTGCCCGAAGTCGACAACGAGAGTCTCTCCGGGACGGACTGTCATGGGCGCTCCGGGAGCGAACTCTTTCTTTATGAAGACTTTTCCATAAGCATCTTCGCTCTCCCCTTCTACTCCTTCCCAGACATAGGCCCTTATTGGCTTGAGTGTTAGGTCTTTACGAAGATATACCTCAGCCCCTTCGGAAGGAAGGAGCTCTCCCGAGAACTCCTCGTTTACCTCAGGAGTAGAAAGCTTTTCCGGAGTCTCGTATCCAGGAAGTTCGCGGGCATCATATTCTTCTCCGTCGAAAATTGCCGCATGCTTTACAGGACCGGCGATACCGGCTTTCCAATTCTCTGTATCAGTGCCGAAGAGTTCTGATGTGCCATCTTCATAGGTAAGGGAAAGAACACCCCTGAAAGCGCATTTCTTTCCGACCATTCCTTCATGCTTTGCGGGGGTCACAATCTTATCTCCCCACCAGCCGGGAGCAACCTCTACCGAAAGGACATTCTCGGCTCCTGAATTTAATTTCAGAGCAGGTGTGATATCATATGTAAAAGTCCTCTTCGTCTTGGTAGAATGGGTAAAACCGGGTTTCAAGAATTCCTCTCCTATGGGTTTTCCATTGACATAGAGCTCGTATACACCGAGCCCGGCGGTCATCCATTTCGCCGAGGCTACCTTTTTGCCGTTCTTCACAGTAGAAAGGAACCAGCTGGAACCATCTGCAGCCCTGGAACCGTCTTTAATTATATCTGTCACTACAGGGGCGTCTGCGGCCGATATCCATTTTGACACTTCCCAAGCCTCGGAGGGCAGGGCGTCTGTCTTCTGACCAAGAGCCTCTTCTACGGGAGCTTTGCAAGAGAAGAGCGCCACTGCCGCAGCGGCAAAAGCAAATGATTTGAGAATCAATTTTTTCATATAATGAGGGTATTAGTTTCGAGTTTTAAAAATACTAACTTTTCATTACATTTGCAAAAAGACAATCTCAGAACATGAAAAAGATAGTAGCAATCATAGCATCCCTACTCGCTCTCTTCTTTACTGCAAAGGCTCAGAGCGCCGTTTCCGACGATCCGGACGATACTTATGCAACAGAGCTCTTGAAGCCTGGAGTCACTGCTCCGGATTTCACCCTAGGGACTCCGGAAGGAAAGAGTGTCAGTCTTTCTGATTTCAAAGGGAAGTATGTAGTCCTTGACTTTTGGGCGACATGGTGCCCTGATTGCCGCGCCGATGTTCCCCACCTCAAGGAGATCCACAAGGCTTACGCCTCCGACAAGGTCGCTTTCTTAAGCGTTTCTTTCGACACGGATAAAGATAAATGGACCTCCTATATCCGCGACAACGGAATGGACTGGGCTCATGGAAGCGAGCTAAAAAAATGGAAGGAGACAACCGTCTCCTCCCTCTACTATGTCAAATGGATTCCTTCTATCTACCTTATCGGGCCTGACGGGAAGGTCATTCTCGGCACCGTCGTACTCGATAAGATCGAAGCTGCTCTGAAGGGGCTTTAGAGCGTTCTCATCGAATTGAGGACGGCGAGGACCGTGACGCCGACATCGGCAAAGACGGCCATCCACATAGTTGCAAGGCCTAGCGAGGCCAGTATCAGCACCAGAATTTTCACTCCTATTGCGAACCAGATATTCTCTTTCGCTATCCTGATTGTGCGGCGGGCAATATTGATGGCAGTCGCAATCTTGGAAGGCTTGTCATCCATTAGGACAACATCTGCAGCCTCAATCGCGGCATCAGACCCAAGAGCGCCCATTGCTATGCCGACATCAGCTCTGGCGAGTACCGGAGCATCATTTATTCCGTCTCCGACAAAGGCTAATGTTCCTTCCCCGAGAAGTTTCTCCACTTCCGCTACCTTTTCGGCAGGAAGGAGCTGAGCATGATATTCACTCAATCCCAGTTCTTCGGCGACGGCTTTCCCGACTTCCTCCATATCTCCTGTCAGCATAACCGTCTTTTCAACACCGGCATCATGAAGAGCCTTTATAGCCTCGGCGGAATCGGCCTTAATGCGGTCAGAGATAACTATATGACCGGCATATATCCCGTCCACGGCAACATGGACAATTGTGCCGCTGTGATGGCAGGGATGCCATGCAGCACCTATCATATCCATCAAAGAGGAGTTTCCGACAGCGACTACAGATCCATTGACCTTGGCCTTCACTCCCTTTCCTGCAATCTCCTCAACCTCAGATACTTCGCACCCGTCATTCTCGGCAGGATAAGCGTTTCTAAGGGCTGCGGCAATCGGATGGGTTGAGTATCTTTCGACATGGGCGGCAAGATGAAGAAGATTGTCTTCAAACTTGTCCAAGACCTCCGGATGGACTGCTGTCACTTCGAAAACGCCCTCCGTCAGGGTTCCGGTCTTATCAAAAACAACAGTTTTGGTCTTTGCCAGGGTGTCCATGAAGTTAGATCCCTTGATGAGAATTCCCTTCCTGGAAGCGCCTCCTAGACCGCCGAAGAAGGCTAGAGGGACAGATATCACAAGGGCGCAGGGGCACGAGACCACAAGGAACATGAGGGCCCTGTAGAGCCATGTGGAGAAGCTAGCTCCGAAAAGCGGAGGTATTGCGGCAAGCAGCACGGCTGCAATCACTACAATCGGAGTATATACACGGGCGAATTTAGTAATGAAGTTTTCGCTCTTGGATTTGCTCTCCGATGCCTCGGTAACGAGTTCGAGAATCTTCGATGCCGTAGACTGGGTAAATTCCTTAGTAACCTCTACGCGGAGGACGCCGCTGAGATTGACGCAGCCTGAGAGAATTTCGTCGCCCTCATGAATGCTGCGGGGGACGCTCTCCCCCGTAAGTGCCACTGTATCAAGCGTTGACGATCCTTCGACGACCTTACCATCCACTGGGACCTTCTCCCCCGGCCTGATGACTATAATCTCTCCGATTTCAACATCTTCGGGATTGACTGTAATGACCGCTCCATCCCTCTCGACCGAAGCCGTGTCGGGGCGTATGTCCATAAGGTGCTCAATGCTCTTTTTGCTTCTTCCCTCGGCTATGCCTTCGAACATCTCCCCGACCTGGAAGAATAACATTACAAAGACCGCCTCCGGGAACTGAGTCTCGGCTCCAGGAAGGAAACCGATTCCAAGAGCTCCGATTGTAGCTATACTCATCAGGAAGTCCTCATTGAGAGGTTCCCCCTCCAGCAGGCCCTCTACGGCCTCTTTCAATGTCTCAAAGCCAACCACGAGATATGGGACAAGGTAGACAAGAAGAAGCTGCCATGTCTTTAAAGAAGTATTCTTTTCAATAAGGACGGCAATAATAAGAAGCACCGTCGCTACGGCTATCTTTATAATCTGCTCCTTCAGCTCGCCGCCTTCCTCATGATGATGGTGATGCTCATGCTCGCATTGGCATTCGGTTTCATGACTGTGTATCATATCGCTATACTTTTTTATTTTCCAACGGCAAAGATACGGCACCTCCACTGCAACCGGGTTGCAAAATACTCTGGCGATGACAATTAAAGAAAAAGTGCTAACTTGCATGATGTATTCTTATTTTAATCCGGATGAAAAAGACAGTTTCTTTACTCTTTTTGATTTTGACCGCCGCGAGTCTGCGGGCCCAGTCGCTTAACGAAAAGCCGCTCGTCACTTTCGGCGTTGTTGCTGATGCTCAGTACGATAGGGATACAACTGTAGGTGTCCACGGACGGCGTTACCACCTTGCCATAGAACGACTGTCGGAAGCTATTTCCGTTTTCAATGACAGGGAGAATATCGCATTTACGGTATCACTAGGGGATATTATTGACCGAAACCACCAATGCTTTCCCGATCTACAACCGGTACTTGCAAAGTCAAAGGTCAAGATCCACTATGTCTACGGCAACCATGATTATACCCACTCCTACGACCCAAAAGGCCAAAAAGCCTTTTTCAAGATGGTCGGGCAGGACGATTCATATTATAGCTTCGTAGAAGGCGGCGTTCGCTTCATCGTAATGAATGACAACGAAATCGCCCTCTTTTCCAGCAAGGAAGGTTCCGCAAAGTGGGAGAAGGCAAAGGCACTATATGACGAAGCCGTCGCAAATAAGGCCAAATATGCCAAAAAATATAACGGCTCGGTTTCCGGGAAGCAGCTAAAGTGGCTCGACAGGCAGCTAAGAAAAGCCGAAAGAAAGAAACAGAAAGCGATCATCATGGGCCATCAGCCACTTGCCCCTGAGAATCAATCCTGTCTCCTCCTGAACTATCATGAAGTTTTAGATGTCATAGAGCGGCATGGCGATACTGTCTTAGCATACCTCGCCGGACATGAACACAAGGGTGGGAGCGCAGTCATCGGTCCCATAGCTTTTATCACGTTCAAAGGCATGTGCGAAGGAAAAAACAACCGCTTTGCCATTGTTTCCGTCTACCCGGACCACATCAAAATCGAAGGCTTCGGAGATCAGCAGTCCTACTAATGCAATGTTGAATAGACGAAAGACCGGCCTACCGGAAAATCTTCCAGTAGGCCAGTCCATCCAAGAAAAATCAATTACCAGCCTTCCTCTATCGGGTCGAGGTCCTCACCGGTCCCGTCCCAGGTTGACGCCATGAAATTGCTGTCCTGCTCAAAAAAGACTATTCGAGTCCAAGGAGAGATGTATTTCTTTTCCATGATGCTTACTTTTTAATGAAATCAACCTTGGGAGAGCCTGTAACGCTTGTTCCGCTTACAGTGCACTCGGTAAAGTCAAGGGTCAACACATAGAAACCACCATCTTCCAGGGTCACTCCGTCAGCCAAGGCGAAGTCTCCGCCGTCAGTTTGTTTGATCAGCTTTGCCGCTCCTTCGGTGAAAGCGAATGATCCTCCGGAAGGGCCTGTCCATCCACCATGTTCATAGAAAACTTTTCCTCCTATGTAGTCGGTACGGATGCGGCCTCCAACGAGCGTAGAAGTCTCTGCGACGGCATATCCGCTGAACTGATAGACACCCTTGCTGACCTCGGCAATGCTATAGCTGTTGGAAAGGGTCCATCCGAACTGGCTACCGCTCATCTTGGGATGGGCAAAGCCCCATCCAAGAAGATAGAGACCGCCATTCTCAAGGTTGGGGAAAGCTCCGCTTTCATCCACCCTCCTGACAGTGACATACTTGTCAACTGTATTGAAGGAAACATTGTAGAGCCCGCTTACAGCATTGAATTTAAGCGTTTCTCCCTCTGTGTAGAAGTAGTCGGGATCCATATAATAGTCTTTCAGATCGAGGTTGGAAGTAACAATCTCTCCGTCCTTGACAAGGGCTATTTTGGAAATAGAATAAGCACTTCCCTCATCGGTGAGGATCTCGCCATTGAGACGGACAAAAGTATCCTCGCCTCCGGTGACTTCGCTTCCTGAGACCACAGAGAGAGTATTGAGACTCTGGGCAATATTGTCAAGGCCCGTTGAAAGAGGAGCATAGACTTCGAGAGAGGACTTCAGCATAGCGCCTTGATTCAAAGCGGTAACTTCATCGGCATTCATACCTGAGCGCCAGAAGAATATCTCCCTGAAATTAAGAGAGGTGACGGCATCGCGGCATCCGAAATAGAGTGCGCTCGCAGTCAGTTTCTCTTCCACCTCGCCCTGAAGGGTCATATCCACATAAAGGAATGTCTTGCCAAGAGCAAAGTAATGAGAGAGAGTCACAGTGTGCCACTTATTGTCATTTATAGCGGTAGTTCCGGAGATAGTCCCGTATGAAAGAGTGCCGGTCGAACCCACTGAAAGGTCAATGACATCTGTGCCGCTTACTATGGACATTATCTTGCCGGAAGAAGAAGTCTTCACTCCGAATGAAACCGTAAACGGATGGACAGTATCTTCCGGGACGAGTTTGATAACCTTGGCTCCGGAAACAGTATAAGAGCCTGAAGACGAACGTGTCGGGAGCCCCTTTCCGGCCTTGATGGCGTCGAAAAGCGAGGGGACAAGTGCATGTGCAAACTCTATATGACCTGAATTATTGGGGTGATAGGTATCGCCCGCGTCATATCCTCCGACCCAGTTGCCGGCTCCGTTGTCGTTGGCACCAAGAAGGTTTACCGAAGGAACATCCCACTTATGGATGTCTATATTCATCCTCTTGATATAAGAGTAGTCCTCCGCAGTAAAGTCCGCGCGGGAGTAGTTGCCGGTCACAATCGGATATTTGCCGTCCTCGCGGGCACGGGCTATTAGAGCCTGCATGTTGGTCTTCCACTGATCGTAGACAGCTTGCTTATCCGCGGCCTCATGGATTCCCTCGTTACCGAGAGAGAGGGCGAAGATCACATAGCTGCCACCGTCGACAACGAGCTCGTCGTAACGGTCTGTCACCTTGGTGGTATTGTCCGAAGGAACGGATATATTGGAAATATACCAGGCAGTCGTGCTCTCTCCTGATGAATAGCGATCTTTGAGAACATCCTCATAGAGGAAAGGATAACCTCTATAAGAAGTAGCTGAATACCCTCTCGGAACAGACGATCCCATAACGGTAATTCTCTCGGGAACAGGTCCTTCATGATAAGAAATATCGAATTTGAAAGCCCTGAGATCGAGGGTCACGTCATAGCAACCCGGGTTGACGCGGATATCTTCCGTAGTCACCGCATCTGTATTGATTTCAACTTCGCGGCGGGTCCCTGTGATCCTCTTGATGGTAGGATTCCAAGATCCCTTGAAGAGGAAATTGATTCTGGAAGGATCGGAAACTGCATTTGCGGTAGTAAGGGATGAACCGGGGAAATCGAGGGCTTCACCTGAGAAGATTCCATTACCCGCATAGGTCAGCTCTGCTCCGTTGGTGTTTGACCAGCCTTTCACAGCCGGACCCTGGATAAGGATGGATCCTATAGGCTGCCAAGTTGCGCTCATTGTAGAAAGATCCACCGTCAGTAGGGCGACGCCGTCGGTGGTGCAAGTTGTCTCGCCAACTTTCTCTGCCACGGCCCCTTCGGAAATAACGAGGTTATGAGTCTTTCCCTTATCATCTGTCGCAGTAAGGGTAAGATCGCCGGAAGCGAAGGTGGTAACAGCCTCGAAGACCATCGAATTACCGGAATCCGTCGTTGCCTTATGGAAGACGACTGTCCCTTCGGGAGAAGCTGTTCCTGAAAGCTCAAGTGATTCATATACAACTGCTTCCTCTACTTCTCCACCTTCATATTCCTCAACCTTCATACAGTTGAGCTGATAGTAACGGTTGCTGGTTTTGGTGTCTCCCTGTCCGACAGAAACGGTAATGGTTCCGAATGCATCGGGATAGATAACCGGAGTCTCGAAGATTGTACTGTTGTTCTGATTAATGCCGGGACCGCCGAGGTTGGCTCCCGCTACCTGATGCTTGCCTGTGAAGGAGTTGCTACCGGCAACAGTATACTGAGCCACACGGTCGTCAGTCGCACTGCGGCTTCCGAACATATAGAACTTGTATCCCTTTGCCACATCGAGACCGGAAATCGCCATTGTGAATGTAGAAGCTCCGTTCGAGAAGAAGTAATCTTCTGTCGCTGTAGGAATGGCGAGATCGCCGATAAGATCGGCCGAAGGATTGAGAAGACCGCCATGGGTCTTTCCATTACTGTTCCATGCCGTAGTAAGAGTAAGGGTATAGGCGGTTGCCGAGTTATCAGCATAGACAAGATTGAAACTCAGATCCTTACCGCCGACATTCGTCGCATCGGCCTTGAGGATGTTGTTCCAGTAATGGCCGTTGACATCGGCACCTTCAGTGTCCTCGCACTCATTTCCTGTCGCATCGACATGACCGAAATCAAAGTACATTAGTTTTCCGGTAGGAACAGGGAGGGCTATGGCCTTCATTATTGTAAATGAAGCACGGGTGACCGTAAGAGGGGTCTTGCGTTCCTTGGCTCCATATACATTTCCTGCAGCGTCTTCCAGTGATACAGAGAAGCTGTCATATGTTCCCGTAGGAAGAGGGATATAGAAAGACATCTCGTTCTCGGGAGCTGAGAATGTAAAGGAAACGGTGTTTCCTTCCTCGCTCTCCCCGGTCACTATCTCAGCCTTTGCGGCAGTATAGTCGGCAATGGCAAAATCCCCGGCAACTTTCTTCCCGGGAGCTGTAAAAACAAGCTTGGAAGCAGCCGCAGGCACATTCTCGAACGTCACCTTGACGAGGCCGCCGACATGTTTGAAAGCAATAGTCTCGCCCTCTTCGCCAGTCACTGTCGCAACCATTGGAGCATGGGAATTCCCATCCCCTTTCCACTCGTAAGAAGCTGGAAGATTGAGAGTTACCGCTGTACCAGATAAGGCATGGCCTTCGCTTGCAGGATAGAGTGCTACGGAAGAAACGGATGCTTCACCGAGATTGCCGGTGAATGTACCCGTCTTGCCGTCTGAGCTCTTCGAGGATAGAGAAAACGTATGGAACGCTCCGTCAGTAGCATAGACAGAAATGTCATCGCCGTCGGTCCAGGAGAAAGAGCCCGTATCGGAGAACGTTGTTCTTGACGCCACCTCATCAGCCACTCCAGCAGTAAGGACGGTATCGCCGCTTGGCGCCGTCTCTTCAGCAATCTCTCGGGCGCAGCCCGCAATAGCGAGTGCGCCTGAGAGCATTACCGCAACTAACAATCTGGTTTTCATTTTACTTTATTTCCCTGAAATCAACTTTTTCGCCATCATTCAGATCGATGGTAAGGCGATAGGTAGCGCCCTTGGTGAGTTTTACGCCTGAAGCGAGTTCAATATTGCCGGGCTGTGCAAGATATTTTGCAGCCTCCTCTGAGAAGGTAACAGTACCCATTTCTCCTCCCCAGCCATCCTGGTGGAAGTATTTCATGGAGATATAGTCATAGCGGAAGCGTCCGCCGACAGTCGTTCCGTCGGTCTCCTCAACAGCGACACCTGTCATCTGGAAGACCTTGGGCTCAACCTCTGCCATACAGTAGGCCGAACCGGGATTCCAGGCCAGCTGGCTTGTCATCACAGGGTGAGCGACGCCCCAAGCCATGAGCCAGAGAGCGCCCTCTGCAAGAGTTGCCTCTGTTCCGTCGTCCTTAAGACGCTTGAAAGTTGCGAACTTCTTCTCGGTATCTACAATCACCTGATATTTTCCGGTAGACGAAGCAAACTGGTATTTAGCATCCACATAGTCGGGATCGATATAATATGAGAGAATATCATCAACTCCCGAAACGGAGATTGCAGCCCCCTTGGTGAAATCCACAGCTCCGGCATAGACTGTTGCCGCTGTCTGCTTCAACTCGGTTCCATTGACTTTGATTGCAGCTCCGCTGCCACCGCCTTCACCGACTTTCTCGACGGTAAGGGTAGCGTTGTTCTTGGCACCGTTGGTATTCAGAGTGAACCTGTAATCAGCTCCAAGGTCGAGGGTGACTCCGGAAGCGAGATTAACATTGCCGCTGTCGGTAATCTTCACAAGGTCGCTCGAAGTGGTAATGGTTCCTCCGCCGAATTCTCCGCCCCAGCCTTTCTGATGGAAGAATTTGACATCTACATTTGTCGTGCTGATCTGATATCCGGCCTTGAGGGTTATGACAAACTTACCCTTCTCCACCTCTGCAAGGCAAAGACCGTCGTCTGTTGACCAGCTTGAGGAGAATATCTCAGGCTTACCGAAGCAAGAGCCTCCAATCATCCAGACTGCTCCTGTACCGTCATCGGCAAGAGTGGCGGTTGCGCCAGCCTCGGTAGCACGCTCAACCTTCAGGTACTTCTTGTCGGTATCGGCTGTGATGAGGTAGTAGCCATCGACAGGAATAAGTTTGTATGAACCAGCACTTTCAGTCTCGAAGAAATCGGGGTCAATTGTCCAGTCGGCGATATCGGCGATACCTTCCGCCTTGACGCTCTGGCCCTGCTTGAGGGAGACATTGCCCTGATAGGTTGTCCCGGAAGTCTGGGCAAGTTCAACGCCTCCAAATGTGATCTTGTCAGCTTCGACCTCGTTCTGACCAACTTTGGCAAAGTGAACAATAGCACCGGTAGTACCGTCATAACCATTGAGATCAAGGGTGAAACGATAGATTCCGCCCATATCAAGCTTGACGCCTTCGGCGAAGTGGACATTACCGTCAGACTCTCCGACAGAGAGGAGAGGGCTGTCGGTAGTAATGGAACCTCCACCGAATTCTCCGCCCCAGCCATGCTGGTGGAAGAACTTGATATTGAGGCCAGTAAGTACCATCTGAGTACCAGCCTCGAAGGTTGCCTGATGGACCTTCGGAGATACTTCTGCCATGCAGAGAGGACCGGTTTCTGTGTTCCAGCCTGCGGTGACAGGGGTAGGTTTGCCATAATGGCCCTTCTCACCGATAATCCAAACGGCGCCGCCATTGGAAAGGGTGGCATAATCGGAAGCCGAAGCCATCCTCTGTACGCGGAAGAACTTCTCCGTAAGGCCGATATTGACCTTGTAAAGTCCGTCGGTAGCAAGGAACTTCAGCGATCCGTCAGCCTGCTTTTCGAAGAAGTCGGGATCGATGATAAAGTCGTCATATCCGGGGGCATAGCCATCGAATGTGAGGGTCCCTCCCTGGGTCAGATTGAGGACTGCATAATAGTTCTCCTTATCCGCCATGACGCACTTGGTATCATTGATCGTAAGTACTACGAAAGGAGATCCTTCAAAAGTAAGGGTATTGAAGGAGATGGTATAATCACCGGCGACTCCGTTGGAATAAGGGATCGGGGAAGCTCCGTTGAGTTCAATACCTGTAGAGCCATATCCAAAGGTAAGAGTCCTACCCTGAGCATCGAAGGGAGCGGTAGTGATTTTGCCGTTGACTTCACCGGGGAAAGAGCCTGAAACCTCATAAAGATTGTCGCCCTTCGGCTCCATCTTGTAAGAGTTGCCACTCTCGTCGGTAAGAGTTAGATACTCGAATGCAGGACGCCTGACCGGAAGATCATAAGTCTCGTCGGTAAGGCCGAACTGGATGTTCTGGGAAGTCACTTTTACAGTGGCTGTTCCGTCAGGAATATCCTTGAGGAACGGAATCATGAGGTGACCCTCATAGGTGCCGTTCGTCTTGGTACGGATAGTTGTATCGGCGACTACAGTCTCGTCGAAGAGCACCTTGATCTTAAGGGTAGAAAGGGCGATTTCGTCGTTAAGAGCGACGGAAAAGTCCATCTGTGACCCCATCAGAGCCATTGAAGGCAGGGTGACTGTCTGGGACGGGCCCTTGTCGGTCGTAATGAATTCCGGTTCCTCGAGGCGGCAGCCTGTAATAGCAATGGCTGCTACAAAGAGGGCGGAAAGGATGGAAAAACGTTTCATATTTTTATTCTTTTTCATTCCAAATAACTGATTCAATGGACTTTGCGGGGATATTGACAGTCACCGAACGCTTGTCCGTAGCGAATACGAGCTGCTGCTCTGAAGAACTCTCGTTGAGGATCAGGATTCCATAAGATCCGTCAGTATTGAGATAGGCCTGATAGGTGATACCTGTCTTTGAGACACCCTTGGTCCCAATCCTTACAGCGCCTGGTTTGACAACCTTCGATGCGTGTGCCACATTGTAGTAGTGGGTATTACGCTCGATGGAAGAGTAGGCATAGGTAGAGTTGTTGATGGTGACAGCGCCGTAGCAGGTTGAGCAACCGCCCGGACGATAGGGCTTGCGCTCATTGTCAAGCATCAGGTTCCAAAGGGTGACTCCCTTGCCGTAACGACCTAGTGTCCCGAGGAAAATATCACGGAAGTCGTTTATCAGGCAACTCGCGAAATTATAATTCCATGTGCCGATAGAAGCCTCTGTGAAATAGATATCCTTGTCCGGGAAGGCTGAGTGGACGCCGTCGAGGACGGTCACGCTGCCGCCGTAATTATGCCATGCACTGCCGGCTGCAAAAGCGTTTGCCTCCTTGTCGTTGAGAATATTGATGGGATAGTTGTTCTGGTCTCCCTGATTGTCATAATTGTAATTATGGTCAAAGAGAAGGACCTTTGTGGAAAGACCGGCCGCCTTGAACGCCGGGCCTATTCCTTGAACGAGGAAATCCCTCTGGTCTGTCCAGGGCATATAGGTGGACATGGAGTTGCCATGGTTGAGCGGCTCGTTCTGGAGAGTCACCGCCATTACCTTGTATCCCCTGGCCTCCATCGCCTGGATCCACTTCACAAAGTAGGTCGCGTAGTCCTTGTAGTACTTTGGATTAAGTCTTCCGGAGGTCCATGCATTGTGGGCGCCATTGCCTGAAACTGCCATTTTCATCCAGATAGGGACGCTCCAAGGAGAGCCGATAATCTTGACGTTGGGATTGATTGCATATATCTCGTCAAGTATGGGGAAGAGATAAGTGAACTCGCTCTCATGGATAGCGAAATGGCTGATACCCTCGCTGTCGCACCATGTATACTCGGACATTGAGAAGTCGCTTCCGCCAATGCAGACCCTGATCAACGACGAACCTACTCCGTCAATGGGGTCGAAGAGTTCCGTAAGGAAGCGGGTTCTGTCAGCCTTGGACATTTTGAGAAGGTTGTAGCAGCTAGCCTGGGTGATTGCAAGACCGAAACCGTCAACGCTTTGATAGCGGTCTTCTGTGAATCTCACAATATTGGGAGACATCGACACAGCCTTGCCGAACTCGATTGTCGATTCGGCAAAAAGCTGGGACTTGTCAGCCGTCGTTACATAAGCCTTAGCACCCTTGGTCTCGACTACTGGCTCAACCGGCGTCGGATCGTCCGGCTTGGTATTCTCCGGAACTTCGTGGCCGCAAGCACAGCATGTCAGGGCAAGGACTGTAGGTATGATGAGTAAACGCTTCATAATCAATAACCGGGGTTCTGGGTAAGGGCGCTATTCTGCTCGAGAGCAGAGGTCGGAATCGGAAGGAATATTCTAGTCTCGGTAAGAGGCTTCCTGACCTGCCAATATGAATCCTTAGCGTTGACAGAATTGTGAACTTCGATTATCCTGTCATGACGGGCGAGATCGAAGAAACGGAAGCCTTCGAAAGCGAGTTCGAGACGGCGCTCCTTGAGAATCGCGTCAATCATTGCCTCCTGGCTTGCCTGTGCTGAAGCAGGAAGGTCGGCAAGTTTCGCGCGGGAACGGACCCTGTTGACGTATCCGGCCGCTCCGGCAAGGTCACCGGTGCAAGCAAGAGCCTCGGCATGAAGAAGATAAATCTCGGCAAGGCGCATGATATAGATGCTGCTGACATTGGTGGGCATCTTGTGCATGAAAGCGTAATTGTCTGAAGGATAATAGTTGCTCCATGAACACTTGTCCCAAACGATGGATGCGTTCATTCGAACCTCATCGCCTTCCTTCTGATAAGCCTCGATAAGATCGCGGGACGGGGTCGTCCACTTTGCCCAAGTGTAGCTGTCATCCGGATTGTAGGCATTACGGTGATACATCATGTATACCCAGTTGCCGCTCGACTTGCTGGTCCACTGTATTTCGAGTACAGACTCCTTGGAATTGCGGTATGCGTCGTCGTCGTTGTAGCTCCAAAGCTTTCCGTAATCCTCTTCGAGGGAAATGCCGGAACTTTCTACATCGGTGCAATACTCAATAACCTTGTTCCAGTCGCGGATAGGCTTCTCAGCGTAGACGCGGGCGAGAAGGCCAAGAGCGAATGTCTTGGAAAGGAGCATCTTATTCTCAGGATTGAGGTTAGGAGCATACTGGGAAGCCCATGTAAGGTCATTCACGAGCTGAGCATAGATCTCGCTCATAGGGGCGCGGTCGGGATAGTAGAGATGATAATACTGCTCTACATTGTCGACAGTAATTGCCGGCGGGATTTCGAGGACCATCGGAGCGTCTCCCCAAAGCTGGGTAAGGCGGAAGAAGCAGAATGCCCTCCAGATAAGAGCTTCAGCCTTCCACTGGTCGCGCTCAGCCGCAGAAAGGGAAGGATCTTCAGTAGCTATACGGTCTATATTGCAGATGATATTATTGGCATTGGATACCTGTGTTTGATACCAGTTCCAGTCGCGTACCACATTCTTGTTGGCTCCGTCCTGGGTGTTGGCTTCGAGGGACATAATCTCAGTAGAAGATGTGCCGCAATAAGCGTTGTCAGCCCTTGTTTCCGAGTAGACGAGCCAATCTTCGAGACCCATCTCCTGGATATCTTTCATCCAAGAATTATAAAGAGAGTTGCGGAGGCCTTCCATATCGGCCTTCTTTGTATACTGGGAGCCTGTTTCGTCATCGACTGTGACATTTCCCTTGTTGAAGGAAGTCGGCGAATAAAGGTCGAGGTCGCAGGAGGCAGCGGAAACGGCGATTGCCGCTACGGCTAAAATATTGAATATCTTTTTCATTTTCATTGTCTCCTATGGTTTAAAAATCAACGTTTACACCGAAGGTGACTGTCCTCACATTAGGGTAGGTACCATAATCGATGCCGGTGTTGGTGGCGCTCGAATACTGGCTCATCTCAGGATCATATCCGCTGTAGCGGGTAAGTGTGAGCATGTTTGCAAGGGTCACATAAGGAGCTATCCTGTGAATATTGTACTTCTGCAGGAACTTGCCGGAGAAGTCGTAAGAGAGGGTGATATTCTTCACCTTGAGGTAGCTGCCGTCTTCCACCCACATTGTAGACGAACGGGTATTGTTGGGCTCGCCTGCCTTGGGAATATCGGTAATCTGTCCTGGAATCCTCCAGCGGCGAACGGCAGACTTGAGCTGGTTGGCTCCGCTGTGCATTCCGATCATATCGAGCTTGGAGACATTGTAGATGTCGTTTCCATAGGAGCCGGTGATAAGGAAGCTGAGATTGAATCCACCGAGGCGGAAGTTATTGGTCATACCGAAGATGAAATCCGGATTGGCATCGCCGATGTACTGCTTGTCAGAGTCAGTGATATCGCCGTCGTTATTGAGGTCCTCATACATCTCAAGACCGGTCTCAGGATCAACTCCGAGAGCCTTGTAGCCCCAGAACTGGGAGAGAGGCATACCGGGGGTCATCCTGACGATGTTCTCTCCGATAGTCTCCGGGTTGATGTAGTAGTATACCTGCTGGAGAGCGAGTTTTTCGAGGCGGTTGCGGTTCATTGAAATATTGAAATCGGTTGACCACTCGAAATTCTTCTTTACTACATTGACAGAATTCAGGGCGAACTCAAGACCCCAGTTGGACATTTCTCCTTCATTGCGGAACATTGAAGGCTTGTTGGGGATGGTAACGCTCATGAGCATGTCTTTCGTATACTTGTAGTAAGCATCGACAGTGAGACCGAGACGGCCGCCGAAGAGGCTTGCATCGACTCCGACGTTAGTCTGGGTTGTGGTCTCCCATGTCAGACTCTCATTCTTCCAGTTGGACTCTGTTCCAAGAGTAGGGGTGGCGTCAGCATAATCATTGTTAGTCCAGTCGAAATAATTGGTATTGTAGGTCTGGACCCAAGCATAGTCACCGAGTCCGGACTGGTTACCCTGCTGTCCCCAACCTGCACGAATTTTGAGGTCGCTGAGCCACTCAACATCCTTGAGGAAATCCTCGCTTGAGATTCTCCAAGCAGCGGATGCAGAAGGGAAATAGCCCCACTTATGACCGGGAGCGAGCTTAGAAGAACCGTCAGCACGGAAATTCACTGTCAGATAATACTTGCTGGCATAATTATATGCAACACGTCCGAGATAAGACATTATTGCCCACTTAGACCAGCCTGTGCTCTGTCCGCGAAGACCGCCCTTGTTACCTCCGTTGAGACCCCAGATGGAGTTACCATATTCGGTAGAGAAGTGGCTTCTGGAACCGGAAAGCTGCTGCCAGTCGGAAGTGGTTGCGGATGTACCGGCCATCACCTCGAGATTGTGATTTCCACCAAAAGTATTATTGTAGGTAAGGATATTGTCATAGATCATCCTGCGGTCGTCGCTGCGGGTATCGGAAGCCTCGCCATGCTGGGTACGACCATAGCTGATATGAAGAGGATCGAGGAAATAGTAGTCATGTACCCACCTGCGGTCCATCGAGACGGAGCTCTTGAAATTGAGATGATCTGAGAATTTGATCTGGGCATAACCGGTCATGACCGCGCGGTCTGTAGTTGTGAAGTTATCAGAGGTACGGGCGACATTCTCGGCAGGTGTGGTAATGCCAGCAAGGCCGTAGAACTGTGTCCAGTACCAGTCGGGATTGGTCTCGTCCCACACCTTTGCATAGGTAGGGGTATTGATGACTGAAAGGACCACACCGGCGCGGTTGGAACCGGTTCCGTCGATGATACCATTGGTCTTGTAGTTGGAGAAAGCGACATTTGCTCCGACTGTCAGCCACTTGTACATATCCACATCGAAGCTTGCGCGAACATTGTAGCGCTTTGCATATGCAGAGGAGATAACTCCCTTCTCATCGCTGTAACCGCCGCCGATATAGTAGCGCATGTTGTCAGATCCGCCGGAAACGCCGAGCTGATAGTTCTGAGTTATACCGGTCTTGTAAGTATTATCAAACCAGTCTGTCTCATCCTTCAGTCCTTCGGGAATATTGATCATGAACTCCTTGGCATATTCGCGGTACTCGTCGACATTCATCACCTCGTAAGTCCTTCTGACATTGGAGACGCCGACATAGCTCGAGAAGTTGACTCTCGGAGCCTGGTTGCGAGCACCGGATTTGGTGGTAATGAGAACAACTCCGTTGGCTGCACGGGAACCATAGATAGCTGCCGAGGATGCATCCTTGAGAATCTGCATGGTCTCGATATCGTTCGGGGAGAGGTAAGCGATAGCATAGCCGCCTTCGCCGACAGGAACTCCGTCAACGACATAGAGAGGATCGTTGGAAGAAGCGATAGAACTGTTACCGCGGACGCGGACGGTCATACCGCTACCGGGAAGACCGCTTGTCTGCTGGACCTGGACACCGGCGACCTTTCCCTGGATGAGACCGGAGGCCTCGGTGATAGGACGGGTCGCAACATCTTCTGTGGAAACAATTGATACTGCGGTAGTAAGGTCTTTCTTTCTGACCGAGCCGTAACCGATTGCGACGACAGCGTCGAGAGCGAGGGCCTCTTCAGCAACCTCAACATTGATGACACTGCGGCCACCCACCTGCTCGGTAACAGTTGTGTAGCCGAGAGCGTCGAAGACGAGGACGGACGAAGGAGAAGCTGTAGTGATGGAGTAATTTCCATCGGCGTCGGTGATGGCACCGTTTTGGGTTCCCTGTTCGATGACGGAGAGCCCGATGACAGGATAACCTGTCTGGTCGGTCACCTTGCCAGTGACGGAGTGTTTCTGGGCGAAAGCGAATGTGCCGAGAAACAGCATCACGATTGTCAGGATTCTTTTCATGTGCATATAGTTAATTAAGATTATTTCATTTCGAATGTCGCCTCAGCGAGAATATCGGCGCTGGAGGTTCCAAAGAGAGCTTTATATGTTCCCTTGTCAGCCACCCACTTATGAGCCTCGGGATCAAAGCGTGAGATATCTGAGGGAGTAAGAGTGAATGTCACCGTGCGGGACTCGCCGGCCTTTAAGAATATCTTTTCGAAGCCCTTGAGTTCCTTGGCTGCACGCTCGACACCCTCGATCTCGGGTGCTGCCACATAAAGTTCGACCACCTCTGCACCGTCGCGATCGCCAGTATTGCGTACATTGACGCTGACCTTGACGCTGCCGCCTTCGCGGAGAGACTTGCCTGCCTTTGCTCCGCTATAATCAAACGTTGTATAGCTGAGTCCGTATCCGAAGGGGAACTGAACTTTGATTCCCTTCGTGTCGTACCAGCGGTAGCCTACGAAGATTCCTTCGTCGTAATATTCCTGCCAATACCTCTTTCCCTCCTCGCGGACACCGGGATATTGACGCTCGGTCTTCAGGGGGCCGTCTTCGAGACTGCAAGGAACTGTGAACGGAAGCTTTCCGGAAGGATTGACTGCTCCGGAAAGGACATCCACCAGGGCATGACCGGTCTCTGTGCCGCCATACCAGCTCTGGACAATGGCAGATGCGACTTCTGCCCAAGGCATGGAAACGGGAGATCCCGAAATATTGACTACTACAAGCTTAGGGTTGACTGCAGCGATAGCGCGGATTACACTCTCCTGGCCGTAAGGCATGTCAAGCTGCACCCTGTCAGTACCTTCATTATCCTGATTGGCGCTCTTGTTGAGACCGCCGATGAAGATTACGAGGTCTGCCTTCCCCGCTTCAGCAACCGCCTCTGCGATAAGTTCCTCGCTGCTTCTGGAGTCAGAAAGATCCTGACCGGTAGAAACCTTGTTGTAGCTGGTGGATACATCCCCGACATAACCACGGACCCAGCTGACCTTTTCGCCATAGGCTTCTTCGAGAGCCTCCAGAGGGGTGACCTCATACCTGGTCTTCAGGTTTGAGCTGCCTCCGCCGACTACCATCTTCTTGACTGCATTCTCGCCAACGACAAGGATCTTACCGACTTTTTCATCGATCGGAAGAGCGCCCTCGTTCTTAAGGAGAACTATTCCTTCAGCAGCAATCTTTCTCGCAGCCTCATAGTGCTCAGGGCAGACAAAGCGGCCGAAATGGTGCTCCGGATTCATGGAAGTACGGAAAATGGTCCTGAGGATCCTACGCGCCTTATCATTGAGAGTAGCCTCATCGGCCCTGCCGTCCGCCAATCTTTCAAGGTACGGGCGCGCGAGGTGATAGTTGTTGTAGCTGTCGCTGGGAGCTCCGGTAAGGCCGTTGGTCCATGTTCCGAACTCCATATCGAGACCGTTTGTCACAGCCTCATCGTCGTCACGTGCACCGCCCCAGTCGCTTACAACGACTCCGTCGAAGCCCCATTCGCCTTTGAGGATATCGCAAAGAAGGCGCTTGTTGTGGCAGTTGAACTGATTATTGTAGAGATTATAGGACCCCATAACAGCCCAAGCTCCGCCCTTCTGGACGGCAGCCTTGAATGCTGGAAGATAGATTTCATAAAGGGTGCGGTCATCGACATTTGAACTTGTCAAGGTACGGCGCACTTCCTGGTTATTGACTGCAAAATGCTTGACGCAAGCTGCAACTCCGTTAGCCTGGACTCCCTGGATGTATGGGACCACCATCTCGCCCGAGAGGAAGGGATCTTCTCCCATGTACTCGAAATTACGGCCATTCAAAGGGGTACGGCAGATGTTGATGCCGGGGCCGAGGAGGATATCTTTCTTGCGATAGCGGGCTTCTTCGCCGATGCAGTCTCCGTAAAGGCGGGAGAGTTCGCGATCCCATGTCGCGGCAAGGTTCGAAAGAGCCGGGAAAGCTGTGCATGAATCATTTGTCCAACCGGCCTGATCCCAATCGTCCCAAAGAACTTCGGGGCGTATACCATGTGGGCCGTCGGTACACCAGACTTCGGGAATGCCGAGACGGGGAACTCCTGGAGAACTGAATTTTGACTGTGCATGGGTCATGGCGACTTTCTCCTCGAGGGTCATCCTCGAAAGAGCGTCTTCGACCCTTTCCTCGAGAGGTTTGTCCGGATCAAGATAGACTGGCAGATTGGCTGTCTTTTTTCCGGCGCAGGAAGCGATGAGAATGGCACCTGCAAGGATCAGAGAGTATTTTCTCATTTTCGATTGTTTGGTTACTGTGGTTTTCGTGTGAGGCGCTGTCAAGGGACAACGCGACGGAACAAATTTACGAAGTAAAAGAATCCACTCGACGCTAAGGGTTTCTCAAAGTGGATGGCAACCCTCCTCACCAAGTAATTAAACAATTATTTATCAGCTCGTTACGAAAAAGCCCCTCCGCTCTAAAAGTGGAACGGAGGGGCTCTTCAAGTGGACCGGATTATACTATTCGATAGCCTTTACAGCGGCCTCGAATGAGTCTCTGTCGCCCTTGGCTTTGTTCTTTACCTTAGCCCTGTAGTTGTAGATTGTGTTGGCCGAATAGTGGAGAAGAGTAGCGATACTGGAAGAATCCACTATGCCGAGCTTAATCAGAGCGAAGACCCTGAGCTCGGGAGTAAGTATGTCATCTCCCTTCGGGACAATGGCTTCCCCTTCGGCGAGAAGGGCGTTGAATTTATCCACAAATCCCGGGTACAGATTGACAAAAGTCCTGTCGAACATCCGATAGAACTCCTGGATATCCTCATCAATAGGAGGCATCGCCTCAATCTCGTCTTTGAGGTATTCCGCATTGCCTCGACGGATGTACTTGAGGACATGGTTTTTATACTGGCGCGCCGTGCTGATATTCTCCGAGAGATAGCCAAGGAAAAGAGTTATGTACTCCTGCTTTACCTTGTTGGACTCGGAGAGCTCGCCGTTAAGGGCTTGAAGACGGGCATTTATGGCCTCAAGGGCGTCATTCCTCTGCTCGATTGCGTTTTTAGTGGCCTCGAGCTCCTTTCTCGTCTTCGAGAGCACCCGTTGACGCTTCACGATAAGGAAAAGGGTAAGCCCCAGGAGAAGGACGAGAATGACGGCAACGATAGAAAGGGTTCTGAGCCTTCGCGTCTGCTCTTTGCTCAACTGCTCATACTTATTCTCCACCTGAGGGAAGAACCTTGCCACCTGCCAGGGACGCAGTTTTCCGTTATAATAGATGGCGTCCCTCATGCAATGGTCGGCGCTGTAACGGAACGCCCTTGTGAAATCACCGGCATTATATAGCTCCTGGGCAAGTATATTCAGAGAAGCATAATCCCTTGTTGCCGTCATCATATCAGCAATGGCGGATTTGGCCAGCCACTGAATCCTCTCCCCTTGATCCTCAAGACCTTCCTGATAGAAAAAGGCGGCAGAGGCGAACTCTTTGCTATTTGGAGCCGAAAGCTCAAGCATTTTCATGGCATAAGCTCTTGCAAGAGAGTCCTGACCTTTCGCAACAGCTTCTGTCCTTAGGATATCGCATCCCTCGAAAGTATCATCGCCGATATACTCCTTAAGCGCCGCCAGATAGTGGTTACGCTTTACCCAGAACTCGCGGGAAGAGGAATACGCCCCAAGCTCCCCGTAAAGGGTGCTCATAGCCTCATAGTACTGATACTCAAGACCTTCCGGAATACTATCATCGCTATATCGCTGAGCTATATTCTCTGCATCAGAGATGTACCCCGCTTTTGCATAGAGCTTTACCAGCATAAGGTCCGTCTCTTCCGCTCTGAAAGAATCATGGAGACTTTCCGCTATAGAGAGATTCTTCTCCAGATATGCAACTGCCGAATCTAGAGAATGAGTAAGATACTCCTCGGCAATATGCTTGTTGGCATCATACTCCTGAATAGGGCCGGAGGTGCCGGTAGCAAGAGACTTCAGAGCATTGACCCTCTGGACGAAATACCCCTCATATGTCTCCTTCATCTCCAGCACCCTGTCGAGCTGCTCCAGAACGAGTTCTTCCCCGCTCTTTTTCCTGCACCCCGGAAGAATTGCCGATAATACTATTATGGCAAATAAAAAACCTTTGGTTCTCATCTTAGTGTTATCTATACAAACTGAGGTCTACCCCAGTTTGGAGGAAAGCTTCGATGCCAGCTCGATAAATGCCACCCCGTCGGGACGGGACGAAAGGGCAGCCGGCTCTCCGGAGTCACCGCCCTCCCGGATACTCTGGACAAGAGGAATCTGGGCAAGGAGTTCGATGCCGAAGGAAGCCGCCATCTTCGCTCCGCCGTCACGTCCGAAGATGTAGTAACGGTTGTCCGGCAACTCCTCCGGAGTAAACCAGGCCATATTCTCAATGAGACCGAAAATCGGACGGTTGATAGAGCTGTTTCGGAACATGTCAACCCCTTTCTCCACATCTGCGAGAGCTACCGGCTGCGGGGTCGTAACGATGAGCGCTCCTTCCATCGGAATGTCCTGAACAAGAGAGATATGGATATCTCCTGTCCCCGGAGGCATATCGATGAGAAGATAGTCGAGATCGCCCCAGCGGACCTGCAGAATCATCTGCTTCAAGGCATTGCAAGCCATCGGGCCTCTCCAAATCAGAGCCTGGCCGGGACGGGCGAAATACCCGATTGACATCCATTTGACTCCGTATTTCTCTATCGGCAGGATGATTTCCTTGCCTTCCTCTTCGATAGATTCCGGCATCATCCCTTCGGTCCCGGTCATGATCGGGACCGAAGGTCCATAGACGTCTGCATCGGCAAGACCGACCTTGAAACCAAGGCGCGAAAGGGCTATCGCCAGATTGACTGCGACGGTAGACTTGCCCACTCCGCCCTTTCCGGAAGCGATTCCGACAATATGGCGCACACTTCCAAGCTCCTCGAGAGTCAATTCATTGACATTGTTTTTCTTCTTGGCCGGCTCTTTGACGACCGTTTTGATTTCGATCTCCGTTCCTCCGGGAGCATGGCGGTAGATGGCCGCCTTTGCAGCACCCTGGAGATAGGTTTTGAGCGGATCGGGGCGCTTCGGGAAAGCAAGAGTAACCTCAATCCGGCCTTCTGCAACTTCTATGGAATCGACCATCCCCAGTTCTACCAGGGAACGGTCTTCTCTTGCCGGATGGACGACCTCCGAGAGCCAATCCAGAACCTGATTCTTATCTGTCATTATTTCGCAAAATCTAGTTCAGCAATAATGTTGGAAGCTCCTCCGAGCTTCTCAACGAGGAAGAGAACATACCTGATATCCACGCAGATACACCTCTGGAGATCAGGCTCGAACATCACATCCGAGCTCATTGACTCCCAGTTTCCGTCGAAGGCGAGACCTATAAGTTCGCCCTTGGCATTGAGAACAGGCGATCCGCTATTTCCTCCGGTAATGTCATTATTGGTCAGGAAACATGTATGGATCTTACCGTCCTTCTTGTCTGCATAACGGCCATAGTCACGTGCCTCGAAGAGTTCCTTCAACTTAGCGGGAACTATGAATTCAGGGTTTGTGGGGTCCTCCTTCTCCATTACTCCCTCAAGTGTGGTAAAGTACTGATAGTAGACAGCATCCTTTGGTGAGTAAGGAAGCACATGGCCGTAGGTAAGACGCATTGTAAAGTTGGCGTCAGGATAAGAGGCCTTGCCATTTTCCCAATCAAGAAGGCCGGCTGCGAAAGCCTTACTACCCTCGGCAAGAGGGGTCTGGGCCGCATAGAGAGAAGGATATAGGAGCAAAGCCTTCGCAATAATAGCGTTGTAGAGGATATTGGCCGGGTCGTTAGTGATTTTTTCTTTATAGTCTTCACCTTCCAAAGCGGCACTGAGCTTTTCCTGAGAGGTAAATACCGAGCCGTCGAACAGATAATCCACATAAGCTGGAATGTCCATGGAAGCGAAATCCTCGAATCCTACCGCAAGAGAGTCGAAATACTGAGTCTTGTCGGCATGGTCACGATAGTAAGAAAGAAGGGCGACAGCCTCTTTTCGGTCGAGAGGCTCAACATAGTCGCGATAGAATCCGTCGAGAGACTTGGCTGCATCTACAAACACATCCTTCCCAGCCTCCGGATCTTTGCGAAGAACTGAATTAACAGCATTGCTATAGCGGCTGAGGGCGGTAATAAGCTCAATCCGGAAAGGAGCTTCTGTAAGGAGTGTAAGGGCTAAATCGGGCTCTGAGACGCTCTTGACCGCATCGGAGATTTTATCCAATGCTCCTCCATAAGCCTCGACGCGGGCGGGATCCTGATTGACCCACTCCATGAAAGCGGCTTCTTTAGCCTTCTCGCGGCCGATAATATCGAGCTTTTTGAACGCCAGCTCTTCACCCTGCCATTTCTTCCAGCCGTTTGCGGAAGAGGCATACTTGGATGCATACATGAGCTGAACCTTGGGATCCGCGCACATAGCCTCCCACATAAGGTCCTGACGGACGGTACGGACATCGATACGCACCCGGTTCTCCTTGACCATCTGCTCGAGCTGGGCTGCCGTCTGGAATCTCTGGGTCCTCCCGGGGTATCCGAGAATCATGGAATAGTCATTCTCCTTCACTCCCTTGAGGGATATTTTAAGGTGCCTCTGAGGCCTGTAGGGGATATTCTCCTCTGCATATTCCGCCGGCTCGTTCTCAGGTGAAGCATACACCCTGAACATAGAGAAATCGCCGGTATGGCGGGGCCACATCCAGTTATCTGTCTCCCCTCCGTACTTTCCAACCGATGCAGGAGGAGCTCCCACGAAACGGACATCATTAAATACCTTATAGACAATAAGATACTTTACGTTGTCATTGTAGAAATCCTCGGTAATGACTTCGCAGTTGGGGTTGGCTTTCTGCGCGCTCTCGATAAGTTCTTTGATTTTTGCCTCCTTTGCGGCATCATCCGCCTCCTTAGCGAGGATAGCGGTAATATCCGTCATTTCCCTAAGGAAAGTAACTGACAGTCCCGGGCAAGGAATTTCCTTATCTCTAGTAAGAGCGAAATAACCATCCATCAGGTAGTTATGCTCAGGGGTACTGAGCGCCTGGATATTGCTGTATCCGCAGTGGTGGTTGGTCACGATGAGGCCCTCTTCGGAGATAATCTCTCCGGTACAACCGCCGCCGAACTGGACGATGGCATCCTTCAGCGAAGAATGGTTGATGCTATATATTTCATCCGGGGAAAGTTTGCATCCCGCCTCCCTCAAATCTTTCTTGTTCATTTTTTGGAGAAGGGGCAGAAGCCACATACCCTCATCTGCCGCAGCCGTAATGGCAACAAGGGCGGCAGCAATAACAGTAAATACTTTTTTCATATTTTTCAACATATATCTACAAAGATAAGTATTCTTTTGTAAAAGACACCTACCCGAACAGAGATGGCTCGAGCTCTTTTACAGTGAAGGTTTTACGGTGCCATGGAGTATAACCATAGCGGCGGATGGCCTCTATATGTTCCGGCGTGGGATAGCCCATATTGCGATCCCAGCCATACTCGGGATAGTCCGATGCTATTTTTCTCATGAATTCATCCCGGTGGGTCTTGGCGAGGACAGAAGCCGCCGCTATCGAAGCATAAGTAGCATCACCATGAACCACCGTCCGGTAATCCTTGAAGCCGTATCCCTCGAAAGGACGGAATTTATTACCGTCAATGAGGAGGAATTGCGGCCTCGGGTCAAGCCGAAGAACGGCCCTCTGCATGCCTGTAACCGAAGCCCAGAGGATATTGAGGGTGTCAATCTCTTCCGCCTGCACGGCCTCGACTGCCCATGCAACAGCCTCCCTTTCGATGATTGGCCGGAGGAGGTCGCGGTTCTTCTCTGTCATCTGCTTCGAATCATTGAGGAGCGGATGGTGAAAATCCTTCGGCAGTATCACTGCTGCGGCATATACCGGACCTGCAAGAGGCCCTCTCCCGGCCTCGTCGCATCCCGCTTCGAGGAGGTCCTCATGCATGAAGGGCTTCAATGTGATCGTCTTTTCCATATATCAGAGATACAAAAATAAGCATTCCAACTTAGAAACCTTTGCTTTTGCCTTAAAAATTCATATATTTGCGGGGTTATACCCTTTAATCGATTATAATTAATAATCAAAAATATCTAAAATGAAAAGTTACTCAACAAAAGACATCCGCAACGTCGTCCTTATCGGCGCCCCGCGCTCAGGTAAGACCACGCTCTCAGAGGCCATGCTTTACGAAGGCAAAGTGATTGACCGCCGCGGATCTGTAGAAGAAAAGAACACGGTTTCCGACAACACCGAGTTCGAGCAGACCAACCAGAAGTCCATCAACGCAACCCCGCTCTACGCGGAGTTTGGCGGCTGCAAGATCAATTTCATCGATGCGCCGGGTTCAGATGACTTCAGCGGCGGTGCCCTTTCAGCCTTCAAGGTTGTCGACAGCGCGGTTATGGTCATGAACGGCACTACCGGAATTGAGGTTGGAACGACCCTTTTCGCCCGTTATGCCGACCAGTACGGCGTCCCTATGATTATTGCTGTCAACCAGCTCGACCATGACAAGGCCAACTGGGACCATGTACGCAGCGCCATCAACGAAGAGTTCGGCAAGAAGGCCGTTCTCTGCCAGTTCCCTGTCAATCCGGGACTCGGCCTCGAAGGTGTAGTAGACGTCATCACGATGAAGTTCTACAATGCCAAGAACGAGGAGCTCGAGATTCCTGCAGCTTATGCTGACGAGGCCGAAGAGCTTCGCGCTGAGCTCATGGAAAAGGCTGCCGAGGGTTCTGACGAGCTCATGGAGAAGTTCTTCGAGACCATGGAACTCACTACCGACGAGATTGTCGAAGGCCTCAAGGCCGGTCTTCTCAAGGAAGAGACCATCCCTGTATTCTGCGTTGCAGCAAAGGCCGACATCGGTGTCAGAAGGCTCATGGATTTCATCGTCAACGTAGCCCCCTCACCTCTAGGAAAGAAGGAAAAGACCGTCGACGGCGGCGAGGTTCTATGCAACCCTGCAGGTCCTGTCAGCCTCTTCATCTTCAAGACCTCTGTCGAGCAGCATCTCGGTGAAGTATCTTACTTCAAGGTAATGAGTGGTACCCTCAATGAGGGCGCTGACCTCGTCAATCCTCTAACCGGCAATGGAGAGCGCCTCAGCGCCATTTATGCAGTCGCAGGCGCCAAGAAGGAGAAAGTCTCCTCCATCGCTGCCGGTGATATCGGTTGCGTCATGAAGCTCAAAGCCGGAAAGACCGACGTTACCCTTGCACAGCCCGGCCAGGAAGCTATCGCTCCGATGGTATTCCCTGACGCCAAGTACCGCTGCGCTATCAAGGCCGTCGACAAGAACGACGAGGCCAAGGTAGGCGACGCCCTCAACAGGATTGCTGCCCAGGATCCTACTATCAATGTCGAGTACTCCAAGGAGCTCCGCCAGACCATCCTTTCCGGTATGGGCGAGCAGCATATCAACTATGTCAAGTGGAGAGTCAACAACGAGTTCAAACTCGATGTAGAGCTCTTTGCTCCGAAGGTTCCTTACCGTGAGACCATCACAAAGATTGCTACCGCACAGTATCGTCACAAGAAACAGTCCGGTGGTGCCGGTCAGTTCGGTGAGGTCCACCTCCTCGTTTGCCCTTACGTTGAGGGTGAAGAGGCTCCCAGGAACTTTAAGATTGACGGCAAGGACACTGTCTTCAACTTCAAGAGCCAGGAAATCATCGACCTCGATTGGGGCGGCAAACTCGAATTCTACAACTGCGTTGTCGGTGGTTCTATCGATCTTTCCTTCATGCCTGCTATCCTTAAGGGTATCAAGTCCAAGATGGAGGAAGGCCCTCTTACCGGTTCCTACGCACGCGACATCCGCGTATATGTATATGACGGTAAGATGCACCCGGTAGACTCCAAGGAAATCGCCTTCATCATCGCTGGTCGTAACGCCTTCAAGGAGGCCTTCCGCAACGCCGGCCCGAAGATTCTCGAGCCTATCTACAATGTCGACATCATCACCCCGAACGACTATGTAGGACCTTGCATGAGCGATCTCAACACCCGCCGCGGTATGATCATGAACCAGGACATGGACAAGGGCTTCACCGTCCTCCACGCCCGCGTTCCGCTCGCAGAACTCTACCGCTACTCTACAGTCCTCAGCTCCCTCACCGGAGGTAGCGCGACATTCTCCATGAAGTTTGCAGAATATCAGCAGGTTCCTGCCGACGTACAGTCCAAGCTTCTCGCCGAGTACGCCGCTCAGGAGCAGGAAGAAGACTAATGAAATCTTTTCTGAAAATAGCAGCAGCCGCTGCAGTACTTTTTACGCTTGCATCTTGTAACGATGCAAGCGTAAAACTTCCTGTCAAGCGGAGTTTTACTTGTGACGTCCTCGTCATCGGCGGCGGCCCTGCAGGTACTGCTTCCGCAATCAGCGCCGCCCGCCATGGAGCCAAGACCATCCTTGCCGAAAGGAACGGAGTACTTGGCGGTACCGCAACGGCCGGCCTTGTCGCGCCCTTCATGTCCTCCACCACCCCCGACGGAAAGACTTTCCTTATCCGCGGCCTCTATGAGGACCTCGTAGACCGAATGGTTGCCGAAGGCGGAGCTATCCACCCTCTCAACGCAGAGATTGGCTCATGGACCGCATATCGCGACAAAGGTCATCACGGGCTTACCACTTTCGATTATGAGTGCCTGAAACGCACTCTTGAGCAGATGTGCACAGAAGCCGGAGTCGACCTCATGTACCATATGCTTTTCATTAAAGCCGACACCCGCGGAGGCAAAATCAAAGCCGCTTATTTCGCGACCAAGGACGGTATTTGGAAGGTAACTGCAAAGCAGTATATCGACTGCACAGGAGACGGAGACCTCGCCTATGATGCCGGCGTCCCGGTCGTTCTGGGAGACGGGGAAGGCAACCACCAGGCCGTATCCCTTTTCTTCACCGTGCGTGGAGTCGACAAGGCCAAGATGGACGCCCACAATGCCAAGTGCCTTGCCGAGGGCGACTACGAAGGCCAGTGGTACATGAATGAGATCAAGCAGGCTCGCGAGAAGGGAGAATTCCCCTCCTGGCGCAATAAGATAGCCCTTTTTGAGAATCTCGACGGGACCTATACTGTCAATATGGCCCAGAGCGACGAAGTCGACGGACTCGATCCGAAACAGATTACAGATGCAGAAGTGGATGGTCGAAAGCAGTGCTATGCCATAGTGAAATTCCTCCGGAAATATGTCTCTGGATGTGAGAACTGCGAGCTGGTTGCAACTGCAGCAGATCTGGGAGTCCGCGAGACCCGCCGTATCGAAGGAGTCTATACTGTCACAACAGAAGACGCCAAGAACTCGGTCAAGTATCCCGATCCGATTTTCTGCTGCGCCAACAGCATGGATATCCATAAGAAAGGTTACGTAGACTATGTCGCCCGCAATACCAACGAGCCGTTCTACGTCCCCTACCGCGCCCTTCTGCCTCTGAATGTAGACAACCTCCTCGTTGCAGGACGCTGCGCTGCGGCAGAGCGCCCGGTAATGGCTGCCATCCGCGTCATGCCTCCATGCTTTGCGATGGGACAAGCCGCCGGGACAGCTGCTGCGATGGCAGTAAAAGAAGGTGTCGGTCCGAAGCAGATCGACTCAGACAAACTGATTGCAACACTCAAAGAAGACGGAGTATATCTGCCGTAATGGCAAACATTGGCTATCCAAAGAAACGCCCCCGTACACCACTCGCTCTCTCCGGTGTACGGGGACTTCTTTTTGAACCTCGCCGTACACCACTTGCCTCCTGCAGTGTACGGGGACTTCTTTTTGCCGTTTCGTCCACGTCGAGGGCGAGGTTTCGTGGATGAGATTGAGATTTTGCCAGTTCGTCTTAGGAAAAGGGACGGTTATCTGTTATGATGAAGATTATGCATGGATAGATGACAGTAGTACACGAGTGAGAACAGTATAGCTAGGAGGTGAAGGCAGAGATTGTCGGCCTGGAGGGGTTGTCTCTGCAAACCCGTGGCCGCCCGTGACCACGTGAACGGGAGGGGCCCAGAGGCAGATTGACGGATGGAAGGGAACTTGTTTCCTGACAGCCGGCAAGATGGCTATGGGAGGGATGAAGCGAAGCGGAAGGTTTGCGGGGCAACCCCTCCAGGCCGCCTCCGCCTTCGCCCTCCGATTGTCCAAAGCAATTTCATCCACGGAAAAGGCAGGTTTGCATGGATGAGATTGGGATGCCTGGGATTAGTCATTATTAGTTTTTTCTGTTTTTTACTTCTAACAAAAAAACAATTTGTGTTTTTTGTCTTCGGGAGGGATAATTTAGCTTATTATTGCTGTCCGGTTCATCGTTTCCGGTGGGCCGGGCATTCTTCACGGGGAAGAGTGCAGTATGAATACCTAATACTTCATTCTAATGACAGAAATCATTCTTACACCTGAACAGATGACGGTTTACAAGAGAATCGTCGACGAATTGGAAAACCTCCGCTCACTGACGGACTGGGAGAAAGAGAGACTCATCCGGGACATCATGGAAAAGCCTTTCCTCGACCTTCTGTGCGACGTTGCCTTCAAGTATGTCTTCCAACAGGACATGGAGAGTCTCAAGATGCTGCTGAACGACTTCCTTCCTGAGCGGATAGTGTCGGTCTCCACCAAGCCCAATGAACTGGTCTCGCCGGTGGCGGGCGACAAGAAACCTGTGCTGGACATCCTCGCGGAGACC
>ONMJ01000001.1 GCA_900318955.1 uncultured Bacteroidales bacterium
GTGACCCCCTCTGTCCTTTCCGGATTTAGGTTGACTCAGATTGAGTCTATCCCTGATAGAAGTTGACTCTGGTTTACGTTATTACTGGTTTAGGTTGACTGCCGTCTTTTGGTTGTCTTTCCAGGTCTTATCCCGTTCAGGGGTTGACTGACGGCCGGAGGCCGGAGGGAGACCCCTGAACGATGGACAAAGGTAAACTATTTTCAGGGATTTCCAATGCCTGTTTCTCCCGGATAGCCCTCTCGCGATAACTGATCCAGTGTTTCTTGATTTCACCTTCACAGAAGGCCGCCTCGGCTGGCGTCATCATATCGATGCTCATATGAGGCCTCTCGTTGTTGTAGAAGTCTACGGCATGAGCGACCGCGGCAACGACTTCAGCAATGCGGGAGAAACGTATATCCTTGAACAGTTCATTCTTCATCGTATTGTTAATGCGTTCCGCCTGGGCATTATCTTTGGGATCTCCGGATTCCGTCATGCTGATCTGGATGTGATTGTCGTTCAGTAGCTTTATGTAGTCGGAACTTGCATACTGGCACCCTCGGTCGGAATGGTGGATGAGTTCGATGTCTTTCTTCCCGCTTATACGTTTTAGCGCCATCTTAAGCGCCTTGAGCGGATAGGCGGTCTCTAGCGTAGGACCCACGCTCCAGCCGACGATTTCCTCTGTATAGGCATCCAGGATGAGCGAAAGATAGCAGAAGAAGTAGTGCCAAGCATCCTCCCAGATGGTGATGTATGTAATGTCGCTCACCCACAACTGGTCGGGGGCTGTTGGAATAAAGTCCTTTACAAGGTTGGGGTATGTGGGAAGTCCATGTGACGAGTCCGTCGTCCGCGGCTTCCGCACCTTCATGCGGACTTTCAGGTTGTGCTCGTTGATGATATCCACAAACCTGTCGCGCCCGAGGGGGTCATTACCCTTGAAGTCTCGCCTGTACATATGCCAGAGCTTCACCCCTCCTATCCCGGGATCCTTGGTCCGGACGTGTTTGATGTATTCCAACGCAAAGGCATCCCTTGCCGCTTGGGCCAGGACCCTTGATTCATCATGTTTGTAATACGCCTGCTTCGTCACGCCAAACAGCTCGCAAAGATGCTGAACCTCATATCGTTTGGGGTTCCTTGCGCGCAGGTTGTCTACTGCTTGGCGCCAGCTTTTTGATCTCCGCCTTAGCCAGCTGCGCCCGCAGTCTCTTCAGTTCGGCCTGGAGTTCCTGGACATCCGTCGGAAGCTTTTCAGATTGAACTTCCGGCGCTTGAACAGGGGCTGTTCGTACTGGTTTCGCTCGTTTCATGGATGCTACTTGCGGGTTCTCGGATACAAAGTTAGCAATCCATCTGGAAATAGTCTTCTCTCCAATTTCGGGAAACAGCTTTCCCAGCCGTTTCTTCCCATAACCGGTCTGTTGATACAGCGCTATGACCCGCTCATAGTACAGTTCGCGCTTCTTCGTTTGATAAATAAACATCGTTAACTCGTGCTTTTCGAGTCAACTTTTTTCAGGGAAAGACACTCGTCCGATTCAAAATGACCCCCAGGTCTTAAAGACGAAAACCTAAATAGAATGCAGGCTGGTGTGGTTTTTCATCCCTACAGCCTGCATTCTCGATTTCGATGAAAAGAAAAGATAAGGGGGGGGTCAATTAGGTGCGGATTGAGGGGGTCAAATTAAAGCGGATTCTCCATAATAACCTCCAATCGTAATTAATTAATAATAAGAATATGTGCCTAGTACGAAGATACCTGCGTCACGATTACATTCTCCACATCAAATAATTCTCCTTCTTGTACTTATGCCACCCATCGGCAAATGAAGTATTAACACCATCCCGGTCAATCCACCAGCCAAATGCATACTTACTTCCAACGAGAGAGATTGCATCTTCAACACCCAAATCTACAAGAGCCTGAGAGAAATCATGATAAGACTCATCTGATGCAGTGACGGCAACGAAGATCTGACCGTATCGGGAACAAAGGGCTTTTCTTACGCTCTTATTCTTCAGCTCGTTTTCAACCAGGGCGCCTTTGTTCACAAGGGAGAATTGACGGAAGAAATATCCTCCTGTTTCGGTAGCTTGTTCGAAAAAAGGCGTGTTTTCAGATGTTCCGATTGTCATCTTTCCATTGATGATAGCACAGTAACCTGATTTTGACTGTCCCCAAGCCAATGGTGTTCCCTTATCCACAAACGCCCCAAGGATTTCTTTGTTGTCAGCCCGGATATCTGCTGCCTGAACCGAAAGAATGATGTTAGGGTCTTTCTCCGGCGGTCTCCCTACCCATAATTCCGGTGTTGCATTGTAAGGGATGAAGATCGCGAGCCCGACATCGTTGATAACGGTATCTATTCTTTCAGTGTAACTTGATAAAGAATCCGCCTCATGTCCAAGTAGCTTCTTTTCTTGTTTGACGGGCTGGACAGTTACTTCTTCTCTCGGTTCAAAAACGCCATTATATGGATCTTCTTTGGCCGTTCTGAAATGAAGAAGAAGGATGAGTCCGATGATGAGCAAAATCGCAAGAAGGGCAAGCCAGAGATACCATTTCTTCTTAACGGGTTTAGGGTGATTGGGCATATCCATCTGAAAAGAACTGTACTCTCTTTTAGGGAGTTCAGAAGGATTTGGCTCGTCCACCCGGGAAGAAAAGACCTCTACTTGTGGTTTCCGCGACTGAGCTCCGATTATGCGGATTTCATCATCGCGCATGCCGTCCTTATAATTACTCATAGCTCAGTGTTTTCCATTAATACTTTGATACTGATCAGAGCCTTCCGGGAAGCCTGGAGCGTGTGAAACTGCCCCTGGCAGTCGGAGACAATGATAACTTGCGAAGAAACATCTATCAGATAGATATAGTCCCTGTTTACAATCAGACTCTTTCCTATCCTGATAAAAGGAGTCTCTTCTTCTCCAAGTTGATCGCCAATTATGTCTTCAAGCTGACCGAGCTGATAGGCAACCTGACGGTAGTGACCGTCTTGAGTATAGACTTTGGAATAGTTGCCGTCAGAAGTGATGAACATCAGCCGGTCTGAGGGAACCCTCAGCAGCTCTGTATTGGTAGATATGACGATAAACTTGGACACGATAAAGCAAATATAAGTTTTTCGAAATAGATGTGCAAGGCCACTGATATGGTTTTGTATGAAATAAAAAAATGCGGTATGAAATGAAGTTGCGAGGTCACTTCAAACCGCAGTTTTACACTTGGTAAATTAGCTTTTATTTCGTGGCTGCGAGGTTGTATTTTTGTGTCTGAAACATTACGTTGACAACCCGAAAATCAATTTCATCACCAACTTATGGAGCATTTGATTACCTCAATCCCTATAACCGGGATTGTGCTGTTTTCGCTACTTTCAGGCTGTAGTAGCAGGGATTGTAATAATTCCGGAATTTTTGTTGAGAGATCACCTGAATTAGAAGTTAATTTAGAGGAAAAGAACGAGCCGGAGGATTCGGATATTTTCCTTGAGTATACGCCAAAGGCCTCTTTTACATCTATAAGGCAGATGGAAGCTAATATCCCGGTTGGTGAAGAGGAGAGCATTCTCGGGCTAGTGAATGCGAAGTTTCTTAAAGGCTGCTACTATACAGGTAAAACCTCAACTCCTTTTCTGGCCTCGTTTGCTGAGCGCTGGAACAAAGCGGCGTTTCTCAGGCGCTTTGTCAACGCAGAGGAACTGTTTGAACGCGAGAATTCAAACTGCGTAGACTCGGTTTCGACTGAAACCATAAGAGGAACTCTGCCTCTCCTTTCGAATGAGTACGAGTTGGCATTCCGCAATACTCGCTGCCGCTCACTTGCAAAGAAACTTGTCGGAATGCTGACTACAATCGATTATATCCCTGAGGAGACAGAGATGATGGCAAGCATTTTTTCTGAACTGGTGAACGTCCCTTTTGATACTCCGGATTTTCTTTCTCTCAAAGAGAAAAACGAAGTTGAAAAACAATTCTGGGAGCTATACGACAAAACGAAGTATGTATCTGACTATGTAACCATTTTAAAGAAGCGATTGGCTGAAGATGTTGATTACGACGAACTTTATAGGCTTTCTATTCCCTTGCAAAAAAGATATGTAGAGGCTGAAAGCTTTGACGCAAAATGCGTTCTGGCACTTGAAATGGCATGTTATGGTTTCCCTTATGAGGTGGATTATCTTGGTGAGCTCATAGAAGACGGACGCTATTCGAAGTATCTGTTTGAAGTCTGGATATCCTGGCGTCTTCGTGCCCAGGCACAGATATTCGGCATCTCAACGTGGTCCGAAATTCCTGATAATCTTTATGACAATGCCAGGCTATTGGTAGCTAAGGCTTATGTGAGACATATCCTTGACAATCCTTCTGATAATCTGGCAAAGTTGCTTCTGATGAACCTCATCTATACTGATAATCTCCACCGTAAAGGCAGTTATTACGGTAATGAGTCAATGGGTGCTGAATGGGCACTTCGTACTGCGTATTTTCTCCCGGAAAAACAATAAACTAAAACCTTATACCATGGCATTTTTCAGACAAGAGTTGGCCATTGATTTGGGCACGGCCAACACAGTGATTTTCAAGGACGACCAGGTCGTTCTCGATGAGCCCAGTATCATCGCTATTGATTCCAAGAGCGGCAAGTTCATTGCACTAGGATTGCAGGCGCAACTTATGGAAGAGCATACCCCTCCGGGCATTACAACTGTCCGTCCTCTGATGAATGGAGTGATTGCTGACTACGATGCGGCAGAAATGATGTTGACGGAGTTCATCAGAAAGGCGACGGGAAAGAAAAGAACAATATTTTCTCCCGCCCTGAAAACTATTATTGGCATCCCGGGAGGAAGCACCCCCGTGGATATGAGATCGATACGCGATTCCGCTTCTCATGCCGGGGCCAACTTCGTGGAGATGATTTACGAGCCAATGGCATCCGCGCTTGGAATCGGGCTGGATGTAACCGCTCCTAATGGAAATATGATTGTTGACATAGGCGGAGGAACCACGGAAATTGCTGTTATCTCTCTTGGAGGCATTGTTGAGTCAGCTAGCATCCATATTGCCGGGAATGAGATTACAACTGACATTATCGACCATATGGCCCAGCAACACAATATCCATATCGGGAGAACCACAGCGGATCAAATCAAATTTGCGGTAGGTTCTGTCTTGCCTGAACTGCCAGAGGATGAGGCTCCTGAGCCAATTGTAATAACCGGTAGAAATATAGTCACTGGCCTTCCGCTTGAAGCTTCCATAGAATATAGCGAGATCGCAATGTGCATAGACAAGACTATAGCCAAGATTGAGAATGAAATCTTGAAAGTCCTCCAAAAAACTCCACCCGAACTTTATTCAAATATAGTCCGGAACGGAATCTGGTTGGCAGGCGGAGGGTCCTTGCTGCGAGGAATAGCGAGACGTTTCTCCGACAAAGTAAATATTCCTTTCCACGTTGCAGAAGATCCGCTCAAGGCCGTTGCGCGGGGGACTTGTCTTGTCCTGAAAAATGCAGGCCATTATCAGTTTATGATGAAATAAACAGCTGATGGCTACTTTATTATGGTAAAAGAGAATAAGACAAGAAAAAAAAGCTATACAGATGTCGTCGCAGCAGCAGCTATTGAATTAGGCAACAAGCCGCCATATTCTCCTGAGGTAGAGGAAGCTGTCCTTGGTGCAATGATGATTGAGAGTGATTGTGCCCTTCAAGGTGTAGAGTCTTTAAAAGAAAGTAGTTTCTATGATCCTAGGATGAGATTGATTTTCAAAGCTATATCAAGACTCTTTAAAGACCGCTCGGCAATCGATGTAACTACTGTGACCGAGAGACTTCGTCAGGACGGGGTATTAGACGAAGTTGGTGGCCCTGTCATGCTGGCCAAGCTGACTTCGAACGTGGGCTCTGGCGCAAATATAGAGTATTATATCAAAATCCTGTTGCAGAAAACCATTCAGCGCGACCTCATAGTTGTTGCTTATAAAGTTCTGAAGAATGCATTCGACCCTACTTACGAAGTTGACAAACTGATAACAGAATCGCAGAGTGAAGTATATCAAGCGGTTCAGGGCAATATCAAAAAGGACTTTGTGCAGGTAGGGGATGCGGTGAACCGCTCGTTGGAGAGGATTGCCGAGGTGCAGGGTAAAAATGGTCTTTCAGGTGTCCCTTCAGGGTTTCCGTCACTGGATAGTTATACAATGGGGTGGCAACCGGGTAACCTGATTATCGTTGGAGCCCGCCCATCTGTAGGGAAAACGGCATTTGCCCTCAATATGGCAAAAAATGCTGCGGTTGACTTCAACAGACCGACAGCTTTTTTCTCGCTGGAGATGACAGATATTGAATTGGCAGACAGGCTGATTTCTGCGGAATCAGGCATTCCCTCAGATAAACTGAAGGGCAAGATCCCCATGGATTATGGTGAATGGACTCGGCTGGAGGAGAGTTTATCAAAGCTCGTCTCGGCCCCTCTTTACATCGATGATACCTCCTCACTTCATATTACTGAATTCAAATCAAAAGCTATGAGACTAAAGCGCGAGAAGGGGATAGAGATCATATTTGTCGATTACATTCAGCTTATGGAGGCTACTGTGAATGTCAGCGGAGGATCCGGGCAAGTACAGAAGATAACTGAGATATCCAAGCAGTTGAAGGCGGCGGCAAAAGAGCTCGGAATACCCATCATTGCTCTCTCTCAGGTCAACCGGAATCCAATGGGAAGATCCGGGAGCAATGGCCGTCCAATCCTTAGCGACCTTAAGGATTCAGGATCAATCGAGCAAGATGCTGATATGGTCTTATTCGTTCATAGACCGGGAATGTATGGACTTGATGATAGCCCGGAGGCTTACGTGAGGGCTCAGATAATCATTGCAAAAAACAGGGCGGGAAAGGTCGGCACGATCGAGATGATGTTCGAAGGGGACCAGGTGAAGTTCATCGATATGGCCAATTCGCTTGAAAATTATGCAAAACAAGAAGCGGACGATTCCCAAAATTTCGTTATCTGACGATTATTCAGTATCTTTGCGGCTCGAAATAAGTAAAGATAAACATGTCAAGAAAGAATTTCGGCGCGAAGCCCTTTTCTTACCCTCAGCCCGTGCTGATTATCGCCGCTTATGGCGAGAACGATGTCCCTTCAGCGATGAATGCGGCTTGGGGAGGTATATCCGACTATAAGGAAATATCTATGGACCTTTCCAAAGGCCATAAGACCGTGAAGGACCTCCGTGCAAGGGGTGCGTTTACAGTCAGCATGGGAACTCTTTCCCAGATGGTCGCATGTGACTATGTCGGTGTGGTTTCCGGCAACAAGGTCCCGGATAAGGTTGCAAAGGCGGGATGGCATGTGGAAAAATCATCTTTCGTGGATGCACCTCTTATCAAGGAGCTTCCGCTTGCCCTTGAGTGCAAACTCATCTCCTACGATGAGGAAACTGGCATTTTGAAAGGCGAGATTGTCAATGTCAGTGCGGACGAGAGCATCCTGGACGAAGAGGGTAGGGTAGATGTGAAAAAACTCCAGCCCATCACTTTCGATCCATTCAATAACAAGTATATCGTTCTCGGTGAGACTGTCGGCGATGCATTCAAAATCGGCCTCTCACTGAAATAATCTCATATTACCGGTCCCCGGGAATTTCTTGGGGATCAATGATTTACTCAAGAGAAATATGAACGGTATCTGGACGATACTGATGCTTGTTGCATCAAATGTTTTCATGACATTTGCCTGGTATGGGCATCTGAAACTCAGCGAAATGAAAATCAGCACCGGGTGGCCGCTTATCCTGGTCATTCTCTTTTCGTGGGGAATAGCTTTCTTTGAGTACTGCCTGACCGTCCCGGCCAACCGAATCGGCTTCCAAGGTAACGGAGGCCCCTTCAACCTGATGCAACTCAAGGTCATCCAGGAGGTGATATCGCTGACAGTCTTTACCCTGATTGTAATGTTCGTCTTCAAGGGACAGACGCTCCAATGGAATCATCTTGCCGCCTTTGTCTGTCTTGTCCTGGCTGTGTTCTTTGTTTTTCTGAAGTAGTAGAAATTGATATGCTGAAAATTGGAGACAAGATGCCCTCTTTCGAGGTTAAGGATCAGAAGGGCAATACGGTAAAATCCGGAGATTTTATCGGGAAAAAAACCATCATTTATTTCTATCCCAAGGACAATACCTCGGGATGTACTTCTGAGGCTTGCTCATTCAGGGACAACTTTGACGCGCTTAAAGCAGCTGGATACAATGTTGTCGGTGTGAGTAAGGACAGCGAGAAATCCCATGCCGGATTCGCTGAAAAGCATTCACTCCCTTTCACTCTTCTTTCTGACGCCACAAAGGCGATGCACGAGGCTTTCGGAGCTATTGGCGAGAAGAAAATGTACGGAAAGACGGTCTTAGGCACTCTTAGGCGCACTTTTATCTTTGATGAGAACGGCATTCTCGAGCGTATAATTGAGAAGGTCGACACAAAGAATGCAGCGAAGCAGATCCTCGAGGAGCGCAATTAATTATCAAATCACTTTCTGGGGAGGACTTCGGAAAGTTCCCCGGTAGCAGAGTCGATGATGAAACCGCGGACGGTGATATCGGATGGTATAAGCGGGTGATTGACAATTGTTTCCACTGTACTGCGGACCGATTTTTCGGTGTCATGGAAGCCTTCGAGCCAAGAGTCAAGATCAATATCTGTCCTCTGCAGGGAGGATTCAGGAATGCCCCGGGAGAGCATTTCCTCCTTGAAATGAGCGAAGCTCATGTGGCAGGCACCGCATGTAGTATGAGCAACAACCATAATCTCGGTAACGCCCAGTTCATAGACGGCGACGATAAGGCTTCTCATGGCGGAATCCCACGGCGAAGGGATAACCGCTCCGGCATTCTTTATTATCTTGGCATCGCCGTTCTTAAGCCCGAGAGCCTCTTGCAGCAGTACGGATAGACGGGTGTCCATGCAACTAAGCACAGCCAGTTTCTTGTCGGGAAACTTGTCAGTAATATGCTTCTCATAGCCTTTGGAGGCTACATATTCGCGATTAAACGCAAGAACTTTGTCAATATTGCTCATATCTATATTTATCTGCTTAGTTGGTCTCCACCTAGAATAGTTCCGGCGAGGGCTCCGGTGTGAGCCCCTTCTTTTATTGTCCATACGCCATTTACGAATACGTGTAGGATGCCTGAAGGGAAGGTGTGCGGCTTTGCATAAGTCGCTTTGTCAGCAATCGTTTCAGGATTGAAGATGGTCACATCAGCAGCGTACCCGGGGATGAGCATACCTCTTTCCTTGAATTTCGCCCTTGATGCAGGAAGACCTGTGCATTTATAGATTGCCGTCGATAGGTCCAGAAGGCGCTCTTCCCTTACAAATTTTTCGAAAAAGCGAGGGAATGTACCATAGGATCTCGGATGCGGAAGTTCCTTACCAAGAACTCCTTCCGGTGAATAAACGCTTCCGTCAGAAGCGGGCATCGAAAGGCGGTGGCCGTAAATTTTCAAGAGGTTCTCCTCTTTCATTGCGAAAGTTGCCTGGTTCACCTGCAGCCGTTCGGAAATCAGAAGATGACGGATCATTTCCCATTCGTCGAGTCCGGAAAGCTTGCAGCATTCCGAGAGATTCTTCCCGGAATAGGCGGCATTTTCAGGAGCATTGCAACCTGCTACAATAACCTGCTGCGGCCCTCCGAATCGCTCGAGGCGGCTATATGCATATTTCTTGATTTTCTCACACGCTGCGGGGTCGTTCAGGCGGGCATAGATATCTTTGTCCGTGCCATCACGAAGCTCTATAGGGATAAATGAGGTGAAACCCGTCGAGAAAGCGGTATATGGGTAGCGGTCGAAGGCAATGTCGATACCCTCTGCGGCTGCATCGTCAATTTTCCTAAGCATCCGGTCGATTTTCTCGAAATTGGCAGGATTCTGGGCCTTCAGGTGCGATATTTCAAGGCGCGCTCCGGATAGGCGGGCGGCTTCAATAGCTTCGTCCATTGCTTCAAGGACGCGGTCGTCCTCGTTTCGCATATGGATGGTATAGAGTGCGTTGTGCTTCGCAACCACCTTGTTGAGGGCTACCATCTCCCTTGTGTCCGAGTAGCATCCAGGGGCATATTCGAGTCCATAGGAAAGCCCTATTGCGCCCATGGAAAGTTGCTCGTCGAGAATTGAGCACATCGAGCGTATCTGCTCGTCAGTGGCCTTTACATTGTATGGGCCGACCACTGCCTCACGGATATCCCCATGACCGACAAGGCTTGAATAATTGATGCCGATTTTATTGTCTTCGAGCCTCTTGTAGAACCCGTCGATATTTCTCCATGCCGGTCCGCCTTTTCTCGGGCGGTCCTTCCGCTGCTCCCATGCCTCGTCGGAATAGACGAAAGGGCAATAGCCGCAGTTCCCTCCGACCTCGCTTGTGATGCCCTGAAATATGCGGCTGTCGCCTTTTGGTGCATCGAATAGATTGGTGTCCGTATGGACATGGATATCTATGAAACCGGGGGAGACGGCCATCCCTTTGGCATCGAGGACGGTCGCAGCGTTCTTCCCGAGGTTTTCCCCGATTGCAGCAATTTTGCCGTCCCTGATAGCGAGATCTCCTTTGATAGGAGCTTTCCCGTCTCCAACGTAGATGAAACCGTTCTTTATTATGGTGTCAAAGTCGTTTTTGACTTTGACACGGCACCCACTGACTCCCGAAAGACCGAAAAGAGCAGCTCCGAATGCTGAAGTTTTAAGAAAATCCCTTCTATCCATATTGATTAAGCTTATTCCTTACAAAGTTAAGGATTTTGGCCATAAAATGGTGCTGATTTCGAATAATCAGGCTGTATGTAAAAAAGATTTTATATTTTTGCATCAAAATTACTATTAACCGATTATAAAATGAAAAAAATCTTACTTTCAGTTCTCTCTCTGCTGATATCCGGTGGTCTCGTTGGACTTTCCGCCCAGGAAAAGGAAATGAAGACAGGCTGGAGTTTCGGCGTTCTTCCTTGTGCTACTTATTCTGTTGACAATGGTCTTCAGTACGGAGCATTCGGAGATGTTTATTATTATGGCGATGGTGCGACATACCCCGATCCTCTTCATAAGATCAGCTGGGAGGCCTCCCATTTCACAAAGGGACGTACCCGTCTTTACCTGGCTTATGACTCCAAGTATCTGATTCCGAACATGAGAGTTAATGCATCCGCTACTTTCGTGGATGACCCTCTCTATAATTTCTGGGGATTCAACGGACCGGCGTCTCTGACTGACAACACTCTCTGGGCCAACAAGGAGACCGGAATCAATTATTATGGAATGAGCCGCAAGATGTTCCGTGCTCTTGCAAATGTCCAGGGTCGAATCGTTGACCATCTCAACTGGGCTGCCGGCGTCAACTATTGGAACTGGAAGCTCGGCGATATGAATGAGCGCTATGGCTATGACCTTAATAATACACTTTATCGCGAATACCAGAAGATTGGCGCTATCTCAGCTGCAGAAGCAGCCGGCGGTCAGGTTCTTGAGATGAATGCAGGCTTCGTTTTCGATACTCGTGATATAGAAGCTGCTCCTAACCGCGGCATTTGGGCTGAGGCTTATGTCAACGGTAGTCCCGACGTTTTCGGAAACTTCGCCGATCCCTATGTCAAGGTTTGCGCTTATTTCCGTCATTACATCTCTATTCCTATCCATATCAAGGCAGGAGATCCCGTCTTCGCATATCGTCTTGCTTACCAGGGCACTGTCTTTGGCGAGACTCCCTTCTGCATGATTCAGAATGTTCCTCTCCTTGTCCAGCGTAATATGATCTCCGAGGGCTTCGGAAGCGGCAACACCATCCGTGGTATCCGCGAGAACCGTATCCTCACTGAAGGTTTCGCATGGGCAAATACCGAACTCCGAGTAAAGCTCTTCAACTTCAAGCTTTTGAACCAGTTCTTCTATATCGCTGTCAATCCGTTCTTCGACTGCGGTGTCATCACGAAGACTTATCGTTCTGACATCTTGTCCAAGGCTGCAGGCACAATCTACGATGCTTCCAAGGAAGGTGATATCATCTCTTCTGCCGGTGCCGGTCTCAAGATTGCGATGAACCAGAACTTCATCATTTCTGTTGAGCTTGCTCACACTTTCTACAATGCTTTAAATGCTGATCCTTGGATTGGTATCGGGATCAACTATCAGTTCTAGAATATTTGAAAATCAGGCCCTTACAATAGTTGAGGGCCTTTTTTAAGAAATATTTAGAAAAATCGCTTGTGATGTATCCAGCGAACTTCTTGCCTCCATGGTCCCTGCGCTGGATGAGATAATTACCAAATTATCAGAGCGCAAGTAGTATCATCAGCTGCGCGACGAGTACTCTCAAGAACATTGTAAGAGGGTATACCGTCGCGTAATTGATTGATGCGTAGTCGGTTCCATATAGATTCTGAGCGAAGGAAAGGACTGCCGGATCAGTGGTTCCTCCGGAGACGAGTCCGCAGATTTCATAGAAATTGAGCTTGAATACCAGTCGTGACAATAGAATAATTGTCGCTATAGGTATCAGAGTAATGAGGGCTCCATAAAGGATCCACCAGTAACCACCTGCGGTAATTGAGCTGACGAACGTCTTTCCTGCGTCAAGACCTACTGCAGCCATGAAGAAAGAGATACCGATTTCCCTTAGCATCATATTGGCGCTGGTAGTAGTATAGGTGGTTATTTTCAGCCTCGGACCGAAGTAACCGAGAAGGATGGCGATGATAAGCGGACCGCCTGCCAGACCGAGTTTGACCGGTTGGGGGATTCCGGGTATTGCAATCGGAAGACTTCCGAAAATAACTCCCAGTGCGATTCCGAAGAATATCGGGACAAGATTGGGGTGGGAGAGTCTCTCGGGCTTGTTGCCGACTACCTTGGAAGCGGCTTCGATATCTTCTTCCGTGCCGACTACGATGATGCTGTCTCCCATCTGGAGAATCAGTCCAGGACGGGCTACAAGCTCGATTCCGGAGCGGATGACCCTCGTTACTGTTACGTTGTATTTCTTCCTGAAGCCGAGTTGGTATAGGTGCTTTCCGGTAAGGGAAGTGTTTGTGATGGTGAGTTTTCTCGGCACCATATGAGAGTCCATCCTGTTCCAGTCTTCCTGGTGAAGTGGCACTTCCTCTCCGAAAATGATTCGAACGGTATCGACGTCTTTATGGTCGGTTACTATGAGAAGCTTATCTCCCTCATGAAAGACAGTCTGCGGTCCGGGCGTCGTTATTTTTCCATCGTGGAGGATGCGGGAGACTACAAATCTGTCGCCCATATCCGCAACAATTTCTTTGAGAGTCTTTCCGTAGATTGCCGGATTACTTACCTGGCAGTGCATCCTTCTAGCCGTGTCTCCGGTATCCTGCTCTTTATCAAGTGCTTCCCTCTCATGGTCGAGATCGATTTTGAAAAGAGACTTGGAGAGGATAAGAAGGAAGATGACTCCGAGAACGCCGATAGGGTAGGCGACTGCATAAGCCGAGGCCAGCGTGGTCGGGCTGACTCCTGCTACTCCGGAATCGCTGAGAGTCTGCTGCGCAGCTCCGAGACCAGGGGTATTGGTAACTGCTCCAGACATTACTCCCGTCATTGTGAATATGCTCTCTTTGGTGATAAAGTGAATTGCAACTGTTACAATGACAGCGAGAAGGACGAGGGCTGTCGAAAGAAGATTGAGTTTGACTCCGTCTTTCTTGAAAGCCGAGAAGAATCCGGGACCGACCTGAAGACCGATTGAGAAAACGAACAGAATCAATCCAAAGTCTTTCATGAAAGAAAGAACTATCGGATTGGACCTCAGTCCGAAATGGCTTAGGATGATTCCTACAAAGAGAATCCATGTTGAACCAATGGAAACACCTTTGACCTTAAATTTTGCTAGGTACAGGCCCAGAGCGATAACTACTGCAAAAAGCAAAATCGAGTGGGCTATGCCGTTGCCGGTAAAAAGAGCTCCCATCAGTATTATCTCTTAAAGTCGAAGACTACGTCAACAGGAATTTTTTCAAGGCTCATCAGCCTTCTGTCCTCGTCGAAAGATGCGGGCTTTCCGGCATACTCTTTTTCGAATGATTCGGCAAAAGCGACATCTCCTTCAGCCTGAGTCTTGAGAATGATTCCGGCCAGCTCTCCGAGCACCTCACGGGTCTTGGCATAGTCTATCTTATACTTTGCAGATCCATTCCTTGAGAGGGCTCCATTTTTCATCAAATAATTGAGAATCATCATGTTGGCTCTTCCGAGAGCCTCGCCTTCACCATATCTTTGGGAGCGAATGAGGCTGGCTATGAATGTAGCAATGCTGTTCTCGCGAGAAACGAGAATGGAGGTATCGTCGTGTTTGATGTTGTTGGAAGCGAGGTATGCTCCGACCACATTAGCCTTTGCCTCTTCCCAAGTCAGCGCGTGACTTCCGAGAGCATCGGTGACCGAACCCTTGCCGTTTACTGTCTCCTTGACTCCAAGCCCGTGGGCCATCTCCCTGAAAGCGAGATTGATAAGGAAGGCGTTGCGGTCGATATTGGGGAAGTCCTCAGAGAGGAAGAGCTCTCCTACAGGGCTGATGATGCTGTTGAATTTGGCATCGATGACATTTCCAAGCAGGATTGTACGAGTGCCTCTTTCCTCCTGAACGCGCTCGTCATACGGGAGGTTGATAGCTATCTCCTTTACACCTGCATTGTAGCTTCCTGCATAGTAGAGAGCGTCGCAAACGAATACATCCGAGAAGTTGCCGGGGGCGAATGCCTTGAACTGCTCAGGGCAGGGGAGCTCTTTCTGAAGCTCAGGTATAAGAGCGGCGTATCTGCCGAGGTGATCGGTTCTGACAAGGTCTTTCAGAAGAACAAGGGCGCCGTAGGATTTCTTGATCCCTTTGAATTGATCGTCATTTGTCTCATTAGGGCCGATCACGAGGTCCATCTTGCTGTCCTCCATCTCGAGCCAAGCTATGTCGGAGTCATAGTAATTGTCGGTCTTCAGACCTTCAATCTTTTTGAGAAGATAATTGCGGACGCTGGGCTTGATAGTAATATCGGCGGCTGCGGTGAGGAAGGCGGAAATCTTGTTGATTTCTTCTGAATACTCATCATGGAACCAGACTGCCTTGAGGCCTGTGCTGTCTCTTTTAATAAGAGTATAAGGACTTTCCTTATCTTCAAGATTGCATGAGTCAAACTCTTCCGAGGTTATGTCTGCGGGATAGAAATTGACTCCTGCAGCCCTCTCTGAGTAGCCTTCGATAAATGTTTTACCGTCGAGGCGGTTCCAAGGACCATAATTAATGAGGGCGAACTTTTTCACGTCCGGAGCTTCAATCGCATCGATCAGAGCCTTGTCGCCAAAGTACTGTTTCCAATAGATGTTGTCTGCTTCCTGTGCAGCGAAACGGTAGAGATTGAGCACTTCTTTTCCATTGTCGGAAATGCCGGAAAGATCCGGAACAGGCACTGTTACAGTTGCGTAATCATCGATTTCGTGTTCAATCGCGCTCTTGTGTCCTCCACAGGAGGCAAGGGCCAGAACTGCGAAAGAGATTATGATTGTCTTTTTCATTTTATGATTATTATACTACTACTATCAAAACAAAAAGGTCGACAGATAATTCTATCGACCTTTGAGCGGAATACGAGGTTCGAACTCGCGACCTTCGGCTTGGGAAGCCAACGCTCTACCAACTGAGCTAATTCCGCAGCAACCATTCAATAGAATGGAATGCAAAAGTAGCAAATAATCATGAATATTCAAATTAGAATTCGATATTTCTTATTTCAGCATGAAATCGGAGACTTCTTTTACCCCCGGAATGCCGTAGTAAGCTTCGACGATATTCCCTTTCAGGTATACTCTGCTCCCGAGAAGGTCGGGATGGGAGACAAGATTGAGCGCATCCCTCACAGGTCCTTTCGGTAGCTCGACGGAAAGACATGATTCTTTGGATGTTACCGAAGATCTGGCGGCGATCGCGAAATGGGTGTTTTTGGTAAATGTAGGTCCGGTGTTGATTTTGGATCCGCTGGAGGACAGATCACCTCCAACTATGTAACCATAGACCCATACATCCTTTGATCCTACTGCTGCTTTTGCTTCGGAGATACTTAGGGCGTTACCGATTCCTAAGCCATCCGAAGAACCTTCACCAACGATGTAATCTTCTGATTTCCATATTTTGGTAGTATCGATCACAATTGTCATTCCTCCGGACAGAGAGCCGGAAACAGAAGCCGAGAGACCGACTGTCAGCACTTCCTGGGCATCGAGGGTCTTTGTGAAGAGAATCTCATCTTTTCCCTGGTTGGAAAGAGTGAGGGAGACCTGTCCTGGCTTGAAAAAGGCCACCCTGTCTTCAAAGTAACTGTATAGGAGTTTGCCTTCAGGCGAGCCTAGAAAAAGCACCCCGGAGGGGAAAGCCTTTCTGAATGAGTCCTTTACATCCAGTCTGAGTCCGGAGTTTATCATCCGGCAGTTCAAGGCGACTTCGGCCTTCTCGCCCTGCCCGACAACAATTATCTGGCTGTCGCCATATTGGGGCTTTCCGAATGAAGGGGCGGTGAATTCCTCGGATTTTACCTCAACAGTATAACTTCCTTCGTCGACTGCGAGTGATTCCGGAGAAGATCCATATGGACCGCTGAATAGAGTCTTTCCCTTCGAGGAGAAAACAGAGAGGATAAAGTCGTTGGTGTCGGGGATTTCTTCATGATAGGATTTTGTGCGGGTTGTCTTCGGGCTTAGAAAATGCCATCTCAGTTCGCTAGCCCCTCTTCCTCCCATGAAGTCCTCGCATGCTGAAGAAATAGTCGCGACGAGCGCGAGTACTGTAATTGTTTTAAAAGGTTTCATAGTCTTTTTTGCGGCAAAATTAATCTGTAAGATAGGAGGTCGTCCCCAAAAACATATAATATTTATATAAGTTTCTTTAAAACAACGCAATTTTTATGTTTTTTGTAAATTTGCAGATTGTAGATAATTGTTAAAACAAATATTATATGAGAAACAGATTTGCATTAGTACTTCTTGCAGCCGTTGCCATTCTCTCTTCAGGTTGCTCCAAGTACACAACGGTCAAGGGTGATCCTCTTGAAGCGAAGATTTATACCCTCAAGAACGGGCTCAAGGTCTATATGACTGTCAACAAGGATGAACCCCGTATCCAGACTTATATCGCCGTCAGAGTTGGCGGCAAGAACGATCCTGCAGACAATACCGGCCTCGCTCATTATCTTGAGCATATGATGTTCAAGGGAACAGAGCAGTTCGGTACTTCTGACTATGCGGCGGAAAAACCTATGCTTCAGCAGATTGACTCTCTTTTCGAGGTCTATAGGACTAAGACTGATCCCGCTGAGAGAGAGGCTCTCTACCACGAGATTGACTCTATTAGCTATGAGGCGTCGAAGATTGCTATTCCCAATGAATATGACAAGCTGATGTCCATGATTGGAGCCGAGGGCACCAACGCTTATACGAGTAACGATGTGACCTGCTATGTAGATGAGATCCCTTCCAACCAGGTAGAGAACTGGGTGAAAATCGCTGCAGACCGCTTCCGCAACTGTGTCTTCCGCGGATTCCACACCGAGCTGGAGGCCGTCTATGAGGAGAAAAATATGGGCATGACCAATGATGGCCGCAAGGCTATCGAGAAGATGGATTCCCTCCTTTTCCTCCGTCATCCCTATGGCACCCAGACTGTCATCGGCACCCAGGACCATCTCAAGAATCCGTCGCTGAAAGCTATCCGTTACCAGAAGGATACCTATTATGTGCCTAACAATATGGCTATCTGTCTCTCGGGAGATTTTGATCCGGACAAGATGGTCGCTCTGATCGAGAAGTATTTCGGCGATTGGGAACCCAACAAGAACCTTCCGAAATACAATGTAATCAAGGAAGATCCTATCACTACTCCAAGGGTAAAAGATGTCTATGGATTTGAGTCTGAGTTCCTTCTCCTGGCATGGAGAACTCCCGGTGCGGCAGATAAGGAGTCTGAGATTGCAGACATCGCCGGAGAAATACTCAACAACGGTATGGCTGGTCTTATCGATCTTGACGTTATGCAGCGGCAGAAGGTCCTTGGCGCTTTCGTGATGCCGTATGAGCGTACTGATTACGGCGCATTTATCATGGAGGGTTTCGCAAAGCAGGGACAGGATCTCGAAGAGGTCAAGACCATCCTTCTTGAAGAGATTGCAAAGCTTCGTACAGGCGAGTTCTCCGACACCCTTCTGACCTCTGTAAAGAATAATGTCAAACTGTCTCAGATGCGCGCTCTTGAACGCAACAGCTCCCGTGCAGACATGTTTGTCGATTCATTCATAAACGGGACCTCCTGGAAGGATGAAGTCGCTTCCATGAAGAATGTCGATAAGATTACCAAGGCTGAAGTTGTAGCATGGGCTCAAAAGTATCTCGGCCCGGAGAGCTATATCGCCGTCTACAAGAGGACTGGCGAGGATAAGACAGTCAAGAAGATAGATGCTCCTAAGATTACCCCTATCGTCACAAACCGCGATAAGCAAAGTGCCTTCCTCGCAGAGATTGCAGCTACTGAGGTGGAGCCTATCGAACCGGTCTTCGTAGATTATCAAAAAGATTTGGAAGTACGTGATTATAAGGGGCTTGAACTTCTCTATAAGGAGAATGTCAAGAACGATATCGCTTCTGTTTCCTTCCGCTATGATATAGGGACAGACGATCTTCCTCTTCTTGGAATCGCTTCTGATTATATCTCCTATCTTGGCACTCCGACCCGTACGGCGGATGATATAGCCAAGGAGATGTATGCTCTCGCCTGCAATTTCATAGTAAGCGTAGGTGCCAATAACACTACGATCGGTGTCAGCGGACTAAGCGAGAATATTGGTAGTGCCCTTGCCATTGTACAGGATCTGATCATGAACGCAACTCCGGATGAGGAGAAGCTCGCAGAGCTCAAATCGGATATTTTCCGCTCTCGTCTCGATTCAAAGATGAATCAGCGCTCATGCAGCTCCGCTCTCCAGAGCTATGTATTCTATGGTCCTGAATTTATTAAGAAACGCACTTTGACTAACGAGCAAGTGGCCGCAATGACTTCTGAAGATGTTCTCTCGGCTCTCAAGGCTCTTTCCGACAAGCAGTTTACAATCCTCTATTATGGACCCGCATCCGTCGCTTCTGTCGAGAAGACTCTTGACGATAGCTATTCTGTCGCATCAGATCTTAAAAAGCTTGAGAAGAAGCATGCAGTCAAGAGGCTGACTCCATCTACGGAGGTTTTCGTAGCCCACTATGACGCTCGTCAGTTCAATTATTATCAGTACTCCGATAGGGGAGAGACGCTTGATCTCTCCGAGGTCCCTGCTGTCGCTGCTTTCAATGAGTATTACGGAGGTGGGATGAATTCTATAGTATTCCAGGAGATGAGAGAGTCCAAAGCTCTGGCATATAGTGCAATGGCCGGACTTAATTCTCCTTCATGGAAGGACGACACTTATTCATTCTTTGCCTATATCGCTTCCCAGAACGATAAGCTCCAGAAGGCTGTCGAGGGCTTCGACGAGATCATCGAGAACATGCCTGTAGCCCCTGAGAACCTAGAGATTGCAAAGTCCTCCATCCTTTCCAAGATCCGTACGCAGAGGGTCATCGGAGCAGGAGTTCTCAGTAGCTATCTCAATGCCAAGGAACTCGGTATCAAGGAGCCTCTTGATAAGCTTATCTTTGAAAAAGTTGACGGAATGACTATGGACGACATGGTAGCAACCCATGCAAAGTGGGTTAAGGACCGCACCTATGTCTATGGAATCCTCGGAGATACCAAAGACCTCGACATGGCATTCCTGAAGACTCTCGGCCCCGTCAAGATACTCTCCCTCGAGGATATCTTCGGATACTAATCCGTACTTTCTTAATGCTTAAAGAAGGTGACTATAAAAGAGATATGCCTCCCAAAGTAGGATTATTTAGGAAGCCTTCTTCGATTGGAACAGAGCTCGGTATTGTACCGGGCTCTTCCTTTTTAGCCTCAGTTTGATTCTATCGTTGTTGTAGTAACGGATATATTCCCCGAAGAGTGGTTTTGAACTGGCCTCTAGCCCCATTATCTAGTCTTTTCCGTATCAACAGTACCCTGACTCGTGTCCTGCCAACACCGGCCTTCGGGCTGACGTTCCATGGCACCATCGGCTAGGGCATCTGTTCGCCAAATATCCATCCCCGTGCCACCAGAAGTGAATTTCGTAGCACGGCGCAAAGGCTGATACCGCTAGTATCGTAAAAAAATAGGCGGCCACCCCGAGTAGCCGCCTAAAAAAGTGTATGCCTTCCAGAAATCACTCTTGACGATATTCAAGGATGTCCCCTGGCTGGCATTCAAGGGCCTTGCAGATCGCATCCATAGTGGACAGTCTGATGGCTTTTGCCTTGCCAGTCTTGAGAATTGAAAGGTTGGCTGGTGTGATGCCTATCTTTTCAGCAAGTTCTCCGGAGGACATCTTCCTGCGGGCAAGCATCACATCCACGTTTACAATAATTGCCATGGCCTATTTCTCCTTTCCGATCTGCTCTTCGGGAGCAGGCTTCTCTGCGCCTTTAAGGTAGCTTGGCAGTTCCATTCCGGCCATATTGAAGAGATCGTTCAGCGGGGGAACGGATTTCATGAGTCCGGAGATGAAGTTTGAGGTCGCCGTTTTTCCATCTGCGCTGTTGCCACCGTCCCAGACGGTTACCTTGTCGATGTTGATGCCCTTGACTGCCTCTACCTGAGTCTTTACGAGATCAGGGAGTTTGTCGGCAATCATCATGAGAACGGCCTTCTGTGCATCACCCTCGGCTGCTCCGACGAGCTGCTGGAAACCGCTGGCCTGCTTGGTGAGTATCTCGAATACACCACGGGCCTGGGCGTCCATCTTAGCGAAAATAGCGTCAGCTTCACCCTTAGCCTTGCGACGGATCTGCTCTGCCTCTGCCTCTGCGTCGATGATGGCTTTCTCCTTTTCAATCTGAGCGGCGACGACGATGTTGGCTTTCTGGGTTGCTTCCTCCCTTTCTGCACGGGCAAGCTCGGCGTCACGCTCGCTCTGGTATGCCTCCTGAAGGGCTTTTGCGGCCTGAACTTTTTCAGCGGCGACAGCAATTCTGTCGGCCTCAGCAGTCTTCTGGCGGCGGAGAGCATCTGAGTTGGCAATCTCAATCCTTGCGTTATTCTCTCCCTTCACAGCGTCTGCATCGGCAGCAGCGACATTGACACGTGTATCCTTGTCTGCATTTGCCTTACCGGTCTCACCGAAACGGTTCTGCTCTGCAACGCTCTTCTTTGCATCATTGATAGCCTTTGCTGCAGCCTCCTTACCGAGAGCCTCGATGTATCCGGACTCATCACGGATATCGGTGACATTGACATTGATCAGTTTCAGACCGATCTTGCGAAGCTCGGCTTCAACGTTGGCAGAAACGTTGGCAAGGAACTTGTCGCGGTCGGCGTTGATCTCCTCTATATCCATAGTAGCGATGACAAGACGGAGCTGTCCGAAGAGGATATCTGTAGCAATGCTCTGGATGCTGTCGACAGACAGGCCGAGGAGCCTTTCGGCTGCATTCGTCATATTCTCCGGTTCGGTGGAGATTCCGACGGTAAAGCGGCAGGGTACATCGACGCGGATATTCTGCTTTGAAAGGGCGTTGGTAAGGTTGCACTCAATTGAAATCGGCTTGAGGTCGAGGAATGCATAATCCTGGAAGACAGGCCAGATGAAGGCTGCACCGCCGTGGATACAGCGGGCTGAGGAAATGGATCCCTCCCTGTTCTTTCCGGTCTTACCATAGATAACGAGGATCTTGTCTGAAGGGCAGCGCCTGTAGCGCTTGAGGATGGCTGCCAAAGTCACAAAGACGATGGCGACGATAATGAGAATAAGATAAAGTTCCTCCATGATATCAGATTATTAATGAGTTCAATTCTTCAACTAGAAGGGTGCTGTCGTTGAGCACTTCCGTCACCTTTATTGCTGTTCCGTTCTTTATTTCATCACCGTCGGTTACTGCATTGTACTCGCGTACTGAATTGTTGATGGTGATTTGGACCTTTCCTTCTCCGCTTCTGGCGGCGGGAATAGTAAGATATACTTTTCCCTGGCAACCGACTGCAGATTTGTAGACGTTGATGTTGCCTGACTGTTGCATCGATCCGAGCCATTTGAAAAGGTACATCACAAGTGCGACGAGACCGACTCCTACGATCGCAGCGATGAAAAGAAGGAGGGCGGTAGAAGAAACTTTTTCATGAAGAAGGATGGCAGTCCATCCAAAACCGAGGAAAAAGTTAACAAAATTACGGAAAGTGTAGAGGTTGGAGCCTCCGTCTATGTTGGAGACATCGTCCAGTCCGCCTCCGGTATCCACGTCCATGTCGAGACCGCCGGTATCTGAATCGGCTCCAATAAATGTAGCGATGCTCTGGATAATGAAGATCAGGGACGCCGTGAGGGTCACTGCCCAGAGGACTTTCATTGCGGGGCTGAGAGCTGCCCACCAAGTTGCTATCATATCGAGTATCAGTTAATGTTATTGCAAAGATAGAAATAATTATTGAAAAACAATAAAAATTTTATCTTTTTTCAAAAAATTCCATCGCCTTGGCGACAAGNNNNGCCTTGTGGTCAGAGGCTGTATACGCAGTTGCTGCCGGAATGTTGCTGTCGGAGTAGAGCATGAATGCTTCCGCTGATTCGGTGGCAGGAGAAATCCCGTCGGGATTCTCGACTCTGTAGAACGAGGGAGAGAAACTGCGATTGTAAAAGACAGGGGACGCCATCTGTATGAGACTGTTCTTTTTGGGAAGGACCTTTTCAGACCTTGTACCGAAATTGGTCAGCCACTTGTAGCCAAGTACATTCTTGACGAATGCCTGTGCGGCTTCGCGGTCGGCCTTTTCATAGTCGATACTATATACATGATCCCATACATCGGTAGCTATATATGACCCTGAAACGAGGATGTTTCCGCCGCTTCGGGAGAATTTCTCTATTGAGGAGCGGAGAGCGGAAGGGAAGACCGGATATCTGTTTTCGACCGCTCCGCGTCCGATAAGGGTGGTTACCTGCTTGCCGCAGATAAGGTCCAGAGTAGTGAAAAGACCTTTTTCTCCATCGAATGCAGAGGCTGAAGAGGAACTGACGGAGTAGCCGTTGTCGAAGAAGGCTTTGGCGTGGGAATAGACAAAGTCAAATGTGTTTCCGGCAACCAGCTTTCCGGCCATATCCGAGTAGGATCCGCCGAAACCGGGGTTATCATCATCAGTCCACGGCGCCATTCTGTTGAAATCGAAGACTTCACCGATAAAATTGATTTCACTTCCGTATGGCACACCGCTGTCAAGATTATCGACGAAACCGGCATAGGTAGGAGTATCGAACCATGCCGGGGCAGAAACTCTGTCGAAATTGTTTACGACAAGGACACTGCCTTTGCTTCCGGTCGGGACCCCTACTGTGAGCACTTCTGAGGGAAAACTCTTCCCGCCTTCGTTGAACGCGACGACGCGGAAACTGAAAAGATGGCCGGGGTTGATCTTGACATCAACAAAAACTCTACCGTCTTTTTCCGTGAAGTCTGTAAGGACTATCCCGTTATTGAACGCGCCGTCGTCCATTCTGGTATAGAGGATGTAGCCTTCCGGCTTTGCGGTCGGCTCGAGAGGATCGCTCGCAGGAACCCATGAAAGCTTGGCGAGAGCCCCGTCCATGGTTGCGGAGAAGGATTCTACAGGAAGAGGCTGTACCTCGTAGGGACAGCCGTAGCGGTCGCTCAGGTATTTCAGCATACCTTTATATATAGCGCGTGAAACTGTAAACCTGAATGTCGGGTCGAGGCCGTATTTCATATCGGCGAGATTCTGATGGGAGAGAAGTTCGAGCAGCATCGCCGGGACCGAAGGGGTCCTGGATTCGCTGTATGAACGGTCCCAGAGCTGCCTGCGGCTCCATTTCGGCTCGAATTCTTTTCTGACATCCCGGATAATCTGGTTCTGGACAGATGCTGCGAGAACCCTTCCGTTAAATCTCTTTTCTCCGTCCGGGAGAACGGATTTACCTTCGCAGAGGGAGGTATAAATAGATAAGGTGCCGACGATAGAATCATTGGGAGTAGTTCCCGCGTCGGAATGGAAGGCGAGCGAAAGATCGAAGGGTATTGCCCTGCCGGGTTTTCCGGGATTGGCCCATGAGCCTCCGCTCAGATGGCTTACCCATGCTCCGCGTCCGGCATAGTCCTTCGTGTAATCATTGTCCCATTCGTCGAAGAGGGTCATGTCGAGGCCTCCGAACTGCATCGAATAGAGGGCACCTTCTGTAAAGCAGGGGAGTCCTGAGGTTGTGTATCTTGATACATCTTCATCGGCATCTCCTCTTGCAATCTTGCCTACGCCTCCGCCGAAGCGGACAGCGTCTGCGGTGACGACGGCCCCTTTAGTAAACTTATGTCCTTCCGGAGTGCCGTTGTCGAGAACGACGCATCCCGAGGTCCCCTTCTCGAATTCGAAGGTGCCGAGATATACCCACATTCCTCCGCCCATCTTCTGGTTGACAATGAATTTACTCTGACCTCCGAGATGATGTACGGTATAATTGACGGCTGAAGAGCTGTTAGCGAGAGTCTTATATGATACATAGACGGCATAAAAACCTCTTTCAGGAATGTCTGGAGTCCAAGTCGCATGTGCACCAGCCTTCTCGGCGCATTCCGAAGAGCGGACGGTGCCCATTGTGAAGGGATTGTCGTATCCGGAGTATATCGCCTTTCCGTCGGCGAATCCGACTCCTGCGTCCTTCCATGAGCCCTTTTCCGAATAGAGACCGGCTTTTCTCATATCGGCGTATCTGTCGCCGCTGAACGAAGGGTCGTTATCACAGATTATTTCCTTGCTTTGGGTGTCTCTCTCTCGGGGCGTAAGAACATATGCTCCGGCATTTTCTAGCATTGGGATAAGGAAGGGGAGTACATAACTCTGGGTATACATGTCTTCTACGGTTCGGTGAAGGGCCGCCCTCTGCCACTCCCATCTGGAAGTCTTTGTCTCATAGTACCTTCCGTGGCTTTGCCAGAGTGCAATGTGTCTGCCGCTCAGTCCTTTTGAGAACCAGGTGCCATCCGCGGGACGAACCAGCGGAGACTGGGTTCTCCTATCGGACACCCGAATCGAACTTTTATGGGCTTTTCCGTCGGAGTAGAGGGGAGAAGTAATCAAGTCATCAAGGGCGAATCCTCTTCCGAAGACTTCGCCTTGAGCATATTTCTTATAGGCTGAAGGAGTGAGCCTTCTTAGTTCAGATTTAAACCATTTTATGTCCGGCTCTGTCCACGGGTAGTCTGAAAGCTCGGGAGAGAAATAGAAATCGATAATGTCTCCACGCTTCATCACCTTCTCGACCCTGAGTCCGCTCCTTACGGATGTCCTTTTCTGGAGCAGGACTTTAAGGGAATCGCCCACGGGCTTGAAATCAGCGTAAATGCGGCTCTGTCCGAATGATGGAGAAGCTATGAGCAACAAGGTGATGATAGTTGAAGTAATTCTTTTCATTATCTTTGTTTTCTTGCTAATTTACTGACAATTATGCATACGGTCCCTAATCCGAGTCCTATAAGATCCGCTAGGAAATCATGAGAGTCGGACGAGCGATATGCGGTAAGCCCCTGACCAAGCTCTGTACTGGCGGCGACGATTGCTCCGACAAGGAATGTGACGATTATTGCTACGATGGCTTTAGAGGATTTCCTTGAAAAACAATCGAAGGACAAATATGAAAGTATCGGAAAGGGCAGGAACATCAGAAAGTGAACTACTTTGTCACTCGGAATTCCCAAAATGGTCTTTGGGGCTTGTTGGATACTGCTGAAGTTGCCAAAGCACAAAAATGCGAGCACTACAATATATAGCGCAAATAAAATTCTGGATATTATAACAGCTTTTCTAGTCATTATAGTGCTTGCATGTCATGAAGTTTCCTGTAATAACCGCCAAGAGCGAGAAGCTCATCATGGCGCCCCCTCTCTACTATCTTTCCTTCGTTCATTACAACGATTTCATCAGCGTTCTTGATGGTCGAAAGGCGGTGGGCTATGGCGATGGTGGTCCTTGAGGACATAAGTCTCTCCAGGGCTTCTTGTACTGCCCTTTCGGATTCCGTGTCAAGGGAAGCCGTCGCTTCGTCGAGAATGAGTATAGGAGGATTCTTTAGAATGGCCCTTGCAATACTTATCCTCTGCCTCTGACCTCCTGAAAGCTTGATTCCGCGGTCTCCGATATTGGTGTCGTAACCTTCCTCTTTCTCCATTATGAAATCATGGGCATTGGCAATCTTGGCAGCAGCTATTACCTCCTCTTTGGTCGCATTCTCAACTCCAAAGGCGATGTTGTTGAAGATGGTGTCGTTGAAAAGGATGGGATCCTGATTGACATTTCCGAGAAGGTTTCGGAGATCCTTGATTTTTATCTCCCTGATATCATTTCCGTCCACCGTGATCGATCCGGAGGAAACATCGTAGAATCGCGGAATAAGGTCAACCAGAGTGGATTTTCCGGCCCCGGATTCGCCGACGATTGCGATAGTTTTTCCCTTTTCAATATCGAGATTTATGTCAGAGAGAATTTCTTTTCCCTCCGAATAGGAGAAGTTGACGCCTTTGAATGAGATACCTTTCTCCAGTCTGTCTATTGATATCGGGTTTGAACTTTCCTTTATAGGGCTCTCGGCATCGAGGATTTTGTTGATTCTCTCCATTGAGGCGAGGCCCTTCGGAATGCCGTAGGCGGCTTTGGAAAGCTCTTTAATCGGTTCGATGACCGAGTAGAGGATGATGAGGAAGAAGATGAAAGTAGGAGCGTCGATAAAGCTTCCTCCGAAAAAGCTCTTGCCACGGATTATCATCGATCCTCCGAAACAGAGGACCACCAGGATCATCAGTGTCCCAAGGAATTCGCTGAGAGGATGGGCAAGGGCCTGGCGTGTGGAAACACGGCTGATTTTCTTCCGGAAGCTCTCGGTGATCGAGTCAAATCTTTTTGACATTTTGCTTTCGGCGTTGAAAGCTTTGACAATCCTGAGTCCGCCGAGGGTCTCCTCCACCTGGGACATGGTGTCGCTCCAAAGATTCTGTGCTTCGATTGACTTCCTCTTGAGTTGCTTTCCGATAACTCCCATCACCCATACAAAAGGAGGAACGAAAAGGATAGTGAATACCATCATTTCGGGGCTGGTGTAGATCAGAATGCCGAAATATACTATGATGAGAATCGGATCCTTGATCAGCATCTCGATTGATGAGGTAATAGAGGTCTCAACCTCGGAGACGTCACCGCTCATGCGGGCGATAATGTCTCCCTTTCTTTCCTGCGAGAAGAATCCTATCGGAAGAGAGAGAATCTTATTGTAGATGCGGTTGCGGATATCCTTGACAATACCGGTCCGGATCGGGATCATAACTGCGCTTGCACCGAAATAGCAGGATGTCTTGAGAGCGGTCATTACTATCATGACGGCGCTGAGGAGAAGAAGGGCGAAAATGGCCCCGTGGGAAGCAGAGAAGTCGCTGACGAACCAATAAGCGTTGTTGATAGCTATGTCCTTGATGCTCATTCCTTCGGTATCCCAAGGGATGAAGGAGTAGACGGTATCGTTGATTTTGAAAAGGATGTTCAGTATAGGAATAACCAGTGCGAAAGAGAACACGTTGAATATCGCCGAGAGAATATTCAAGACGACAGCTCCGCCGAGGTATTTTTTATAGGGGGAGGCGTACTGCCTCATCATTCTAAGGAATTCTTTCATCGAAAGACGCTTTTGTAAATATACAAATATAAGTGAATTTAGTTATCTTTGCAAGAAGATGAGATTATGATTATGGAGCAGAAAACAGATATTGCAATTGTCATTCCGACCTCCCGTCCACTTGTTCTCCACCGTGCCCTTGCTTCTCTCTCTTCGCAGACGGACAAAGGATTCAAGGTATATGTGCTCTCATGGAAGAAGGACGAAAGGACGGGCGAGATAGTTTCAGACTTTGAGGATAGTCTTGATATACGGTACTTTTCCTTCGACGATGCTACGCCGAGTAGCCTTTCCGCTCTCCAGAAGATGGGCCTTTCGCTACTTGGCGACGAGGACTTCGTAATGTTCCTTTCTGACGACAATGAATTGACTCCAAAGTGCATAAAAAGGTTCAGAAAAGTAGCCAAAAGGGACTGTAACAAAAATGTTTATCACTATAACATAAATGTTATAGACATGGCTAACAAATTGATTGCCAAGGGTAAACGCTTTCCAAGGGTAATCAAGGTTGACAAACTTTTCAAAAAAGTCTTTTATAAGGATTATCCGGCTCCGCTATCCTCTTTTATGTTCAGAAGAAGCGTTCTTCAGGAGAGATTTGTCGCCCTGGAGGAGGCTAACAGAAGCGATCTTGCAACTATTTTCGCATGTGCAAAAGAGGAGGGGATCAGGACGATTCCATTTTCACGCGTCCTATGGAGAAGGCACTCCGCCGCGTTGGCTTCTAACCCGGCGACTGCCAAAAGTGTTGCTCTCGACAAGGTGGAGTTTCTTCGTTGGAGCGAAGATTTCTTCCAAAATGATGATGAATATCCGGTATCTCCTTCCGACAGGATACGGCTGTATGCCAGGAGCTGTGCAGCTCTTTATCCCGACTATACGAAGGAGGAAATAAAGGAGAAATACATGCAGTTCAAGGTATTTACCTCGGCGATCAGAAAGATGAAAGGGTCTTCAGCTCTTAGGAGCGCTCTAGGCGACAAAACCGGAGAGCTTAAAGGAAACGAGTAAGCCAGTAGTAAATAAGCAGGGTTCTCTTTCTCAAGACTCTGTAATCGATAGACCCTACGTTATCGTAGGGTTTATTGTTGTTGAGGGTGATGCCGGAGGTGAACATTACTGACTCTATTCCCCCGGAAATGAAATATTTCTGCTCAGAAACGCTCCTGTAGAAAAGCTTTGTGAAATCCTTGCTCCCGTAGTAAGAGAATCCCAAATCGAGCGAAAGACCGTAAATGGAATTTACCGCAGTAAGGGAACCCTTTCTCGAACTGTTATCGCCCGTCAGCATTATCAAGTAGTCATTGCGCCCTGGAGAGAGGGGGGCAAGGGTGCTTCCGATCTGGTCGATATTGACCATCATGTCGATTTCATCCTTGGAAATCTTTTCGCCGGTGACAGGATTTTTGATTCTGCCGGAGGCCAGCCTGTCATACATCTCCTGGGCGCCTCTCATATTTGAGAATTTGCCGTCAAAGGCGACGAAAATGATGTTTTTGTGGTATCTCTTTCCAATCGAAGTCATATGATGCAGCATTCTTGCGAGAGAGAGCATGGATGCTACACCGGAGGAGTTGCTGTCAGCCCCCGGATAGAGTGTGCCCTGGAGAATGCCGAGATTGTCGTAATGGGCGCCGATGATTATGTATTTCTTTTTTGAGAAAGTCTCACCTGATGGGAAAAAACCCACTATATTATGCCCGGCCGCCCCTGTTGCGGTAGGGAAACCCTGAAAATAGCTGCCGTCCATTTTCAGAAGGCCGGCATTTTCAAAATTCATTGCCAGATACATCGCGGCCATTGTCGCCCCGCGGGTCCCTGTCCTCCTTCCCTCGCAGAGAGAATCTGAGAGGAATTCCACATCCCTATGCAAGGTCTCCTCACTTATGGCTCGCTCGGCATTCCTCGGGCTGATTCTCACGGGGGAACTAGCTCCCGAAGGACCGGCGATTAAAAGAAGAAGAGTTGTTATGGCAAAAAAATTTATTCTCATCCAAGGGGAAATTCGCACGAATATTGTTTATCTTTGTATGTTGTACTATTCCGGGCGCCAAAATTAGACATTTCCGCTCGCAAATGAAAATTTTTTAGTGAAAAGATTTCTTTCCATATTGCTTTCAGTATCAGCGGCGATTCTTTTGCTGCTGGGGGTGGAAACGCCCGCATCTGCGCAGTATGACAAGGATGTCTTTTCATTCAGGGGACGTAATGCTCTTTCAGAAGGACGCCATTCGGAGGCTATAGCCAATTTCAATATCCTCGCCCAACTTGATTCCACCGACTACTGGACTTTCTTCTATAGGGGTATTGCCAAGTATAATCTTGGCGATGTGAGAGGGGCGATGAAGGACTTCAATACTACGGTCAGGCTCAATCCTGTCTTCACTTCCGGCTACCACTACAGAGCAATCACAGAGAACCGTTTCGGAAACTATGAAGCTGCCCTGGAAGACCTTGGAAAGGCGATTTCGCTTCGTCCAGGCTATTCCGGACTCTACTTTACAAGGGGTGTTACATATTTCCTTTCCCAGCAGTTCGGCCCTGCCGTCAAAGATTTCGACAAATACATCCGAAGCGAGCCTAAGGATCCGTCCGCCTATCTCAACAGGGGGGCGTCATATCTCTTCCTTGGAGATACTCTAAAGGCCGTGAACGACTATAATAAGGCTGTCAAGCTCGACCGTTTCGAGCCGGAAGGTTTTATCCGTAGGGGAAGGTTGTATGCGGCTCAGGGAAAGTACGATGACGCGATTTCAGACATGAATCACGCAATCGAGCTCGATACCACCAATACCTTCGCCTATTTCAACAGGGCTTTGATGTATTATGACCGTTCCCTTCTCAATGAGGCTATGGCGGATCTCAACAAGGTCCTCGAATACGAGCCCGGTAATGCCCTGACTCTATATAACCGAAGCCTTATTCATGCACAGGTTGGGGATTATGAAAGTGCGCTTGACGACATGGACAGGGTTATCAATATCAATCCCGGCAATGTGCTGGCATACTATAATAGAGCCGCCTTTTTCAGCGGAATGGAGCGATGGGAAGATGCTCTTGCCGACTACAATAAGGCTATCGAATTATATCCCGACTTCGCCAAGGCTTATATGAATCGCTCCTATGTCGAGTTGCAGCTAGGGATGACGCGGGCTTCGAAAGAGGACTACAAGACAGCTAACAGAAAGATTCAGGAATACCGCAACAAGACCTCCTTCGAGGGTGCGTCTTTTGCCGATACTACAAAGAAATACAGCTCTCTGCTTGCCCTGGATGCCGATTTCGCTAAAAAGAACTTTGATGACGAGCTCCTCCAGCATAGGGATGTGGATATCAACCTGCGTCCTTTCTACCGCTTCGTTATGGATGATACTCGCGACAGGACTGTCTATGCCCTTGAGAGAAGATATGAGAACCCTCTGCTGGATAGATTCACAAGCTCCCTCTCGCTTCCTGTTGTGATAACAAATGATCCCTCCTTCGTCTCTGGTAAGGAGTCGGGGGCGCTTAGTATGGTGAAGGTCACAAACGTTGCTGAAAAGATCGGAACGGGGGAGAGGGAATTCCTTCTTGCCCTCGGGGATATAGACATGAAATTGTATAATGGTGCTCTGGGCCATTATGACAAGGCGGTTGAGGCTGGCGGAGAAGGTGTGAATTCCCTGTATAAGGCCTTTTATCTCATGAACAGGGGCGTTTTGAAGGCAGAGATGATAGATTTCATTGCTTCGATGGAAAATACCGTCCAGACGCTTGCAATGGATGATAAAGGCAATACCAGGGCGCGAGTTCGCGATCAGGTGACCAGTTCGTATGATTATTCAGAGGCTGTTGCCGATCTTGAGGAAGCGGCTTCGATCCTTGGCAATATCCCTTATATCCACTATGATTTGGGTAATCTCTATGTCCTTTCTTCAAGGCTTGTCAATGCTCTTTCAAGCTATGATAAGGCGATAGAGCTCTATCCATACATGGCCGACGCCTACTTCAACAGAGGACTTCTTCTGATATACCTGAAGGACAAGGAGAAGGGATGCATCGACCTTTCAAGGGCAGGAGAGCTCGGGGCAGAGGATTCGTATAATGTGATTTCCAGATACTGTGCGGAGGAGCAGATGCAGTGATACAGTTCATTAGTTTCACAAGCGGGAGTTGCGGCAATTGTTCCCTCCTGAGAATTGTTCCGGAAGACGGGTCTGAGCCCTTCGGCCTTATGATTGATGCTGGCTCGAGCCTCAGAAACGTCTCACGATGCCTCTTTTCGGTGGGCCTGTCCCCGCAGGATATCAGTGCGGTAATAATTACCCACGACCATTTTGACCATATCCGAAGCCTCGGAACCTATTGCAAGAAGCTTCATATCCCGGTATACACTACTGCAACCCTCCATGGAGTCCTTTCCCGTCACTCTTTTACTGAGAACATGATGCCCCAATGCCGCCGCCTTCTTTCCGGCGGGGAATGGAATACAATTCACGAAGGGGTTGAAATCCGTTATTTCCTCGTCCCACATGATGCTACTGAGACGGTAGGATATGCTATCCGTGCGGAGGGGAGGATGTTTGTCCTCATGACCGATCTCGGAAGTGTTCCGGAAGAGGCGATGGCCCTTGCGAAAGAGGCGGATACAGTTGTCGTAGAGTCCAATTTCGATGTTGACATGCTACTTGGAGGCTCATATCCTCATGAGCTCAAGATGCGTATTTTCAAGGGTTTCGGCCATCTTAGCAATGACGCCTGCGCTGATGCTATCAGAGAGTTCTGGCATCCTGGTCTCAAAAATCTTTTCCTGTGTCATCTGAGTGGTAATAACAATACTCCCGAACTCGCTCTCAAATCAGCAGGAGAGGCTTTGAAGGGACTTGGTGTCAAGAAAGGAACTATCAATCTACGCGTCCTTCCGAGAGGACAGATGACGCCTCTTCTGAACCTCTAGCGACTATTCCCTTTTCCATCCATCTTTTCCCTTTCAGCCTTAGGAGGAAGATTATACCCCTGAAATTCAATTCGACGCACATTGCAATCCAGAAGCCTACAAGTCCGATTTTCGGAGCAAGAATGGCCGCAGGAATGATTCTTACTATCCACATGGAGGCGAAGTTCATTATGCTCGGTATAAGCGTGTCTCCGGCGCCTATACAAGCCCCGTTGGCTACTATTGAGGCGGCATACATGGTCTCGGCGAAGGCTTCGATTCGAAGTACTTTGGCTCCAAGGGCGATTACTTCGGGATCGGGGGTAAGAAATCCCATCATCTGAGGGGCGAAAATGAACATCAGCACACTGAGGGCTGTCATTACTACCATTCCGCCTCCAGTTGTGATCCAAGCGAAGCGATTGGCCAGTTTTTTCCTGTTGGCGCCTATGCTCTGACCAACCAGAGTCGTGGCGGCGTCCCCGATTCCGTACCCCGGCATATAACAGAGGCTCTCGGCAGTAATTGCAAAGGCGTTGGCGGCGATGGCAATTGTCCCTAAAGGAGCGACGATTATTGTAGACGCTATGTGAGCCCCCCTCATGACAATGTTCTCGAGAAACATGGGGGCGCTAATGTTTGTAGCCTTTGTAAGAATCTCTTTTTCAGGGATAAAGCTGCCTTTTTCTGAAGTAAGTTTTAGCTCTGGGGAGCGCACGGCCAGGAAGTAGAACATCAGCAGCGCAGTGACCGCTTCCGCAAGCCCTGTCCCGAGTGCAGCTCCGGGAACTCCCATTCCGAGGAGATAAATGAAAATGTAATTGAAGATTACATCAAGAACGCACATCAAGATGCTTAGGATGCTGGGAATCTTCATATTGCCGCTGCATTGGAGCATAGTGGCGCTCATCCAATCCAGCTGCATCATCGGAAAGAAGAGGGCGTTTATCAGAAAATACTTCGAAGCATTGGCGGCAATCTCTTCCGTTCCTCCAAGCCAATATGGTAAATGGCCTGAAACAAGGACTCCTATTATTGCTAAAGCGCCACTGAAGATAAGACAGCTGAATATCCCTTGTCTCAAAACATTGCGGGCTGACGAATTCATGCGCGCACCTATGTATTGGGCGACCTGTACCGAGAATCCGGAGCAAAGAGCCATACCAAATCCCCCAAAGAGCCACAGGCAAGTAGAGACGAGGCCGATTGAGGCTCCTGCAGCCGCTCCGAGGTGGCCAACCATAGCAGTATCTATATACTGCATGATGACAGAGGAGAATTGAGCCAGAATCGCAGGGTAACTGAGCAGTGAGACAAGTTTTATCTGCTGCCTCATCGTCATTGGTTCTCCGCCTCTGATCTTTCCTAGTAATATGTCTTTTGTCGCGCCCATTTTCAACAATGATAAGGAGGGACAGAACCGCTATCGATCAGTTCTCTAAGAATGCCTAAAAACCCGCTCCCTTCATCTGAGGGCGAGCCGAAGGCCTCACGGATTTCCATGAGAGTATATTTTCCTCCCTTAGAGTCTATAAAAGCCTTGATTTTTTTTGCAAGGCTTTTTTCATCCTTCTTTCGTCCGCGGCAGATATCGCATGTCCCGCAGTCGTGATCAGACTCTTCTCCAAAGTATCTCAGAAGGAATTTCGAGCGGCACTCAGTCGTTTCCTCCACATAGTCGAACATTGCCTCCTTCCTGTTTCTGCTGCTTTCCAAAAGCATCTGATAGTGCTTCGGACTGAGCTGTACATTGCCTGGGCGAAGGCGGTCATGATGGAGATAGATGACATCTGCATTATCGGCGGGGATATATTTGATGACATGCTCAAGAGCGAGTTTGTAGAGGACCTGTCTCAGCACCGGGATCGAAGTACCGCAGGCGGATGCAATGAAATCCTCTTCGATTGAGACCGGGAAGGAGAAAAGGCCAGTATAGCGCCTCATAAGCTTTTCTAGTACAAGAGGCATCAAGGGGTCCGGAAGATCGATGCCATAAAGATCTTTCCTGTCGAGGAGGATCTGTACCTTTGTCTTTATTTCTAGGTCTTCTGAGAATGTCCAGTGCCCTTCTCTTTCAATATATTTGAGAGCATGGAAGACGGGGGACTTCTGGAGCGAATAATGCTGGCAGAATGCCATAAAATCGAATTTCAGCTGTCTGCCGATTCCTGCTTCGTATGGGATTTCGAAATAAATATGGACCTTCTGGTAAATATCTTCAATGTATTCAAGTGAAGGGAAGGAAACGGTCTCTATCTGCTTTAGCCGGCTCATATCGGTAGAGTTCCAGAGCAGGACAGCATATGAGCGCTTGCCGTCTCTCCCTGCTCTTCCTGCTTCCTGGAAATAGGCCTCAGGACTATCCGGGAGGTCATAATGGACAACGAATCGGACATCCGGCTTGTCTATTCCCATTCCAAAGGCGTTGGTGCAGACCATGACTCTCGTTGCTCCGGTTTTCCAATCTTCTTGCCTTACGGCACGAAGGTCAGATCCCATTCCTGCATGGTAAAATGATGCGGATATTCCTTCAGCCTTCAAGAACTCCGATATCTCTTCAGTTTTCTTCCTGCTCCGGACATATATAATTCCAGTACCTTCGACGCTATTGCAGATGGATAGGATTTGCCCGTTCTTGTCGTTGCATTTTCTTACAATATATGAGAGATTCGGCCTTTCGAATCCGCTTCTGACGACGTTTTTCTCCTTGAAGCAGAGCCTCTCCATAATATCATCGACAACTGGAAGGGTCGATGTCGCTGTGAGAGCTATTATGGGGGCATCGACAACCTTCCTGATTTTCCCGATTTCCAGATAATCCGGCCTGAAGTCATATCCCCACTGAGAGATGCAATGAGCCTCGTCGACGACAATGAAAGCGACGTCCATAACCCTCAGATATGACTGGAAGAGGGGAGTAGCGAGGCGTTCCGGAGAGACATACAGGAACTTATAGTCTCCATAAGTCGCGTTGTTGAGGGCAAGGTCAATCTCCCTTTTGTTCATCCCGTTATGGACTGCAATGGCCCTGATTCCGCGGTCTTCCAGATTGAGGACCTGGTCCTTCATCAGGGCAATTAGGGGAGTGACGACAATGGAAATCCCCTCCCTAAGCATACCAGGGACCTGGAAGCACACTGACTTTCCTCCTCCTGTCGGCATGATGGCGAGGATATCACGGCCGGAAAGAGCTTCATTGATGATTCTCTCCTGCATAGGGCGGAAACTATCATATCCCCAGTATGTCTTCAGCGCCTCAAGTGGTGTCATATACTGCAAATGTACTAAAATTGCCGTTCCCTTCAGCTACGCTGAAAGAAAATAATTTGAAAAAAATTAGTACTTTGCGATACAAGGTATTAAAAAATTATTATATCTTTGCAGTGGAAAGTAATTTCAAAATTCAGTATAGAATGAAAAAAGTAGTCAATGCCGGTATCGGGGGACGCAGTTTCGTCGTTGATGAAGACGCTTACGAGAGGCTGGATACCTATTTGTCCCATTACCGTTCAAAGCTCCCTGGAACTGAGAACGAAGCGATGGATGATCTTGAGATGAGGATTGCTGATCTATTCGAAGAAGAGATAAAAAGTCCATCCCAAGTCGTTACATTGGCTCTTGTCGAGAGGGTGATCGGTCAGCTTGGCATGCCGGATGGAAGCCAGGAGACCGAAGGTTCGTCTTATAGCTTTTCGGATCGCAATGGTGATCGTCCGGTCAGAAAGTTTTTCCGCGATCCCGATACAAAAAAGATTGCCGGTGTCTGCGGGGGAATAGCTGCATACTTTGATATTGACGTTGCTCTTATAAGGGCTTTGTTCCTTGTTCTTTTATTCCTCGGGACCGGAGGGTTCTGGATATATCTTATTATATGGATAGTCGCACCTCTTGCTGAGACTCCTGCCCAGAAATGCGAGATGCACGGCATTCCTTCAACCGCTGAGAATATGGATTCTTTTACCAGAAATAAATAGTGTTATGGACCAGACTAGCGAGAATGTAAGGGCTCAGATGCGAAAGGGAGTGCTTGAATACTGCATTCTGGTTATCCTTAGCAAACGTGAGGCCTATGCTTCCTCCATCATCGAGGAACTCAAGAAAGCAAATATGATAGTTGTCGAGGGTACTCTGTATCCGATGCTGATACGTCAGAAGAACCAGGGTCTTCTTTCCTACCGATGGGAAGAAAGCCCTCAGGGCCCTCCGAGAAAGTATTATGTAATCACCGAAAAGGGCCGGGCGCAACTTTCGGAGATGGATGCCGCCTGGAAAGAGATTGTCGACACCATAGAGACCCTCAAGAATGAATAAAGTTGAAAAAGTCAGTATAGGCGGGGTTGCATTTACCCTCGATCAGGACGCTTTCATTGCAGTCAACAAGTATCTCTCTGAGCTCCAGGATTTCTACTCCACAAAAGAGAGCGGAGCGGAGATAATGGAGGAGATAGAAGGACGTTTTTCTGAGCTTCTTTTTGAGCGCTGCGGGGTTGGAAAAGTAGCGTCAGTAACTGATATTGAGGAGGTTATTATGACTCTCGGCCGTCCCTCGGAGATTGAAAGCGAGGAGAGGGAATCTTCCTCTGCACGGCCTGCGGCTGCTAATGAGTCTAAACCGAAAAAACGTCTGTTCAGGGATATCGACGGCAAATCCGTGGCTGGCGTTTGTAGCGGCCTTGCCAATTATCTAGGTATTGATGTCACCTTGATAAGGATCATATTCACAGCCTGTGCCATCGTGGGATTCTTTTCTGATAACGGAATCCTTCTTGGTGCAACCCTTATTGCTTATTGCGTCCTTTGGATTGCCATGCCGGCCGCTAAAACCGTCAAGCAGAAATGGGAGCAGAAGGGGCAGGGCGGTACTGTCCAAGAAGTCAGCCGTTTTGTAGAGAGGGGAGGAAATACACCTTCCGGGAGCTCCAATGGACTTGGGCATGGACTCGGGAGGTTTATTCTCGTACTAGTCGGGGTATTGTTCCTTCTTACCGGTGTAAGCGGGCTTACTGCAGGAGCACTAGTTACAGGGGATCGTGTGAGCAGTGTATTCAATCTCGGCGTTATCAATGAGCTAATGAGCTATTTCACCGATTTGAATCCTGATTTCACGAAAATAATGACAGATCTTATCGCAATTCCTTGGGTCAAAGCTCTTCTTGGGGCAGCCGTAATCCTCCCTTTCATTTTACTTCTCTATTTCGGCCTTAAAATGATAATAGGATTCAAATCGCCTTCGTGGCGGCCCGGAGCAATCCTTTCTATTTTATGGCTCATTATCGTCGTAGTCCTTCTTGTCACCCTTGTTGTCTTCGCCTCTTCCGCCGCAGCCGAAGTCGGGATTGAGAAGGTAATGGCACTTTCGGTCTGAAAAAAATGCCCTCAAGGCCGAGAGACTTTGAGGGCATTTTTAAATGATAATTGGGCTACTAGAGCTTCGGACCAGCCTTTACAAGGGCCTTTCCAGCCTTGTTGGACTCGTACTTGTGGAAGTTCTTGATGAATCTTGCAGCAAGGTCTTTAGCCTTCTCTTCCCACTGTGCAGGATCTGCATAAGTGTCGCGAGGATCAAGGATACCGGTGTCTACACCCTCGAGTTTGGTAGGAACTACGAAGTTGAAATAAGGGATAGTCTTGGTAGGAGCCTCATCGATTGAGTGGTTGAGGATAGCGTCAATGATACCGCGGGTGTCACGGATGGAGATACGCTTGCCAGTTCCGTTCCAGCCTGTGTTAACGAGGTAAGCCTTGGCACCGGACTTCTTCATCTTCTTGACGAGCTCTTCTGCGTACTTGGTCGGATGGAGTTCGAGGAACGCCTGGCCGAAGCAAGCGGAGAAGGTAGGAGTAGGCTCGGTGATTCCGCGCTCAGTTCCTGCGAGTTTTGCTGTGAAGCCGGAGAGGAAGTAGTACTTTGTCTGCTCAGGGTTCAGGATGGAAACCGGAGGAAGTACGCCGAATGCGTCAGCGGAGAGGAAGATAACCTGCTTTGCAGCGGGACCCTGGGACTCCGGACGGACGATCTTCTCGATATGGTAGATAGGATAAGAAACGCGGGTATTCTCGGTCACGCTCTTGTCGTTGAAGTCAATCTTGCCAGCTTCGTCAACAGTAACATTCTCGAGGAGTGCATCGCGGCGGATTGCGTTGTAGATGTCCGGTTCGGACTCCTTGTCGAGCTTGATGACCTTTGCATAGCAGCCGCCTTCGAGGTTGAAGACGCCCTTGTTGTCCCAACCATGCTCATCGTCACCGATAAGAAGACGCTTAGGATCAGTTGAAAGGGTGGTCTTGCCGGTTCCTGAAAGGCCGAAGAAGATAGCGGTATTCTCACCGTTCATATCGGTATTTGCAGAGCAGTGCATTGAAGCCATGCCCTTGAGAGGGAGGAAGTAGTTCATCATGGAGAACATACCCTTCTTCATCTCACCGCCGTACCATGTGTTGAGGATAACCTGCTCCTTGCTGGTTACATTGAATGCAACGCAGGTGTCGCTCCTCAGACCGAGTTCCTTGTAGTTCTCAACCCTTGCCTTGGAAGCGCAGTAGACGATGAAGTCAGGCTCCTGGTCGAATTCGGCCTGGGTCTTGGGACGGATGAACATATTGGTCACGAAATGAGCCTGCCATGCAACCTCCATAATGAAACGAACCTTCATGCGGGTATCCTTGTGGGTGCCGCAGAATCCGTCGACGACAAAGAGTCTCTTGCCGGAAAGCTGCTTGATGGAGAGTTTCTTGACCTCTTTCCAAACTTTCTCGGACATCTTGTGGTTGTCGTTGGGATAGCCTTCAGTAGTCCACCATACTTCTCCGGGAGCACCTTCTTTGGTAGTCTTGTCATAGACAATGTATTTGTCCTTAGGAGAACGGCCGGTGAAGATACCGGTCATGACGTTGATAGCACCAAGTTCGGTTACCTGTCCCTTGTCATAGCCTTCGAGGCCGGGTTTGGTCTCTTCGTTGTAGAGAACTTCGTAGGTAGGGTTGTAAAGAATTTCTTTTACGCCCTTGATTCCGTACTTGGTCAGATCGATCTGTGCCATAAATGATTTGTTTTAAAAATTATTAAATACAATACTAATCTTGACTAATTTTAAGCGCAGCAAATTTACTTAAAATCATTGTAATTTCCGATAGGTAAAACAAAAGATATGCTAGCTATTTTTCGAAAAATCACAAATATTCCTTCGTTTTTTTGTATTTTTGAAAAAATATCTAAAGATGGACTTATAAGGGACGATGATTCAGAAAGCTAGACTTACCTTTTTCGGAACAGGAACATCACAGGGAGTACCGATTATCGGATGCCGTTGCCCTGTCTGCTCATCAAGAGACTCTAAAAATAAACGCTTCCGCTCTTCGGCACTCGTGGACTATTGCGGGGTACGGATTCTGGTCGATGCAGGGCCTGACTTTAGAATGCAGATGCTCTCGCATGGAATATCTCACCTTGATGCAATACTTCTGACCCATAATCATAAAGATCATACCGGAGGGCTTGATGATGTCCGTGCTCTCAATTATATAGACCGCAAGGCTGTAGACGTCTACTGCGAACCTCTGGTTCTTGAGACTTTAAAGTATGAGTACGGCTATGCCTTTGCTGAGCACAAGTACCCCGGATCTCCTGAATGGCATATCCATATTATCAGCGAAAAGCCGTTCGGCGTTCCTTCGGGCGAAGGGGGAGGAGAGCTGGTATGGGTTCATGACAAAGGTTATTTCCTCCTTCAAAAGGACGGCTCTCTGATTGAAAGCGATGCTTCCCCTAAAGCTGTGGAACCTATTGAAGGTAAGAATGTTGAGGAAATAATTGCCATGGCCTCGGAAGGCTTTGCTCCGGTTATTCCAATTCGAGGGCTCCACGGTCAGATGCCGGTTCTCGGTTTCCGTTTCGGGAACATTGCCTATATAACCGATATGTCGAAAATTCCGGAGGAAGAATTCAGTAAGCTCCATGGACTTGACCACGTCACCCTGAATACCGTTTCATATAAGCCCCATCATTCCCATTTCTCCCTCGACGAAGCCCTCTCCCTCGCTGATAGGATAGGAGCGAAAAATACATGGCTCACCCATCTCAGCCATACTTTCCCTGTCCATGAAGAGTTTGAAAAAGAACTTTCAGGGCTCTGTCGCGAAAGGGGCATACGTTCAAATGTGCGTCCCGCCTATGACGGACTTGTCATAGAATGATATCTTCGATCGTATTGACTTTAGAGGGGTCGAAAGGAGCTTCGACTCTGATATAGTTGCCAGTGTAGCCGGACATCATTCCGTCCTTCTCTGACGATTCCCAGAGTACCTTTTCGGGAAGGCCTTTGTTTGCAGCGACAAAGTCGTCATGGAGCTTGGCACAAAGTCCTTCCAGTATCCCAACCCTCTCTGTCTTAATCGAATCCTGCACCTGATCTGCCATCTTGTCTGCCCTTGTTCCAGGCCTTCTGGAGTATGGGAAAATGTGGATGAATGAGGGTTTGATTCTATCAGCGAGGAAAGAATATGTCTCTCTGAACAATTCTTCCGTTTCTCCCGGAAGACCGACTATTACATCGATTCCGAAGAATACTTTTGCCTTTCCTGGCATCTCCATTTTCTGCCGTATATAATCTATTCTGGAAGAGAACAGGGCGGTATCATAGCGGCGTCCGACCTTTTTCAGGATTGTATCGCTTCCACTCTGAAGGGGAATATGGAAATGAGGCTGGAATTTGGTGAGAGAGGCAATCCAGTCAATGATTTCTTCTGTGATGAGGTTAGGCTCGATTGAGGAAATCCGATACCGTTCGATCCCTTCGACGTCGTTCAGCGCCTTTAGGAGGCTGAGAAAAGATTCTCCGGTGCTCCGGCCGAAATCCCCTGTATTGACTCCCGTTAGGACTATCTCTTTAATGCCTTGAGCAGCAATTGCTTCTGCTTGTTTCACGGCCTCGCAAACAGGAATATTCCGGCTGCGACCCCGAGCAAAGGGAACGGTGCAGTACGCACAGAAGTTATCGCATCCATCCTGTACCTTGAGAAATGATCGGGTTCTTTCGCCTGAAGAATAGGCCGGAAGAATTTCTGAGTCAAGAGCTGCATCCGAAGAGGGTACATCACTATCTGACTTACCTGAAATAATCCGTAGTATTTCAGGAACTACGAGGGATTTTTCTTTGGCTCCAAAAACTGCAGAAACGCCCTCAATTGCAAGTATTTCCTCCTTTTTAAGCTCTGCATAGCAACCGGTCACCACTATTGCCGCTCCGGGGGCTTTCTTATGGGCGCGGCGGATGAAACCCCGGGACTTCTGCTCGGCATGGGTTGTCACTGCACAAGTATTTATAAGATACACGTCAGCGGCTTCGTTCCATGCGACTGCCTCATGTCCGGCAGAGAGAAGAGCTCTCTCGTATGTGGAGGTCTCAGCGTAGTTGAGCTTGCAGCCAAGGGTTGTGAATGCTATTTTTGCCATAGCTTATCCAAGTAAGAGAAATACACATGGACGCTTGCCGATGACAAGATTCTCCTTCTTCCACTGAGCGACAGAAAGTGTCCTTATATATGCGTCAGGCATTGTAATATTGGCGGCGACGGTAATTCTGGTCCGTCCCTGGCACGAAGAAAGAATGTCCTTGAATAGGGAATCGTTGCGGTAAGGGGTCTCTATGAAAATCTGAGTCTGGTTCGCCGCAGAAGACCTTTTTTCGATATTCCGAAGAGCGGCTCTCCGCTCTTCTGTCTTTGCGGGAAGGTATCCGAGGAAGGCAAAGGACTGGCCGTTGAGGCCTGAGGCCATCAGGGCGAGCATCAGAGAGGACGGACCGACAAAAGGAACGACTTCGATGCCGTGACAATGGCATAGGGCCACCAGCTGTGCTCCCGGATCGGCGACAGCAGGAAGACCGGCTTCGGTTATGAGGCCGACATCCCTTCCGTCATCAAAGAGGCTAAGGTACGACTCCACCTCGGTGGGAGTGGTGTGCTCGTTAAGCTGATGGAACTCGAGATCCCCGATCTTTCCTTTGAGACCTGCCTTTGAGAGGTATCTTCTTGCCGTTCTGACTTCTTCGACCACGAAGGTGGAAATGCTCTGCAATGCGTCGAGAACAGGACCTGGAATTACTTCCAAGGGGTCATTATCCCCAAGCGGGGAGGGTATAAGTAGTAGTCTTCCCTTACTCATTTGATGTGATTTTTTCCGGATTCCCTTCGGAGTCCACAGTTATGGTAACGCTGCCGCCCTGCCTCACAGGAGAGAGTTCATCCGGATCCCTTCTTCTTCTGAATAGGCTCCTGAAAAAGTCTCCGAAGGTGTTGAATTCCCTCTGGATACTCACGCCGACTCCGTTTCGCTGGCTATTGTCGAGATAACTTGTATACTGGTCTGCGGAGTGAGAGAAAGCTTTTAGGCGGAATGTGCCGTTTTTGTCGACCTTATACTCGACGTCGACATCGCCGACTACTTCTTCTGTTGTCACTCCGGACATGGTCCTGCGATTGCCGATATTTCCATTGACGACGATTCTGTTGTTGAGAAGCTGTGTTGACAAAGCCACGTCGAAAATACTCGTCCCTCTTCCGGTTTCCTGGTAGTTGAGACCAAGGTCAAGAGGTATATTGAGCATCTCGAAAATATTATTCAACTGCCCCGCCATGATACTGCTGACGTTGCTGTAAAGCATTTCAGAAGAATTGTTTACGATGCCGGATTCCTCTGTAGGGAGGAAGGATCCTGAGAGCAGCAGATACAGGAACTGCTTCTGGATCTTGTCATCCGTATTGAGGGCGCTCTCGACCATTGACTGGGTTGTCGGGTCGAGATCCGGGATGTCGATAGAGAACTTGATTTCCGGATTTCTCAGCTTGTCAGTGATCTTGATTCCGCAGTTGACCGTGCGCCTTGTTGCGACTGCCGTTGAATCAGAAATCAGGTTGGCAAGAGATGTTTTTGTGGTATAGAGGCCGTCGATATTGAGGTCGGAATCCATAATATCGCCATTGAACCTGATTGAACTTCCGTCCTGGAGGCTGAAGTCCTTTGTCACAAGGCCGAGGGCGGAGACTTTGAAATTACCGGAAGAGAGGGCGTAATCACCGTTGATGGTAAATGTATTGTCCGGTATAACGGTCTCTATCTCTATGAGGCCGCTTCCCTGGCCGGAAAGGACATTTCCGGAGGAATTGCCGATCTCGACAAAAGCGGTCACATCCGGCGTTGCCCTTACTCTCAGATTGACCCCGAATCGGGAGGCCTTCTTTTTCTGCTCGGTAATGCGGTTCATCATAGCTTCATAAGGGTCTATGATGATTTCTTTTGCGGGCTCGTAGAAGGTGAGGATATCGGCGGACTTATTGGTTATACCACCTCCAAGAGGGATATGGAGCTCTCCGTCTCCTGCCGTTGTGCCGTCTACCGTGAGCACGATATTGTCGAAAGGCCCCTTTATCTTTACCGATCCATTTGCGAATATATTACCGTAGAATGTGTCATTGTCGGCGGCAGAGAGGTCAATGGCATGCATATTCCTCATTCCGCCGATATTGATATTGAGGCTGGGATCTTTGAAATCTTTGAAGAAGATGCCACCGCTGAGGGTTGCCTTTCCTTTCAGCCCGTCTGTCACATTGTCATTCAGGAACAAGAGCCCTTCTGAATCGAGAGAGACCGGACCGTCGACGATGTAAGCGACATTGGTAAACCCGACTCTCAAAAGCCCCTGGTTGATTCTCAGACTGTCGCTGGTAATAATTGGTTTGTCCGTCTTTCCTTTTATGTCGATGGTCCCGTCGAGCCTTCCTCCGAATTCCGAGAATATTGTATTCAGGGCAGGAGCGGCATATGCCAGATTGAGGTCATCCAGGCTCGCATGAATCCCTATTTCCTTTGTAGAAGGAGTCAAGAATCCGTTAACGTCAAGATTGCTTGTTCCCCCGAGTTCATTTCTGAGGACAAGTTTGAAACTCTTTGATTCTTCATCCCAGATACTGCCCATGCGGAGCAGTCCCATCGGAGCGCCACCGACATAGGTGGAGTCGCAAACAATCCCGAGAAGAATACCCGGGGTCGGCTTTGACGGAGAAGTGATTCTGGCTCTTCCGGTTGCCCTTCCCTTGAGGTCGAAATCAATGGGAATAAGATTGTTGATCATGGAGATGTCGAATTTCTCCATTCTTATTGAAAGGGTATCTTTATCGCTTCCCGAGAGTCCTCCGTCGATGCTGATGGTCTGATCCTCGCACGATGCTTTGAGAGTGGATACATTAATGCTTCCTTCCTTTCCGATTATATCACTGGAAGAAAGATTCCATATCTTGCCATTGTAATTGAATGAGGAGGGGAGTGCCCGTCCGGTCAAGGATACGACGTCTTTGTCATCTCTGGAGAAACGTCCGCCGAGGTTGATGTTGCCGCTTACCTTCTCTCCATTGTCGAAGGTGAAGGTGGCCCCGACATTGTCGTCATTGACTGCCACGCTTCCGTTCCCGTTTTTGAGCGAGAATCCGCCGATGGCGACTTCGGAAGAATTAAATGTGCCGGTAAGTCCTCCTCTTTCATCATTTCCGAGTGAAAGGCTCAGGTCTTTTATATATTTGTCGTTGAAGGCGAGACGCTGTGAAACCAGATTCCCATCTATCTTTCCGGCTTCATCGACATTGAATCTAAGGTTGGTATTATTGGCTATGTAGAGCCCAGGGACCATGAAAGAGAGCAGATTTCTCGAATCATGCATCTTGAATGCAATCTCATACGGAGTCCCGTCCCAAGTCGGATCCGGGTTCTTTACAATAGAAGGAAGCTCCCTGTCCACAATGAGTTTACGGAGATCCTTTGCAATTGCCGTCACCGGTTTAGTACTTACATACGATCCGTCGGCGAAGCTCGAATTGAACCTTACCCTGTTGATATTGTCGTTGGCATGAGACTGGATTGAGATGTTCCCGATATTCCTTCTTCCTTCGCTGTTTTCAAGGATGAAATCAGAGATGACGATATCTCCGAGAATATCTTCCTTGTTGGCATACATGAAGTTGGCATTGGCCTCGAGGGAGACCTTTGATTTGCCCCTTTTGTCGATTCCGATGGCATTGAGGTCGGCATATCCTACGTTGGCATAGAATTGATATGCAGCATTCTCTGTCGTCGGGGAGAGGTTGAAAAGTCCCTCCAGTACGAACTTGAGATTGGGGTCGGTACAGACTATGCGCCCATCGAACTCGTTCCCCGAATAGGTGCCTTCTGCAACAATATCAGAATAATTATATCCAAGAGCGTTGAGACGTGAGATGTTGAGTTTTTTGATGTCTACTTTCGGCCTCTTGCCGGCGAGGGTTGCTCCGAGAGAGCTCTCAAGTGTAAGTCCGCCGATCTTGTCATTCCCGATGAGCCGGCCTATATCCAGCCTGTCTGTGGAGATGTCACCATTGATTGTAGTCGGTTTGGAATTGTCTGTCAGGTTCTTTACCTCTGCATTCAAAGACGCGGAACCGCTGCCGTAGGAGTTGAGATTACCTGTCACCGCGAGGTTGTTGAGAGGCCCTTTCCCTGTCCCGGAGAAAGTGAAGGTCTCTCCTTTTGCCAGTTTTCCAAGGTCTATTTTCTTCCCTTGGGTGAAACCTTCGAGAAGGGAGGAAACACCTGAAGAAGTGAATGTTAAGTTATTGACAAGCACATCGGCGCTAAGCCTGCTGACATCAGGCAATCCCTTCAGGGAACCGGAGATGTTGCCGCTGATTTTGCTTCCCTCTTCCTGGAAGGTAAGGGAAGGGATTCTGAAATTGCTCACGTATCCTCCTATCTCGCCCTTAAGCATAGTGCGGAAACTTTTTCCGGTCAAAGCAGGAACGAAGTAGGCAAGTGTTCTGGAATCGAGGATTGTAGGGCTGATTACCTTACCGCCAAGTTTTACCTCTTCGAGAAAATTACTGAAGGCTTCGACTCCGTCATAATCCATTGTAAACTCTTCGGCATGGATATCGGAGTTTTTGTCCTTGATCCGGAGTGAGGTAATGGTGGTATTGCCTTTTCCGACATGTGTTTTCCCGGAAACTGTAGCTGCAAAGGAGCTCTTTTCCTTGATCTTCAACTCATCAACTGTTCCCGAAGTGATGCCGTCCCGAAGGCGTATATTCCTTGCCTTGAGGTCTGCAACGAGGTCCAGGTCATCCCAGTCGATTGAGGTAGGAGGGATGATATTGCCTTCTGCGAGATTATCTCTCCGGTTGACATAGTTGACCATCCTGTATCTGGCGTTTTTGACCTCAGCCTTATTGATGTCGAAAATGTCTCCGACAATGGGCTTGGAATCATTATCATCCTTGATGCGGAAAATTCTCTCAAGGTTGGTGGTTACATTATTTTTCGCAGTATCGCTCGGCTCGATAGTGAGATTGAATTCGAGGTCGGAGGCTTTCAGGTGCTTAATATGGACCCCGGTCTTGTCAAAAAGGCCTTTCAGGGAGAGGGTTGCGCTGAGAGAGCCGGCTTTAAGGAGGGTATCCACCACGGGCAGGCCTCCGGTCCCTGCAGTATCTTTATAAGGAGCTGAGTCGGTGACGGTTACCCCATCGATGTGGATAGCATTGAAAGGAAGGATTTTTATGCTTTCGAATTCTATCTTGCCATCGATCTTGTTCTCGAAAGAAGCAACGATTCTCTTTCCGAGAGCCGTCTGGACTTTAGGGGACTGAAAGGCAACAAGAATCCCTAGCAGTAACAAAAGTACTACTCCAATCAAGATGCCAACTATTCTCAGCCCCTTTTTCATCCGTTTTATTTGACGGCCTTTTTAGCGTATCTGAAAATCGTGCCACGCCTCTCATCTTTCGAATTCTTCGAGGCGAATCCTATATAGAGATAGTCCCCATGGACCTTGACTCCCTCCGGCTCCATGTAGCCGATATCTGTAATACCTGCGGCATTAAGGGCGCTGAGGTCATCGAGAGCCTTTATCGGGGTGAGCGGAAGGATTGTGCCTCCATTGATGTCTCTTATCTGAAGCCATGCTGGCGAGGGGGATCCGTCGGCATGACCATTGCCCTGCATCTGGTATACAAGGCCTCCCTTTATGTCAAATCCCTGCCAGGAGATGGTTTCACCGTTGGAGTATTTCCCTCTCGGAATGACGAACTTGCCGATAGGTTTCACCTTGGTGCAATCCCTTGCCTTAATTACATGTGCTTTAGTTACTTCCGTGGCGTCAGGAGCCTTTGCTTCTCCTCCGTAAGTCACTTCCGGGAGGGTAATGTCCTCAATCGGAAGAGCCCTTAGCTCGCTGAGACGGTATGTATAGCAGTTACCGGTCGAGATACCGAGGTATGTGAGCATGTCCCCTTCAATGTCTACTGCGACAGAGATGTTCTTCTCTCCGAAATAGTAGTTTTCCGGAGCCTCCCAAGAAGTAATCGTGCTACCTGAGGAGTATGGAATTCTGGAGACTACAGTACTGCCCCAATAGTCTCCCGAAGCGTTTTTGCTTGAGAAATTATCAACCCAGATATATGCTTTCCCTTTATCTTTCTCGAGAGTGAAATTCGAGACATGACCGAAATAATTGACAGTCATGCATGGAGGCTGGGTATCGCTTCCCGGAGTTCCCGCAGAGATATAAGCCCTGAACTTATTGTTCAGCTGGGAATAATAGATAGTATTTGTTTCAAAATCGATATCAAAACTCTGCATGACTGCGCTCATTGTGCGAAGCCTGCCGGTGCTGAAATGCATCTTCTCCGAGAAATGGTCGGTGATGTATGGATCATGTTCGGGCTCTGGTTCAGGACTAGGCCCTGGTTCAGGTCCCGGCTCGGGCTCAACGTGGTCGACAATCGGACCTTTGGATTGAGTTACAGTCATTTCCCTTGATTCGCCTCCGCATGAGAAGGTGACAACCGCTGTTCTGTCATGAAGATAATCTTTGTTCTCGGTAGCTGTAATAGTCACTTTATGAGAACCGGCAGGACCGCTCTTTGGGTCAATAATAAGCCAGTCCTCTTGACAAATGACATTCCAATCGGACAAGGCTGTTATCCAAAATCTGCCGACAAGAGTCTCCTGATAATCAATTTTCTTGTCTTCCAAAAAGATAGAGGAAAAACCGCCCTGATTATTCGGCTTTTCTTCCTTGCATGAGAAGGCAGTCAACAACAAGAGAGGTATTAAGACTGAAAGTATTTTTCTCATTATCAGTGTACTTTTATTCAAACTACAAATATAGAAAAAATGCGGTTAAATTCGTATATTTGCACCCTCGATTGAAGTATAAAAATATGGCAGATATTATCCTCGGCATAGAATCATCTTGCGACGACACCTCGGCGGCCGTCATATCCGACGGTTACCTCCTCTCAAATGTCATCGCCAGCCAGCAGGTCCATAAGGACTATGGCGGAGTCGTTCCTGAACTTGCGTCGAGGGCCCACCAGCAAAATATTGTTCCTGTAGTGAGCCAGGCTCTCGAAAAGGCGGGAGTGAAGGCTTCTGATCTTACCGCAATTGCATTTACCCGGGGACCGGGCCTTCTCGGTTCACTCCTTGTCGGGACATCCTTCGCCAAGGCCCTTAGCCTGTCCTTGGATATTCCCATGGTCATGGTGAACCATCTTCAGGGACATGTCCTTGCGAGTTTTATCCGCCAGGAAGGAAAGCCCGTTTGCGAGCCGTCTTTCCCGTACCTCTGCCTCTTGGTTTCCGGAGGAAACTCCCAGATTGTCAAAGTATCAGGTCCTTTGGAGTATGAGATTTTAGGGCAGACTATTGACGATGCAGTCGGGGAAGCGTTCGATAAATGTTCGAAGATGCTTGGCCTTGGTTATCCCGGCGGTCCCGTGATCGATCGTCTCGCCAAGAGTGGAGATCCTGAAAAGTTCCATTTCGCCAAGCCTCATGTACCCGGTCTCGATTACAGTTTCAGCGGGATAAAGACTTCGCTCCTTTATTTTGTCCGTGACGAGATGGCTAAAGATCCTCAGTTCATGGAAAAGAACAAGGAAGATATATGTGCGAGCTTCCAGAAGACCCTCATTGATATCCTCATGGATAAGCTCATCAAGGCTTCCAAGCAGACCGGAATCCGGGAAATCACAATAGGTGGGGGAGTCTCTGCCAACAGCGGACTTCGTGAGCGCATCGTCTCTGAAGGGAAAAAGCGCCGCTGGAACACCTATCTTCCCGAGTTTAAGTTTACTACAGATAATGCGGCAATGATAGCCGTTGCAGGTTGGTTCCATTACCGTGCAGGGGAGCGTGCTCCTCTGGATATCGCTCCGGTTTCCCGCATGGCCGACTTTTAGCAATTCCCCCTAGAAAAAGAGGATTATGAAGGAATTTGAAATAGCGAAAAAGATAGGGAAGGAGCTCTCTGACAGTGAGTTAAGAGAGGCTGCGGCAAAGGCGCTTGGAGTCCGGGTGGAAAAGGTCGGAGATGTTCGCATAGTGCGAAGATCGATAGATGCCCGTCAGGATGTCCTTTATAGGTATCGGGTTCAGGCTTGTCGCGAAGGTGAGCAGCTTGAAGAATATCGACTCCCTGAGTACAAGGATGTCCATAATGCCGAGCCTGTTATTGTCATCGGTGCCGGGCCGGCCGGTCTTTTTGCCGCCCTGAAACTCCTTACCAAAGGTTTCAAGCCTATTATTCTCGAAAGGGGTAAAGACGTTCATCGCAGAAAGACCGATATGGCAAAACTCTCTACCGAGGGTATCGTCAATCCCGATTCCAATTATTGCTTCGGCGAGGGGGGAGCAGGTGCATTCTCGGACGGAAAACTATTTACCCGTTCTTCAAAAAGAGGCGATATTCGCGAAGTACTTCATCAATTCGTTCTGTTCGGCGCCGACCCATCGATTCTTATCGATGCCCATCCGCATATCGGCACTGACCGTCTTCCCGTTGTAGTAGAGAATATGCGTCGCTGCATTGAAGAGCACGGAGGAGAGTATCATTTCGATTCCAGAGTTACAGACATATCGAAGGAAGACGGCCTTTTTAAGGTGAGCGTATCTTCTTCTGAATCATATACTTCCCGAAATGTGATCCTCGCGACCGGCCATTCAGCAAAGGATATCTACAAGATGTTCGCTGAGAAGGGATGGGATATCGAGGCAAAAGGTTTTGCTCTCGGAGTCAGGGTTGAGCATCCCCAATGGATGATCAATCAGATCCGATATCACGGTAAATACCAGCCTTTTATGCCTACCGCCGAGTATTCCTTTGTCCAGCAAGTGGAGGGAAGGGGAGTCTTCTCTTTCTGCATGTGTCCCGGAGGTATTCTGGTCCCTTCTGCGACAGAGGATAAGTCTGTGGTTCTGAACGGCATGTCCAATTCTGCCCGAAATTCAAAATGGGCAAATGCCGGAGTAGTAGTCCAAATTGAGCCTGGAGACGAGCCGGAAGAATATGCCCAGTACGGGCCTTTCTCGCTTCTTTATTTCCAGAGGGATATAGAGAGGAAGATGTATATGTATTCTCGCTCCAAGGTGCGTAGGGATAGAAGGGGATCTCCTTTGGAGAAGGTCAATCTACTTAGGGCCCCGGCCCAGAGAATGAAGGATTTCTGCAGGGGAATAATCTCTGAGGATCTCCCTAAAACCTCGTACCATCCGGGTGTCATATCAGCTCCGCTCCACGAGCTTCTTCCGGAGCACGTTGCAATGCGACTTCGTCGGGCTTTCCCACAGGTGGATCGTCAGATGAAAGGGTATTATACCAATGATGCCCTCCTTCTTGGAGTCGAGTCGAGAACCTCGTCTCCCGTTCGCATCCCCAGAGATCCTCAAACACTTGAGGCTCTGAAGGTTCCAGGACTTTATCCTTGCGGCGAGGGAGCTGGTTATGCCGGTGGGATCGTGTCCTCCGCCCTTGACGGTATTGCCTGTGCCGACAAGATTATCTAAGAGGGATTTCCGGAAAGAAATTCTATCCTGCTCCTAAGGGATTCTTTGCTGATAAAGCTTTTCATCACGGCATCATAACCGTGCATGGTTCCATTTGTCTGCCGCAAGGTTACTCTGACTCCTTGTTCTGTCATCCTCTCGGCGAGCAATTTCCCTTCGTCTCTAAGGCAGTCATACTGAGCTATTTCTATGTAGGTTGGAGGGAAAGCGGAGAAATCCTCATCCAGTAGGGACTTTTCTTTGTGGCCCTTGAGGTAATAATCCCACATCTTTTTGTTATTGACTGAGTTCCAGAGGGGAGCATCACGGAATGCGGTCATTGAGGCGGTCCTCATTGAGCAGTCGACTACCGGATATATAAGGCAAAGGCGATCCGGCTTCCGCTCTGAGGCAAGTGCGGTCTTCAGTGCTAGAAAACCACCTGCGGAATCTCCTACTATTGAGACCTTGCTATAGCGGGCACATAGCTCTTTGTAGGCGGAAATGCAATCGTTCAGCGGAGTGCCGTATTCGGTGTTGTAGGCCATTGAGTAATCGACAAAGAACAGATCGCAGCCTGAGGATTTGGCGTATTTGAGAGCGTAGCTATAGTGGTATGGAGCTCCCTTGTAAACGAAGCCGCCCCCATGGATAAACAGAATGCAGCGGCCATGCTCCCATGTTTCCTTAGGCTTGATCATCCATCCTTTTACCCCATTCCCCAGGGTCTCATCTTTAACCGAGATGCCTTCTTCCTTGAATTTTAGTCTCGGAAGGAATGAGAGGATTCTATTGCCGGCAATGAATATAATCCTTATCATCGGGGCCTTGAAGCGGGCCAAGAATGCGAAATCCTTATGGACAGGGTACGCGCTCCCTTGGAGCAGGGCGGGCAGTACTCCAAGTATCAAGATTATAAGGATTGAAAGAATAACCATCGCGATTAAGGATTCTTGCTGTCTATCAGGATGGTAACAGGCCCGTCATTGACCAGTGAGACCATCATCTCCGCTCCGAACTCCCCGGTTCCGACAGGCTTTCCGAGGGCAGATGAGATTTCTTGGCAGAACTCTTCATAAAGAGGAACCGCTGTTTCTCTTCCTGCGGCCTTTACATATGACGGGCGGTTGCCCTTTTTTGTGGATGCCATCAGGGTGAACTGGCTCACAACTATAATGTCGCCTCCGTCTTCGAGTATGCTCCTGTTCATGATGCCGTCCTGATCGTCGAAAATCCTGCAGTTTACTATTTTCTTTACGAGATAGGCTATATCATCGCTACTGTCTTCATGTCCAATTCCAAGAAGCACCAAAAGCCCTTTTCCAATTGAGGAAAGGAGTTCCCCTCCGACCGAAACCGAAGCGGATGAGACTCTTTGTATAACTACTTTCATAAATTATTCTGCTATTGCACCGCTGCCGAGAAGCTCTTCTCCATCATACCAGACAGCGAATTGACCGGGGGTAATTCCCCTTTGGGGCGAATCAAAGAGTATGTATAGGCCGCTGTCCCTTGAGATCAAGGTCGCGCTCTGAAGAGGCTGGCGGTAGCGAATCCTTACCCTGCAGCGCCTGATTTCTCCGGGGGGCATTGCAAGGTCTGCCCTTAGCCATTTGACTTCGTCCGGATTGATCCTAAGGCAGAATCTGTAAAGCCCCTTGTGGGAGTATCCTTCACCGACATAGACTCTGTTTGTCTGAGTATCGGTGTCGATAACGAAAACCGGCTCTTTGTGCCCGCCGATGCTAAGACCTTTCCGCTGGCCGACTGTATAGAACTGGGCGCCTTCGTGCTTACCGAGAATCTTGCCGTATGGGTTATCCTTGTAACGGGTCTTTTTTATATGCTTTTTTCCGCTTTTGTAGACCTCTGTCTCGAATGAAATATCGTATTTTACGGGCTTGGATAGCCTTTCGAGGACTTCGTCCGGGAGGGAAGCAATAGCCTCTGAATCATAGGGGCTTTCCCCGAGAGGCTCTCCGTCCGAGGTGAGGAGCTTGACTTCCTTGACATAGCCTCCAGTCATTGTAGGGACCATCCCGTCGTTGCGTAGAGAGGAGAGGACCTTAATCATGAACTGATACTGCTTATCACTCTCATAATAGGCATCAAAAATCTCGACCACATCTCCTTCGACAGAAGTCAGCTTTTGCTTTAGGAAGGTGGGAAGATCTACTTTTCCTACAAAGCATATCCCCTGGGAGTCTTTCTTGTCCGCAGAAGGAAGGTCCGCTTCCTTTGCCTTCTGCCTTACTTCCGGCTTTCTGAGTTCACCTATCGGAAAAAGGGTTTTAGAAAGCTGGTCCTGCGATAGCTGGCAGAGAAAATAGCTTTGATCCTTGTTGGGATCAGAGCCTTCCAGCAGGCGGTATATCTGCTTCCCTTCAGAATCCAGGATGGGCTGTCCGAGCTCGTCAAGAGCTGCCTCTTTCCGGCAATAATGGCCGGTAGCGACCATGGCGGCTCCATACTTTTCGGCAACCTTCATGAAGGCGTCGAATTTGATTTCTCTGTTGCAGAGCACGTCGGGATTTGGGGTACGGCCCTTGGAATACTCGTCGAACATATAGTCGACAACCCTTTGCCGGTACTCTTTCGACAGGTCGACAAAATAAAAGGGAATCCCTATTTTTCTCGCTACCAATTCTGCGACAAAGCGGTCTTCTTCCCATTCGCAGTCCCCGTGGAGGGTGGAATCAGCGTCGTGCCAATTCTGCATGAACATGGCAAAAACATCGTATCCCTGCTCTTTTAATAGCAAGGCGGCTACACTCGAATCTACACCTCCGGAGAGGCCTATGCAGACTTTGATTTTGCCATTTTCTTCCTTTTGCTCTGCCATTTCGTCCGATTTTTGCTTACAAAAGTAACATTTTATTAAATTATTTCCTATAATTGCATGATTGCAGTCATATCACTGCAGCAAAATTGATACACTATGACTGATAGGCATATTTCAATCGACTTTATCGAATACTCTTCTTTCGATGAAATGGAGCCTCTTGACAAAGAGCTAGTGGAGAAAGCCATTGATGCTCTGAGGGGATCTTATTCTCCGTATTCTCGTTTCAAAGTAGGAGCAGCTCTTCGTCTTGAAGACGGTACAATAGTTAAGGGATCCAATCAGGAAAATAACGCATATCCGGCAGGCCTTTGTGCCGAGAGGACGGCTATGTTCGCTGCCGGTGCCAATTATCCCGGAGTGGCTTTCGATACAATCGCTATTGTCGCTTTCCATGAAGGCCGCATCCTCGCAGATCCGGCTACCCCTTGCGGAGTATGCCGCCAAGTGATGGCAGAGTACCAGACTAAGGGCGGAAAGCCTCTAAAGGTTATCCTTGCAGGAGCGGAGAAGTCTTACAAATTCTCAAAGGTGGACGACCTCCTTCCTCTGATTTTCGACAGCATTTAAGACAGTTTTTTATTTGGCAGTCCTGAAAAAATGACTACCTTTGCACTTGGGAAAGTCTTACACGACCAGCTCCCTCTGAATTCCCCCAGGGCCGGAAGGCAGCAAGGGTAGGAGGTTGTAGCGGTGCGATGTAATCAGCTTTCCCTTTTTTTGTACCCTCGATATGAACGGCATCTCAATCTTTACCCTTACTTCCTCTTTGCATGACGAGACTTCCGTCAAGAGGATATCTGACGAGTTTCTTCGTAGCGTCCTTCCGGACGGATTTGATTTCAGGGGGGCGGACCTATCCACATTCGGAGAACACGATCTTGACCTTATTTTTGTCCGTACAGGCGGCTCGGAAGGCCTTTTCAAGGCTGTCCTTCCAACTCTTTTAGAGAAAGGAATCCGTCGGTTCCACCTTCTGACTTCCGGCAAGAGCAACTCTCTCGCTGCGTCCATGGAGATATTGTCATACCTCAATAAGAGCGGCCTCTCAGGTGAGATTATCCATGGTTCTGTCGCGTATGTTTCTTCGAGGATAAAGGCTCTTGCCAGTGTTGAGGCTGCAAAAAAGAAGCTTTGCGGTATGAGGCTTGGTGTCATAGGAAAGCCTTCGGACTGGCTCATCGCAAGCGATGCGGACGCAGGCTCTATCAAGGAAAAACTTGGAATCGAGCTTCTTGATATTCCTATGCAGGTTCTTCTCGACAGGTACGAAACAACTTCCGGGGAACAAGCTCCCGACCTTCCGATGGCAACGAATGTACGCGCGTCTTTCCCGGGTGCGTCGAAGATCTATTCCGCGCTCAAATCTATAGTCGCTGACTACCGCCTCGGGGGCCTTACCATCCGTTGTTTCGATCTTCTTACATCGGTCCATAATACCGGGTGTCTCGCTCTTTCAAGGCTCAACTCGGAAGGGATTCCTTCCGGCTGCGAGGGGGATATTCCTGCACTTCTGTCCATGGCTATAACAAATTCAGTCACAGGCGTTTCCGGATTCCAGGCCAATCCTTCGAGGATAGATGTAGAGACGGGAGAGATTCTTTTTGCGCATTGCACGATTCCCTTTAATATGGTATCATCCTATGCCTTCGATACCCATTTTGAGTCCGGTATCGGAGTAGGTATAAGGGGCCATTTCGATGAGGGACCTGTTACCGTTTTCAAGGTCTCCGGGGATCTGAGAAGGTCTTTTATTGCCGAAGGAACTCTGCTAAGGAATCAGGCCGAGCCAGACCTTTGCAGGACCCAGGTCGTTCTCCGTCTGACTCCGGAAGAGGCCCGCTATTTCCTGACCAATCCTATTGGAAATCATCATATTATCATGCCCGGCCACCATGCTGCGGTTCTTAAAGAAATCCTTCAATAATATGGATAGACGAGTTTTTCTAAAAGGAAGTGCTGCCTCTGTTGCAGCTTTAGCCCTGACTGGAGGAGTAACCTCTTGCGGTAGAGGAAATGTAGTGAGTGTAAAAGGTCTGCCAGGAGTACAAAAAGCCGGAGATTTTGATGTTGTCGTCTGTGGTGGTGGCCCAGCCGGTTTTATCTCTGCTATTGCTGCGTCCCGTCAAGGCAAGAGAGTTGCTCTCATCGAGAGGTACGGATTCCTGGGCGGTATGGCTACGGCGGGATATGTTGCACCTCTTAGCGAATTTGCATTTAATGGTGAACTCGTTATCGGAGGTATCCCATGGGAATTTGTGAAACGTCTCGAGTCCATGGGCGGAGCATTTTTGGAGATGCCGAAAGGAAATGTGGATTTCGACATTGAGCTTTATAAGCTCCTCTGCCAAAGGATGGTCTTAGAGGCGGGGGTATCGCTTTTCATGCATTCTTCCCTTATCGGCTGCGAGATGGATGGCGGCAAGATCGAAAATGTCATTATAGAGAATAAAAACGGCCTTGAGGCTATCTCAGGTAGGGTTTTCATAGATGCTACGGGCGACGGAGACCTTGCGTTCCTCTCACAGGTTCCCATGCAGCCGAACCATGATGGAGATCTTCAACCTTCGTCATTCTGTTTTGTGCTTGCCGGTGTCGATACCGACAGCGAACTGATGCAAAGGTACATGCACCATGACGGGAAGAAAGGGTCGAGCCAGTGTACCCCGGTGAGGGAGAAGCTTCTTGCTCTAAAAGAGGCGGGGGAGGATCTTCCGGATTTCGGGGGGCCATGGTTCAATTACCTCATGCACCCAGGAATAGTTGCTGTCAATATCACCCGCGCAGCAGCGGATTCGACAGACAACCGGAACTTCACTGAGGCCGAGTGTCGCCTAAGGGAAGATATTTTCCGCTTTGCAGAGCTTTTAAAGAAGCATTTCCCTGAATTCAAGGACAGCTATGTCTCTTCTACCGCTCCTCAGGCAGGTATCCGAGAGTCAAGGAGAATCCTTGGGATCCATACTGTTACAGCAGAGGAATATGTTGCAGGAACAAAATATGACGACCGTGTTTCCAGAGGCGCTCACCAGATTGATATGCATGCGAGCAAAGGTTCCGGACAGGTACTGATAAAGCTCGAACAGCCTGCTTATGTGCCTTACAGGGCAATGATTGCCGAGAACTATCCCAACCTTATAGTTGCCGGCCGGTGCATCTCCGCTGACCGCAAGGCCCATGCCTCGCTTCGTGTGCAGGCCAGTTGTATGGGCATAGGACAGGCGGCGGGCGTTGCTGCGGCTCAGAGCCTTTCAGAGGGGAAGGCTGTTCAGGATATCGATACGTCCACTCTCGTCTCCACCCTTATCGGGCTGGGGGCAATTCTGTAAAGACCGTCATAATATGAGATTCTTCGCTTCGCTCAGAACGGCAGCTCTCGCAGCTGTCTTGCTCGTTGCTTGCAACAAGCCCGATGTAGACCTTGTTTCTTATGTGGATACACGAATCGGTTCCGGAGGGCACGGGCATGTGTTCGTGGGGGCAAATGTGCCTTTTGGCATGGTGCAGCTGGGTCCCACCAGCATTCCGCAGGAGTGGGACTGGACATCGGGTTACCATGCCTCCGATTCGACAGTGATAGGCTTCAGCCATACCCATCTGTCCGGCACGGGCATCGGGGATTTATTTGATGTCACCGTAATGCCTGTTGTGGGGAAGGTGACTTATTCTCGCGATGGAATGTGGTCTTATGCCGACCGCTCAAAGGAGATCACAGAGCCCGGTTATTACAGCGTCCCTCTGCTCCGCTACGGGATTACGGCCGAAATGACCGCGACAGAAAGGGTCGGCCTGCACCGCTATACCTTCCCCTCATCGAACGAAGCGGCGCTGGTCTTTGACCTTGAAAACGGGGGATGCTGGGACAAGGCCACGGATACTCATTTTGAGGTGCTGGACGATGTGACGCTTCAAGGATGGCGCTTCTCCAAGGGTTGGGCCAATGACCAGAAGCAGTACTTCTACGCCGTGTTCTCAATACCAGTGAAAGTGAAGGAAGAAGGTATGTACGCCCGCTGTTCATTCGCTTCGAAGGCCAGAGAGAAGGTGCTGCTGAAGGTGGCGCTTTCTCCTAACAGCTGCGAGGCCGCAAAAGCTGCATTGGAAGCGGAAATGCCCGGTTGGGACTTTGATGCTGTTCGGAAAGATGCCAGAGCTAAGTGGAACAGGGCACTGTCAAAGATTAGCATCGACACGGATGATGCCGACGCCCGCAAGGTGTTCTACACTGCCCTATATCATACCATGATAGCCCCGTCGCTATTCTCAGACATCGGCGAAAAGCCCGCCTATACTACCTATTCCCTCTGGGATACCTACCGCGCCGCTATGCCGCTCTACTACATCATCCACCCGGAGCTTCGGGCAGAGGTGGTTAATACAATGCTGGACATCTATGACAAGCAGGGGAAGCTTCCTGTCTGGCATCTGATGGGCTGTGAAACTGACTGTATGGTGGGAAATCCGGGCGTAATAGCCGTAGCTGATGCAATAGTGAAGCAGATCCCCGGGATTGACTCTGAACGCGCGTATGCAGCCTGTAAGGCCTCCGTTATGCTTGATGAGCGCGGTCAGGACCTTCGGGAGAAGTACGGCTACATCCCCTGTGACCTCTATGGCGAAGCCTGTGCCAACGATATGGAATATGCCATTGCCGATGCGGCTGTGGCACATGCGGCGGAGGTGCTTGGCCATACCGAAGATGCTGCTTTTTTCACCGATAGGAGCCACAGTTGGAGGAACTTTTTCGATGCCTCTACTGGTTTTGTCCGTGGGCGTACTTCCAATGGAGGCTGGCGTACTCCATTCAATCCTTTCTATGCGCTTCATCGCTCCGACGACTACTGTGAAGGCAACGCATGGCAGTACACATGGCTTGTCCCGCAGGACCTGGGGGGACTTATCGATTGCTTCGGCGGAAGAAATGCGACCCTGGAGCATCTGGATTCTCTGTTTGCAGCGCCGGAAACCCTTGGCCCTGGAGCACCTCCGGACATGTCCGGACTCATCGGCCAATATGTTCACGGGAATGAGCCCAGCCACCACATTGTCTATTTCTATACCATGTTGGGACAGCCTTGGAAGACCGCAGACAGGGTACGGCAGATACTCTCGGAGCAATACGGAACCGGTTATGACGGGCTTTCAGGCAATGAGGATGTGGGGCAGATGAGTGCCTGGTACATACTTTCGGCCCTTGGCTTCTATCAGGTGGAACCGGCCAGCACTCGCTTCTGGTTCGGCTCTCCTGTCTTTAAAAAAGTAGAAATTGCCGTCTCCGGTGGCACATTCACTGTTGAAGCGCCCTCTACCAGCGACACTAATCGCTACATTCAGCGCATTTTCCTGAATGGAAAGCTTTATACAAAGCCCTATATTGAGTTTCCCGATATCGAGGCGGGCGGTGTTCTCTCTTTTGAGATGGGACCGGAACCTGCCGTGTGGTATGCTTGGGAGGACTTCTTCAATGGAACGCCGGACAGACGCCCGGCACCAGAAAAGAGGCTCTTCACTTCCGAAGCCGTAGAGAAAACAGTTGCAGAAACCTCCGCGCTGCTGGCTAATCCCAAGCTCAGCCGGATGTTTATCAATTGCTTCCCAAACACTCTGGATACCACTGTCCATTATTCAGAAGACGAGAATGGCACGCCGGATACGTTCGTATGGACTGGTGATATCCCGGCAATGTGGCTGCGTGACTCCGGTGCGCAGGTGTGGCCTTACGTGCAGCTGGCATCGCAGGATGCCCACCTTGCGAATATGATTAAAGGCACCATACTCCGCCAGTTCAAATGCCTTCTTATAGACCCCTACGCTAACGCATTCAATCCCGGCCCAACGAATGACGGCTGGCACAAAGACGGCACCTTTATGGTCCCGGATGTATTCGAGCGCAAGTGGGAACTGGATTCTGAATGCTATCCAATCCGCCTAGCTTACGCATATTGGAAAGAGACCGGAGATACATCTGTCTTCGGGGGCCTTTGGCTTGAGGCGATGCGCTCGGTGCTTGGCGTTATGAGGGAACAGCAGAAGTTTAACGGCCTTGGAAAGTATCGCTTCTTACGGAAAACTGACCGCCAGTTCGACACCAAAGGCTGGGACGGCTACGGGGCTCCGCTTAAGCCTTGCGGACTCATTGCATCGGCCTTCCGTCCCTCGGACGACAGCACCATACTGGATTTCCTTATTCCTTCCAACTTTATGGCTGTGAGCAGTTTGCGAAAGGCTGCAGAAATCCTGGCCGACGTTAACGGGGAGGCAGCCTTAGCCTCCGAATGCACTACTCTTGCGGAAGAAGTTGAAGCTGCCCTAAAGGCCCATGCCATTGTCAATCACCCCAAGTACGGCCCTATATATGCCTATGAGGTGGACGGCTTTGGGAATGTCCTTCTGCAGGACGATTCCAACGTACCCAGCCTGCTGTCGCTAGCTTATCTTATTCCCGAAATGGCTTCGGACCCGGTGTGGCAGAACACCCGTCGCTTTGTCCTGAGCGAAGACAACCCATGTTTCTTCCGAGGCGCTGCCGGGGAGGGAGTCGGAGGCCCCCATATCGGCTACGATATGGTCTGGCCCATGTCCATAATGATGAGGGCTTTTACCTCGACTGACGATGATGAAATCCGAGATTGCATCGCAATGCTTCTTGCTACCGATGCCGGGACCGGCTTCATCCACGAGTCCTTCCATAAGGACGACGCCTCTCACTTTACCCGCGAATGGTTTGCCTGGCAGAACAGCCTTTTCGGCGAACTGATCCTGGAGCTTGTTGATGAAGGCAAACTAGACCTTCTGAACAGCATACAATGAATATGCAGTGCGTTTTCGCTAAAGTGCTTTCGCGGCGGATTCTCCGGCGAGGTAGCCGGTAGCGAATGCAGTCTGGAGGTTGTAGCCGCCTGTATCTGAGTCCATGTCAAGTATCTCACCACAGAAGTACAGTCCTTCGGACTTTTTCGATTCGAGAGTCTTTGCTACAACTTCGTCGGTGCTGACACCGCCGGCAGTAACGACGGCCCTTTCGAAGCCTACGAACCCTTCAATATCGAATTTCCAGTTCTTCAGATAACTGGCTAGGGTGTCGACACTTACCTTCGGGTTCATGCGAAGGAATGCCTGTGTTATGTTCCAAGGGATGAGCTTCCCGAGCATTATCCTGAAAAGGCGGCGGAAATCTTGTCCCTTGCTTCTTGGATCCTCCAGAACCTCGTCCCATTTTCCATGGACATCTTCATTAAGCTTCTCCAGCTCTACAGCAGGCTTGAGATCTATGGATGCGGACACTTTCTGACCATTGATTATCGCGCTGACTACCTTGCGGCTCACCTGGAAACCGATGGGGCCTTCAATACCTCCGTCAGTGAAATCGAGGTCTCCGAATTCCCTCTGGACCTCATTGTCACCGATATAGATGGCAAGTTCAACATTCTCGAGGCTATTCATATTTAGAAGCTCTCCAAGATCTGAAAGGGGAGTGATTCGCTCGATATGACCAGGAAGCTTCGGGTAATTGGCAGGCAATGGATTGATTTTCCGTTCTTTCCGTTTTCCGTAGACGGTCTTTCCCTGGAAAGCCTCCTTAATCTCTCCGACAAGGGGATTTACTTCTTCTTTGTATCCTGCAGGGACAATTGCTGTAAGGGAAGGGAAGAGGGGATCGATAGTATGACCGAATGCTTCCGCCCAGCGGTATCCGTCACCTGTTGAGCCGGTTCCGGGATACGAAAGGCCGCCAGTTGCGATTATGAGTTTTTTACAAGTATATGACTCAGGCTCGATTGTCGTCTCAGTGCGCACCGGTCCGGGACGCCCAGTCTGCTCGTCTCTTCTGGAACGGAATTCTTTGACGATGGTTCTGGTGCAGTCGAGGTGGTAGTTGTTAGCTTTCTTTTCGATGCTCTTTACCTCGCAGCCGGGAACTATTTTTACGCCGAGAATCGTGCAGGCCCGCACTAGTGTGTCGACGACATCTCCAGCCATGTGAGAAGCCGGGAAAGCTCTGTCGCCTCTTTCAACAACAGAACGGAGACCGTTGGAACGGAACAGCTCTATCAGCTTCTCCGGAGGAAGATTGTGCCAGGAGGGGCTGACAAAATTTGCATCTGAGCGTATATGGGAGGAGAAACTATCCCAATCTTTGACATTAGTGAAATTGCAGCGGCCTTTGCCGGTTATCATAATCTTGCGGCCGGGTTTCGGCATCTTTTCAAGGACGGTTACCGTCCCTCCGTTTTCCGTCTTTGCAAGTGTTTCTGCCGCTCCGAGCGCGGCCATCAGACCTGCGGCTCCTCCTCCGATGATGATAATGTCAGATTTCATGATGTCAAATACTTTGAAGGCACAAAAATACGGTTTTCGTGGTTTAACTGCAAATTTACTTGCAAGGGTTTGAAGAATTTTAGTATATTTGCAGTCCCGATTCTTCGAAATCGGCAAGGCCACTTTAGCTCAGTCGGTAGAGCAGCGCATTCGTAACGCGCAGGTCGTCAGTTCGAATCTGATGAGTGGCTCAGATTTAATAAAAAAGATGGTGGCTGATGTAAGTTGGCCACCATCTTTTTCGTATATGAAAGAGCTGTTATTGGATTGCAGACTGGTCCGCTTCAGTCGGCCAGTATGGGTTCTGATAGATAGTGGATGAGGAAATGTCGCTATTCTCCGAAGCGATAAGCATATCCTGGATGGCGATAGGTGTCAAATAATGTGCAAGATGCCATTTGTATCCATTAAGTGCAGGGCTGGTTCCAACAATCTCATACGGCCTGAAGTAGAGGCTCCTGTCTTTTGGAGAAACGTATGCTTTCGGATTGTCAAGACCGGAAATCAGGGTAGATTCACCGCTCGCATTGTCATACCAGTGCTGCATCGGGCCCCAGATCTTGAAACCTTCAATATGGTATCCCTGAGTCATCATCTGATCGAGGGAACGCCAGCGCTGAAGGTCCATCCACCTGAGAGATTCCGCCATCAGCTCGCAACGGCGTTCACGTCTGATATTGTACAAGGTAGGATCGGTAAGAAGCTTTCCACCGGAATAAGCACCCCAGTCGTTTTCGGCCTCTTTTGATATGACAGTCGCAGAAATCGTCGCCTGGAGATCTGTGGAGACCTTTGCCCTTGACCGAATATCCTGCCAGTACTGGGTTGCTGTAGCATCAAGGGAACCGTTCTTTTCGTAGCAAGCCTCGATATAGTTAAGCAGCGCTTCGGTTGAGCGGAATACAAGACATCCGGTCCAGTTCTTTCCGTTGTTGACATATTTCTGATACCAGTTCCCGCCTTTTCTGAGGGAATAGCCGGTCCTGTACGCAGCACTGTTAGTAATTTCTGGATAAGGCTCGTTTAGGATAGCCTTGTCCCCCGTAGCGTCTGCGTAGAGATAGTTCTTTTGTCCGGGAACCTTGAGGAAGAGTTGGAGTCTGTTATCCCTTCCATCCACTACGTCGGCAATATAATCGTCACCCTTGTAGCCGCTTCCGGCTGCATAGATCGGAAGGCCGTTTGCCATTAGGAAACAGTCTACAAGTCCTCTTGTCACACTGTTCTGGTAGCTGCTGGTGTGGATTGTTTCCTGCACGTCATGGTAGATACCGAGAGTCTGGCTGTATTCTCTCCATAGAAGGACCTCGCTGTACTTTGTCATGTTTTCGTCCCCGAACATGTCGAAATAGGGGTTAGCCGCATCGGCTTTCGTCTGCTGGAGCACGCCGGTATTTGGCGTCAGGGCAACGGACTCTGCCAGGGTTTTAGCGGCTGTCATGCATTGCTCTAAGAACCAATCGATTTCAGCATCGATGCTGCCTGCAGGGAACTGATAACCTTTATTGTAGTCTTTTTCAGCTCCCGGCCAGCCAGATCCGTTTGGAACGAAAGCCGTGCCCTTAAAATACTTGAGGAATGTTCCTTCGTAAAGGGCGACTCTGGATTTGAGAAGAAGGGCGCTTTCTTTGTTGATTCGGGTCTTTTTTGAGTCCGGATTAGTGGCCATGAGTTCAACGGCCTTATCAAGGTCGGAAAGGATGAATCTGGCAACCTCGTTTCTCGGTGAGCGCTTGCTGGCTTCAGTCAACTCCTTGAGATTATCATTGAGGGCGGTGGTCACAATCGGGAAATCTCCGAAGAGCTGATACTTCGTGAAATAAGCATAAGCACGAAGGAAATAGATTTCACCGATATAATGGTTGATATTCCCGCTTGAACCGGTGATTTTTCCGTCTTTAAGGTTCGGAAGGACCTTGTCAAGAAAATAGTTGCATTTCCTGATGTTTTCGAAATTCCAGTTGGATCCGTCCTTCTGGGGTACCCTCCATTCGTTGTCGGTATACTTGGACGACAGAGCAGCCTGATAGGCAAGCTGGTTGTCGGTATGGGCATCACGACCGAAATAGCCGTATCCATACCCACTGTGCGAAGGAAGTATATCAGTATAGAGGTTGTTGGCATAAGCCTGAAGCTGTGATTCCTCGTTGAAATAGACTTCGGGAGAAATCGTGGATGTGGGCTGGAGGTCCAGGTTACAGGAAGCGAATCCGATGCAGCCGAGAACAATAGCGCAGATCTTATATATTGATTTCATATTCATTCTCCTCCATATATTATAGTGTCAAACTGATACCAGCGGAAACGGTCTTCATAATAGGATAACCGAGACCAGAGGCGGAATTGACTCCGTCTATGCCTTCAGGATCGAACATTTCGGCCAGTTTCGTAAGGGTCCAGAGGTTTTCACCAGAAACGAAGATCCTGAGGCTGGAAACCTTGAAACTCTGGGAGATTCGACCAGGGAGAGTATATCCGAATGTCACATTCTTGAGACGAAGATATGCAGCATTCTGAAGATACTTGGTCTGGACCTGCTGGTTTTTGTATGAACCGGCCGCGTTGTTCTTGGACGAAATGATCGGGCGGGGATAGTAGGAATTCGTATTCGCCGGAAGATCGTCGTATTCGCTGGCACGGAAATAATTAAGCTGCTGAACAAGTGGAATCATATACCACATATTCTCGTTAGGAGATCCCCAGAAAGCATAGGAAGAAGTCCACCAGTCACGTTTAGCGACACCCTGGAAGAATACCCTGAGGTCAAATCCCTTCCATGAAGCGTTAAAATCGAGTCCATAGCGGAAACGGGGAGTAGAGTTGCCGATAATCTTCCTGTCTCCCGGATCATCATACGTAGAAGAACCGGCACTGACTTGTCCGTCGCCGCTGATGTCCTTGTACATGATATCTCCGGCAGCCCATCTGGTTCCGAACGCTTGTCCTCCATTAGGGAGGGACGCGAGATGGGCGTCCATCTCTTCCTGGGTCTTTGCGATGCCGATAGTCTCATATCCCCAGATGTCTCCGAGCTTCTGGCCCTCATAGTATGTATTGAGAGACTTTGTTGCATTAGGATATCTAGTGATTATCGTCTGATTGTCCGAGAGGACAAAGTTGACGCCATAGGCCAGACCGTTTCTGAGCTGATCCCTCCATCCGAGCGTTAGCTCAAAACCATAGGTCTTGAGGTCAGTATTGTTTGTAACCGGTACGGCGGTTCCAAGAATGTTTGGCAACTCCTGAGCTGGGCCTACCATATTGAGGGTAAGGCGGTTATATATATCGAAGGATCCGGTGAACCGATTATTGAAAGCACCGAAATCGATACCGGCGTCGAGTGTCTTGATGGTTTCCCATGTAAGGGACGAGCTGATCAGCTTGGCCATCGCCGCCGTATTGGTTAAGGCACCGTTTTGGAGCCATTTTCCATTGGAAGTTCCCAGTGTAAGTGAGGAATAGGTTGGATACCAGCTGGTCGTGTTCTGGTTACCTAGTGAGCCGTATGAGGCCCTGATTTTGAGGAAGTTAACATAGGGTTTTACACCTTCCCAGAAATCTTCCTGGGAGATATTCCAACCCACGGAGAATGAAGGGAACCAGTCGTAACGGGATTTCGAACGAAAACGTGAAGAACCATCATAACGAAGGTTGGCTTCGAAAAGATATTTCCCGGCATAATCGTAGTTGAGTCGTCCAAAATAACCGACCGTTTTCCATTCTGAATCCGACCCGCCGACAATAGGGACCTGTGCCGTGCCGTTATAATCGAGGCCATTGGTCAAGTCGATGACCGGGAGATCGTTGATGATAAGACCGACTCTTGAGAGAGTGTTCGTCTTATATTTGAGATCCTCATACTGCATACCGCCCATGACCTTGAAATTGTTTTTCTCGCCAAGGGTAAACGAGTATGTAGTATAAGCATTGAAAGTTAAGAAATTGCGTTTCCAGAAAGTCTCCTGGACTTGGTCGGTCTTAGTCTGGATATAAGGATTACCGTTAGCGTCATGATTATAGGTCTTGAGACTTACGGCTCTCTCTTCGCTGGTCTCGACGTTGTAGTCCATGCTGACCGTCGTTACCCAATTCTTGACAGGCTCAAACTCGAGTGAGCCGTGATTGTCGAATTTGTCGTGCTGGGTATTGCTGCGTCCACCCTCGATAAGGGAAAGGGCAGGAGAAGACTGCTGGATGAAACCGTTGTCGTCATAGACGGAACGCCAAGGGAAATTTTGACGTCCGAGATTCTCGAAATAACTGGATTTCATTACTGTAGGACGTCCGTAGTCAGTCCTTGTGAAACGAGTGCTGTAGGTCGCGCGAATCCAGTCGTTGATCTGAGCGTCAACTCTTGCGGAGGGTGTGTATTTTTTGAAAGAATCTTCAGCAAGTTTGAGGAGACCGTTCTGGTCCATATAGCCCATCCCTATATAATAGGAAACTTTGCCGCTGCCGCCACTTACACTGAGATTGTGCTCCTGCGAAAATGACCAGTCATTGAAATAATCACGGTAGACGTCGCTGCTGGCGTTGCCGTAGCCATTAGGGTTGGCCCATCTCGATTTGTTATTTGGATCGATTACGTTTACGGTCGTAATCTTACCGGCGATATAATCTTTGATACGTTGTACGCGCTCATCGTTGGAATATCTTGACGATCCGTAGTTGATAAGGCCTTGGTCGATCATCATGATGAAGTTGTAGGAGTCCATGGACTCTGGCATCATGGTCGGTCCGTTCCAACGGAAGTTGTTGTTGTAGTTCACCTTTGAGTTGCCAGCGTCACCTTTCTTGGTTGTTACGAGAATAACTCCGAAAGGAGCGCGTGATCCGTATATCGAAGATGCGGCGGCATCTTTGAGGATAGAAATGTTTTCTACATTCTGGGAATTGATCATCGAAAGGTCACCTTCTACACCATCAATGAGGACTAGTGGAGCCGCAGTTGAACCGGTACCGATGGTTCCCGTTCCACGGATATTCATGGAAGGGGTAGAGTCGAGAAGACCGGAGGTTACATTGATGTTCAGTCCCGGGACTTGCCCCTGGAGAGCTTGTGTGAGGTTCTGGACCGGTCTGTCCTGAAGCTGTTTGGAATCGATCGTCGCGACGGCACCGGTAAGGTTGATCTTCTTCTGGGTTCCGAAACCGACAACAACGACTTCGTCAAGGGCTTCAGCATCTTCTGGTAGCACCGCGGAAACGAATTTGCCGCCCTGGACGGGATACAGGGTGGTCTTGTAGCCGATACATGAGATTTCCAATGAAGTATTGGATGATCTTACCGGAAGGGAGAACCGTCCCGATTCATCGGATATCGTACCGTTGTGGGTTCCAGATTCGATGACACCAGCCCCGATTACCGGGACGCCTTTTTCATCAGTGACAACGCCGGAGACGACGATGTTTTTCGCCGGTTTTGCCTGACCTGTCTGCGGAATGATAACGATGTAATTCCCATCGATGCGATAGGAATAACCCGTCTGGGCAAGAATGACCGGCATCACTTCATCGACAGTTCCGCTCGGGATGGCCGTCGGAACATCCTTGGTTACATCGAGCTTTGAGTTGTTGTAGGAGACCCGGTAGCGTGTCTGGCTCTCAATGGTCTCGATTGCTTTTTGAATTGTGATTCTGCCGGTTCCGAACCGGATGGACTGTGCCATGGAAGGAATAGAAATCATCCATGTGACAACCATCAGAAACAGCATCTTCCCCCAACAGGAGAATAATACTTTTTTAGAATGATTTTGTGAGAACATATAATTAAGTTAAAAGCTATTTGAGCGTAACAATAACCGATTCGTCCTGCCTGAGGACTTCGATGTTGCCGACCGTCATGCAGATAACGTCCATGACCTTATCGAATTTCTCTCCCCGTGGAAAGCTCATGGTATATTTTGAATCATCGTCACTAGTCAGATTTACGATTGTGCGGCCGTACATCCTTCCGACCTTCTCAAGAATCTCGTTCAATGAGTCCTCGTTGAAGTACATGGCCCCGCTGGTCCATTCATTCTCGCGGGCAGAATTAACCCGGCTCACATGGTAGGTTTTCAGCCGGCTGTCATAACTGAACTGTTCATCAGGATGGAGGATAAAGGTCTTCTCCGGATCGAGGAGACTGCTGATCAATACCTTCCCTTCTTCCAATGTCGCCGTGGATCTGGAAATGCTCTGGTCTGCAAGTATGCTGAACTTCGTCCCAAGTGCCTTTACGCAGAACTTCGGGGTCTGGACAATGAAGGGATGGTCAGAATCATGGGCAACGTCAAAACTTGCTTCGCCTACCAGATGGACCAGGCGGTCATTCCTTCGGAAAGACTTCGGATATGAAAGGAAACTGCCGGCGTTCAGGACAACATTTGTTCCGTCTGGCAAGACAATCCGCTGCATCATCCCGGGCGGAACGACGCAACGAACCAATTCACTGTCCGCCTTTAACCTCATCTCATATATTTTGACGGAAATGCCGCATAACGCAGGCAGGAGAAGAAGCATGGCGGCAAAACCATACATCCATCCGGATTTCCGAATTTTCTTTTTTGGGAAGTCCTGGCGGGGCTTGATAATCTCAAGTACATGTTGCAGAGACTCGAGAGTGTCCTCTTCCGGGCATTCCGAAACCGAATCCCATATTCTCATGAGTACGGAATTCAGATCTTCACTTTCCGTGTGGTCGTCCGCAAGCCACTTCAGCCGCTGAACCCTGTCCGAATAATCGTCATTCATCTGCTATGAATTCTTTTTAACATACTTCCTGATATCGGAAAGGGCAAGAGACAGCATGTTTTCAACGGTCTTCTTGCTGATTCCGAGCGTTTCCGCTATTTCGTCCGTTTTTATACCCTCGTATCGGCTCATCTTGAAAATTTCCTTGCGGCGCGAAGGCATTGTCTCCACGTACTGCCAGATCAGCAGGGCCATGTCATTGGCATCAATACTCGATTCGATATCGAGAGACTGAAGCACTTCCTTCCGCAGGTCGCTATATGATTTCTTCGCCATGTAATCTGCCACCACTTTCTCATGACGGATGTATTGAAGGACCATGTTGGAAGCCATCCTGCATAAATAAGCTTCCATCCTGTCGATTTCAAGCAGGCGGTCACGATGTTCCCAGATATACACGAAAATGTCCTGAGCGAAATCTTTAGCTATCTCTTCATCATTCACCAAGGCGAAGATATATCCCTTAACCTTTGGGAAATACTGCATGAAAAGAACAGAGAATGCGGAAAGATTTCCTTTGACTATTTCAATTAAAAGCTGTTTGTTGATTCTGCTCAAGCCCTTATTATATTATGTGGTCTGTTAATATAGATGCCTAAAACAAACGGAACACCCAAAACAATTTGAACTTTTTTTCATGGAGAACAATCTCTTTTGAAAAAAAAGGCCGACCCTTTAGTCGACCTCATTAATTAATCATATTATCTTGAAAGGTTTAGTGCTAGCTGATGAACTGGTCCTTGAGCGCCTCAATCTTGGCCGGAGCGTTGTCTCCCTTCGCCCCGAAGTAGAATTTGATCTTCGGCTCTGTGCCTGAAGGACGTACTGAGACGATGTCGCCGTCTTCGTTGAGGAACTGAAGTACATTGGATTTCGGAAGTCCGGTCTTTTCCGGCTCGAGATAGTCGATGACTTTGACGACTTTCTTTCCGGCGATCTCCTTGGGCGGGTTCTCACGATAGTCTGACATAATCTTTTGAATCTCCTCTGCTCCGGTCTTGCCCTTTCGCACGATATAGACCATTTTCTCGACGTAGAGGCCGTATTCTTTATAAATCTTCTGCATGAGGCCATAGAGAGTCAGCCCCTGCTCGGCTGCCCATGCTGCGCATTCTGCTATCATGATTGCTGCTGTCTGGGCGCATTTGTCGCGGACGAACTCTCCAACATTGAATCCATAGCTTTCCTCGCCTCCGCAGATGAATTCGCCGTCATTTTCGTGAGCCTTTACGATTTCGGCGATATATTTGAAGCCGGTAAGAACGTTATAGCACTTGACACCGAAGGATTCGCAGATAGCCGCTATGAGTTCGGATGTGACGATTGTTTTGACGCAGTATTTGCTGCTGTCCAGCTTTCCTAGCTCTTTCCAGCGGCTCAGGATGTAGTATGTCATCATCGAAGCGGTCTGGTTGCCTGTGAACTGAACCATCTTGCCTTTGTCGTCGCGTACGGCAATACCCATTCTGTCCGCGTCAGGATCTGTTGCAATGACGATGTCAGCGCCCACCTCGTCTGCCTTCTCAATTGCCATCTTCATGGCAGCCGGCTCCTCGGGGTTTGGAGATGCCACGGTAGGGAAGTTGCCGTCGCTGATGTCTTGCTCGGGGACATGGTAGATATTCTTCATTCCAAGCCTGTGGAGGCACTCGGGAACGAGTCTTACACCGCATCCATGGAGAGGAGTGTAGACGATCTTTATGTCGGTATGCTTTGCAACAGCCTCGGGGGAGAGAGCAAGCGAAAGGATATCCCTCATATAGAGTTCATCCATTTCCTTTCCCATGATCTCGATTCCGCCGAATTCATCCCCTTCCTCGAAGCGGACCTCATCAGGATCGGTAATGGCATTGACCTCGGCTACTATGTCCTTGTCGACAGGGGAGGTTATCTGGCCTCCATCGCTCCAGAATACTTTGTATCCATTGTATTCTTTGGGATTATGACTGGCAGTAATCATGATTCCCGCAGTCGCTTTCTTGGCGCGAATGCTATAGCTTAGCTCTGGAGTAGGGCGGAGATTGTCAAATAGGTAGACCTTTATTCCATTGTTGGAGAGAACTTCTGCAGAAATCTTCGCGAAGAGTTTGCTGTTGTTGCGGCTATCGAAGGAAATGCATACGCTCTTTTCGCCATCAACATGCTTTTTGATGTAGTTTGCAAGTCCCTGAGTGGCCATTCCGACAGTGTATTTATTCATCCTGTTGGTTCCGACTCCCATTATGCCACGGAGACCGCCGGTCCCGAATTCGAGATTCTTATAGAACGCATCTTCAAGCGCTACAGGATCTGTGTTTCTAAGTTCAATGACTTTGCATTTGGTCTCGGGATCGAAATTGCCGTCAATCCAGCTTTTAACGGCCTCTTTGTAATCTTTCATATTATATTGTGCGTTAGTATTTTCTATCTTACAAATTTAGGAATTTTTTGCATTATTGCGATAGGATTTCTTACTTTTGCCGTTGCGAAAATGGATTTCATTCAATTCATACTTGATCATGCTGACGATGATACTTCCCGCCTTCTTCTTTCTAGGCAGAAGTACCCTCAGATAGACATGTCTCTTGCAGTAAGTACTATCGAGTCCAGGAGGAAGCTTCGCTCGAAAGTTCCTCAGTGGTATAATATCCCCTCGTTGAAGTTTCCTTTGCCGCTTTCTTCGGAACAGTGCAGTTCGACAATCACTGCAAAATATAAGGCTTCTCTGGCAGGGCGTCTAATCTCCGGCAAAGGACGTATTGCCGACCTTACCGGTGGGCTCGGAGTGGACTGCTGGGCGTTTTCTTCTGTGGCCTTCGAGGTTCTCTACAACGAAATGCAAAAGCCTTTGGCTGAAGCATCAGAGTGGAACTTTAAGGAGCTTGGAATCAGCAATATAAAGGTTTCTTCTAAAAGAATCGCTCCAAAAGGAGAAGCGGACGAAAAAGGCTCTTTCGAAATAGGTGATGTACTCGGAGATTTCCGCCCTGACCTTATCTTCATGGACCCGGCTAGGCGATCATCCGGAGGACGGAAAGTTTTCCTACTTGAGGACTGTTCGCCAGATGTTCTGGCACTTCAGAATGAACTTCTCGAGACCTGTCCGTTATTGATGCTGAAACTCTCGCCGATGGCGGACATTACCGCTCTTTGCCGAAGACTTTCCCATGTCAGGGAAATTCACGTTGTCTCTTCAGAAAGAGAATGTAAGGAAATACTTGTGGTTCAGGATATTGGCTTTGTCGGAGAACCGAGAATTGTAGCGGTTGAACTTGGTAAAACGGATGGCAAGTTTATTTTTTCTCCTTCGGAAGAAGCAGATGCCAAGCCGCAGTTTCTTATAGACCTTCCTAAAGAAGGAGATATTCTTTTTGAGCCCGGAAAGGCCCTTTCGAAGTCAGGAGCCTTCAACCTCTTTTCGGCAAGAAGCGGCTTTTTGAAGCTTGCCCCGTCCACCCATCTTTACATCTCGAAAGGGGCCGCGCAGGAAGACTTTTCTGCATTGGGGAATAAATTCATTATCAAGGAGATACAACCTTTAAACAAACGAACGCTTAAAGATATAGGAACCCGCTATCCCAAAGCTGACATCACCGCACGAAATATCCCTATGACCTCTGACGAACTCCGTAAAAGACTAGGGATACACTCTTCAGGCCCCTTCCATGTTTTCGGGGTCAAGATCTCTACTGACGGGGGTAATTATCTAATTGTTACTGAGCCTTTTCCTTTGAAAAATGTCGGCACCAGGGAGTGAGGGAGCAAGATGAGCACTTCGGGTTTCTCGCGGTGCAGGTATAGCGTCCATGGAGAATAAGCCAATGGTGGGAGATTGCGCGTTTCTCAACCGGAATATACTTTTCAAGATCCTTCTCCACGGCTTCTACGCTTTTGCCATCAGAAAGTCCCAGCCGGTGGGATACCCTGAAAACATGGGTGTCTACAGCGATAACTGGCTTATCGTAAACAACTGAGGCAATGACATTTGCTGTCTTCCTCCCGACACCGGGAAGGCTCATTAGAGAATCAATATCGGAGGGTACCTCGCCGCCGAAATCTTCGAGGAGCTTCGAGGCCATGGCTATTACATGCCTTGTCTTGCTATTGGGATAAGAGACACTCTTTAGATACGGAAATACCTCGTCATAAGTGGCAGAGGCGAGAGAGAGAGGAGTCGGGTACTTCTCGAAAAGGGGAGGAGTTACCATATTGACCCTCTTGTCGGTGCATTGGGCCGATAAAATCACAGCTACAAGAAGCTGGAATGGGTCATTGTAATGCAGTTCGGTCTGAGCGAGGGGCATATTCCTTTCGAACCAGTCCAATATTCCACTATACCTTTCGCTTTTTTTCATCATGAGTCTCAGTTTGAAGCGGTTATACAGTGATGTCGAGGTCGATTTCCACGCTGTCAGACTGCTCTGTGCAGGATTCATCACGGCAGGAGAAGACTCTTCCGTGGTACTTTTCAAAGATGGATCGGTTATGGGTAACCATCACTATGGCAGTTCCTTCCGCATTGAGTTTCAGGAGGAGTTTCATAATCCCGTCAGCCGTCTCTGCATCGAGATTGCCGGTCGGTTCATCGGCTATTATGACCTCCGGAGAATTGAGCAGAGCTCTTGCAATTGCGATTCTCTGCTGCTCTCCGCCGGAAAGCTGGTGAGGCATTTTATGGGCCTTGGTCCTCATCCCAACATCGTCGAGGACTTCCGCAATCCTGTCGTCTATCTTCATCCTGTCTCTCCATCCGGTGGAGCGGAGTACGAATTCCAGATTCTGTTCGACGCTTCGGTCCATAAGAAGTTGGAAATCCTGGAACACCACTCCGAGCCGACGCCGCAGGTATGGTATATCTTTTGAACGGATTTTTCTTAGATCAAATCCGCAGACAGTGCCGTCTCCCTTTTCGAGAGGGTTTTCTGCAGTCATTGTCCTTATGATGGATGTTTTTCCAGAACCGACTTTGCCTACGATGTAGACGAAATCGCCGGAGAATATGTCCATGTTGAGGCCATATATGACGATATTGTCGCCGCCAAAAATGTCGGCGTCGCGGAATGAAATCAGAGGCTTGGCATTATCCATGAACGAATATTGTACTTATGAATCATACAAATATACCGATTTTTTTGTTATTTTTGTAAATTAATGGCAAGATGAGTATGAATATAAGATATTTTACTGCCGCACTTGCGGCGACAATCCTCTCAGGGGTGTTTACCTTCGCTCCTGCGCAGGATAAAAAGGCGGATGCTTTCCGCGAGGCAGTCCGTCTTTACGACAACGGATCCTACGAAAGGGCTGCTGTCCTTTTCTCTTCTATGGACGGAGAGTTCGCCGAAGGGTATAAGGTGCTTTCCGACATAGCCCTTAAGAAAGAGGGATATGAGGCGGAAGCACTTGATTATCTGGAGAAATGGCCCGAATCCAAGCTTTGTACCGATATCAATTGGAAGTGGGGAAGCAACCTTTTCGATGAAGGAAAGTATACTGACGCAGCATTCCGTTTTACACGTATTTCAGAGACGGATCTAGATAAAAGCGAACGTGTCGGGTATCTTTTCAGAAGGGCCTATTCGGAGTTTGCTCAAGGCAATTACAGCGTTGCCGAACCACTTTTCTTCAGAGTCCTCGACTCCCATTCATCCGACTATGATGCTCCGTCTTCATACTGTCTTGGATATATGGCATATTCTGCAGGTAAATTCAAGGAAGCCTTCAAGAATTTCAAGGATGCCTCGGACGATATCAGATTCGAAGAAATCGCTTCATACTATATGCTGGAGTGCCGTTTCATGATGAAAGACTACGATTATGTCATTGATAACGGCACAGACATGTTCCTCAAAGTTCCTGAGGACCGCCAGCCCCATATGGCCAGGATTATTTCGGAAGCATACCTTGTGAAGGGCGATGTTGCGAAGGCTAAAGAGTATTATGAGAAGAATCTTCTGAACAAGGCGGTAAAGAACCGTGCGGATTACTTCTATTCCGGTTCTGTTCTCTATGCGGTCAAAGATTATCAGGGAGCTATCGATAATTTCACCAAGATGGGAGAGTTGGCCGATTCCCTCGGACAGATTGCCTCTTATGAACTCGGATACAGCTATATCGAGACCAAGGACAAGGTCTCCGCTCTGGAGTCCTTCAAGAATGCTTCTTCCCTTGATTTCGACCCGAATATTAAAGAAGACGCATATTTCAATTTTGCCAAGCTCGCTTTTGATATCAACCATGACACCTCTTCTTTCGAAGAGTATCTGAAGCGTTATGGCGGGAAATCAAAGGGCGATAAAATCTACAACTACATGGCGATGGCTGCTCTTTACAACCACGATTATGAAGGTGCCGTCGCTGCATATGACAATATCGACGAACTTGATGAGGGGATGAAGTCCAACTACATGAAGGCGTACTTCATGAGGGCGAATCAGTTGATTGGAAATGGTGCCTGGAGAGATGCCGTTCCTTGCCTGAAAGCGGCCGCTTATTACTCTCCAAGGCAGAATCCATTCAATCAGCTTTCTCGTTTCTGGCTCGCCGAATCGCTCTATCACGACGAGAAATATTCCGAGTCGAGGAATATCCTTACCGACCTCTACAACCTTTCCGCTCTCGACGGCAAGGCGGAAGGATACATCATTCCATATGACATCGCCTATACTTTCTTCAAGGAAGGCGATTATATGAGCGCCCTGAAGTGGTTCAATAGCTATATGGAGTCAGGGAACGACCTTTACGGATCGGACGCAATGACAAGAATCGGGGACTGCTATTTCTTCACCAAAGACTACAGGACGGCAGTTGCCGCATTTGAGAGAAAACTCTCTGTTTATCCCGATCCCAATGACGTCTATCCATATTTCCGGGCGGGTGTCGCCAGCGGACTACTCGGTGAAAAGGAAAGAAAGGTCAAGCTTCTGGAGAATGTGAAAGAGGCGTCTCCGACCGCCAAATACTTTACCGAGGCTATGTATGAGCTCGGAAGGGCTTATGTAGAAACCGGTAACGATGACGATGCGATCAGGACCTTCAAGACCCTCAGGTCGTCTACTACCGACAACAGCTATGCGGCCAAATCTCTTATCGAGCTTGGAATGATTTCTAGAAACAAGGGCGAGTACTCGAAGTCACTGGATTATTACAAGCAGGTCGTCGAGACCATGGCAGGAACCGAATATGCCGACGATGCTCTCATTGCAGTTGAATCTCTTTATAGGACTCTCGAAGAGCCGGATGCGTATCTTGCCTATGTCAATTCTCTTGGCGACAAGGCCGGAAGGGATGAGGCTCAGAAGGACAATGCCTATTTCGGCACTGCGGAACAGATTTTCATGACGGGTAATTACGACAAGGCCCTTTCAACCTTCGAGAATTACCTTCAGCGATTCCCCGGCGGGCTCCATCTCGCTCAGACGGAGTATTATATGGGCGAGTGCAATCGCTCCCTCGGCAGGAAAGAGAAGGCCATTGACTGGTTCTCGAAGGCTGTCGACGATGGGGCAGAGGGATCATTCAAAGAGCTCTCGATGCTCGGTTTCGCTTCTCTGTCTTATTCAATCGGGAGGTACGATAATGCGTTCGGAGGCTATTCAGCCCTCGTTTCCGAGTCTAAGCTAGACGACAACAGAAAGGCTGCCAGAATCGGTATGATGCGCTCTGCTTATAAGGCTAAACGCTACGACGATGCGATTGGGGCGGCAGAAGGAGTCAAGGGTGAGAACTCCTCCAATGGAGCTATCCTCCGCGAAGCAGATTATCTGACTGCGCGGTCATATCTTGAATCCAGCCGCCGTGACCAGGCTTTCGCTCTATTCGAAAAGCTCTCATTGGAGCCATCTACTGTTGAGGGGGCTGAGGCGTCATATCTGATTATCCAGGACCTTTACGATCGCGGACGTTTCGACGAGGTAGAGGATAAGGTCTATGCTTTTGCTCCCAAGGCCGGCTCACAGAGTTACTGGCTGGCAAAAGCCTTTATAGTGCTTGGAGACTCCTTTGCAGAGAAGGGTAATCTCGCTCAGGCGAAGGCTACCTTCGAGAGTGTCAAGAATGGCTACAAGCCTTCAGCCGGTGCCGAGGACGACGTCCTTGACCAGATTGACATGAGACTTGCTAAACTTAATGAAATGAACTGATTATGAGAAGATTGATCATATCCGCAGTGGCGCTTGCGTTCGCCGCTCATGCTTTCGGACAAGACCTTAACCCGACCGTTGTGGTGACTAATACCTATGAGGGCTCGGCGAGTGCGATAACCAAGCCGGATCGAGTTATGAATGTCCCCGATTCGGTGATGAAATTCAACCTCAATTTCGATTATTCCGTCTTCGACAAACCCTATCAGGGAGCATACGAGTTCCATCCGTATCTGGTGGTTATGAAGCCGAAGGGAGATCCTTCCGACAGGTCTTCGCTTTATTTCAAAGCCGGAGCCGGCTACACCTTTCGTCCTGAGGCGGCCCTTGTCTGGTCTCCGCTTCTGGGAAAGGGATTTTCCCTCAATGTCCACGCCGACCATTCCTCCTATTTCGGACTTTATCATGCGATAGAAGGAGCCAAGGGCGACGACGATCTCTTCCATGCGCTCCCGAGTGGGGACTCATACAAAGGCCATGATATGACCAATACTGCAGGAGTCGATCTGGGATATGCTTGGGGTGGTGGAAACGCTTCTGTATCAGTTGATTATCTTGGTATTAATGCTAAGGGACAGTCGACGGAACTCAACATGAACGGGCTTCAGGCTGTACTCAAGGCCTCCTCGAATAATTCTCAGGCGAGAGGTTTTTTCTATGATGCTTCGCTGAGAGGAAGGTTTTTCCAGGACGAATCAAGGGTTACTCTCGGAGCGAGTGCGGGGCACTCTCTCGGCAGTTCTTCAAGGATAGCTGCGGATGCCCTTCTCGACTGGGCAAAGATGAAAGTAGGAAGCGCTTCAACAGAAGTTCTCAGCGCCGATCCTTCCGCATTCTTATTAAGTGCGACCCCGAAGTATCAGTTCCTTTATGGCCGTTTCCAGCTTAGTGCGGGAGTCTGTGTTTCAATCCCGTTCTATTATGCCCCCGAGTCATATTCATTCAGGAGGGGTCAGATTATTTATCCTGATCTCCATGCCAGGATAGGACTCATAGACGAACGTCTTGCTGCTTTTGCGTCAGTAACGGGAGGGAATACCCTTAATTCTTCGGCTGATATCCGCATGATGCGTCATTTCGCTTATATGCCCTATGCGGAGAATGCGATAGGCATTACAAGCGAGAGGCTGAACGCAAAGCTCGGCATTGAAGGCAATATCCTTTCTATGCTTCAATTCTCTCTCAGCGGAGGTTATTCTATCCTTTCTGGAGGGCTTCTGGACTATGCTGTCACAGCTTACACGCCTCTTTCCTGCCTTAAGGCTGTAGATTACGGCTATTGGTTCGCTGATTTGAAGTATGACTTCAAGAGGATGGGAATCGAGGTAGATGGCTCTCTTGGCCTCCGTTATGCTCCCGGGATAAGCGAAGAACTCGTTCTTTCTCCCTCCCTCCTTTCCGGCACTACAAGGGCTCTCTACAACTGGAAGGGAAGGCTGAAAGCAGGCCTTGTCACCGACTATTCCATGAAGAGGGTCGCAACCTTTGGCGATTCCACTCTTGATGTCCCCGGGTTCTTCGATCTCGGACTTGTCGGAGAGTTCTCATTTACACCCAATATCGGTGCATGGTTGAGGGCCGGAAATCTTCTTGGTCAGGCCATTCAGAGGACGCCTTTCATAGCAGAGAAAGGACGCTGGGTTATAGGAGGTATAAATTTGAAATTCTAATATATTATCACTATATTTGTATGTTTATATTATAAGTTGGAAAAAACATACAAAAAATGGTTGATAACGAAGAGATGAGAGCGGCGGAAGAGCAGTATTCTGCCAGTAGTATTCAGGTTCTTGAAGGTCTTGAAGCAGTTCGCAAAAGACCGTCCATGTATATTGGAGATATAGGGGAGAGAGGTCTCCATCATCTGGTATACGAGGTGGTGGATAACAGTATCGACGAAGCCATGGCCGGCTTCTGTTCCGATATAGAAGTTACAATCCTTGAGGACAACTCCATTAGGGTAAAAGACAATGGTCGAGGCATCCCTACCGGAATGCACGAGAAGGAGCATCGCTCCGCACTCGAAGTTGTGCTAACTATTCTCCACGCAGGTGGAAAATTCTCAAAATCAAGCTATAAGGTTTCCGGAGGACTCCACGGAGTCGGTGTTTCGTGTGTAAATGCGCTCTCCGATCTTCTCGTGGCCGAAGTCCACAGGGAGGGTAAGATTTTCGTCCAGAAGTACTCCAAAGGAAAGCCTATTACCGAAGTTCAGGTTGTAGGTGAGACTGAAGATACAGGTACGACGATTACCTTCCATCCCGATGCCACTATCTTCCAGCAGACGATAGTTTATCGTTATGACACTCTTGCAAATCGTCTTCGCGAGCTTGCATTCCTCAATAAGGGGATCCGCATTACTTTGACTGACCTCCGTGAAGAGGTTGAGGAGTTCGTCACGGTGGACGGTGAGAGCAAGGCTACCGGAAGAATGGTCCACAGAAGCGATGTCTTCTATTCCAATGAAGGCCTCAAAGAATTTATCGATTATCTCGATGCCGGCGCTTCCCAGCTCATTCCTGAGCCTATCTGCGTCTCTTCCGACAAGACTATTCCTATCGATATAGCCCTTAGCTACAACAGCGGCTTCTCCGAGAAGATATACTCCTATGTCAATAATATCAACACCATAGAAGGCGGAACGCACCTCCAGGGCTTCAAGATGGGCCTTTCGAGGTCCTTAAGGAACTATGCCGACAAGAATAACCTTCTTGCGAAGTTCAAGGGCGAGCTCTCTCCTGAAGACTTCCGCGAAGGTCTTACCGCCGTTATTTCGGTAAAGGTCGCAGAGCCGCAGTTCGAGGGTCAGACCAAGACAAAGCTCGGCAACAGCGAAGTGACTTCCGCAGTTTCTCAGGCCACCGCAGCTGCTGTTGATACATATCTTGAGGAGCATCCGAAGGAGGCTAAGCTCATAATCGATAAGATTGTCCTTGCTGCTACTGCCCGTGCCGCTGCTAGAAAGGCTCGCGAAATGGTCCAGAGAAAGACCGTCATGACAGGAGCCGGCATGCCCGGAAAGCTCGCCGATTGCTCCGAGAGGGATCCTGAGAGATGCGAGCTCTTCCTCGTCGAGGGAGATTCCGCAGGCGGAACCGCCAAGCAGGGCCGTGACCGCCGTATCCAGGCTATCCTTCCCCTTCGAGGCAAGATTCTCAATGTGGAGAAGGCTGCAGGTGATCGTGCTTTCGAGAGCCAGGAAGTCCGTAACATATATACCGCCCTCGGCGTAACCGTCGCCAAAGAGGATGAGAATGGGGAAAAGAAGATGGATCTCTCCAAGCTCCGTTATCACAAAGTCATCATTATGACCGATGCCGATGTCGACGGATCCCATATCGCCTGCCTTATCCTTACTTTCTTCTTCCGCTACATGTTCGACCTTATCAAGAACGGCTATGTCTATCTTGCAACTCCGCCGCTCTTCCTGGTCAAGAAGGGAAAGGAAGAGGTCTACTGCTGGACAGAAGGCCAGAGGGACGAAGCTGCAATGAGGCTCGGAAAGGGTTCTGACAAGGGTGTGACCATCCAGCGCTACAAAGGTCTTGGTGAAATGTCCGACCAGCAGCTCTGGGAGACCACTATGGATCCTTCAAGACGACTTCTCCGCCAGATTACCATCGAAAACGCCGCTCAGGCGGAGCGTACATTCTCCATGCTCATGGGAGACGATGTACCGCCGCGCCGCCAGTTCATTGAAGAAAACGCCCACTACGCAAATATCGACGCATAATGCGCTTGAATTTTCCGAAGATTCCGAGACGGATAATACCGCTCATCATCGCTTTCCTCGTCCTTGTGCTGTTTATGCCGAGGACGGCGAAGTTTGCTTACGACTACAGAAAAGGCACACCGTGGCCTTATGAGACTCTTGTAGCCCAGTTTGACTTCCCGATTTTGAAGACGGAAGAGCAAATTCAGCAGGAGAGAGAGGATATGGGAACAGGCATTGTCCCTTATTTCAAGAAATCTCAGGAAAGGACCAACTCCGTTATCAAGAATATTGAAGCACTGGACCTTGGAAGGCATTCTTCCATGAAATCTGCGATTCTTCTTAAGGTCAAAGATATCTACGGAGTCGGTGTCATGTCTGATGCCAAGATAAAGCTCGGCAAGGGGCGCTCGGAGGTATCCAAGGATGTAATCTTCATTCAGACGGACAAGCGTGCCCAGAAGTATCCGGTTTCCGAGGTATACAAGGTCTCCAGCGCCCAGAACAAACTGCTGGCTGATATATCCCAGGCCTATCCCCATGTCAATGCCGATTCGCTTCTTTCAAAAAGCGGAATCTATGATTTCATGGCCCCGAACCTTGAATTTGACAAGTCGATGACCGAGCTGGTTCATGCCGAGTCAGCGGATTACATTTCCCCGACTCTCGGGTATGTCAATGCCGATCAGAAAATAGTTTCCAAAGGCGAGATAGTTACTTCTGAAGTCGCTCAGATGCTTGATTCCTACAAGGAAGAATACAATAAGACCTACGGCTATGACGGTCCTCGTATACTGATTTGGCTCGGCAACATCATTATCGCCGTCGCTCTTCTGGCTATTCTGTACTTCTGCATACTTTGCTCGAACAGGAGGATTTTCGATGATAGGAACCGTTATCACTACCTGATTACGATTTTCCTGATCACAGCTCTTGCTGCATTCATTGTCGAAAGGCTCCATCCTTCATCGATTTTCATAGTGCCATTCTCTCTCTCCGCCCTATACCTTGTGGCATTCTTCAAAAAGAGAGTGGTTTTCCCTGTGTATGCAGTATCGCTTCTGCCGCTTCTTGTCTATTCAGGCAATGGTCTCGAACTTTATGTAATGTTCCTGACAGCCGGAGCCGTTTCCATCTTCACATTCAAATACTTTGGCAAGGGCTGGCTCCAGTTCGTCAACGCGATGATAGTGTTTGCGGTACTGGTATTCGTATACTTGGGCTTCCGTCTTATCGATACAGGAAGCGCCAACATACTTCAGACCATACTGAAGCTACTGCTCGGATCCCTCCTCTCTGTGGCTCTTTATCCGGTCATATATCTTTTCGAGAAGCTGTTTAACCTGGTGTCGTCAACGCGTCTGGAGGAACTGGCCGATACCAACAACAAGCTTTTGCAGGAGCTTTCCGCAAAGGCACCGGGCACTTTCCAGCACAGCCTACAGGTAATGCACCTTTGCAGCGCTGCAGCTCATTCTATCTATGCAAATGAGCCTCTGATTAGGGCAGGCGCCCTTTATCATGATATCGGAAAGATGACAAATCCTCTTTGCTTTATCGAGAATGAAACTTCAACTAACGGGGCTACCAAGTTCCATAGCGGCCTCTCCCCGAAGGAAAGCGCAAGATATATAATTGCCCATGTGGATGAGGGGCTTAGGCTTGCGGATGAGTATAATCTCCCGGAGGTGATAAAGGATTTCATAAGGACCCACCATGGTACTTCTCCGACGGGATATTTCTATACTCAGTATCTCAATGAGGGGGGCGATCCTAATGACGCCGGTGATTTCTTCTATCATGGCAAGAAACCGGTTACCAAGGAACAGATAATCCTTATGATATGTGACTCGCTTGAAGCTGCTTCGAGGAGTCTTAAGGACTATTCCGCAGAGACATTCGATACTTTTGTAGATAAGATTGTCGACAGTAAGCTTGCGCTCGGACAGCTTGAGCATGCCGATATTACCGTCAGCGAGCTTGGAATCGTCAAGAATACATTGAAGAACTATCTCCGCCAGATGTACCACGGCAGAATTAAATATCCCGAAAGAAATAATAATAACAATAATAACGATTGATTTTATGAATATTACCAAGAATCAGATTGATGATCTCAACGTACAGGTCACCATTTCTGTAGCAAATGAAGACTACGCCGAAACTGTCCGTAAGAGACTAAATGAAACCAAGAGAAAAGCTGATATCAGGGGCTTCCGCAAAGGAATGGCACCTCTTTCCCTTATCCAGAGGCTTTATGGGGACCAGGCCCTCTATGAGGCGGTCAATTCGGTCGTTTCCGATGCTCTTAACAGCTTTATCAAGGACGAGAAACTTCGCGTAGTAGGGGAGCCTCTCGCTTCTGAGGACCAGAAAGAGAATGAGTGGAAGGCAGGCAACGATTTCGAGTTCAAATTCGATATTGCTCAGACTCCTGAGCTTAAATTCGAAGTCTCTGCTGATGACAAGATTCCTTACTATGAGATCAATGTCACCAAGGCGGCAAAGGAAGAGATGAAGAAGAATATGCTCAGCCAGGCCGGCTCCCTCGAAGATGTTGAGAAGAGCACCGCTGAGGATTATATCATTGCCGATATTTCCAACGGCGAGCATACCGCTGAAGGTGTCTATGTTTCGATCAAGAATGTTGCCGAGGACGTTCGCCCTCAGTTTGTCGGCCTCAAGGCTGATGACAAGGTTACAGTGAATGTCAATGAGGCTTTCACCAATGAGACCGACAGGGCCGCCATGCTGAAAGTCGGAAAAGACAAACTCGCTACACTTAATCCTGAGTTTACTTTCACTGTCGTCAATGTCAAATCCTTCGTTCCCGCTGAGGAGAACCAGGAGACCTATGATAAGCTCTTTGGAAAGGATGCAGTCAAGAGCGCTGAGGAGTTTGATGCCCGCATTGAGCAGCAGATAAAGTCCAACCACAAGCAGGATGCCGATTACCGTTTCTCTCTCGATGCCCGCAAGTATTTCCTTGACAAGGCTGACGTTCAGCTTCCGGAGGCTTTCCTCAAGAGGTGGCTCGCCTATGTCAATGAAGGCAAATTTACCAAGGAGCAGATCGATGAGGAGTTCGACGGCTTCCTCAGGGACTTCCGCTGGCAGCTTGTCCGCGGCTATATCATGCAGAAATTCGGCCTCAAGGTAGAGGATAAGGATATCCATGATGCTGCCGTTTCCTATGCTGCATATCAGTATGCAATGTACGGAATGGGCAATGTTCCCGAGAACATCCTCGAAGATGCTGCAAAGTCAATGCTGGGCGACGAGAGACAGGTCCAGAGATTCGAAGAGCAGGTTGAGGACAATAAGGCTATCAATGCCATTCGTGAAAACGTTACTCTCGTGACCAAGAAGATTTCAGAAGAAAAATTCCGCGAACTCAAATAATTATGAATAAAGACGAATTTAGCAAATTCGCGAGCAAGGACAGGGGCATCTCATCGATGACCCTGTACCGTTATAGCTCGGCAGTAGACGCCTATATCAATCCTACAATCACTGAGGAGCGTAAGCTCAATGTCGCGCAGATGGACGTATTCAGCCGTCTTATGATGGATAGGATTATTTTCCTTGGTGTGCCTATTGATGATGATGTGGCCAATATTATAATGGCCCAGCTTCTTTTCCTCTCGTCAGTGGATAGCGGTGCAGATATATCCCTCTATCTCAATACCCCGGGAGGGCAGGTCAGCTCCGGACTCGGTATCTATGATACCATGCAGATAATCCAGCCCGATGTGGCTACGATCTGCACCGGTATGGCCGCCTCGATGGGCTCTGTACTCCTTTGCGCCGGGGCGAAGGGAAAGAGGAGTGCGCTCCCGCACTCCCGCGTCCTTATCCACCAGCCTCTTGGGGGAGCCCAGGGCCAAGCCAGCGACATACTTATAGCTGCCAAGGAGATTGAGAAGACTCGCGAGGAGCTCTTCCGTATCATCTCCTCCCATACCGGCCAGCCATACGAGAAGGTAGCTGCAGATGGGGAGAGGGACTATTGGATGAGCGCATCTGAAGCCCTGAGCTACGGTATGGTAGATGAAATCCTTTCCGGAAAGAAGAAATAATGGCGAAGAATACGACTCCATATCACCACTGCATATTCTGCGGAAGAGACGAAAGGCAGGTGCCTATGCTTCTGCAGGGGATTGACGGATATATTTGCAGCGATTGTGTAGCCCTGGCTTCCGAGTATCTCAAGGATATTGAAAAAGCAGAAGGGAAAAATGCCGCTCCGGCTCCTCTTGGTAAAGCACCCAAGCCAAAGGAAATCAAGGCTTTCCTTGATAAATACGTCATAGGTCAGGATAGGGCAAAGACAGTCCTTTCAGTGGCTGTGTATAATCACTATAAGCGAATCGAGCACAACCTTGTGGACACTACAGACGACGGAGTTGAACTCGAAAAGTCCAATATTCTTCTCGTAGGACCTACCGGTACCGGCAAGACCCTTTTGGCGAAAACTATTGCCAAAATGCTGGATGTGCCGTTTACTATTGTAGACGCGACAGTGCTTACCGAGGCGGGATATGTCGGAGAGGATGTTGAGAGTATCCTTACCAGACTGCTTCAGGAAGCCGATTTCGATGAGAAAAAGGCGGAGAGGGGTATTGTCTTCATAGATGAGATCGACAAGATTTCCCGTAAGAGCGACAACCCTTCAATCACCCGTGATGTTTCCGGAGAGGGAGTCCAGCAGGCCATGCTGAAGCTTCTCGAGGGCAATGTCGTCAATGTCCCTCCGAAGGGAGGCCGCAAACATCCTGAGCAGGAATTCATCCATGTCAACACCCAGAATATCCTCTTTATCTGCGGAGGTGCCTTTGAAGGTATAGAAAGGCATATTGCTCTTCGAAAGAATACCCGTATCATTGGCTTCAGCGCAGAGGAAAAGGAGAGGACCGAGGCGGATAACCTGCTTCAATATGTAGAGGCAGAGGATCTTCGCGCTTATGGCCTCATTCCAGAGATAGTAGGTCGTCTCCCTGTTGTGACTTATCTTGACCAGCTCGACAGAGCCTCGCTCAAGCGGATTCTGACAGAGCCTAAGAACGCCATAATGAAACAGTACGAAAAGCTCTTCGAGATGGATGGGATGAAGCTTGAGATAGACCCGGAAGTGCTTGATTTAATAGTAGATACTGCTATTGAGCGAAAGCTCGGGGCTAGGGGACTCAGGGCGATTTCCGAGAAGATAATGAACGATGCTATGTTCGAAGCACCATCCTCCCGGAAAAAGACCTTCCATCTCACACTAGACTACGCAAAGAAAAAAATGGAGAGCTCCTAGAGCCCTCCATTTTTTATAAGTTATCTTCGAAGTACATCGTTACCTTATCCATGAGATGGACGCGGTCTTTGCCGCGGACGTTGTGCTCATGGCAGGGGTAGGGGAAGTAATCGAGCTGGACATTGTTCTTGACGCATTCCCGCACGAAACTCAGGCTGTGCTCCCAGACAACGGTGTTGTCAATTGCTCCCTGACAGATTAGAAGCTTCCCTTTGAGATCTTTTGCCTTATTTATAAGGCTGGTCTTTGCAAAGCCTTCAGGATTAGTTTCTTCCGTATCCATATAGCGTTCGCCGTACATGATTTCGTACCATTTCCAATCTATAACGGGGCCTCCTGCTACTCCGACTTTAAATGTCTCCGGGTAGTTAGTCATGAGAGAGATGGTCATAAATCCGCCATAACTCCATCCGTGAACTCCAATCCTGTCGGCATCAACGTATGGGAGGCTCTTCAGCATTTTGATTCCCTCCATCTGGTCGGCCATTTCGGCCTGTCCGCACTGACGGTTGATGGCTTTTTCAAATTCGGCACCACGGTTCTGAGTGCCTCTGTTATCCTGGACATAGACTAGATAGCCTTTCTGGGCCATCAGCATCTCCCACATCCTGATTTCTCCGAGCCATGCATCCTGAACCATTTGGGAATGGGGACCTCCGTAGACGTAGACGATAACGGGGTATTTCTTTGAATGGTCAAACCCGAGCGGTTTAATAAGTCTGAAATAGTTGTCAAACTTGCCGTCAGCGCTTTTGACTGATCCGAGATTGACTTCGCAGCCGGCGTAGCCTTCGAGAGGATCAGAGGCTTCTAGAAGGGTCTCCTCGACCTCTCCGACAGTGCTTCTAAGCTTTATGATGCGCGGGACGTTGAGATTGGACCAACTGTCTATGAAGCGGTCGCATCCGGGAGCCATCGCAATGTCATGCCAGCCTCTTTCGGGAGTGAGGTTGACCGGTTTTGCAAATTTTAATCTATTGATATTTAATTTCTTCTGGGCTTTGATGTCTACCGAAAAAAGATGATTCTCGATAGGGGAGACCTCGGCGGAAGTATAGAAGATAGTCCAACCTTTCTTTGTCGATTTATTGCCTACGTATTCGACGTCTGCGGGAACACTGGTGAGTCTTCGGACAGTCCCGAGAGTATCGACTAGATAGAGATTCTTGTATCCGTCACGGTTGTCTGTACGGTAGATGAAGACATCATTGCGGCCTTCAAGGAAATCGATATGGTCGAGAGGTTCTACCCATTTTTCGTTGTCTTCGGTGAGAATCGTCTTTATATATTCTCCGGTTGTAGAATTGTACTGGTTGAGCCTCATATGATGCTGTGTCCTGTCGAGGACCTGGATGAATATATATCTGTCATCTGGAGACCAGCTGATATTCGTCAGGTAACGGTCTTTGCCAAAATCGGTAACATCTATGTAAACAGTTGATTTTGAGGCGATATTGTAGATCCCAAGAGAGATTCTCTCAGAGTCCATACCGTTCATCGGGTACTTAATCTCGCGAAGAGTTCCAGTCCTAGTCGTTATGTCAATGAGAGGGAAGTCTGTTACGAGGGATTCGTCCTTACGGAAGAAAGCGAGTTTGTTCCCGGAGGGTGAGAAATAGACTCCCTCGTTGATTCCGAACTCATTACGGCTTACGCTCTGGCCAAAGACTATTTCCCTATTATTGCTGAAAGCAACTTCAAGAGTATCAGCTCCTTTTGTGATATAGAGGCTGTTGCCTTTGTTCAGCGCAGACCATTTTTCCTGTTCTGAAGGCACTTCTACGACAGTCCTTTCTTCCCATTTACCGTTCTTGTAATACCTGAAAGAGCCTGAATCTTTCCATGTGCAGTAGAGGTTCTCCGGATAGATATTCCGATTGGTGATTACATCCTCCATGGTGAGAATTTTCCCTTCAGGGGAAGCCGCGGGGTGGATGTCTATGATGCGGGACTGGGCGAAAAGTGCGCTCCCTGAAAGGGCCGCGCACAATATAAATAAGTATTTTTTCATATCTCTAGAGGAAAATCTGTTCTTCCGGGATTGCACTGTCATCGGGAATGTCTGTCTGTCCAACAGATATGATACCGTCGACGATGCTTTTTTCATACCCTCTCCATGGCAGGGCTCCGAAGTATTTCTTGAAATGGACAGTGACCCTCATTCCGGTGCTTCCAAGAAGCTCCTGGGCAACGGCCTCATCGTCTACTGAGAATTTGAATTCGTTGGACTGGACCGTACCGCCGCCACCCTTGCTGCCATAGCCGGTAAGAATCATTACTCCTTCGTAAGTTTTGAATACATATCCGGTCTTGGCGATCTTGTTGAGTTCTCCAGTCTGGGTGCCTTCAGAGAAGACATAGTAGAACTTGATATAGCAGAATGCAGCGAGGGCGAGTATGAGGAGCACGCTCGTCCAGATGATGATTTTTTTTGCTGTCTTTGTCATTGTCGATTGTTTTTGTCTCACAAATATAGTCAAAATGCGGACAATAATTATTACATTTGAAAAAATAATATCAGTATGAAAAGATATCTTGCCTTATTGTTCTCAGCTCTTATTTGCTTGAGCCTTTATGCCGGAAAGAAAACCCAGGTCAATTTTGTAACAGCGGCTTCTGACGGTAGGATCACATATGTCGGCCGTACCCTTGTCAGCGGCAATGAAGTTTCCTTCGACTGGACAGGTACTTATGTCCGTTTCGCATTTGAAGGCGAGTATCTTGCCTTGAAGATTACAGATACAAAGAAGGATTATTTCAATGTCTGGATTGATCGGCCTATTTCCGGGGGAGATGCCGATAAGGTGGTCGCTTTTGAAGGGAAGGATACTCTTATAGTTCTTTACGATGCCGCTCCACTGAAGGGCAAGAATAAGTCCCATACCCTCACTATCCAGAAACGAACCGAAGGTGAGCAGGGAAAAGTAACTGTATCTGAGGTTGTTACCCATGGCGCTCTCCTCCAGGCTGAGCCTATGAAAGACCGCTTTATCGAGTTTATCGGAGATTCATATACTTGCGGGTATGGAAGCGAGAACAGTATCTTTTCCGATAAGTTCTCTCCAGAAACTGAGAATCAGAACAAGGCCTACGATGCCATTCTCGGGCGTTATTTCGATGCGGATATCCATGTAATCGCTCATTCCGGAATGGGAATCAACCGCAACTACAACGACAAGCTTCGCGGCTATACGATGGTCGAAAGGTATCTCAATGTTTTCGACAATGGATTTGACAGAGTTGAGAACGCACCTCTGTGGACGCCACTTGTGAAGCCTGATATCACAGTCATCTACCTTGGCGCCAACGACTTCTCAGCAGGAAGACAGCCTGTCAGGTCCCAGTTCGTCAAAGACTATATCAAGCTTCTAAAAGAGATAAAGGATTATTACGGAGAGGATCATCCGATTCTATGCTGCACCTCGAGAATGGAGATATACGACTATGTATCCGATGCTGTCGCCGCATCTGGACTTAAGAAAATCACGGCTGTAAGTATCGTTGAGGGCATTTCAGTCAAAGAAGAACTAGGCGCAGCCTCTCATCCCGGCTATCCTGCCCACCGCAAAATCGCAATGGCGTTTGCACCGTACATTGCTACTCTTACAGGTTGGCCGCTCAGGGACTTTGAAATGTAGGTCTACTTCATCCTGAAGGGCTGATTGTCGTAGAGGGTGAATTTCTTCGCCTTTCTGATCCACTTCTGCTCCTCGGTCTTAATGTGCTCCCGGACTATATCAAAGGATATTCCTCCCTTGATGTATTCCTCGAGTACGGGGTCTGCGAGTTTGATGTAAAAATCTTGGTCGATCTCGAAGGCAGGATAGGTCTCTTTGAAATAGCGGATCAGCCGGAGGGTATGCATCAGTGAGTGGTAGTTTTCGCCCGGAACGAGGAGTATCTGGTAGCCATAGCACCACTGACCGGCATAGCGGCCTGTCGAAGGGGTGAATGAGCATGGACGGATATGTGCACCCGGATCGGTAGGTATGCTGTCTAATCGGCTGTGCTTGATAAAAGGTGCTCCGATATACTCGTAAGGCCTTGCCGTCCCTATTGCCGGTGTGATGTTGGTGTTGTTCCAAAGTCCTCCTCCGCTGTAAAGGTAAGGGGTGAAAAAACCGGGAATGTCAGATGCCGGGGCAATCGTCCATGGCATAAACTCTGTCGAGGCCCCGTTGGCCATGGCCGAGATAATATGAAGAGGAAACTTCGCCCCTATCTCCGCATAGTAGAGATTGCATAGCTCTCCGAGTGTAAGTCCGTGACGATGAGCTACTTTCGGGACAAACATTTCGCTAGTGACAGATGGAATGGTGCCTTCCACCACCCTTCCGGCAGGATTTAGATGGTCTACAATGTATAGGGAAGGGGAGTCCTCTCCGAGGAGATTCATTATCTCCATCAGATGCATGACGTCCTTGGTGTAATTGAAGTATCTGACACCGACATCCTGGATCTCAACCACTACAGCGTCAAGACCGGAGATCTCTCCGATGTCGAACTGGATATGGTTGGTGCCCGGGGTGAGCTCTGCGTCTCTCGGATTCATGACAGTCTCAAGATTGCCTCTTTCGGAGAATATCTCGTACATCCACCTTCCTCTTTCCGTATCCCAACAGTTTTGGGTACAGAAGCAACCTATTTTTCCTTCATGAAGGGTTCTGTCCAGTTGATCCTGGAGCGGAGTGGTTCTGAATGAGAACATACGCTAGCCGATGATCTTTTTGGCAAGAGAAATAACCTCAGAGGCAAGAGATTCGGCTTCTTCCATTGTCGGAGCTTCCGAATAAATGCGGATGATCGGTTCGGTGTTGGACCGGCGGAGATGGACCCATTTCCTCTCGGATTCGAAACTGATTTTGACTCCGTCTATCGTATTGACATCCTCCTTTGCATAGGTTGTCTTCATTGTATCCAGGATCTTGTCAATCAAGGCTTTGTCCGATAAGTCAATGCGGTTTTTGGCAATCTGGTACTGGGGATATGTCTTTTTCAGCTCGGAGACCTTCATCTTCTTATGGGCAAGGTTGGATAGGAAGAGAGCGACTCCGACCATGGCGTCGCGGCCGGTATGAATTGCAGGATAAATAACTCCTCCGTTTCCTTCTCCACCTATAAGGGCACCGACCTCGTGCATCTTCGTGGTGACATTCACTTCACCGACTGCGGCAGCATAGTATTTACCTCCATGTGCCTCTGTGACATCCCTAAGCGCGCGGGTTGAGGAGAGGTTGGATACGGTTGCAATCGGTTTACCTTCTTTCTCGGCTAGGGAGCAGAGGTAGTCAGCAACGCTTACAAGGGTATATTCCTCGACAAAGGGCTCTCCGTTTTCCATTATGAAGGCGAGGCGGTCCACATCCGGATCTACAGAGATTCCGAGGTCAGCCTTTTCGCGTACGACAGTTTCTGAGAGGTCTTTGAGATTTGCCGGCAGGGGCTCAGGATTGTGGGCAAAGTCACCGGTAGGATTGCAATTGAGCTCAATGCAGCGGACTCCGAGGCGCTTTAGAAGGCGCGGCATGATAATACCTCCGACGGAGTTGATCGCATCGAGGACTACAGTAAAATGAGCTGCTTTAATTGCTTCTTTATCAACTGCTTCCAATGCGAGTACGGCATCGAGATGCTTATCTGTGAAGTCTTCTTCTTCTACTGTCCCAAGGGCGTCCACCTCGGCGAAGCAGAAATCCTCTGTCTCTGCAAGGTCGAGAATCGCCTGTCCTTCTGCAGCAGTAAGAAACTCTCCCTTATCGTTGAGGAGTTTCAGGGCATTCCACTGCCTGGGATTATGTGAGGCGGTAAGAATTATGCCTCCGTCGGCTTTGGCGAAGAGAACAGCCATCTCGGTAGTAGGGGTCGAGGCGAACCCGCACTTTACAACATCCACTCCGCATGAAATCAACGTCCCTACGACGAGATTCTCCACCATGTCTCCTGAGAGGCGTGCATCTTTTCCTACGACTATTTTGTAGCGTGATCCGTTGGGGGAGGGTTTCCTCTGGGGGAGGGTAGCACAGTAAGCGTATGTGAATTTGACTATATCTATAGGAGTCAGAGAATTACCCGGAGCACCACCTATGGTGCCTCTGATGCCGGAAATAGACTTTATGAGTGCCATTTGCCATTAATATTTTCACAAAAATAGATAAAATAATTTGTATCTTGAAAAAAAACTCTTACCTTTGCAATCCAATCTGCTGGGTTCGTATAACGGTTAGTACTCGAGATTCTCAATCTCGCAATAGGAGTTCGATTCTCCTACCCAGTACAAGAGGCTTCTTCGGTTGAAGGAGCTTTTTTTAAGAAATAAAATAGTAACGAAATGAAAAAAGGAATCCATCCCGAAACCTACCGACTTGTAGCTTTCAAGGATATGTCAAACGAGACCGTATTCATTACCCGTTCCTGCGCTCCTACAAAGGAGACCATCGAAGTGGAAGGAGTTGAGTACCCTGTAGTTAAGATAGAGATTTCCAACACCTCTCATCCTTTCTACACCGGCAAAGTCAAACTCGTCGATACTGCCGGCCGTGTTGACCAATTCTATCAGAGATACAAGAGCAGAAAGAAATAAGTTCATTCTGCACCGGAAGAAAAAAGCCCTGTTCCAATCGGATCAGGGCTTTTATGTTTATGTAGGCATTGGTCCGGAAAATTTAAGCTTAACTCGAACAGACCTGATCGCCTTCTGGTGCAAGTACGGATTTCTCGTGGTTTCCTGCGCCAGATTTAAGCTTAATTTCGAACAGACCTGATTACCTTCTGGTGCAAGTACGGATTTCTCGTGGTTTCCTGCGCCACTGGAAAAAGATAAGTTTCTGACTTTCAGGATATTAATATTTTATAGCGGCGCGGGTTCCCAGCATTTTTTCACACCTGCGCCACGTTGAGCGACAGGAGAGGTATTTCGTGGGGCACGGCAGGCTGTTTCTCCGACGCCGTTTTCTCGAAAAAACAATATTCCGGGGCGAAAACATGCCTCTCCGCCCCCAAGTGCATGAACAACTAATATTCCGGGGCGAAAACATGCCTCTCCGCCCCCAAGTGCATGAACAACTAATATTCCGGGGCGAAAACATGCCTCTCCGCCCCCAAGTGCATCGTCGAACGTCAGAGGATGGTAAAACTTATGGCTTCACGCCCTCCCTCTTATAGTCAGAAATATCAATTTACCGAGAATAATATCCATGGCCGTTTGCCGTACACCCAAGAGGAACCATGGTGTACAAGAAGTAATCTGAAGTATTTGCCGTACACCCACAGCCTAGCTCTGTGTACGGAAAAGACAAAACCAACCAAGAATGTCAATATTCCAATATCCTTCCCCGTGCCACCGGAGGGGTATTTCGTGGCACTGAAGGGCAATTTTCATAAGCATTGAAGCCTGCTTGTCGAAGGATTAATACTCAATCACTTCTAGATTTTTCCCTACCCCCGCCACCCTAGGGAAGAAGTCATATATCGCTGATATGTAGCAAGATACAGGGCAGGAGCTGCAGACTTGCCAGCGCGTTTATATTGCCGGCGAGTGCATGCCTCTCTCTTTCCAATTCCATCACGAGTCTTTTACGTTTCTGGAGCAAGGCTTTTCCACCTTCTCTGTTCCAGGTCTACTTTCAGAGGGGTGACCTGTCACAATCAGATTTGGCTGAAACGGCTTTCGAAGGCCTTGTAAGGCCGATTATGTCATTCTTTCATGTTCCAGGTCCCCGACCTAAAAAGAGACCTGGCACAATGCTGGTCCGTCACTCGTGTCAATTCATTCATTTCTGTCTTCCCGTGCCACAGGGAGTGTGTTTCGTGGCACCGAAGAGGCGTTGTGGTGTACGGAAAGGGTCTGGAGCGAGTCGCCGTACACCATAAGGGTGTTTTCCGGCGCTGGGGGAAGCGGAGGGAGTGCGTGAAGGAGAGATAATGATATTATTTTGTATCTTTGCACCCCATTTATCGCGAAGGATATGCCAACTGATCGGGAAATAAAGAAAAAACGTTTTATCGGGTATTGCGCCGGCATCATTGCCGGAATCTCATATGGGACTAATCCTCTTTTTGCAAAACCTTTGCTGGAGAGTGGTGTCCCTGTTCCGGTCATGCTCTTTTTCCGATATGGGATTTCGGCTCTTCTGCTTGGGGGCTGGATGCTTTTTAGGCGGGAAGCTTTCCATGTCAGTCGGCGAGAGCTGTCCCTCCTCTCTGTACTTGGACTATTATTTGCCTTCAGCAGCATTTTCCTCTTCGTCTCCTACGAGTTCATCCCTTCCGGGCTTGCAACTACGCTGGTGTATTTATATCCGGTGTTCGTCGCACTCATAATGGTCTTTCTCCGCTTCTATCCAGGCTGGCAGACGTGGCTGTCGATCATTGCTACTTTTGTAGGTATCCTTTTGCTCTCCAAGCCTTCAGGAGATGCTGCCATAAAGCCTCTTGGGATCGTCCTTGCCGTAGCTTCGGCGCTCAGTTATGCTCTATATCTTGTAATTGTCAATAGAAGCCGTCTCATTAAACATGTCTCAGAGCATACCCTCACATTTTATGCCCTCTTGACGGGAACATGTTTGTTTGCAGCGATTCGCCTTTTTCAGGGGGGAAGCATGCTCCAAGGAGTCAATACCGCCGGGGATTGGCTCAATCTGCTTGGATTGGCTATAGCTCCCACGATGATTTCCCTACTTACCCTTGCAGTGTCTTCCCGCTATATCGGGCCAACCAAGACATCTGTGCTCGGAGTGTTTGAACCGCTTACCGCCATCATGATAGGAACGGTCATGTTTGGAGAGCCCCTGACGGCAAAAATGATCATAGGTGTGGCCATCTGTATCGCTGCCGTGGTGTTCATGATCCTTAAACCCGGCAGGGCGGGGAAGTAGCCTGGAGAGCCGATCTCTTAAAAGTAGGCAGGTCTCCCTCTTTTTTAATCGGCGGCGGCCTCTGCTATTGCGGCTTCAAGCTTTTCCCTTTCGATTTCTCCGTCAATTGAAATGAAGGAGATATCTTCTCCGGATTTAGAAAGCATCACAAAGCCTTTCACAATCTTGTCGGTCCCGACAGTGAACATCCTTGTCGCTTCACCGTTTTCCTTAGCTTCCATCAAAAGCTCATATTGGCCTTTCTTAACAAATTTCTCTGCCGTTGAGTAAATGCCATCTCCTATCTTCGGATCTGAGGTGTTGAGGATGTAGAGGCCATTCATTGATTTGATTACGCTTGCCAGATTGACCTTATCGTCTCCAATATTGATATCTGGGATCCTTCCAATGAGTCGGAACATTGCAGGAGAGATGTAGACAGCTTCGACGCCGTCCATATCTGAATACTTTTTATAAATGGACTTTCCGTCCTGCGCCGATGCGCTTATGCCCAAAATGAGAAGGGCGGCGATTGCCATGAAGATCTTTTTCATTGTCTTATCGGTTATTATTTAATACTTTGTTTATCCTTCTGTCTATCATTTCCTGTGATGATTCTACCACCTCGGCCGAGTTCTCGACGGCGTTTCCTATCTTACTTAGAGTTTTCTCAATCTCTACATAGGCAAGATAGGGATCGGAGAAGGTATCTTTCAGCCCATTATGGGTATTCTGCCAGATGCCTACGCCAAGGAGGATTGCAAGTGAAGCGGCTATTCCTATAGCTCCGGCTCTTATCTGGCGCTGCTTCCTTATAAGACCGCTTGCCCTTGAGGCTAATCCGGAAGGGACCGGAATTGTCTCATCCAGAGAGACTTTTTCAAGATCCCCAAGTGACATTTTCTCTATTTGTTCAATGCTTTTCATCTTTCAGCAGCTTTTTAATTTTATTCCTTGCCATACTCATCTGGACCCTTACGCTCAGCTCGCTCATCCCGGTCCCTTTGGCTATTTCTTTGTTCGTCTTTCCTTCGAATATCCTCATTTTCAGGACCTTCCCTTGTCCTGGCGGAAGAGTGTCAATAGCCTCAAGCACTTCCGAGATTCCTTCTGAGGCAATAATTCCGCTGTCAGGAGGAGGATCTCCCGGGATGGAGTCATCCGGCTCTCCGCTTTTCTTTTTCTTCCGAATCCTGTCGATGCAGATGTTTCTAATAAGGAGGATTCCATACGCGGAGGGATTCTTAATCTCATCCAACATGTCCCTCAATCCCCATAGTTTAACATACAGGTCCTGGACAGCGTCATCGGCATCATCTCTGTCTTCCAGAAGATACCAGGCGACCCGATAGAACCTTGCCTGCAAGGGTATCCAGACGTTATGGAACTGAGTCTCCGTCATTGATTGTCAGCTTGTTTCATAAGAAGGTCGATCTGATCCAGCCGGATTTTTCCGATAACGCTGATAAGAGTGCCATCTTCCTCACTATGAAGAATGAAATCCTTGAGTATGGATCCGTCTTCGGAGAGAATGCCGAATATCTTGACATGATCCCCATCGTCTTTAGCTTCCATCAAAAGGTCTTCCTCGGAAAGGATTTTGGACACTTTGCGGGAGAATTCGCTCTTTACCTGAGGCTCCGCATCGTCATAATCGACAATAGTTATCCTTTTGATTCCTTTAAGCATCTCCTTTACTGCCTTGGCATCTTCATCCCCATCTGAGTAGAATGCTGCAATTTTCAAGAGGTTCAGCATAGGGCGGCGAATATTTAGCACCTCAATGCCCTCCTGGCCCTTGTATGAGTTGACCAAAGCTTGGAGCCTTGTATTCTTTCCTATGGCATTCATGCTGCCACAGACGGTCAGAATCGACAGAATGAGAAGAATTACCTTTTTTTTCATATCTATACATTTACGGCTCATTATCGAGCCTTTCCGAGAATAAGACGAGGTAATGAGCCGAATGTTAAAAGGAAATTCAAAAAAATTAAAGGTCGGATGCCATTATCCTGTCATGCCCCCTGTCATAGAGCCAGATGCTGAGTATAACAAGAGCAATCGCGATGAATCCGCTCACTCCTGTCATACCGACAGTGAGGTCGTTTCCACCTTTTATCAGGAACAATGTAGTTCCTGCGATTGCATTGACTACGCCGTGAATGAGAGCCGCAGGAATGACAGAACCGGTCTTAAGAACGAAATAAAGTTCTATTGTACCCATCAGGATGCAGAAAATGCACATCATACCCACTCCTGCGACAGGGTGCAGGGGATAATTATGACCCATAAGGATTAGCGGAGCGTGCCAGATGCCCCATACAAATCCAATGAAAAGAGCCGCTTTCCAGAAGCTCTTTCCACGAAGGGCGTCGACCATGTAGTTTCTCCATCCATATTCTTCTCCGAAGGCCAAAACCGCATTGATGGTGCAGCCGGCAAGAAGACCGCTGAAAAGAGTCCCAACAATCATAAGGGCGGGGGAGACGCTGGTAAACTGCTCCCGGACGGCGTCAGCAGCTGCTCCTTCGAGACCTGATGAGGCTATTATGTTTTCCACGTTGGGCTCCAACTTAGCTCCCGGGACAAGAGTGCTGACGAGAATAGAAAGAAGTAGGATTACATATGGAATTACTATGGCCACAATCCAAGCCCAGGAGAACTTGAAATTCAGTAATCCTGTGCTTAAAGGAGAGACTTTTCTGATCTTCTGAAGTAGGAGCGCCGTTATCAGCGGCAGGAACATATAGAGGACCGAAATCGACTGCAGCAACGCCGGGTTCTCAGAAAGCCCATTGCCAACTATCGCATAGAATATGCCGAATACCGCCCAAGAAACGCCGCAAACGGCTAAAGCGAAGATTATTGCTTTTTTCATAAAGTCTTGATGTGAATGTTTCTCCAGCGGACCTTGATACCGCCGCCGTCATGGATTTGGAGAGCAATACGGCCCCGTCCCTTGCCGACTTTGGCGTCGGTGAGATCAGTCATGGGCTCGCCATTGAGGAAGGTCTGGATGCGGTCTCCTTCTGCGATAATTCTCATTGTGTTCCACTCTCCTTCTTTAAGGATGTTCTCTTTCTCGTCCGGAATTCTCCAAAGCCATCCGCGGCCATAGGATTCATAGATGCCTGCCGTATCATGGTTCTTGGGAGCGACTTCGACCTGCCAGCCGTTGACCTTCACAGGAGGCTCTACAAATGAGCGGAAGAATACTCCTGAGTTGCCGTCAGCTTCCTGGAGGAACTCAAGGGTAAGGTCGAAATCGTCATAATAGTCTGTCGTAGCAAGATAGCCGTAGGTGTTGTCAGGGCCGCTGGCGCAGATAAGGTCGCCATCCTCGACATACCAGAGATCGGTCCCATAAAGGTCCCATCCAGTGAGGTCTTTTCCGTTGAAAAGATCCTTCTCAATGGTCTTGGAGGGCAATTCCTTGATCTTGATGTTGCGGAACCATGCAGGATAACCGTGGTCCTGGAGGCAGATGTGGCCGGTCCTGGAGAGACCATATTCAGGAGCATTCTCCCACTTGCCGGAGTTCTTGCGCGCGTACCAGTCGGGAGTCCATGCATCGAACTCGACCGTGACCTCTCCATTGAGAAGATAGGTGACATGACCATTGTCGAAGATGATTTCAGAGGAGTTCCATTCGCCTGCCGGGTTGAGCTTCCTTGCATCAAAGTCAGGAACATACATGGCGTAATCAACAGCGCAGCGCTGCCACTGCTCAAGAGGGTATCCATTGACCTCCTCCCAATTCTCATCGTCAATGAGCTGGTATTCCGGCCCGGTGACGTAAGGAACCTTGAAGGCAGGGTTCTCAACTACATGATAGAGCATGCCGCTGTTACCTCCACGGGAGATTTTCCACTCCCATTTCAGGTCAAAATTGGTGTATTCCTTGTCGGTAACGATGTAACCGCTTGCATCGCTTCCTTCGCCTTCCGCGAGGATACACCCATCCTCGACTTTCCAGGGGCCGGTCAGCTCAGTGCCGCCGAAATCCCTCCAACCGTTGAGTGATTCACCATCAAAAAGAAGTTGCCATCCCTCAGCTTTCTCCTTGGAAGTCAATTGGTTCGCTTTTTCAGAACATGCCCCTAGGCAAAGAAGGGCCACAGCAGCTGCTGCAAAATGGATTAGAAGTGTCTTTTTCATTATGATAGGTTTTATGTTGAATAATTCTTAATGCTCTTGCAAGTTAAGGATTTGGAAGGACTTAAACAAATTACTACATTTGTTAGTGTTATGAAAAAGTTTCTTTCCCTTGTCACTGTGCTTTCAGCCCTTCTTTCCTGCGAAAAAGAAGCGGAGATTCAATATGACGTTGTTGTTTATGGAGGAAACGCTTCGGCTGTGATGGCGACTTGTGCCGCTTCCCGAAGCGGTGCCCATGTTATCATGGTGTCTCCGGACAGGCATGTAGGAGGAATGGTCAGTGGAGGACTTGGATATACCGACATTGGCAATAAACAGGTCGTGAAAGGTCTCGCAAGGGATTTTTTCCGTAAGGTGGGCAAGCATTACGGTCGTTTCGAGCAGTGGGTGTTCGAGCCCCACGTCGCCGAGAATATCCTCGAAGGATATGTCAAAGGCTGCCCACGGATGATGGGATGGAGACTGGATTCTCTATCAAAGGAAGGAACGACGATAAAGAACATCATGGTGACTGACGGTACTGCCGCAAGGACACTCAGTGCCAAGGTCTTTATCGATTGCACATACGAAGGGGACCTTATGGCTGCTGCAGGTGTGAGTTATACGGTAGGCCGCGAGGATAACGCCGTCTATGGGGAGACATGGAACGGCTGCCATATGATGGAGACTCATCAGTTCCCTGACGGAGTAGATCCATTCGTCGTCCCGGGAGATTCTTCCAGCGGATTCCTTTGGGGAATATCCGATCAGAAAATGACTCCGGAAGGGAAGGGTGATACCCTTGTGCAGGCATACAATTATAGGCTTTGCCTGACGGATTCTCTTGAGAATATGGTTCCCATTACAAAGCCGTCAGACTATGATCCTTCAAAGTATGAGCTCATGTTGAGGCTTATGCTCGCCCAGAAGGATAAGAGGGCCCTTAATGATTATCTGATCATATCTTCGATGCCAGGGAGAAAGACCGACATCAACAACAGAGGTGCATTTTCTACCGATATGATCGGGTGGAGTAATAATTATCCCGAAGCCTCTTTCGAAGAGAGACAGAGAATAATTGCAGCTCATAAATCATATACTCAAGGGATGCTGTACTTCCTTGGTCATGACGAAAGAGTACCGGATCAGATAAGGAAAGAGATGCTTTCCTGGGGTTATCCAAAGGATGAATATCGCGACAATGGCCATTTTACTCCTCAGCTTTATATTCGTGAATCGAGAAGGATGATAGGGCCATATGTGGCCACTCAGGCCGATTGCGAAGGCCGTTCCGTTCCGGGCGATGCCATCGGATGGGCAGCCTATACAATGGATTCTCACAACTGCCGGAGAATTGTCATTGAAAAAAGCGGAGTGCCGATGGTAAAGAACGAGGGCGATGTCGAGATTCCCGGCGGCGGTCCCTATCCTATTTCTTATAGAAGCATTACCCCAAAGGGTACAGAGTGCTCCAATCTGCTAGTTCCTGTATGCCTTTCTGCAAGCCATATAGCCTATGGATCGATTAGAATGGAACCGGTGTTCATGGTTCTAGGCCAGTCGGCCGGAGTAGCGGCAGCGATGGCTGCGAAAGGCTCAATCTCGGTACAGGCGGTTCCTTCTGCGAAAATAAGGGGAATCTATGATACTGATCCTCTCCTTGACGGCTCTGCTCCTGATATCTTATACGATGAAGATACCTCAGCCGTCAAGACAGAAGGTTCATGGGAAAGAAAAGCTTCCAGAAGCGCCTATGGGAGTACCGCATGGGTATTGCCTGCGACTCGATATGGATGGCTTAGTTATGTCACCGAGCCCCTTACGGGATCTTATGACGTATATACATATGAAAGGGTCGGCAAAAATGCCAGCCCTTCAAAAACGTATGTCCTTTCATACGGGGACGTGTCGGAAAAAATCCAGTTCGAAGCAGCTAATCTTCCCGTTATCGGTCAGACCAGCGGGGAATGGTTCCATCTCGGGAGAGTCAACCTCACAGAAGAGTCTCTGACGGTCAAAATGACTCCCGGCCAGTCCGAATTGGATACTTATTCCGACGCACTACTCCTTGTTTCTTTTTGTATTACTAAGTAGGGGCAATTGTAGTATTTCGAGAATAAATTAAGGTTATTTGTTTGTAATTGTTTCTCACCACAAAAAGTCATAGCAATTAAAAGTCCGTCTTGAAAAGTCAAAAAATAACAAGCACTACCTAATGAATACATCACGTCGGAGTATACATATTGCTCGATTAGCGTATTGTCTTGAAGAAGAATAAATGATTCTCTAGCGGGTTTTCCCCACAGAGTTTTAATTTCTTCTTTCGACATTCCCGGCTTAGTTCTTTCAGGAATATTGAGTGTAGTTTTTTTTGTTTCCTTTTTCTCTCGATTAGCCATTCTTCCATAGCAAGGAGCGAAAATCAAGAAAAATGAGATAGATAATAAAAGAATGCGGTGTAAGTGAGTATGCATGTTGTTCTATTTTTTGGAGGTCTTGATAAAATATTTCTTTCTTATTTTAGTAGAATTCAAATTTATGTTAGTTTGACATGAATTGGGGCGGCAAATTTAGTTTAATAGCAGTTAATAAACAAATAAGTTTTAGAGTTTTTTATGGCTATTATTCTTCAATAAAACACAACTGTTTGAATCTAAACAAGTTCACTCGAATATCATTTTAGGGCTAAGTGAATAGAGTGTACTCTATTTCCTCGGCCATGACGAGAGAACTCCGGCTCTTTCTGAAAAGGAAACCAGTTCCAACATCCTACTTCATGGTAAATTATAGCTACAAATAGGACTATATCCTCAGAAACCATAGCCGCCCGTGGCTTTGTGAACGGGAGGGACCCGCTTGCGGGAGGGATAGGACCGGAGGTCCGTAGTTTCTGAGGATATAGTCCTATTTGTAGCTAGGCTACCGGAGATAGTTGGCGAAGAAGAACCAGACTGTGCGGCAAGTGTCCATGTCGCCGAGGGCCCATGAGTGTTTTCCTCCGATAACCTCGTAGAGGCGGACTTCGACTTCCGGACCGCCTTTCCAGGCCTTTTCACAACCTAAGAAGCGATGGAGGATAACTCTATTGGATCCTTCTTTCAAAAGTGGGAGTTCCTTTGTTATTTCATGGGTGCAGCGGCCTTCTGCGCTCCAGCGGCCGACGGCGAGCGGAACTGCAATATATTTGCCCCATCCGTCCTCGTTGAATGGATCCCCGTTCCATCTTGACGTCTTGTCAAGAGTGCCGTGGACCTCCATCAGAGGAACAGGCTTTTTGGGGCGCAGATCCTTGTAGATCCACTCCATAGTCAGCCCGGCGATAGGGGCGTAGGCGGCAAATGTATCAGGGCATTTAGTGGCCATCAGATAGCACATTTCGCCTCCGTTTGACATTCCTGTCAGAAAGACGTTTTTCTTGGAAAGACCATAGTCCTTGACAACTCTCTTTACAAGGGCGCGGACGAAACCGACATCATCTCTTTTGAGTCCTTTCTGGGAAGGGTAACCTACGTTCCATCCGGTCTTACCTGTAGTGTCGACAGCACCCTGAGGTACGCAGAGGGCAAATCCGTTTTCATCAGCGACTGCCCTCATCTCAGGGCGATAATTTTCAGCTTTTCCTCCGTAACCATGGAGCATCACGACAAGAGGAGCACCCTCTTTCATGTTGTCCGGAATATACATATAGTAGGAGCGCTGCTCGCCTCCGTATTTCATCGTTTTTAGAACTGGCTCCGCTCCGTTTGCATTCGAGGAAAGCGTGAGGGCAAGGGCCAAAGAAATGATAGTTAAGAACTTGGTTTTCATTTACTTCTAGTATTATTATCCCAAGATTTTACGAATCTCGGCGTCAGTCGCTTTTGGGGCGACGGATTTGATTTGTTGGAAAAGCAGGTCGAATGATTCGGAAGGGGAGTGGGTGTTCTCCTTGTGCTTCTCATTCTCTGAAAAAGGGAAATCTTTGAATGTCCTGCTGAAAGAAAGGTCAAACTCTTTGGATGACTCCTCATTTGATGTCCCAAAAAGATCGTCCGGCTTGCAGAAAGAGCTGACCTGCCAGCCGTTATAGTGGAGGTCCGGTCCTCTGTAGACTCGTTGGATGGCACCGGTGACAAGACGGGTCTGCATCATCAGCTTAGTGACAATCGAGTCTGCAGCGTTTTTCTTGATTCCAAGAAGGGATCGGACCTCTTTAATAGTAATGGCACCATGTTCATTGACATAGGACATTACCTTCTGTTGAGGAGCATCTGAGGCGTATTTCTCGAGAGAGCGCCGGTAGTTCATAAGCTCTCGGTACCACTTTGCCGTAGCAAAACAGCTCTTTCCTCCGAGAATAAACTTCCCATAAGCAATCTCCCCGCTTTCGATGACAGGTATCTTCCAGTCCCATGGGCCGAGAGTCACATCATCGAACCAAAAGCCTCCGGGAGTCCTCTCTTCAATGGAAAAACCTGGAATCGCGTTTGAAAAAAACGGAACGATTCCAAGTTCTTGAATTGTATGCAGCATAGCTTCGGGACCGGTGACAGTTCCTGACAATGCTCCTTCCTGATGTCCTGAAATAGGCATTATCTCATGTATCCTGGAGGCACGCCGGGTCTATTGTGATTGCGGCCGCGGGGTCTTCCTCCAAATACCCTCATGGGCTCGAATGCGAGGCCGAAATAGAATCCCACATAGCTGTAATCGGGGAAGTATTTCGTATAAGCCTTGTACTCGATTCCCATTTTAAGGTTGTCGAAAAGCATTATTCCTGCTCTCGGATTGATGATAAGGCTGCTCTTCCAAATCGTCGTTGCATCCGCTTTATTCTTGTCCATAATGAACCCCGGACCGAACCCTACTCCAATGAAAGGAGCCATCATGTCAGTGAGCCAGAAGTATTTGTTGCCAAGAACTTCTATGCCGCCCTGCCAGCTGAAATGTTTTCTTTCGGGAAAATTCTTTTCAACAGCATTTCCAAAGCTGGTAGAGACTTGGACGCCGAGGTCAAAGTCGGAACTTACGAATCCGCGGTACTCTAAATAGAGACCGAGTTTGTCGTTCTCGTCATAGGTGTTGTGGCTGAAGATATTGTACCCTGCGCCGAATTCTATCTGGGAGACGTAAGGGCTAGGATAGCCGTATCCTCTTCCCGGAACACCTATCATCTGGGCGCCTGCAAAGAAGCAGGAGCCCAGAAGAGCGATGGATAAGAGTAACCGTTTCATGATTCTAGCGAGCCATGATTGCTCCGACAAGGCCGAGGATAGCGTAGAACTCAGGAAGCGCGGCGTAAATCAGGGTGTTGGTGAAAACATTGTGTCCCTGAGAAACACCGACGATACCGTTGGCGCAGACCTGTCCCTGGCGGATAGCGGAGATCATACAAGCGAGACCCACGGAAACGCCAATGCCAAATACAAGGGCGCCGCCGATTGTTCCGGCAGTGAATTTGCCGAGCATAATGAAGAAGGCTACGAAACCATAGATTCCCTGGGTTGCGGGAAGAGCGGAAAGAACCATGTAACTTCCTGAAGCTTCAGGTCTCTTCTTGAGTCCGCCTTCTGCAGCATTACCCGCAGTCGTAGTTCCGATAGCCGATCCGATACCAGCGAGAGCCAGTACGAGGCCAAGTCCGAGATAACCTAGAATTTGTTCCATAATTAATTGATTTTATTTTGTTTATATTTTATTTGCTTAAAGGGTTGTATTTACGGCCCGCGGCCTCATAACCGGAATTCTTGAAGAATTCGAGGAAGTTCAGTCGCAGAGGGTGTACGAAGGCGCCGAGGGCGCACATCGCGATGTTGAGAGTGTGGCCTATTACCACTATGAGAATGAATCCGATCCATGCTCCAATGCCGGCGTTTCCGCCGCTGACAAGCTGGTAGCCCATATCGTTGAAAGCGAGTCCGAGCATGGCTCCCGCAAGACCGAGAGCATAGAGTCGGAGGTAGCTCAGAACATCTCCTAGAAGACCGGTAACGGTATTATAGGTGTCCCAGAGTCCGGATCCGATATTGAAAAGGGGATTGCGGTGGATGTTATTGAAGACAAAGATTCCGAGGGCGGAGATGACGCCGAGAGCAATAATGACCCATTTTGTCACCTTCGCATCGAGAACTCCGAAGAGGGCGAAACCGCCGACAACCACGCCGCCGACGATAAGGAGGGTCCATCCCCAAGTCCCGAGAGACTCGAGGAATCCCTTGTTTCGGGTCTCGGTTATTGTCTTCATCACCATTGCAAGGCACAGGTGGACTATACCGACAACGATGGAGAGCACCATTCCTCCTGCGTATCCTCCAATCTCATCGGGAAGGAAAATACCCTTGATAGGCTCGAATATCTTCCATGTGGCAATATCGAGTGAGAAGAAAGTGTGGAGGAAGAATCCTACAACGACTGTTGCAACGCCGAGAGTGATGACCAGCGGAGCGGTGTTCTTGAAACTTTCGACCTTCTTCAGAAGGAATCCGAGAATAATAAGGATCAGTCCATAGCCTGCATCACCCATACAGAGGGCGAAGAACAGCATGAAGAAAATCGAGATGAATGGAGTAGGATCAAAGCCGTTGTATGCAGGCCTTCCGTACATATCCGTCAGCGGCTCGAACATCTTTACGAACCAGTTGTTGCGGAAACTGATTGGAGGATTTTCTTCGGCAGTAGCTTCATCTTTGATGAAAAACGCGTCTGTAGTATCCAGATACTCAGTTATTTCCGCTTCTTTATCTTTCGGAGCGAAACCTTCCAGGGTAAGGATTGTATTCTCTGCGGCAGGGACTGCGCTGACTCTGGCGAGATAGCGGTCAAGATCGGTGAGGTCCCGCTTTCTGGCCTCCTCGAAATACTCGCTTTTAGCTTCAAGCTCCGCGAGCTTTTCTTCGGCAGCGGCCTTTTCGGCTTTGAGCTCTTCGATCTTCTTGTCGATAAGAATGTAACTTCCCTGAGGGGCGGGGATGGGATCAACCGGGAGAAGATTATCTTCATCCGAAGGCTGTACGGTCACAAAGTAGACCTTAGAGCCGCTATCGTTGATAACCTCTAGCGGAACGATTTCTGCCCATTCTTCCATGAAAACCTTCTTAGGAACAGAATAGTACCTTATTGTGTATCCTGCTTCCTTGAGCCTTTCAATCGAAGAAGTGTCGAACTCGCCCCAGACTCGAAGGGCTTCTCGCTCCTTAGTGGCAGCGTCAATCTTTTCCTGAATGGCAGCGACATCAGCCTTTGCCGAAGGAATAATGCTCCTATGGGCTTCGGCTTTTGTCAAGAGTTCTTCGGAGTGCTCGTCCACGGGCTTAGCCGACCTCGTGATATCCATCATTCCGAGCTCCTGGAGCTTCTCGAGGAAGCCCTCTTCTTCACCCTTTAAAAGAATGAAGGAATAGCGTGTCATCGGGCTGATCATACTGCAGAGGCCTCCTCTTCCTCGGCATGGCGGTTCTTGACAATCTTCGAAGAAGCCTTCGAGAGATTCTCTTCATCCTCCATGTAGCGCTTTATTTTTCTGATCGCCTCCTGATAGCCGGGAATCTGGACCTTTTCGTAGAGGTTGACCTTTTGGGTGGTCTTTTTCCTCTGATAGTCGAGGATCCTGGCCTTTTCCTTGTAGACTTCCGACTCTATCCCAAGACGGGACAGCTCCTTCAGTATCGCCACTCCATCTGCATACCATGCAGGCTTGGTGAAGGCGTTGAAGGGCTTGAGTTCGTATTTGATCTCTCCGAGAGCAGGTGTCTTGACTCCGGCGACCTTGACGGTGTGGAGATCGACATCTGTTATCGAGATGAGACCGGGCTCGAACTCGTTCCAGAGTGCTGCAAGATAGTCGTACCTTTTGAGCGCGGCTTCAAGATCGGCGATGAGACGTTCACTCTCGTCCTTGGCTTTACGGACTTCCATCCTCAGCGCGCTCTCCTTACTCTGAAGAGTAGGCAGGGCTTTCTGACGGACTTTCAGCTGTTTGCCAAGTTCGTTGAGAGAGGTCTTATTGTATTGGAATTTAATCGCCATTATTTCCAGTATTTGTCGATAAGGGCCTGTTTGATACCTGTTTCCGCCTTACTGAAGTACTTGGAGAAGAGCTCCCATGCGGTGTCAAGCATCTCGTCTATCTTGATGTTGACGTCGATGGAGAGGAGCCTTGTCGCATACTCCTTTGCATAGGCGAGGCAACGGTGGTCGTAATCCGAGAGGTCGAATCCATTCTCGAGTTTGGTCTTCGCATTCTGGGCGTCAGCATAGAGGCGGACAGAAGCGTTCATGACCTGAGAGTGGTCCTCGCGGGTCTTCTTGTTCTGGACGAGCTGTTTGAGACGCGAAAGGGAGCGGAACGGGTCGATGATGACTTTTCCAGTATCCGAATCGGCGCGTAGAAACAGCTGGCCTTCAGTGATATAACCGGTGTTGTCCGGGATTGCGTGGGTGATGTCTCCATCGTTGAGGGTAGTGACCGCGATAATGGTGATAGAGCCTCCTGTAGGGAGCTGGACCGCCTTCTCGTAGATCTTTGCGAGATCGGAGTAGAGAGATCCCGGCATGGAGTCCTTCGAAGGAATCTGGTCCATACGGTTGGACACGATTGAAAGCGCATCAGCATAGAGGGTCATATCGGTAAGCAGAACAAGCACCTTCTCATTTTTGTCAACGGCAAAATACTCGGCAGCGGTGAGGGCCATATCAGGGATAAGAAGCCTTTCGACCGGCGGGTTCTCCGTTGTGTTGACAAAGCAGATAATCTTCTCGAGCGCGCCTGCACCTTCGAAAGCATGGCGGAAGAAGAGATAGTCGTCATTGGTAAGACCCATGCCTCCGAGAATAATCTTATCGACGTCTGCGCGGAGTGCGACGTCGGCCATTACCTGGTTGTATGGCTGGTCAGGATCAGCGAAGAAAGGAATCTTCTGGCCGGATACGATTGTATTGTTGAGGTCGATGCCTGCGATGCCGGTCGGAATGAGCTCAGAAGGTTGTCTTCTCTTGTAGGGGTTGACTGAAGGACCTCCGATCTGGCGGATTTCTCCATCGATTTCAGGGCCTCCGTCAATAGGATCGCCATAAGCGTTGAAGAATCGTCCCGAAAGCTGATCTGATACTTTCAGTGTAGGCGGTTCACCGAGGAAAGTGACCTCGGAGTCAGTAGGGATGCCTTCAGTGCCAGCGAAGACCTGGAGAGTGACCATGTCACCCTTAGTCCTCACGACCTGGGCAAGACGGCCGGAAACAGTCGCAAGCTCGTCGTTGCTGACTCCTTTAGCCCTTAGCGATACAGTAGCCTTGGTGATAGCCTCGAGCCTTGTATATATTTTCTGGAATGCTTTAGTTGCCATAGTCTTCGACGAATTTGAGGGTGGATTTGCGGTATTTTTCGAAGTTCTCGCTCATGAACTCGGAATAGTTCATCTGGCGGAACATGTTGATGAGCTCCTTGAAGAAGTCGCGGCAGCGCTCATAGTCCTCGAAGTCGAAGTCCTTGTCGCAGATGTCGAGAATCATGTCGAGCATGAACTTCTGCCTTTCGAGAGGACAGAGGCTGTCCACCGGATCGAACCCGTCCTGCTGGAGGATGACGAAGTCGACAAGCTCTGATTTCCAGAAGCTTACGTGGTAGCTCATCGGAACTCCATCGTCTCCGAGGATGTTGATCTGCTCAGCGGCCTCTTTGCCTCGGCGGATGATGTTCTTTGCCTTTTTGACCTTTTCGACCCAACCCTTTTCGATTGTCTCGTCGAGGTAATGCTCAATCTCCGGATATTCGAGATATTTGGAATAAGAATCGAGCGGACTGACGGCGGGATACCTCTTCTGGTCGGCACGGTTCTGCTCAAGGGCGTAGAAGCATCTTGCTGCCTTCTTTGTCGACTCGGTCACAGGTTCCTTGAGGTTACCTCCGGCAGGGGAGACAGTACCGATAAAGGTGACAGCTCCGGTGTTGCCGTTATTAAGGACAACCATTCCCGCACGTGCGTAGAAATTGGAAATGATAGCCGAGAGGTCTACCGGGAAAGCATCTGCTCCGGGAAGTTCCTCCATACGGTTACTCATCTCTCGGAGAGCCTGGGCCCAACGGGAAGTAGAGTCTGCCAGAAGGAGGCATTTAAGTCCCATAGCCCTGTAATACTCGCATATTGTCATTGCCGTATAGACTGAGGCCTCGCGGGCAGCGACCGGCATGTTTGAAGTATTGCAGATAATCGTTGTACGCTCCATAAGGTGGCGTCCGGTATGCGGGTCTATGAGCTCAGGGAATTCGGTGAAGATTTCCACAACCTCGTTCGCACGCTCGCCGCAGGCTGCCATGACGATGACATCGGCATCTCCCTGCTTGGCGATAGCGTGCTGAAGAACTGTCTTTCCGCAGCCGAAAGGTCCCGGGATAAATCCGGTACCGCCTTCTGCAATAGGGTTGAGGGTATCGATGACTCGTACTCCGGTCTCCATGATACGGTTCGGACGAGGTTTCTCCTTGTATCCCTTGATTGCAACTTTGACCGGCCATTTCTGGGTCATGGTGACCGGAACCTCAGCGCCTTCCTCGTTGATAAGGGTAGCGATGACGGTATCTACATTATATGAGCCGGCCTCGATGACGGATTTGACAGTAAACTCTCCCTTGAAGGAGAACGGGACCATTATTTTATGGGGAAGCCAGCCCTCCTTTACTTCTCCGAGCCAGTCCGCTGCAATCACTTTGTCTCCGGCCTTGGCAAGGGGAGTGAATTCCCATAATTTTTTTCTGTCGAGAGGATCTGTGTATTCGCCTCTCTGGAGGAAGACATTCTCCATTGTGGTAAGGTCGTTCTGCAGACCGTCGTATACGCTTGAGAGAAGACCAGGGCCCAGGGTCGCTTCAAGCATCCTCCCCTCGAACTCGGCCTTGTCTCCATTCTTTAGTCCGCGGGTGCTTTCAAATACCTGCACCTGAGCGAGGTCTCCGTTCACCTTGATGACCTCAGCCATCATCTTCACCCCATGGAGGTCGATGAAGCAGATTTCATTCTCGGCGACAGGACCGTCAACCCGTATGGTGACAAGGTTGGAAACTATACCCGTGACTGTTCCTGTGGTTTTCATAAATATCTGATTATTTGATTATTCCTGATAATTGACTCCCTTGAAGGTCCCTCGGACCTCGTCGACTAGCCGCTTGAACATTTCTTTTCCCTGCTCCTCATCGAGAGTGAGCCATCTGTCGACTATCTTCAGTTTGGCGACGAAGGCGAGAATCGCTTCCATATCGAAATCGTCGAAGACAGTCAACTCGTTGATCTTTCCCCATTTCAAGTCGTCGAGGGCGCGCTCTCTCTGAAGGAGGTCGCCTCCTGAGAAGATGGCGTCGGTCCTCAGTGCTTCTTCGAATTCTCCGCCGGTGAAAAGATATCCATCGATATCCGTCCGGGTATCGTCTTCCTTTCCGAGACCGGTCATCACGTCTTCGTCGGATGGTCTTCCGAGAGACTTGTTGAGAAAGCGAACCTTGGCGTTCCGGAGGTTGAGGTCGAAACGGAAGTACTCCCGGATGAAGCGGTTAGGGTGCCTCAGAGCCTTGAAATAGAATTCTTCATCGAGAGAATTCTCGTCGAATCCATTGAGCAGGAAATCCATGACGGCATTGTCGCCCTTCGACAACTGCTCGCGGATATCTCCGAGGATGGATTCGAATGATTCTGAAGAACCGTATTTCCAGTCTGTGGACAGGACCGGAAGCGAGGCTACTATGTATTCGTAATTCTTCATGCCTTACTAGCCGAACAGAAGTTTCTTGGTCGTAGGGCGAAGATACTCTCCGATAAGGTTCTTGAAGGAATCGTCAGTCAGGCTGATGAAATAACCTCCATCCTTGGGTCCGATCCTGAATCCGCCTGCTATCTTCTTTGAGAAGGAGGCATCTATTCCCTTTCCGAGTAGAGCGGAGAGTTCATTCTTTACGAAAGGCTCAAGAGTAGCCTTTAGACTCTCAGGAAGTACGATAGCGAGGTCTGAGGATTCTTCAGTGCTGAATTTTTCAGCTACAGCCTTGATGATGCCCTTTACGAATTCTTCCTCAGAAAGAGCTTTTGAGATAGCCTCAGAACTCATTTTAGTGACAATCAGGTTCTCGATGTCCTGCTTTGTGGCCTGAATGCTTTCAACCGCTGCCATCCTTACATCACCGGAGACATTGGTCTTAAGGTCTTCCGCTTCCTTGTTGGCGGAAGCTATGATCTTAGCCGCCTCGGCACGGGCGTTTTCAATAATACCCTCCGCCTCTGCGCGGGCTTTTTCGAGAAGAGCTTCTCCCTCCTGACGGCCTTTTGACAAACCTTCGTTGAAAAGTTTGTCAGTTAGCTGCTGTAATTTATCCATAAAATGATTGTAATATGTGTTTTAATTATTGCTCTTATATTAATTCATCAAATATACGATTTATTATTGTCATTTCAAAATGTCAACTTTGGCCTCTGATTCGGTCTAAAAGGGGAAAAATATGTTATATTTGTATACACTTTAAACAAGTTCTTGATTTACAGACATGACCGGAACTGCTCTAATAGTCGCTTTCGTCGCAACCATCGTCCTGATGATAGTGGCAATCAGCCGCTGGAAGGTCCATCCTTTCCTCTCAATCATGGGTGTTTCCCTGATTCTCGCTTTACTTGCAGGGGTTCCGGACATTCCCGGAGTCATCGGATCCGGTTTTGCCGGGATTTTCGCCAGTATCGGTCTTGTCATTATATTCGGAGCTCTTATCGGGAGCGTCATGGAAGAAACGGGAGCGGCGATGAAACTTTCCGACATGGTGGTCAGGCTTGTCGGAAAAAAGCATCCGTCCCTTGCGATGCAGCTTATGGGTTGGATAGTTTCAATTCCGGTCTTCTGCGATTCGGGCTTTGTGATTCTCAACCCGATAAGGAAAGCTCTGGTGTCAAGGACAGGGGTTTCATCGGTGCAGATGACATTTGCTCTCTCTTCAGGATTGTATATTGCCCATGTATTTATTCCCCCAACACCCGGCCCGATAGTCACTGCCAACGCCTTGGGAGTAGGGGAGAACCTCCTGATGGTCATGGGCTTCGGTGTCCTATGCTCCGTTTTCCCGATGATTGCAGGATTGGCTTATGCCAAGTACATAGGAAAGAAAGTCAAGAGCGACGACGAGGCCTCACAACATGCGGAAGAGGACTATAGGAAGCTTTTGAGCTCTTTCGGAAAGCTTCCAAGCGGCATAGCCGCGATTTCTCCGATTCTCGTTCCGATTCTTCTGATGGCGGCCTCATCCATTGTCAAAATATCTTCTTCTCAGGGATGGTGGGCGGATGCAGTCAACTTTTTCGGCACGCCTGTAATCGCTCTTGCGACCGGATTCTGCCTTGCTTCTGTCAGTCTTTTCAAGTGCGGAAAAGGAAAGGAGTTTTATCAGGTGACGGAGAAGACATTGAAGACTGTGGGCCCTATTCTTTTCATTACGGCGGCCGGCGGTGTTCTCGGAAAAGTAATCGCTGCAAGTGACATGTTGACTTTTATTACTTCCCACTCAGATGTTTTCCGCTCTGTAGGTATATTCTTCCCCTTTATCCTTGCAGCGATCCTGAAGACAGCACTCGGTTCTTCAACCGTCTCGATGACAACTACTTCCGGCATAATAGCCCCTCTTCTTACAGCTCTGGGCTTTTCTTCTCCAGGCATGGCATGTCTGGCATGCATGGCGATTGGCGCCGGGGCGATGACTGTTTCCCATGCCAATGACTCCTATTTCTGGATTGTTACCAATTTTGGAGCTATGAGTCCGGATCGCGGATATAAGGTACAGACCGCGGGAACCCTGGTTCTCGGTCTCGCATCCATGCTTGAAATATTCCTTCTCAGCGTTTTATTCTTCTGATAATTCAATTCTATGAAAAAGATAGTTATTCTCACAGCGTCAATGCTATTATCCCTCCTTACTCTTTCAGCCCAGGAGGATGCAGGTAAGAAAGGATGGGTTTTCACTCCTATGCCGGATCTTGGCTACAATAGTGATACGGGACTTAATCTCGGAACCTTTTGCGACTTCTTTTACTATGGAGACGGGACGTCCTACCCGAATTATCTTGACAGAGTCAGTGTAGCCTATTGCTGGACATCCAAAGGGGCATGGTACCTTCATGGCCTTTGGGATTCAAAAGATGCAATTGACGGCCTCCGGTTGACACTTTCGTCAACTTATAAAGACAATACCGTCAATAATTTCTATGGGTACAACGGTCTGGCTTCGCCCTACGACCCTCTTTGGGACGTCAATACTGAGACGGGCACGGCTCTATATTCGACAGGAAGGAAGATGTTCCGTGCCCTGGGTTCGATTCAGGGCAAGATAACTGAGAATCTGTCTTGGCTTACGGGTCTGACTTTCCGTCGCTTCGTCTACTCGGATACAAGGGCGGACGTCTATGATAAGGAGAATACCCTCTATCGCAAGTACATGCAGTATGGCCTTATCAATGACGATGAGGCCGCCGGAGGCTCGTCAGTGGAGCTGGAAGCGGGTCTTGTCTATGATTCCAGGGATGTTGAGCAGGCTCCCCATAAGGGTATGTATGGAGAGTTGTATCTTTTGGGGAACAAAGACATTTCCCATAAGCACTATGATTTCCTTAAGCTCGTCGCTCACTTTCGCCATTTCATCCCTGTAACCAACTGGTTTACTGTTGCTTACCATCTAGGCTATCAGGGCGTTGTCGCAGGCGAACAGCCGTTTTTCATGCTTCAGGATATCTCTACTCTATACTATTTTGATTCAGACTCGGAAGGTCTTGGAAGCCGATATACAGTCAGAGGTACCCTATACGACCGCCTCCTTGGAAATGGTTATGCCTGGAGCAATTTCGAGCTACGTCTGAGGCTTTTCCGTTTCAATCTTTGGAAACAGTATTTTGAGATTATTACCAATCCATTCTTCGACGCCGGAGCGATTGTCAGTCCTTTCCGTCTGGATGCTCAAAAAGCAGTTACGGATCCCCTCGTCTATAGCGGAGTGAAAGACGGCGTCCACCTCAGTGCTGGAGTCGGTCTAAAGCTTCATATGAATACCAACTTCATCCTTTCGGTCGAAGCGGGCAAGGCCTTTGAAAAGCAACTTGCCAACGGACTTGGGGTCTCGTTGGCAACTACTTACGTTTTCTAAGAGGTGATTTAACCCAAGAATCCAAGAAGAATACCGGCAGCTACTGCCGAACCGATGACGCCGGCTACGTTCGGCGCCATTGCGTTCATGAGAAGGTGGTTGGACGGATTGGCTTCACGTCCTACTACCTCTGATACTCGTGCGCTGTCAGGTACGGCTGAAACTCCCGCGTTGCCGATGAGAGGGTTGATCTTATTCTTTGTGAAGAGGTTGATAAATTTCACAAAAAGGACTCCCGAGGCTGTTGCAATGACGAAAGAAAGCAGACCGAGGCCGAAGATCATGGCTGACTTTCCGGTAAGGAACTTGTCTGCCTGGGTCGATGCTCCGACAGTGACTCCGATGAGGGTAGTGACTACATCGATGAGAGGACCGCTGGCGGTATTTGCAAGTCGCTTGGTAACTCCGCTCTCTTTCAGGAGGTTCCCGAAGAACAACATTCCGAGAAGGGGAAGTCCCGAGGGTACTATGAAAGCAGTTGTCAGGAATCCGACTATGGGGAAGATAATCCTTTCTCTTTGGCTGACCTTTCTGGGCTTTGGCATCTCAATGAGGCGCTCTTTCTTTGTCGTGAGAAGCAGCATTATAGGCCTCTGGATTACAGGAACGAGGGCCATGTAGGAATACGCCGATACTGCAATTGCTCCCATCAGATCCGGTGCAAGCTTCGACGATAGGAAGATGGCGGTAGGGCCGTCAGCTCCGCCGATGATACCGATGGCTCCCGCTTCATTTGGGGCGAATCCCAGCAACAGAGCGAGGAGGTATGCGCCGAAAATGCCCATCTGCGCTGCCGCTCCGATAAGGATCAGCCGCGGCTGAGATATCAGCGCCGAGAAATCAGTCATCGCCCCGATTCCGAGGAATATAAGGGGTGGATACCATCCTTGTTTAACTCCTTGATAGAGGATATTCAGCACAGATCCGTCCTCGTAAATACCGATATTCAGGCCAGGGAACATGGGGATGTTGCCGATAATCATTCCGAACCCGATAGGGACCAGAAGGAGCGGCTCCCATTCCTTTACGATTCCCATGGTAATGAAGAAAATACCGATGAGAATCATCACGAGATTCTGCCAAGCGCAGTTGGCAAATCCGGTGAATTGCCAGAATTGCTGAAGACTTTCGAAAATTTGACTCATGGGGGATTATGCGATAGTTGCTACAGTCTGATTCTCTTTGAGGTGGTCTCCCTTGTGGACGAGGATTCCGGTAACGGATCCGTCCTTTGTGGCGGAGATTTCAACTTCCATCTTCATGGCCTCGATAACGAGAATCTTCTGACCGTTCTTTACGGAATCGCCGACATTGGCGCAGACTTCGATTACATTGCCTTCCATAGGAGACTTTACTTCTACTTCGGTTCCGCTTGCCTTAGGGGCAGCTGCAGGTGCAGCAGCTGGTGCGGCCTTCGACGGCTCAGCAGCTTTTGTCGCAGCAGGTGCAGCAGCAGGAGCTGCGGGAGCGTTTTCGAGCTCGACGTCATAGCTGTTGCCATTGACGGTAACAGAGGCGTTTTTGCCCTCTATGGAATTGATTACTACATCGTAGTCCTTTCCGTTGATCTTGAACTTGTACTCTTTCATTATATAGTTTCTTTTATTATCTGACTGGTTTTCTGAACATGTCTTTCTTATTGTTCCATGACGATGACCGAGGAGTTATTGTGATGACAAATGATTCTGAGTCATGCACGGAGTCTTCGAGATACAGATGAATAGCAGTTGCAATTGCCGCTGCGGTACCGTCGTCCCCGCATTCAAGGTCAAGAGCCATCGCAATGGCGGCTGCGGTATCGGCGTCAATTGAGGATTTGCCCTTCTTCGGCTTTCTCTTATACTTTCCGGAGAAAACATTCCCCATTATCGTGAAGATAATCAGGAGGATTAGAAGAGCGGCAAAAACGACCGATACTGATGTCAAGGTCAAAACGCCCCCATGGGGGTCTGTGCGGGCGACTTTTTCAGCGCCGCTTTCCGTATTCCCCTCAGAGTTCATAAGGCCTGGACTTGGGACGGCAGGTTCCTGCATGGTCTTGAAGTCCATCTTCTTGTTGTCCATGGCAATTTTCCTTACCGACATGTCGGCAGGGAGGTCGGAGGGAATCTTGATAGAATCGATAATCGTCTTACCGTCAGTAGAGATAAGATAGATAGTCGACCCTTTCCTGATTTCGAAGCCCGGCCTTATAACCACTACCTGGCGTGCCCCAAGCCGGTTTGCTATCACCCCTTTCGGGATCATGTATTTCTTCGGAACATCCTTGTTGTCAGTCAGGTAGCAGCCTGCGTAGTTGACCGTACCCTGAGAGGTGTTGGTCAGCTCCAGCCAGGGGGTATGCTCGCCGTTTTCGTCTACGAGGCCGGTCTCATTTTCCACTACGACCTCCGATATGATGAGGTCGGAGAGGTTCTGGGCCCGAAGGGAAACCGCTCCTGAAAGGATGATTGCGAGAATGGTCAGTAATCTCTTTTTCATGCCACTTCTGGATTAGAGCGGAAGGTTATCATGCTTTTTCGCGGGGATGTCCTGCTTTTTCAGTGCCAGCTGCTCGAGGGCGCGGATTACGCGGAAACGTGTGTTCCTCGGTTCGATGACATCGTCGATATAGCCCTTTTGAGCGGCCTGGTAAGGGTTGGAGAAGAGATCGTTGTATTCTTTCTTCTTCTTTTCAAAGATTTCGGATGCATGCTCCGGATCGGCCTTTATGTCCTTGGCATAAAGGACATTGACTGCCCCGTCAGCACCCATCACTGCTATGTTGGCGGATGGCCAGGCGTAGTTTATATCGCCGCGAAGCTGCTTGCAGCTCATCACTATATGGGCTCCGCCGTAAGACTTTCTGAGGGTTACTGTCACCTTTGGAACGGTGGCTTCGCCGTAAGCATAGAGGAGTTTGGCTCCATTGGTAATAATAGCTCCATATTCCTGGGTGGTTCCGCAAAGGAAGCCTGGAACATCAACGAGGGTGACAAGGGGTATATTGAAAGCATCGCAGAAACGGACGAATCTGGAAGCCTTTCTCGAAGCGTTGATATCGAGAGCTCCGGCAAGGATGGCCGGCTGGTTGGCCACAATTCCGACACTGCGACCTCCCATATGGGCAAATCCGACAATTATATTCTTTGCATAATCTTTGTGGACTTCCAGGAATCGGCCGTCATCGACAATGCAGCCTATGACCTTGTACATGTCATATGCCTTATTGGGATTGTCCGGAACTATCTCATTCAGAAGATCTTCTACACGCGAGACAGGATCTGAAGTCTCTACTCTCGGAGCCTCTTCCATGTTGTTTTGCGGAAGGAATGAAAGAAGGTCTTTTATTGTGGCAATCCCTTCTTCCTCCGAAGAGGCGGCAAAGTGGGCGACGCCGCTTTTTGAAGAATGGACCGAAGCCCCTCCTAGATCTTCCTGGGTCACATCTTCACCGGTGACGCTTTTTACTACAGCGGGGCCTGTGAGGAACATGTAGGAAGTGTTCTTGACCATCAGGGTGAAATCGGTAAGAGCAGGGGAGTAGACTGCTCCGCCTGCGCATGGACCGAAAATGCCGGATATCTGCGGAATGACTCCGGAAGCGAGTATGTTCCTTTCGAAGATCTCTCCATATCCTGCCAGTGCGTCGATGCCTTCCTGGATTCTGGCTCCGCCGGAATCGTTGAGTCCTATAACCGGCGCTCCGTTACGGACGGCCATGTCCATCACCTTACATATCTTCTCGGACATGGTTTTCGAAAGAGAACCGCCGGAAACGGTGAAGTCCTGGGCGAAGACGTAAACAAGTCTGCCATCGATAGTTCCGCATCCTGTGACCACTCCATCGCCGTCGAAGTGCTCCTTGTCCATGCCGAAGTTTGTGCACCTGTGCTGCACGAACATATCGTATTCCTCGAAACTGCCTTCGTCGAGAAGGAGAGCAAGGCGCTCGCGGGCGGTCATCTTGCCCTTGGCGTGCTGGGCTTCGATGCGTTTGGCTCCGCCTCCTAACCGCGCTTTCTCGCGGCGTTCGACCAGTTTCTGGATGTTTTCAGTCTGAATGCTCATGTTATATGATGTTTTAATCTACAAATATAAACATTCTGCCGGGGATTTGCAATTGCTTCCCTTCGGGGATAAGCCGGAGGGACAAAAAAAGACCCTTACTCAGGGTCTCAGTATAATTGTTGCCGTGACCGGGCGGTGGTCAGAGAAGTTGGCTGTGAATGTATCTCCGTTACTGATATTCTTCAGTGGATTTGTCGTTGTGGTATTCCCGTGATGCGTCATTTCGGCGCTTTCGGTAATGACCTCATATCGGATTACATCGTAAGTTCCGGACGCAAGGGCGCTGACGAATACATGGTCGTATTTCCGGTCATGGGACGTTGTCCCGGTCACAAGCCAGCCCGGCAGCGAGCCTTCCTTTTCGTTGATTTTTACCTTCGCAAGCCTTCTCGTGTCTATCAGGATGCCGCCTTTAGTCAGTTCTACATAACCGGGCTGAGCTTCGCTTACGAGTTTACCGGTGGTGTTGCTGTAGAAGGCCTCAGAACAATTGAAATCGCCGGTGCAAAGCACATGGGCATTTCCCGCTATCGAGGAGATTTTCTGTTTGAGAAGACGGGCGTCCCGGCAGCGGAGGGTGTCCCGCATGGCATTTGTATAGTGCGCGTGGAGGTGGGTGTCGAAATGGTAGAAAACAACACCCGTCTTTTTATCCTTTAATTTGGCCCAGATGCAGTTCAGATCCTTTTTGTCGGTATCGTCCGGATCATAGGAATTGTCGACTTCCGGGGTCGGGGAATAATAGAAATGCCCGTTTTCCAACAGCTCGAAACGCTCTGTCCTGTAGACGATGGCATTGACTGAGGCGCTTGTTGTCCGGAATGCTCCGATCCACTTGTATTCCGGCAGTGCCGTGACTATGTCATTGAGCATTTCACGGCTGGTCTCCTGGGTCCCGATCAAGTCGTAGTCTCCTTTGTCGATAAGGCTAATGACGTGGTCCTTACGGTTCGGCCAGTAGCCGATGCTTTTCGCATTTGTGGCGGACGGGCCCTCAATGTTGTATGTAAGGATCTTCACCGGAGCCTCCGGATCCGTGGAAGGATGAACCGTTTTGCAGGAGCATAGTCCGAGACCGGCGGCGGTTACGAGCATCAAGACTGCGACTATGTAACGTGAAAGATGCATGGTGGAAAAACAAAAACCAGCCCGAAGTTGCGGGAACTCTGGGCCGGTGAATTTTCGGGGAACGGATTATTCCTCGGGTTTCATAGTCGTATAGACATTGGTGACATCTTCGTCGTCCTCGAGAAGTTCAGTGAGTTTGTCGAGGGTCTTCCTCTGCTCGGCATTGACTTCCTTGAGCTCGACATTAGGAATACGCTCGAAACCTCCGGAGATGAGGTCGTAACCGTTTTCCTCGATGTATTTCTGAATCTGACCGTATGCAGAGAAATCTCCATAGATGCAGATCTCAGTGGTGACGTTTTCGTCCTCGTCCTCGATTTCCTGCCTGAACACCTCGTCGGCACCGAAATCGATGAGTTCGAGCTCGAGCTCGTCTACGTCAATCGGCTTTGCGGGGTCATCCTTGATGCGGAAAACGCACTTGTGATCGAACATGAAAGCAACAGAACCGCTGGTCTGGAGAGAGCCTCCGCACTTTGTGAAATAACTGCGGACGTTTGCTACAGTGCGGGTATTGTTGTCTGTTGCAGCCTCAACGAGATAAGCTACTCCATGAGGTCCGAATCCTTCGTAAATAATCTCCTTGAAGTCGCCCTGCTTGCTCTCGGTGGCCTTCTTGATGGCGCGGTCAATGTTCTCTTTAGGCATCTGCTCGCTGCGGGCTTCAGCCATAAGGGCGCGAAGACGCGGGTTGCCGGTAACATCGGGGCCTCCCTGTTTGACAGCTATGGTAATCTCCTTCCCGAGTTTGGTAAAGACGCGGGCCATATGCCCCCATCTTTTCAATTTTCTTTCCTTGCGGAATTCAAACGCTCTTCCCATAAATGTCGATCTTTATTTTGCCAACTCGATACGAGTGATGTATTTGTCGATATCCATCGCCTCAGGAGCCTGAGGATACTGATCTTTAACTTTCTTGTAGAAAGAGAGAGCCTTTGCCTTGTCGCCTGTTTTCTCGCAGACAGCAGCAGCCTTTACAAGATAGGATGCTGAGAACATATTGTCTGAAGTAGCGGCGGCTTTCTCGAACCATGAAAGGGCGGAAGAATAGTCTTCGAGGCCTACATAAGCGTCACCGATGCAAGCCTGGGCGCGGCCGAGAAGGATATTGTCCTTTCCGTCGTATTTTTTGAGATAAGAGATAGCGTCATTGAAATTACCCTGCTCCAGAGCGCTGACACCTGCATAAAGGTAGACGGCTTTGCCTGCCTTCTTGCCATACTGAGCGATGATATCCTCGAGTCCCGGGTTGTTGTCGTCACCCTTGAGGGCGAGCTCGTAGTTGCCGTCTGCGAACCACTGCTCGGCGGGGAAGAGCTGGGCTGCAGCCTCAGCCTTCTTGGGCTGGAGATAGAATTTGTTCCAGCAGAAAATCGCGGCTGCAAGGAGAACCACCACTGCTGCGCAGGTGTAGATAATTTTTCCGTTCTTGTCAAAGAACTGTTCAGTCTTCGAAGCTACCTGAGCCATGTTCTGCTCCCTGGTCTCTTCTTGTGTAGTCATTTTTGCCATATCTATTGTACTATTTTATATTTGACGTAGTTATTAATTGGCTTTGGCCAATACAGACCGCAAAAATAGTAAAAAATGATTATATTTGCAAAGTAAGTGTATATCAGAATATGCCGGTACTGAAGAAAATAGTAGTTCAGGATTTTAGAAATATCGCTTTTCAAGAACTTGAGTTCTCTCCGAACATCAACTGCATCAGTGGTAACAACGGTGAAGGAAAGACCAATCTTCTTGATGCAATCTACTGCCTTTCCATGACAAAGAGCGCATTTTCCCAGCCGGACAGATACAACTGCAGGTACGGTACCGATTCATTCGTAATCGGAGGAACTTTCCGGATGGAAAACGAGACTGATTCTAGATTCTCAATTAAGTTTTCTCCCGAAGGAAAGAAGCTCATCAGGGACGATAAGCCTTATTCCAAGATTTCCGATCATATTGGGGTCCTCCCTGTTGTAATGATCTCTCCATCAGATATTTCCATGGTGAGTGAATCGGGAGAGGAAAGACGTCGTTTCGTCAACTCGGTGCTCTCCCAGATGGATAGGGAGTATTTGGCGGCGGCACAGGTATATACGAGACTTCTAGCTGAGAGGAACAAGCTTTTGAAAAGCGGTGCGGCGGATGATGATCTGCTTGAGGTCTTCGACCTTAGGATGCAGCCGGCGGCTGAAACAATCTATCAGGGCAGAAAACGTCTTACGGAGGATCTCCTTCCGGCAGTAAAGAATTATTATTCAATTGTTTCTGGGGGAGCCGAAGATGTCTCTATAGAATATAGGTCCGATATCTCCGGAGTTTCTCTGAGCGATCTTTTCAGAAGCAGGCGGGAAAAAGACCGCATCTTCGGATACACTACCGCCGGAGTCCAGAGGGATGATTTTATTTTCAAAATGAATTCTCATCCGGTCCGTCATTTTGGTTCCCAGGGGCAGCAGAAGTCTTTTCTGGTAGCTCTTAAATTCGCTCAGTACGATATTATGAAAAGGGCTTACGGCTTCCCCCCGACTCTTCTTCTGGATGATGTATTTGACAAGCTTGACATGACAAGGATTGCCAATCTCATTTCAATGGTCGCGGGCAGCGATTTCGGCCAGATTTTTATAACTGACAGCAACAAGGTTCGATTGAGCGGAATTGTGGACAGGATAACTGAGGACAGGGCCTATTTCGATACGGCCGCGGGAGTATTTACAAAACTTGACTAGAACCTATGGGACTCGAGAAGAAAAATGCGATATCAGTAAGCAGTCTTCTCTCCTCATATATCAAGGAGATGGGACTTGCTCCCGGCCTTAATACCCAAAGGATTTTTGCGGCCTGGGATGCCTGTTCAGGCGCTGGGCCGTTTACTCTCAAGCGGTTCTTCCGCTCCGGGACTCTCTATATAACTCTGAATTCTTCGATGGTGAGGGATCAACTCTCTTTCCAAAGAGATCTTCTGGTTGAGAAGATGAATGCCTATCTATCTCATGATGAGTTGTTTACGGATGATAACAGGACGGTTGGATATATTCAAAAACTGGTTTTGAAATGAAAATAGTCGCTGACAGCGTAATTCCTTTTCTAAAGGGAGTTTTCGAGCCTTATGCCGATGTCGTCTACAAGGACGGCAAGGATATTTCGGCGGACGATCTCGTCGATGCTTCCGCCCTTATAGTGAGGACAAGGACACGCTGCGACGCTTCGCTTTTGGAAGGTTCTCCGGTTGAGATGATTGCGACCGCCACCATAGGTACCGATCATATCGATCTACCCTGGTGCAGAAGCAAGGGCATTGAGGTAGCCAATGCCGCGGGATGCAATGCCGGAGGAGTCATGAACTATGTTTTATCCTCTCTTTACGCTGTCGCATCCAGGCGTTCTATTCGTCTTGACAAGTCAGTTTTCGGAATAATCGGCGTTGGAAATGTAGGAAGTAAAGTTGAGTACGCTGCCAGGAAACTCGGTTTTGAAGTTCTTCTCTGTGACCCTCCGAGAGCGTTGAAAGAAGGTCCTGAAGGCTTCTGCTGCCTTGATTATCTCCTGGATAATGCAGATATAGTCACAATCCATACTCCTCTAGACAAGACTACATTCGGGATGGCTGGAGAAGACTTTTTCCATAAGATCAAGCACGGCGCCATTTTTATCAATGCAGCAAGGGGAGAGATCGTGAGCGAGCCGGCCCTTATTCATGCTGCCCCAAAGCTCGGCGCAGTGATTATAGATACATGGTGCAATGAACCCAAAGTCAATCCTGCTGTAATGGAACTTGCTGATATCGCAACTCCTCATATTGCCGGTTATTCCTATCAGGGAAAACAAAAGGGCACAGCTATGGCAGTCCAAGCGGTGGCAAGGCATTTCGGAATAGATCAGTTGTACGATTTCTCTCCTGAATCAGAGAATCCGGAGCTATCGCCGATCAAGTTGGATCCTTCTGGAAAGAGCCAGGGGGAGATTGCTGCGCTCATGCAGTATAACTATCCGGTCTTCACGGATGATTTCATGTTTAGAATCGAGCCGGAAGCTTTTGAGAGGCTGAGGGGAGAATACAGTTACAGAAGAGAATTTTATATAGAATAACACACATAATTTAAGACATGAACGATAAAGACCTTGCCCAGATTGCGCAGAGAGGCTCCTCAGAGTCTGCTGTCGAAAAACAAATAGGATGCTTCAAGAAAGGATTTCCCTGGATGAAGATTGTCGGACCGGCCACACCGGAAAGGGGAATAGTGGTCCTAGGCGATGAGAAAGTCAAAGAGGCTGTTAAATATGTAGAGACGGCTGAATTTGACGGGGCTTGCAAGTTTGTTCCGGCTTCCGGCGCAGCCTCCAGAATGTTCAAGGACATGTTTTCAGGCCTTTCACGCCTGGAAGGGGGAGAAGATGTGGCCCCGGATTCGCCGGCAGCGAAACTCGTTTCCAACATTGAGAAATTCGCTTTCTATTCAGAAGATCTTTTTGGTGGCAAAGAGGATACACCGGAGTATCGTAAAAAGGTGCTTTCTCTTCTTCTTGGCCCCGAAGGACTCGGGTATGGCTCGAAGCCGAAGGGTGTTTTGAAGTTTCACCGATACACTTCCTCAGAGGTTCGGACTGCTATAGCCGAGCATCTTGTCGAAGCTCAGTCATATATGAGAAATCCGGATGGTACGTGCAATCTTGTCGTGACCATATCTCCTGAGCATCGAAAGCTTTTTGAGGATGCCCTTTCCGAGGTTGTTCCAGTCTATGAAAAAAGGTATGGGGTGCGCTACAATGTAAAATTCACATATCAGGACAAGGCGACAGACACTATCGCCGTGGATATGAAAAACCGTCCTTTCCGGACTCTCGACGGCTCCCTCCTTTTCCGCCCGGCAGGTCACGGAGCGCTCATTCACAACCTGAATGCTATTCCCTATGAACTGGTCTCGATAAAGAATATCGACAACGTAGCTCACGAGAAGCTTCTTCCAACAACTGCGCTTTATAAGAAAGTACTTATCGGAGAGGCACTTATGCTCAGAGATAAGATTTTCTCTTTCCTGAGGAGATTTGACCGGGTGGACCCTTCATCAGATGAAAGCGTCGGACTGTGTAATGAGGTCGAGAAATTCCTGGATAAGGAGCTTTGCATCCAGATTCCGCTTGCGCATAACAATCTTGAGAGAGTGAAAATGCTTCGTGACAAGCTTAACCGTCCTATAAGGGTTTGCGGCATGGTAAGAAATGAAGGAGAACCCGGAGGAGGCCCTTATATTATCGCCGGAAAGGATGGTGCGACATCGCTTCAGATTTTGGAAAGCGTCCAGATCAACAAGGAGGACAATGGTTCTCGCGAGGCAATGTCCAGGGCTACCCATTTCAACCCTGTCGACCTCGTTTGCTGTCTCAGGGACTACAAGGGTAGAAAGTTCGATCTTCTCTCTCATGTCGATGAAGAAGCCGGGTTTATCAGCTCCAAGAGTTATGAAGGGAGGGAACTTAAGGCTCTCGAGTTGCCTGGCCTCTGGAACGGCGCCATGAGCGACTGGAATACCCTATTTGTGGAAGTTCCCATTGAAACATTCAACCCGGTAAAAACCGTGCTCGATCTGCTAAGACCGGCTCATCAGGAGTAAAGTTATGAAAATAAAGTGTTTACTTATCGCTGCCCTCCTTGTAGCGGCAGGGTGCTCAAAAGGAGTCGGGGACTCTCTTCCGAAGGTGTCTCCGGAGAAAATGGAAATGGATTCCCATAAGCTATGCAGGGTAGATTCCGTCATTAACAAAGCTGTTTCTGAGAAGCTGATTCCGGGAGCGGTGCTTTCTGTCGTCAGAGACGATAAAATCGTTTATCTAAAGGCCTATGGCAATAAGTCGGTTGTTCCTGATACGGTTGCGATGACGACCGACGTAATGTTCGACCTTGCGTCTCTATCCAAAGTGGTTGGTACTACGATGTCCATTATGCAACTTGTCGAGAACGGGCAGATCCGTCTTACCGACAATGTGAATATGTACATTCCTGAGTTCGCCCCTTGGGTGGATCCGGAGACCGGCGAGAAGGAAAATATAGAAATCAGGGATCTTCTGACTCATTCTTCAGGCCTTCCGCCGTACTTGAGCGTTGCCCGTGTAGCATCGCTCTACGGCGAACCATGTCCCGATTCTACCATGATGTACATTGCGAGGGATCTTCCGAGACGTTTCCGTCCCAAGACTGATTTCACCTACAGCTGCCTCAATTTCGTTACTCTACAGAATATTCTCCAGAGGGTGACGGGAGAGCGCCTTTGCGACTATGCCGAGAAGAACGTTTTTGCTCCTCTGGGGATGAAGCATACCTGCTATAATGTTGCATCCGAGCACCCGGAACTGCTTCCTTTGGTAGCGCCGACTGAGGTCCAGGAGAACGGTCTCCCTCTTCTTGGAGAAGTCCATGATCCAATTGCAAGGCGTCTTAATGCCGGTAATTCCGGAAATGCCGGGGTGTTCTCGACGGCTGAGGATCTTTCAATACTTGCCGCAGCAGTGATGAATGGAGGTGAGATTCTCGGAAAAAGAGTCCTTGGAAGCGAGACAGTGAAGATGATGTCTAGAGTGCCTTCGGAGAATGCTCCTTTTATCGGGAGAGCCCTCGGATGGGATATTTGGAGCGATTATTCTTGGTTCAAGGGTGATATAACGAGCCGTACTCGCGCCCTCAACCATACAGGCTATACCGGGACATCAATTGTCGTGGATCTCGACAGTAAAACCGCTATAATCCTTCTTACCAACAGGTGCCATCCTGAAGATAAGGGCTCTCTGTCAAGGGTAAGAGCTACCGTGGCGAACATTGTCGCCGGAAGTATTGTAGAGTAGGAAAAGGGTCTAGTTCTTGTCGTAAATCTCGAAGCGGGAGTTCTTGCTCTTGTACTCAGGGACAGTCTTTTTCATGAGAATCACCATATTCTCGATATCTACCTTTCTCGAAAGAACCTCGAGAGCGGCGACGACATCGTACGCTTCCTTATAGTCGTAACTCCTGACTTTTGCGATGCGGATTCTTTCGTGGAATGCGGGTAGGGTATTCTCGGAATTCGCGAGGACCTCTTCATAGAGCTTCTCTCCGGGACGTAGACCGGTGTATTCAATCTTGATGTCCTTGTCAGGAATCAGTCCTGCAAGGGAAATCATATTTCTGGCCAATGTGTCGATTTTCACAGGCTCACCCATGTCGAAGATAAATATCTGGTTCCCCGTGGACATGGTTGCCGCTTCCATTACCAGGCGGCATGCCTCGGGGATAGTCATGAAAAACCTTACGATATCAGGGTGGGTGACGGTGACAGGGCCGCCCTTTTCAATCTGCTCGCGGAAACGGGGAATAACAGAGCCGTTAGAGCCGAGTACATTTCCGAAACGGGTGGTGACAAAGCGGGTCTTTCCCTTGACTTCTCCGCTTTCAACCGCCAATCCAAGGCTCTGGACAAATATCTCGGCAAGGCGTTTTGTGCAGCCCATTATATTTGTAGGGTTGACAGCCTTGTCGGTGGAGATCATCACCATTTTTTCCACATTGTATTCAATGCACTTGAGGGCGACATTCCTGGAGCCGATCACATTGACAAGAACGGCCTCGCAGGGATTTTCTTCCATCAGGGGAACATGCTTATAAGCCGCGGCGTGAAATACAATCTGGGGATGGAATCTCCTGAATACGTAGTCGAGCCTCTCCATCTGTCTGACATCACCGATCATCGGGTAGAACTCGAGGTCATGAAAGGTATCTTCCAATTCCAGACGTAGATTGTGCATAGGAGTCTCGGCATTGTCGAAAAGGATAAGGGATTTTACTCCGAATCCTGCGATCTGGCGGCATAGTTCAGACCCGATGGATCCCGCTGCTCCCGTAACCATCACTACCTTCCCCTCAAAATCCTCCTTTATCCTCTTGAGAGATATCTTGATTTCTTCCCTGCCGAGAAGGTCTTCGACTTTGACTTCCCTTGGCTTTATAATGAACTGCGGGTCTGTAATCTCCTCGGTCGTAGGAATGATAAGGCATTTCATGGAATTATCCATGCAGAACTGAATAAGGCGGTCCTTTTCATTCTGGGCATCCCTTTCAGTTGCGAAAAGGATACCGTCGAGACGGTATTTTTTAATTATCCTTTGGATATCCTCTTTGGAATTGAAACTCTCAACAGGGAGCCTTTCGATGATACTGGACAGCTTGTTCTTGCTTTCAACGAGGAATCCCATTACTCTGAAATGAGGAGAGTTCTGAAGGCGGACAACGGCTGCGATTGCCTTGTCGGAAGTGCCGTAGACCAGCACTCTCTGCTGCTCTTTACTTTCCTGTATCTTGTGGATGAAGAACTGGTATGCGAAAATCATTACCATTCTCGTCCCGACGAGAAGGAATGTGGTGAAAAGAAAATCAACAGTCAGAGTTATCCATAAGGTAGTAAGCTCGCGGTAGCGGACCATCACAAGTGCGGTAAGGAGCACTTTCCCTAAGCCTGCCACGAAAAAAACACCGATATCCCTTACGCTGAGGTGGCGAATAATAATCCTGTAGGTCTTGGTTATGTAGAACATCAAGACCGATGCAAGGACTGAAGATATTAGATAAGTGATTGAGAATTCACGGTTGATGACGTCTGATCTGACAACAAAAAAAGCAAGCAGAAGAACAAGTGCAGACGATATTGCGGACAGGATAACATCTATTGTAAAGATGATTTTTGAATTTAAGTACCTGTCGCTAAACTTTTTAATTATGTCTATTGTCTTCGACATTTTTAACATTTTTTTACCTTACGCACAAAAATACTTATAAATGTTTAATTGGGCAAAATATTTATATTATTTTTAGTTCTCATTGGTCCTTCTTTTTGGACTTTTTGTGAAAAAGCCTTACTTTTACAAATTGGTTTAATAGCTATCAGAATTACCAGTATCAGTTATTATGATCATTAGGACAAAAGCTCCGTTGAGACTGGGTCTTGCAGGTGGAGGAAGCGACGTGTCGCCATATAGCGACATGTTTGGAGGATATGTACTCAATGCGACAATCAACCTTTCAGCATATTGCACTATAGAAGAAACAGGCGACGGCTTGATTTCAATTGATTCATATGATTCAGGAGTCCACTGCAGCTATCCCTCTTCGGCGTCTCTCCCGGTCGATGGAAATGCCGATCTTGTGAAGGGGGTATATAACAGGGTAATAAAAGATTTCGGTCCCGATGGCCAGGGCGGTAGCTTCGAAGGGTTTTTCGGAGTCCGCCCGGGAGTCAACGGATTCAGGATTTCAACATATAATGACGCTCCTGCCGGATCCGGTCTTGGAACCTCTTCGACAATGGTAGTTTGCATCCTGAAGTGCTTTGCCGAGTGGCTGTCGCTGCCCCTTGGCGATTATGAGATTGCTCGCCTGGCATATTCCATTGAGAGGGAAGATCTCTCTCTTGCAGGAGGAAAGCAGGATCAGTATGCGGCTGCTTTCGGAGGATTCAATTTTATGGAGTTCCGTCGGGACGGAGCCGTAATAGTGAATCCATTGAAGATAAAGCGGTGGATAGTTGATGAGCTGGAATGTTCCATGGTGCTTTACTATACCGGAAAATCCCGAAGCAGTGCTGCCATTATCGGAGAGCAGCAGAAGAATACTTCCAGCGGCAACAAAGTCGCCATCGAGGCGATGCATCGGATCCGCCAGAGCTCCGAAGATATGAAAGTGGCACTCTTGAAAGGGGACATGGCGGAGTTCGCCCGCCTTCTCGGCATGGCATGGGAAGAGAAGAAGAAAATGGCCATGGCGATTACCAATCCGGTCATCCAGGAGGCCTTCGATACGGCAATGGCCGCAGGAGCCCTCGCTGGAAAGGTATCCGGAGCGGGCGGAGGAGGTTTCATAATGCTTATGGTCCCTCCGGTAAAGAAAAAAGACCTGGTTGATGCCCTGTCGACCCTGCCGGGACAGGTCGTCCCTTTCCAGTTTACAGACAGGGGCGCCCATGCGTGGAAAATATATGAGACTGACAGGGTGGATAAGATGTAGAAAGGATTGAAGTTCGATGTAATCATACTGGCCGGAGGACTTGGAACGAGGCTCCGCTCTGTCGTGAGCGAGGTCCCGAAATGCATGGCGCCGGTCGGAGGAAAGCCTTTTCTTTATTATCTGCTTTCATCTCTTCGCCGTTATGATGTCGGGAGGGTTGTCCTCTCCGTCGGCTATCTTAAGGAATCTGTTTTTAGGTGGCTAGGGTCGGAAAACGGAGCGAATGTGCCACCTGGCGGAGATTGGCCTTTCGAAATTGATTTTGCTGTAGAGAAAGAGCCTCTCGGCACAGGCGGAGGCATTCGTCTTGCCTTGTCAAAGTGCAGAGAGGAAAATGTAGTAGTTCTCAACGGAGATACTTTTTTCAATGTGGATCTCGAGACTTTGGTCGAGATTCATTGCTCCCTTTCGCCTTCGAGCAGCACAGTGATAGCCCTGAAGAGGATGATCTCTTTCGACAGATATGGTTCCGTGGAGATTGAAATGGCCTCGGAAAAATTAGGGAAGGTCTTGTCTTTCAGGGAAAAAGAATTCTGCGAGGAAGGCCTTATAAACGGAGGTGTCTATTCCCTCAAAAGGAGCCTCGTGGATTTGTCTTCCCTCCCTGAGAAGTTCTCTTTTGAAAAAGACTTCCTTGTCGGTGAAGCCTCAAGGGGGATGGTGGAGGGGATGATTTCGTCTTCATATTTCATCGATATAGGCATCCCGGAAGATTATGAAAGGGCGCAGCTCCAGATGAAAGAGATCCGGGATGTAATGGAGGTGAATCTGCCTTTCGGGAAACGATTCCTCTTTCTGGACAGGGATGGAGTAATCAACCGTCAGATAGTAGGTGATTATGTGAGGGATTGGTCCCAGTTTGAGTTCATATCCGGAATAAGGGAGGCTATCGCCGGATGGTCCGCTGAATACGAAAGAATATTCATAGTTACCAACCAGCGAGGCGTTGGAAAGGGCCTTATGAGCGAATCCTCCCTCGAAGATATCCACTCTCGGATGCTCGAAGGAATCAAGGAGTACGGGGGAAGAATCGATGGTATTTATGTCTCCACCGCAACCGATTCTTCAGACCATGACAGAAAACCTCAGACAGGGCTCTTTGAAAGGGCATGTGCTGATTTTCCGGAAGTAACTGCAGCGGAATCGGTTATGGTTGGAGATAGCCCTTCGGACGCTGAGTTTGCCTCCAATTGCGGGATGGCATTTGTCCGCATGGGAGGCAAAGTAAAGGCATCTTCGCTTCCTCCCGGTACCATTTCCAACAAGAGCAAACGCATTGCCAAGAATACTCTTTTCCTCTATTTCAGGATGTTTATCCTGCTTGTGATAGGCCTTTTCACTTCAAGGGTAGTACTCAAAGCTCTTGGAGTTGTGGACGTAGGAGTGTACAATGCAGTCGCCGCTATGGTGACCTCATTTACAATTATTTCCAATTCACTCTCTACTGCCATAAGTCGCTTTATCACCTTCGGACTTGGAAAGTCTGAGGGAGGCGACAAGAAATGGGATCTTCACAAGGTCTTTTCTACCGGAGTCTTGATTGAAGGCATCCTGGCCGGAATTGTCCTGATACTCGTGGAACTTGTAGGAGTGTGGTTCCTCAATAATCACATGAATATCCCTGCCGAAAGGCTCGGGGCGGCCAATTATGTGCTTCAGTTCTCAGCGCTGATGCTCGTGGCTTCTCTGATGAGCGTTCCTTTCAATGCCGTAATCATCGCCCATGAGCAGATGAAGGCTTTCGCCTATATAAGCCTTCTTGAAGCTGTGCTGAAACTCGGTATCGCCTTTGCTCTATACGTATCTCCCATCGATAAACTAGTGACATATTCAGCCTTTATGCTCCTTGTTTCTGTCATAGTCAGGGCCGTATATGCATCCTACTGCAACCGTTTCCGGGAGTGCAGGGGAAAGCTCGTATTCGACAGGGATGTATTAAAGGAGATGGCCGGTTTTGCCGGGTGGAACTTTTTCGGGTCTGCCTCCTATCTATGCAATACCCAGGGAATAAGCATCATAACAAACCTTTTCTTCGGTGTCGTAGTCAATGCAGCAAGAGGATATGCAGTCCAAGTGGAAGGAATTGTGCGTCAGTTTGTTACAAGCTTTACTACGGCACTCAACCCCCAGATTACCAAATCCTATGCGGAAGGGGACAGGAGCTATTGCTACCAGCTTGTCTGCAAAGGGGCGAAGTATTCTTGGATACTCATGCTTCTTTTTGCCATTCCATTTGTGTTTGAATCGGATATACTGATGCGCTTTTGGCTCGGTGATTATCCTAAATACACAGATATTTTCGTTCCCCTTGCAGTCGTTGCCAATATGGTAGATATGCTTGGCAATTCCATGGCCATCCTCGAAATGGCTACCGGGAATATCAAGAAGTATTATCTGATAATCGGAGGAGTTTCCTTCCTTGTATTCCCAATATCGTGGATATGTTTTGCTCTCGGGGCCGCTCCGGAGAGCTCGTATATTGTTTATATAGCGGTATATGCCCTTCTCGTTGTGATCAAGATGCTGATACTTAGGCGCCAAATCGGGTTCCCCGCAGCTATGTTCCGAAGCGAGGTCCTGAGGAAGATTCTCTATGTCACCTTATTTTCATTTGGCGTGACAGCTATAGTCGCCTATTGTCTTCCCGGAGGCGTTTGGAGGCTTTTAGCCGTCGTCCTTGTCAGCACTTTGTCAATTGGATGCTCTACTTATTTCTGGGCGACCACTCCTGGAGAGAAGGCTTATGCGGATGCTAAAGTGAGAGAAATCCTAACCACACTAAAACTCAATAATTCTAAGAAATGACACTTTTTGGAAAGATCAAGAATGCAGCGAAAGCGAATCGGGCAATGAGGAACGACTGGAAGGCTTTTAAAAAGCTCCAGAAGCGTTACAATGCATCCTTGAACAATGAAAAAGACCGTGTAAAACAACGTTATCTCCTCCTTAGGGAGACTCATACCATAGAAAAGGGAATGTCCCTTAGAAACCCCAGAAAAGGCTTTGGGAAGGGGAAGGCTATGCATCTTATCGAAGGGGTGCAGGCCTACAAAGACAGATTCGGCTTTGATGGATTCATGGAGTACCCGATACGGGTTTTGCGCTCCTATATCAATTACACAGAAGCCTCCGGAGTTGAGATCCCTGATATCAAAAGGATGTTCGGGGAGATTGATATCGCCCTTTCCGGATCCAAAGTGGAAGACTGCGTGCTCACTCTATCAAAAGAAGAGTGTTCCGGAGTCGGAAAAGATTTCGAGGCACTTTTAAACAGCCGTCATTCTATCCGGTATTTTAAAGATGAGCCTGTAGGGAAAGAACTGATAGACAAGGCTTTGAGGATGGCCTCCAGAACGCCTTCCGCATGCAACCGGCAGGCTTGGCGAACCCATGTTTACTCGGGTCGCCGCGCCCATGCCCTTCTTCAGTGGCAGGGTGGCTGCAGGGGCTTCGAGGATGAGATTGGAACCGCTATTCTGGTAACGGCGGATCTTCGGGCATTTCTTTATTACGAGCAGGGACAGGCATATATAGACGGAGGCCTCTATGCCATGAATCTTATAAATGCCCTTCATAGTGAAGGACTCGGGACAATCCCGCTTTCCTGCGGATTTACCTTCGAAAAACTGGCGGGCCTCAAAGAATTTGGCGTGCCGGAGTACGAGGTGCCTATCCTTATAATCGGAACCGGCGTAATGGAAGATATGGTAAAGGTCCCGGTTTCAGACAGACGTCCCATTGAGTCAACCAATATTTACCACTGATGAAGATCCTTCTAATAGACCAGCCTGTCCGTAACAGGGGAGATGAATCGGCTCACAAGGCGCTTGTAAGGCGTCTTGCCGCCGAGCCTGCAGTGGAGAGGATAACGGTTCCGTACCGGTATCCCCTCGAGGCTATGCTCCCGTTTATGGTCAAAGATGAAAAGGTGGTCTATGTCCATACCTCGGAGGATATAGCTTATTATCGGTCCAGGGTATATGGAGTGAAGAGAGGGTGGACTTTCCTATGGAGGCTTGATCCATCTGTAAGAAGGCTTTTATCGCTTTATGAGGATGCAGATCTCGTCGTCTCATCCCCGGGAGGAATCAATCTCGGCGGGTTTAAGGACTGGCATCACGTGTTCTTTCTGGAACTTGCCAGGTATCTTGGTAAACCCCTCGCTTATTTCGGGCGCTCAATTGGACCGTTCAAGGATTCCGACCCCGATTCAAGTCTTTTCCATCAGAAATCTGACGGTCTTTTGGATTATATGTCTTTTATCTCGCTAAGGGATTCCGAGTCCGAAAAGTATGTTGGCGAAAGGCCCCATGTAATGACTCTAGACTCCGCTTTTCTTGACTCTCCCAAGGCGGCTATCCCATCGGAAGTAAATGATTATCTTGGCGGTAGCCCATACATGGTTTTTGTCCCCAACTCTCTTGTATGGCACTATAGGTATAAAGAGGTCGGAATAGACAGGGTACGTTCTTTTTATATTCGGATGCTCTCCGAGATCAAAAAGCTTTACCCTAGCCATAAAGTCATTTTTCTCCCTCAGCTCTACAATGGCCCTTCTTGGATAGAAAATGACCGTCTTTTCTTTGAAGAAATAGCTTCTGATGAGGATTTGGTGGCATCTGATGAGTATAGCTCCGACATCCAGCAGGCTATTATCCGGGGATCTTCTTTCCTTGTCGGTGCCCGATATCATTCAGTAGTCTTTGCAATCAATAATGACACTCCTTTTGTGGCACTGAGTTACGAACATAAGATGAGCGGTCTTGCAGCGGCTCTTGGGAAGGGGGACAGGGTAGTGGACATTACTTCTGCATTCGATTCCGAGGAAGCAGAGCGATCTGCTATTGAGGGAGTTTCTTCGCGTCTTGAAACACTCGAAAAGGACCCTGCCGCTTTAGCGGAAGCCAAGCGGATTGCTGAGAACGGTTACAAGGCGTTTATCGACTATATGGGAGGGAACAGTCCGCTAGTAAGTGTTGTCGTCCCTAATTACAATCATGCCCCTTATCTTAAGGAAAGGATTGACTCCATTCTCTCCCAGAGCTATAAGAATATCGACCTTATTATTCTTGATGACTGCTCAAAAGATGACAGCATGGATATTATCCGCCTCTATGAAGACGGTGCGAGGATAGTTGTCAACAAAGAGAATAGCGGGTCCCCGTTCCGGCAGTGGATGAAAGGGATAGAGATGGCGAAGGGATCCTTTGTCTGGATTGCTGAGAGTGACGACAGTTCGGACCCATTATTCCTTGAAAAGGCTGTCGAAGCTATGACATCATCTGGTTCAGTCCTCGCTTTTTCAAGGTCGAAGGAGATTGATTCTGAAGGGCACGCCCTTGGAATCCAGCGCTATCAGAGGGATATGGAAGAGGATTTCTCTATGGACGGGAAGACGTTTATAAAGCGCTATCTTTCTCGTAAAAATGTCGTTGCAAATGCTTCTGCCGCTGTTTTCAGGAAGGATGCTGCACTTAAGGCCGATAGAGAATTCATGGATTATAGCGGAGCCGGGGACATCCTTTTCTGGAGTTCGATTGCAGAGAAAGGGAGAGTGTCCTTCATAGCTGAGCCGCTCAACCTTTTCCGCCAGCACGGTAGCAATCGGACGGTACAGGATGCCCTTAGCGGAAAGGGACTTCATGAGTCTCTGATGGTCTACAGGAGACTTTACGAGAAGGGTTATATTTCCCGACTTGGAATGATTCGGCTGCTTTCCGACAATCTATACAGGATTAAGTATGTCGCCGCCTTTTCGAGCGAAGAAGAAAGGCAGGCGGCTATTAAAGAATGGAGCTCCGGCCCTATCGTGGATCTTATCGTCTGGGGAAAGAAAATGAAAAGGAGGAAGAAGTGATGATAGAGGTCAGTGTAATAATAGTCTCGATGAACCGGCCTGACACGCTCTATCCATGTCTTGACGGGATAAAGGCCAATACTTCTCTTTCCTTCGAGATAATTGTCGTTGCGTACATGTTCTCTCAGTCGAATCTGGAGGCGCTGAGAAGGGATTATCCTGAGGTCAAGGTCATAGTGAGCGACTCTCTTCGGGGCTTTTCAGAAAATAACAATCTGGCTCTTCGTCTGGCTGAGGGAAAGTATTGTTTCATAGTAAACGATGACACCCTGATGAGGATGCCTGTCATCGATAGATTAGCCGCTGATTTTGAGAAACTTCCCTCTGATGCTGCTATAGTTTCCCCAAAGATTGTATTCCCTGACGGGAAGGTCCAGACAAGCGGAAGAGCACCTTGGACAGCATGGCGATACATGAAGCATTATCTCCATCTTGTCGATGAAACAGTCCCTACTAAATGGAGCATGCAAAAAGGTCTTTTCAGGACTTGGACAGTCAACGGTGCCTGCTTCCTGATAAAGACAGATATTTTTAGAGAAGCCGGATGGTTCGATGAGAGATTTACCTTTACCCCTGAGGATATAGCGCTCGGGCATAAGGTCAATGAGATGGGGTATTCGGTTTGGTCGGATGATGATGTCGTAATCACTCATCTCGCAGGCTCCACCGTCTCCCGCCTTGAGGCAGCGATTAAGCCTACGAGGGTGAGGGGAGCTCTGATATTTTATAGCGGAGGGTCGAAGATAAAGTATTTCTTGCTAGGCGTTTATGTGTGGTTAATTGAAGCGCTTCGATACCTCAAGTATCTTCCCCTTGAGAAGAAGGGAAAGAATAAAATAATGTTCGATACTTCGCTTAATGTGATGCATTCGGTTTTCACTTCGGCAACAACAAAGGAGATATTTGAAAGATACTATAATTCGATTGCAGGATGAAAAAGGTACTTGTAATAGTAGTTACTTTCAACGGTATGAAGTGGCTTGACCGTTGTCTTGGCAGTGTCCGCTCATCCGAGACTCCTGCTGACCTGTATGTGGTCGATAATGCCTCGGCGGATGGCTCTGCGGATTTTGTGGAGAGAGAGTATCCTGAAGCCGTTCTGGTACGAAACAGCGAGAATCTCGGCTTTACTCAGGCCAATAACGTGGGCTTCCGTTACGCTCTTGAAAGTGGCTACGACTTTGCCTATCTTCTGAATCAGGACGCCTGGATTTTCCCATCTACTCTTGGAGATCTTCTAAAAGCGTCAGACGATAAAACTGTCATACTGAGTCCTGAGCAAAAAGCGGCAGATGGAGTGTCATATGATAAACTGTTTGAAAAGAATGTCTTATCAAAGATTACTTCAACAGACGGTTCGGTCCCGAGGGTGATGGCCGCTCATTGGCTTGTCAATCTCGGAATACTTCGAAAAATAGGACTTTTCAATCCTCTTTTCCCAATCTATGGGCAGGATGACAACTTATGCGACAGAGCTCGCTACATGGGTTACAAAGTCAGGGTCGTTCAAGGAGTAAGTGCTATTCATGACCGGCTATATAGGAAGGAGCCGCTTGAGAGAATAGTTTACCGCAATTATTTCACATCATCCCTGGTCCGCCTTGCCGACCCTTCAAGGAGCTACTTTCTCGAAATACTCCGAGTCATCCCCTTTACCATTGTAAAGGCTATAAAGTACAAGTCTTTTCTTCCTTTCCGCTATTTACCAAAAATCTTTTCTTCTTTGTCAGAAGTCAAGTCTTCCAGAAAGAACTTTTCGTGACATATTGTCAATAACTTTGTCAGTAATTTCTTTAGGCAATGTTTTTGTTTTACCGCCCGAAAGTGTTAAATTTGTGAGATTTTGGTAAAATAGAATTAAAGTATGGCATTAGCTGACGTTATAAAGAAAATATTTGGATCAAAAGCTGACAGGGACATGAAGGCTGTAAAGCCTATTCTCGATAAGGTCCTTGCCGCTTATCCTGAGATTGACAAGCTTTCCAATGATGGCCTAAGGGCTAAGTCAGAGGAACTGAAAAAGAGGATTCGTGAGGTTGAGGCTCCCTTTGAGACCCGCATAGCCGAGATTAAGGAAGAATTGGCCAAGGATATTCCGGTCTCCGAGAAAGAGGCCCTTGCAACAGAGTCCGACAAGCTGGTCAAGGACGAAGATGAGGCGATAGAGAAAATCCTTAACGAGATTCTCCCGGAGGCTTTCTCAATCATGAAATCTACCGCAAGGAGATTTGCCCAGAATGAGACCATTACGGTTTCTGCTACTGATTTCGACAGATATCTGGCTGCTTCCGGAAAGGATTTTGTCCATATTGATGGTGACAATGCCGTCTGGCAGAACCACTGGGTAGCCGGTGGCAATGAGATTACCTGGGACATGGTCCATTACGATGTCCAGCTTATCGGAGGTATCGTTCTTCATCAGGGAAAGATAGCGGAGATGGCGACCGGAGAAGGAAAGACTCTCGTTGCTACCCTCCCGGTATTCCTCAACGCTCTTGCAGGCAAGGGTGTCCATGTCGTTACTGTCAACGATTACCTCTCAAAACGAGATTCCGAGTGGATGGGACCTCTCTATATGTTCCACGGACTCTCCGTCGACTGTATCGATAAGCATGAACCCAATAGCGAAGCCCGTAAAAAGGCTTATAACTGCGATATTACCTTTGGTACCAACAACGAGTTCGGTTTCGACTACCTCCGTGACAATATGGCTATCCGTATGGATGACCTCGTCCAAAGGAAGCATCATTACGCAATCGTCGATGAGGTCGACTCCGTCCTTATCGATGACGCCCGTACCCCTCTCATTATTTCCGGTCCTACCCAGCAGACAGAGGATGATGCCCAGTTCATGGAGTTCAAGCCTTATGTGGAGAACCTCTACAATAAGCAGAGAGCGCTCGTGAACCAGACTCTCAATGAGGCCAAGAAGCTGATTTCCGAGGGCAATGAGGCCGAGGGAGGCAAGCTCCTCTATCGTTGCCACAAGGGACTTCCAAAGTACCAGCCTCTCATCAAGTTCCTCAGCGAGCCCGGTATGAAGCAGCTTATGCAGAAGACTGAGAATTTCTATCTGCAGGACAATGAGAGCCAGATGTATATAATCACCGACGATCTCTACTTCGTGATTAACGAGGTCCAGAATACGGTGGATATGACCGATAAGGGACACGATGTCCTTGCCAAGGCTGTCGGTGATGCTGAATTCTTCGTCCTTCCGGATATGGGATCCGCTATTGCTGAAATCCAGCACGACGAGTCTCTGTCCGTTGCCGAAAAGCAGCAGAAGAAGGACGCTCTTATGGAGGATTTCTCCCTCAAGAGCGAGCGTGTCCATACGGTTATCCAGCTCCTCAAGGCTTATGCGATGTTCCAGAGGGAAGTCGATTATATAGTGATTGATAACAAGGTCAAGATCGTCGATGAGTCGACCGGCCGTATCATGGAAGGCCGCCGCTGGAGCGATGGATTGCATCAGGCTGTCGAGGCGAAGGAGAATGTGAAGGTTGAGGCTGCTACTCAGACATTCGCAACCGTTACTCTTCAGAATTACTTCAGGATGTACCATAAACTCGCCGGTATGACCGGTACCGCAGAGACGGAAGCGGGTGAGTTCTGGAGCATCTATAAGCTCGATGTCGTCGTCATTCCGACCAACCGTCCGGTGATCAGGGATGACCAGGATGATATTATCTACAAGACCAAAAAGGCGAAGTTCAACGCCGTCATTGACAAGGTGGTCGAGCTTTCAAAGCAGGGGAGGCCTGTCCTTGTCGGTACCACCGATGTGGAGACCTCAGAGCTCCTTGCAAGGATGATGAGGATACGCGGTCTCCATCCCAATGTCCTTAATGCCAAGGAGCATGCAAGGGAGGCAGAAATCGTCGCCCAGGCCGGTCATGCAGGCAAGGTCACGATAGCGACCAACATGGCAGGTCGAGGAACCGATATCAAACTGACCCCGGAGGTCAAGGCTGCCGGAGGTCTTGCAATTATCGGTACTACAAGGCATGACAGCCGCCGTGTCGACCGTCAGCTGAGAGGTCGTGCCGGACGTCAGGGAGACCCGGGATCTTCAACCTTCTATGTTTCGCTTGAGGATGACCTGATGAGAAAGTTCGGCTCAGAGAGAATCGCAGGAGTTGTGGACCGCCTTGGAATGAAGGACGACGAAGCTCTTGTTTCCGGAATGCTTTCCAATGCTATTGAGACTGCTCAGAAGAAGGTAGAAGAGAACCATTTCGGCGTGCGTAAGAGACTCCTCGAGTATGACGATGTCATGAACTATCAGAGGGAGGCCATCTACAGCAGGCGCCGCAATGCCCTTGCCGGAGACAAGATTGAGATTGATGTCCGCAACATGATGATGGATACGGCATCCATTATGGCCGACCGCTCCGAAGGAATGTCCTACGAGGCATTCGAGGAATATATCATGGCTCAGCTTTCCATCGACCTCGGATTTGACGCCGAGTTCTATGAGAAGGCTAAAAAAGATGATCTGGCAAAGGCTCTTCAGGAGCATATGGAAGAGGTCTACAACCGCCGTATGGATGCAATGGTGACAAAGGTCTATCCTTTCATCAAGCAGGTCTACGAGAAGCAGGGATCCATGTATCAGAATATAGCGATTCCTGTCTCCGACGGCAAGAAGATGCTCAACCTTACAGTCAACCTCGAGAAGGCATATAATACAGAAGGAAAGGAGATTGCCAAGGCTCTGAGCCGTAATCTTATCCTCTATCAGATCGACGAGCACTGGAAGCAGCACCTCCGCGACAACGATGACCTTCGTCAGAGTGTCCAGAATGCAGCTTATGAGCAGAAAGATCCTCTGGTGGTCTACAAACTCGAGAGCTACAACCTCTTCTCCTCCATGCTTGAGGATCTCAATAAGGATGCCCTATCCTTCCTCCTGAGAGCATTTATTCCTCTCAGGGACAGAGAGGAGGCTCCGAGGAGAGCTCCTCAGCCTCGTAGAACTGACATGAGTCAGATGAGGACCAATGATCCTTCCCAGCTTTCTACCAACGGAGAACAGAAGTCTCGAGTCCCTATCAAGGCGGACAAGAAAGTCGGAAGAAATGATCCTTGTCCTTGCGGCTCGGGGCTCAAGTATAAGAACTGCCACGGCAAGGGACTCGTCTAACAATAGAAATATAGTAAACTAAAATATGGCTAAACCAATGGAACAAAACGTAATGACAGGCGGTGTGAGCTGCATTTCGGCAGGCACTGTTATAAAGGGTGAAATCAACACCCCGACCGACCTTCAGATCGATGGCACTTTCGAAGGAAAAGTATATTCCAAGGGAAAGGTTAAAGTCGGCGAGAAAGCGAACATCAAAGGTGATATAGTATGCCAGAATGTAGAGTTCTGCGGGACCATCGCAGGAAACTTCTATGTAAAGGACACCTTATCTCTCAAGGCCGGTTGCAAAGTAGAGGGTGACCTCAATGTAAGGCGTCTTCAGGTAGAGCTTGATGCTCGTTTCAACGGCAATTGCAGGATGATCAACGAAGCTGAGTTCGATAAGCTCGCTGCTCAGATTACCGGTCAGCCTCTTCCTCAGGCAGCCCCTCAGGCCGCACAGCCTCAGCAGCAGCCAAGACCTGCCAATCCGTTTGGACAGAAGTAATTCTGTAGCAGAGAAATAACTACTTCTTACCGGTCATCGTCCGATGGTACCGGTAGGTTTTTTTCGTTTGGTGATTAATCTTCTAACGGCTTTGCAAGGACTTTAGAATTCCTCTCCATCCATCCTGCCAGCGCGAGAGAGAGAATGTAGATTCGATTGTTTCGTATCCGCGAGCAGCCAGAGTCTCTCTTAACTTGCGGTTATCAATAAGAGTCTTCAGGGCTTGGTAAAGATCATCTTCCAGAGGCGCTACCATCAGACCGTTATAACCATTGATAACGATATTTGTCATTCCTCCGACATTTGTGCAGACAACCGCACAACTGCTGGCCATAGCTTCGAGCAAAGACAAAGATGTGCCTTCACTGCCTAGGGTTGGAACTACGGCAATATGCTTGTCAGAGTGGATGGAAAGCGATTCGCTGCTTTGATAGCGTATGAATTTAACGTGAGGATTGGATTCCAGATTTTCCTTTAAGAGTTTTTCATCGCTTCCGTCTCCTGCAATTGTGATGTCGATATTATCATATTCATTGAGAAGCTTTTTCGACACCTTCATGAAAAGACGCGTACCGCGTTGTGGCTCAAATCGGCGGGCGAAAATGACGCCAATCCCTGAATCCGGTTTCGGCTTTTCAACTTTTTCTTCCGGTAGTGCGCTGAAATTAGGGATGTAATACATCTTCACTTCAGGGCAGGGAACTAATGCTTTGTACCAGTTGATGAAGTTACAGTCTACGCAGATAAGTTTATCAATATTCTTTATTCTTTGGGCTGTCTTCCAGGCACGATATTGCTTTTTAAAATAGAGAAAATTCCATCTCTGCTGTCCTAGGCCAGCCTCCGGGATGTCCCATGATATTCCGTGTTGGATACCAATAACAGGTACGCTACCATCCGTTTTTACTGCCATGGATTCGCATCCGAAGATTAGAATATCGCCTCTTGATGGGTTAATCCTTAGTCTTGCTTTTTCATAAAGCATTTGTGCACGGCCTCGTACTTTGTCCTCTGGTCTTTCGTAGCCGAAGACCTCTATGTTTTCATTGATTACCGTATGGAAATCCTGATCTCCTCTTTGATAGATAGATACGTGGTAGCCCTCTTCAACTAGTACATGGGAGAGGTTGGTCAAATAAGTCTGGATTCCGCCTATTGACATCCCTATACCATTGGGCATAAGGTAGTTACGATAAATTATATGGGCCTCCATATCCGAAGTTCACAAGTGGAGATGGGCGGACTCGAACCGCCGTCCAAACGTCGCACCAGGCGGCTTTCTACATGCTTATTCTTCCTTTGGTTGTCGGGGAGGACTTGCCGAAAGACGGGCCGGTCCAGCCTTATCCTCTGAATCTTAGCCGGCTTTAGAGAAGTCCACCGGAGCGTCCCGTTTGAATTGATACCCCTTGATCGGAACATAACAGGCATAAAGTCCGAGGGATACTCGTCGGCGCTGCAGCCTAGGCAACGCGGATTAAGCTAATTGACTGAGTCAAATTAGGCAGCGAGTGCGTAATTGTTGTTGTTAGCAACTATTGTTCGGAATCTGAGATTAACGGGCAAGGTTCCAACGCCCGGCATGCTTACCGTCCGACATCAGCGCTGTCAAAACCAAAACATCCCCATGTCGAAAAGTTTACAAATATAGTCAATTTTCAAAAACTATTCCTGAAAATCGTCAAGAATACGTCTTGCCGCCATATATCTCATGAGAAAATATGGGTGCGAGAACCTCTGGATTGAGACTCCGCTGGCTGTGCCGCAGTGGATGAAAGTGAAATCGCTATGCTCGAGATCCACATTTACCACTATCCCTATATGACCGATTTCGCGGACTCCCCGTTTCTTCCCGAAGAACACCAAATCGCCTTTCTGAAGGTCCTGGATGCGGGAAACCTCCCTGCCTGCCTTAATCTGGGTCCAAGTGTACCGGGGAAGGTCTATACCTATTCCCGAGTAAACTTTTCTGACGTAGCTGGAGCAGTCATATTCTTTTGGTCCGACGGCTCCAAGGCGGTACGGAGTGCCTATGAATTTCATTGCATAGCGGATCAGAGAATCCGCCTTAATCACTGCAGAATCCACAGGGACGGCGGCGACAGAGGTGCTGTCCTGTCCGTAAAGACGGGCTGGAACGGAGACTGTCAAAATCAAGAGAGACAATGCGTATATGAGCTTTCTGCGTGCCATTTCGAAAGCAAATATACGCATTTTTCTCAATCAAAGTTCTTCATACCCAATCCATGTATTGCTTATTCCTATCTGGAGGTAGGGGTGTCCGGATGAATCGGAGCCGCAGCCCTTGTAGCCATAAGAAGGGTATCCGTTTTTATCTTGTCCGCAGAAGATCATATCCGGTGCCTTTGAGAAGTCGATACGGATAGGATTTAACATTTCTCCTCCGCTGATCCATCTTTCAGCTGATGAGAATCTTCCATAATAGGTATCTATCAGTCCCGGATAGACTCTATACAGCTCGCTGTAAGTAAAGCCAATTCCGTTCGAGGCTCCTGACCTGTCTTCATAATGGGTAAGATAAGGCCTGTCGCTCTCGGAAGAAGCTTCACGGCAGATGCCGTTCCAGTCGTTTTCCTCTTTGTAATAGTAGTCGGTGCTGTTTAGTTTCCAAAGAGCGGTCATCTTAGCCATATCATTGTAAATGACTGGTTTGGATGAGAGGTATTGACGCATTGCTTTAAAATGGCTGTCGTTATTACCTGGGACAGTTGTACAGCATACTGAGGCATAGCCGTCGCCGCTGTTTCTCTTATCCGGTTTGATATAAGCGTATTCTCCTGCTATACTGTGGAGGTATATCTCGATATATCCGATGCACCTTTCTAAAGAGATTCCGGAGAAGCTATTGAAAATCTGGACGATAATATTTACTTTGCCATGAGCATGGTCTCCCTCTGAACTCCATTTGACAGAAAGATTATGGACATTATTCCCGAAGATGGAGAAAGCCATGCACGTCGGGTACTTAGAAGTCGGTTCCTGCTTTGCTCCGTAAACGGTAAATGATGAGGCATTAATCTTTCCTTTCAGATTGACTGTATAGGAGAAATCCTTTCCTGGCTCAACAAGTGAATAGTCATCAATCCCGCAGATTCTCAAAGAACTGTCGTCAAGACCGCCAAATGGATCGAGGCAATAGATGTTCGCTGTATCGGGAGTAATGTCGCTTCTGCCTATTGCGGAAACTTTTATTTGGCCTAGAAGGCCCCCCAGCGGAATATCGTCAATCTCGGCTATCCTTACTCCTTCATTATCGCAGTAAAGCCAGAAACAATCTGTTGAGAGGACCGGTTTCAAAAGTGAAGAATAGAGAGTCCCGTCGAAATCAGATACTGGAATCAAATTTCCGGAAGCATCATAGTATGAGGATGTTACGGGGACAACTGTGCCGTCTGGAGAACAAGTGTAAGAATCCTTGTCAATAAGTAGTGTCGGAAGATTCACGTGGACTTCAAAAGTCCCAAGTACAGAGTTATTGGAAGCATTAGTGACAGCAACAGTAGCGACTCCGGTATCGGTTGCGGTAACCCTGCATTTCATTCCGTCCTGCGACAGTCTTATTACATTGGAGCCCGAAGTCACTCTGAATCCGACAGAACTTACTCCGTAGGGAAGTGAAAGAACTTCGGCATAGCCAGTTGTTGCAAGGTATTTTGGAAGATGAGAGGTGTCGACGGAGAGGGTACCCTTGTCGGCGATTGTGACCGCGGCTTGAGTGCGCTTCCATCCGTCGTGAGTCGTGCCTTGGAATAGTATGGTTTCGCCGGGAGCGGCATTGGATGAGATTGGGAAAGGAAGGACGAGATTTCCTGTAGATGAGTAAGTTACATTAGTCAGAGAGCCGTCGCCTCCGGCAATTGTCTTTCCGCAAGAAGGGCACGAAGTCCCGCCAAGAACAGTTGTTACCCAACTTTTACTATACTGATTGTCGTTTTTGGGATAGTCACGGAAAGTCTCCCCGCAGTTTTTGCAGGTTGCGTCATATCCGATATAAGATGGAATGGACGGGATGTTGGCACCGGAAAGATATGGACTTATATCAGTCCCTACATAATAACCGGGTCTTTTAGCAAGTCTTTCCGTCCCTTTGTCAATTCCGTTCTCTTTGTAAGAGCATTTTACGAATGCATATTCTCCGGGATAAGCGCGGCTGACAGAAGGAAGCAGGGTTAATGTCCTGGTATCGTTGAGTCCTTCGGTGTCAATTTTCCAACTTGCATCTATGCCTAGCGATGACCCGTGAAGGGACAGTGTTATCTCATATCCTGTATTTCTGACAATGTCGAAATTGGAAGTGTTGTCGCTGCCTGGATAAAAACGGTAGAGTACTTCTCCTCCAACTCCGAAAACACTTGAATATGAAACGCTTGCTTCAATGTAAGTGCATTTATCCGGATTGTGGCCTGATGATCTTATTGCATTCATATTCTTTCCGGAAGGATCAGTATTTGTCGGGAGAATCGTTCCTTGTTTGTTCTCAGGGATATATAGGATGTATTTCCCATCTGTTTCAGGCTTGACAGCCAGATCCGCATCGACAGCAACAACATCATCAGGATAATATAAAGAGGGGGTGAATGGGGAGACGGAATTTGCCATATTGACAACTCTGACTGAATTAATCGATATTTTAAAGTAATTCTTTATGTGGGTATCGTATTGGATTGAAAGAGAGAGTTTTGCAAATAATCTCTCTGCGTCGAAGCGAACTCTTCCATCCTCTTTCCCATCCAGTATGTCCAGCTCTCTTGGTGTTTTCCCGACTACTTTTGCAGCCATAGGGATAGACTTCCATCTGTCATGATACGAAGAAAAGTTATCCATCCCGTACCTATGTCGTAGGGAGACAAGGGCATTCTCAGAAGAAGGGATAGTTTCATTTGTAAGATCTCCGGTCAGGACATAGTAGCTATATTTAGAGTCATTGTTGAGATCAACTCCTTGATTAGTAGAGGTTATCCTCAGAAGAGTTCCGTCTTCTGTGTAGATTGCTATTACGGCGTCTCTTACAGTATCTTCTTCAGAGGATGAATAAAGGCTCCTGGTTGATGGAGATGAAGGGCTTGCGGAGAAAAGATACTCCCTTTTACCAGAGTCATCTTCCCTATTGATTTCAACAGCCGGTTCAACGGAACAAGACCCAAGCGACAAGAGGACTGTCAAGGCTACTGAATATTTTATCTTTCTCATTTTTAGATTGTTACGACTAAGGCTTCTTCAATTTCCCAATCACATACGCGGAGCGTTACTCTCGCTCCTGAATAGTCAATGTCTGCCTCAAAATCTTCAAGGTCTTCAGCTTTCCAGTCATATCCGGCGTCTTTCATCCACTGCCCGAGGGGAAGATTCCATGCGTCGTCACACTTTACTGAGAGAATCGAAAGATTGCCGTCTTCCCCTTGTCGGGAGAGCCTGAACCGAAGGGAACCGTCCTCAGCCGAAGGAAAGACGGGAAATTCGAAATAACCATAAAGAGGCTCTCCTGAGAGGATGTCCAGGCCGTTGTATGAGCCTTTTATTTTATAGGTGATATCGCTGCCTTCAATGCCGTTTACTTTTATGGAAACAGTGCAGAACTGCTTGTGTGGCAATGCATTGACTCTCTTACTCTCTCCGTCGCACAAGACTGAAGCCCTAAAAGAATACAAACTGTCAGGCTCTGTTTCGGGAGGAATCATATGGATACGCCCGACTTCCTCGTCATTTCCAGTTCGGACACATATGTTGTAGTCTCCTTTTTCGACATCTGTGATGAAGAATTCTCCTTCTCTATGTGGGACTAAGGGGAAGTCGTCGAAGTATATCATTGCGGAAGGATTCGGCCCGTATTTGAGAAATGCTGCAATTCCTATCTCCAGACGGCAGGGGCAGACACTCCTGTCCTCCTTGACAGAGCAGGAGGACAAAAGTGTAGCCGAGAGCATTAGAGATAGTAGAACTTTATTCATTATTAATTGATTGTCAAAGGGTTATGGTTCCATTATCCCCAACTAGCACTTGATCCCAATCAAGTACGTTTACACCAACGGATACAGAGGAAGTCTGAATGGGCTTGTTCTCATCTCCTTCGATGTCGTCATCTCCGTCTGAGGTATTGCCGAGGTGTTTTATTATTAATTCGGATATTTCATATGATTTATTCCTTTCGACAGTACCGGCAATCATTATGGGATATGTGTAAAAAGAGCCGGCTATATTTGCTTCTACAACTAGTAAGGTGTTTTTGTCAGAGGAGTTATTTGGATAGGCATAGAATGAATGTGAAGTAGTATAAGAGTGATGCGGAGATACTTTTGCAATAGATGGAAGTTTATTATAGATCAGTGAATTAGGTGCATCTGAGGCATTCAGTTTTTGGGTTGCATACCAGACTTTGCCAGTGGAGGCCCCCTCGTAATTCGCCTCGCCTGAGACATTGGTAAGATAGATTCTTGTTATGGCAAAAGCCGCAGCCTGAGCTGAATTCTCCAGTTCATTTGTGATTTTATCGATCTTGAATCGGGCGGCAATTCTCCTTACATCTACCGTAGCAGTGCTTGTTGCTCCGAGGTTTTTTTCAATCGATCCTGTCATTACAAATTTATCTCTCGAATTGTTTTTAAGCAGAGAGGCCTGTTTCTTTATGCCGCTTAGGGACGAAACTGTGGATATATCGTTTTCGCTGTTGACGACTGCGTAAATCGTTCTGTCGCCCTGGGTGGCACTGATTTTCACACTTGTCTCAAAAGATTTTCCATAGGCATCAACTACGTCGCCCCTGAAGACAAATGCATCCAAAGAAGAGACTTTTGCTTCTGAGTCAGTGTCGCTTACGGTAGCCCTGGTTGAGGGGGAAGAGATTGCTACGGATAGACTGCAAGGGGTGAGTGCTTCCTCGGGTGCGGCTGTCTCGTTGCATGAATGGACGGTCAGCAGTGCCGCGGCAGCGGCTAGTGCAAGTTTTCTTTTCATAGTTGTAAACAGTTGATTTTAAAGTGATTCTTCTATTTTAAAAGGGCCGGACCAGGAGATGGGAACTATGGAAACAACTATTTCTTCGCTTGAAGAAGGAGTCTCCGGGTCCGGCGACCCTAGATTTCTGATTATTATATTAACAAAGTAGGAAGTGTTCCTGTCAATTGAGTCGAAGGTTATCGGATAATAGTATGTCTTTCCGGATATCGAACCGCTCATGACTAGCCTTGTTTTCCTGGGAGAGAATTTGACCCCGGAGAAGACGTCTTTCTCAGTATGGTTTGGGAAGCAGAAAAGATATTCATCTACAGTTCTTTTTTCTCCTTTTTTAATCTCTGCGTCGAGAACAATGTCTTCAGGTGCTTTTATGTCACTTCCCAAGGAGTATATTTTATTGAACCATAGAGAGGGTTCGGATTCGTCAGCGAACCCGCAGTCTCCGGCGGCGTTTGAAAGACGTAATCGTACGTCTTTCAGGCTGCATTCCATCTCGTTGGTGACTGATCCGATATGGACCCTGGAGGGGAATCTTTGAAGGATTGCTGAGCAGCTGTTGCTTTTACCGGCGATCACTTCAACTCCTTTGACATACCCTCCCATCGGAAGGACCCCTTCGTTGAACCCTTTTTCTCCCATGCTGATTCTTTCTGCCATCAGCTCACCGACAGAGGAGATTCCTCCAGGGGATGAATCCATGTTTGCAAGGATATAGACATCCTTGGCGCCAGTTTTTACCGAAAGAGTGGCTTCAGCGCGTTTTAGATTCTTTCCGAGATTGACTGAAGAGCTGCTCTCGAGAGCACCATGGTCATTGAAAACAAAGATATCCATCTTTTCAATCCCCTCAGAATCAGCTGTTTCTGCTATCTTGACATGAAGCTTCCCGCTCTCATAAGAGTCTATTGTCGCGGAGCAAGAAACAATAACCGCAAGTAGAGCAGAGGCAAAAAAGAACCTTCTCATATTCCCTCCTCCTTATTGAGTCCGTACTTTTTGATCAGATCCGATATCTCGGGATCGAGATTCCCTCTGTGGACAAAATGTCTATTCTGCGAACATGCCCTTAAGTAGCATTCTACAGCGCTCCTATAGTCGCCGCGGCGGCTATAAAGAATAGCCAGCATGTAATTGACTTTGTCTGTCCGATCGATGGATTCGAGTATTTTCAAGGCGGTGGCATTGTAGTCCATTGCGCAGTAGGCCAGTGCAGAGTTGAAATCCTTATATGGTCGAAGAAGCTGGACAGCTTTTTCATAATCGGAATCCTTAATCGCTTTGACGCCTGCCATGTAGACTGAATCTATGACTGTGGTCTTTACAGTATCCTGAAGCATTCCTTTTCTATGGAGATGGAAATCAAATCTTACAGTCCTAAGTCGAGGATATAGTTTTTCCCTGATATATCGGTAATTATCCAAAGAGCGAAGCTCCATCTCCCTTGAATCGGGATCTTCGATAGAGGAAAGGGATGCATACTTCTTCCTTTCGCCCTCAGTAAGGACACTGTCCTTGGAGATAAGAGCGTCAAGCATCCTCCAGTTCTCCGGATCGCTTCTCGAAATGAATCTGACCGGTTCCATCCTCTCTCTCGACATCCTGCCGTTCATGTCTACGACAAGACCATCCTCTCTCGCGACCGAGTCAGACCAGTGTTTCATGAAAGAGTTGAAGTATTTTGAAACCGCGTCTGACCTCTCTTTTGAGAGTCGCCGGTTTCTTGAGAAGCTGCCTTCCGGAGAACAGGAGGCCTTGACGATGACAGAATCGAGATCGAATTCCTCGTTCTGCATGAGTGAAACGAAATTAGCTTTGATTCTCGCTATTTCATCAGAGTTCTTCCCCATGGAAGCAATTATGTCTGAACTATTTACCTTGAAATCTATGTAGCAGGCAGTATTGAGCTCCACTTTCCTTTCCATTATCTTGGTGAGGTACTTTTCCCTTTCGTCCACAAGCCCTCCTATGGAGCTTATATAGAATGTGAGAGGTTCCGAGGGGGGCATTGAATAGATTTTCTTCTCTTGTTCGAAGATGTCTCCGGATAGTACTATCTCTGCTTTTTTCAGCTTCGGCCTTGTATTGATTGTCTGTACATAGTCATAGATTATCTCGCCATTGCCGGAGCGAATCACCGTATCCAGCCTTAATCCTTCTTCGACAAGCGGGACCTTGACATATTTTCTGAACATTGCCCCCTTTTGTTCGCGTTTTCGCCGATTCAAAGAGAGCCGGAATTTGTCCATATAGTGGTCGATGGCCTGTCTCTGTGTCACTCCGAATGCAGATGCGAAATCAGCCTCCGAAACGATCGAGGAGTCATTTCTAAACTTATAAACAGACGGAATATTTCTTCTCAAAAACATTTCGAGCTGGAAGGTGTCTATGAATTTAGTGGTATCCGAGACAATTGAATCCAGAAACTTTCTGTATCTCTCGTATCCTTTCAGTTGGGTGAGCCTGTACTGGTCTCCGGTGATATAGACTGGGAGAAGAGGGGTCGTTTCATCCATTATTCTCAGCTGCGGGGAGAATCTCAACTGCCACTGCCCGTCCTGCATTTCCCGGGGCACCGTGATCCTGAAACGAAGGTCGACTTTACCATGCCGCTCGGCGACATTACGAAATTTAGATGTTACGATAGCCGCACGGATGACATCTGTCGCCACCATCTCTCCATTCTCATCCTTTACCGCCTTCATTATCATGACTTTGTTCCCTTCGAGGTCTTCCACCACCATCGTATCCTGTTGAGGAATCTCGAGGACGGAGAGCTCAGGCACATCGTTATCTTCCGTCATGCTTATGGCGGCGGACATGGATGTATCCCTGATGAGATCCAGTTTTCTGCCTGTACCGCAGGACGATGCGGCGATGATGGCGAGAGGGAGCAGTAGGCAAGAGCTTTTCATGGCGGGACTAAAAGCTGCATTGTGCAGTTACTGCTTGGTCAAGGATTTCTATTGTTCCCGCGTATATATCGGAAAAAGTCCTTTCAGCGCCCTCGGGAGTTGTTATTTTATATTGACGGACGCGTCCGACCACCCGTACAGTTTTTCCTCTGGTGATTTCGAAAAGGTCGGGAAAGTTCTTGTTTTCCCAAGCCGAGACATTGTGCCAGGTGGTCTCAATGACCGGCGTCCCGGTCTTGTCTTTATATACATAGTCCGTAGCGACTGAGAAGCGTATTGTCTGAGCTTCTCCATACTTGTTGACAGTGGCGTTTCCCACCCTTCCGATGATTTCGATTCTGTTGAGCTGTTCCATTTTCATATAGATGTTAAGGTTGATTTCGCGTGCGGACCTTCCGCCCGCGGGGTGTAGACCCGGAGGCAAAGTAAAGCACTCTGATAGTGAGAATCGCTATTGGAGCAGCATTATTTCAGGTTTTTGACGTCTATTTAAGACTTTTATTCGGTGGATAAAAAAAGATAAAGAAAACGCAAAAAGATTTTGATGCGAGTTGTTTTTTGAAAAAGAGAGGATTCATTAAAAAGATCAGATTATTCTTTCGAATCCTTTGACAAGATGGATGGATTTAGCATATTTAACCGCTAAAATAACCGACTATGGAAAAGTACTGCTTAGAGTGCGGGGCACCGCTAGGAACCTTTGGTCGTGCGGACAGAAAGTTCTGTTCTCCCGCTTGCAAAAACCTTTGGCATAATAATAAAGCGAGTGGATACAGAGTCTTTCGTCAGCGTATAATCTCCCTTCTGGACCGAAATCATATGATACTCAACGGTCTCATCAAGAGAGGAATAAGATCTATTGACAAGCATGATATAATGACCCTCGGTTTTTCGCCTTATCATGCTACTTCAGTAACCAGAAACAGGTTGCATCTCAGGTATTTCTGCTTTGATATATCTTATTGTATATCCGACAGTAGGGTATGGGGCATTGAGAAACACTCGAAGATATATGAAAAAGACGGTCCTCCGAGGGGAGAACCGTCTGGTAAATGATGGTATTAAGACAACGGTCAGGCCGTTTTTTCTTTCTTTTGAGGATCCTTGAAGAAGATTGCGAAAAGGACTCCTACAACAAGGGCGTAAGCGGCAAAAATATACCATGCCTTCTGCCAGCTCGGATTGGCGGCATTATAGACACAGGCGTTCACAACCTTTCCAGCGACCCATGTACCGATAGAAGCACCGAGACCGTTTGTCATCAGCATGAACAGGCCCTGGGCGCTTGAGCGAATGCCTTTATCCGTGTTTTCATTCACATAGAGGGATCCTGAGATATTGAAAAAGTCGAATGCGACTCCGTAGACCAGGCAAGAGAGAATAAAGAGCCAAACACCGCCACCGGGGTTACCCAGTCCGAAGAAACCGAAGCGGAATACCCATGCGAACATTGCTATGAGCATCACCTTTTTGATGCCGAATTTCTTCATGAAGAACGGGATAAGGAGGATGCAGAGAGTCTCCGACATCTGGCTTATTGAGATCAGGGCATTGGCATTGCGGGCGCCCCATGTATTGGCATACTCGGGAATATCGGCAAATGAGGAGATATATGTGTTGGCATATCCGTTAGTAATCTGCAGCGAGGCTCCGAGAAGCATCGAGAAGATAAAGAAGACAGCGAACTGTCCTTCTTTGAAAAGCTTGAAAGCAGAGAGTCCCAGGCTGTCCATAAGAGACTGGCTTTCAGCTGTTTTTGGCTTGCAAGGGCAGTTCGGCATAGTCAGGGCGTATATGCAAAGGATGAGACCCAGGATGCCGGAGGTGAAGAACTGGTAGTAGCTATGCTGGAACTGTACGCCATTGCCGTCCTTTGTGAAATTGACAAAGAGCATAGCGCAGATGAATCCGATTGTACCGAACACTCTGATAGGAGGGAAATCCTTGACGGGATCCTTGCCGTTGACTTCCAGTGCGTTGTAGGCGACAGAGTTGGAAATCGCAATTGTGGGCATGTAGAATGCGACACTGAGAGTGTAGAGGATGTAGAAGAGGCTGAAAGTGAAATCGGCTGTCTTTACATATGCTCCGTCCACGAAGGAGACGTGATTCATCGCATAGAGTCCGGTAGCAATCATGAATACTGCGGCAAGCCCCTGGCATAGAGAGAGCGTCTTCTGGGCAGGGACCCATTTGTCGGCCACTATGCCCATCAGAGCGGGCATGAAGATGGACACGAAGCCCTGGGTTGCGAAGAAGAGCCAGATCTGCGGACCGAGTCCTGCTTTGCCGAGAAAACTTCCCATAGACGTAAGATAGGCGCCCCAGATTGCATACTGGAGGAAGTTCATGATGATCAGCCTTAGGGTGATTCCTTGATTTTTCATCTGAGTTATGTGTTTTAATGCTTAGTTAGCTTAGTTCAACCTTACAAATTTACAAGTTTTTCTCAGAAAATAGCTATCTTTGAAAATTAAAACGCACTATGTCAAGATTCTCAGTAATATCGAAGGATAAAGGCTCCGCAGCCAGGACGGGAGTTCTCCAGACCGACCACGGTGAGATTCGCACACCGATTTTTATGCCGGTTGGGACAGTCGGTTCCGTGAAGGGTGTATATCATCGCGACCTGAAAGAAGACATAGGTGCTGAAATCATTCTGGGAAACACATATCACCTGTATCTTCGCCCCGGTCTGGACACTCTCTATAAAGCCGGAGGACTCCATAAATTTGAAAATTGGGACCGTCCGATTCTTACGGACAGCGGCGGATTTCAGGTCTTTTCCCTTTCCAAAATCAGAAAGATAACTCCAGAGGGTTGTACTTTCGCTTCCCATATTGACGGCTCCAGGCATACTTTTACCCCTGAAAACAATGTGGATACCCAGCGTATTATAGGCGCCGATATCATAATGGCCTTCGACGAATGTTGTCCCGGTGACGCAGACTATCGCTATGCTGAGAAGTCGCTGAAGCTTACTCAGGGCTGGCTGGAGAGGTTCGCAAGGCATTTTGATGAGACAGAGCCTCATTATGGTTACTCGCAGACAATGTTCCCGATAATTCAGGGATGCGTATATCCGGATTTGAGGAAGCGGGCTGTAGAGCATGCGCTTTCCCTTGATAATGCAAACAGGGGAGGATATGCAATCGGAGGTCTTGCGGTCGGAGAGCCGACAGAGAAAATGTATGAGATGCTGGAGACAGTGTGCCCGATTCTCCCTGAGAATAAGCCTCGCTATCTGATGGGTGTCGGTACACCGGAGAACATTCTTGAGGGTATTGCAAGGGGAGTGGATATGTTCGACTGCGTAATGCCTACCCGTAACGGAAGAAACGGAATGCTGTTTACATGGAATGGCATAATGAATATGAGAAATGCCAAATGGGCGGAGGATTTCGGGGAAATCGACCCTCTCGGCACTTCTTTTGTTGACCATGCATACTCGCGTGCATATCTTCGTCATCTCTTCATTGCAAAGGAGATGTTTGCCGCTATGATTGCGACCGAGCACAATCTGGCATTTTACCTGGATCTTGTCCGGACGGCGCGGAAGCATATTGAGGAAGGCTACTTTGCTTCATGGAAAGAGTTGACTCTCAAGAAGATAATGAAAAGGATGTAGATAATGAAAGGGATAAAGAGACTCGACTGGTACATAATGGGAAAGTTCCTCGGGACTTTCTTCCTCTCGCTACTTCTAATCATCGGAATCGTTATTATCTTCGATATCAGCGAGAAGATTGACGATTTTGTCGCAAAGGAAGCCCCTCTGAAGTCGATAATTGTCGATTATTATCTCAATTGGATCCCGTATTTCATGAATATGTTCAGCCCCTTGTTCGTATTCATATCGGTAATTTTCTTCACCTCCATAATGGCGGCCAATTCGGAGATTATCGCAATCCTTTCATGCGGTGTCAGCTATCACAGGATGATGGTGCCTTATCTTGTTACGGCTACCATTATAGCCCTCATGTCTCTGTCGCTCAACCTCTGGGTGATTCCTAAGGCGAATGCTCCGAGGGTCGCATTTGAGCAGAAATATTTCAAGCGACACAAGGTCTCCATGGACCGTGATATCCATTATAAACTGGAAGACAATAAGTTTGTATATGTAGAGTCGTTCAGTACATGGAACAATACGGCGTATAATTTCACGCTTGAAGAGGTTTCTGAAGACGGGCTTGTAAGTAAAATTTCTGCTGAGACGGCTAAGTGGGACAGCACGACTTCTTCATGGAGGCTGAGGAATTATTTTATACGTGATTATGGGTCGGGTATCCACGACAGGGTACGCTCAGGCAAGCAGCTCGATACTGTAATCAGTCTTACTGTCGAGGATTTCTACCGCAATAAATTCACTGTAGCCCAGCTGAATGGAAAGGAACTAGACCAACTGATAGCTACCCAAAAGCATAGGGGAGACCAGAATGTGATGTTTGCTGAAATTGAGAAAAACAATCGTCTGGCCATGCCTTTCTCCGCCTTCGTGTTGACTATAATCGGTGTCTCTCTTTCCTCTAGAAAGCGAAGGGGCGGTATCGGTTGGAATATCGCTCTCGGAATCGGCATCGGATTCTCTTATATCCTATTTATGAAATTTAGTGAAATGTTCGTCCATACTGATACTCTTCCGGCGTCAATAGCCCTTTGGCTCCCGAACATTATCTATGTTTTGGTGGCGGCATTCCTCTATTACAGGGCATCCCGTTAATGTATATGAAAGTCCAAATCATCAACAAATCCTCCTTTGATTCGCCTTCCTATGCGACACCTCTTTCCGCAGGAATGGATCTGAAGGCGAATCTCGAATCTCCGGTGACTCTCGGTCCGCTTGAGAGGACCATTGTCCCTACAGGTATTTACATTGCGCTCCCGGAAGGGTATGAAGCGCAGGTCAGGCCCCGCAGCGGTCTTGCCGCCAAAAAGGGAATAACAGTACTTAATACACCGGGGACTATTGATGCCGATTACAGGGGTGAGGTTTGCGTCATCCTCGTCAATCTTTCTAATGAACCTTTTGTAATCGCTCCGGGAGAGAGGATTGCCCAGATGGTTGTTGCAAAACACGAAAGAGTTGAGTGGGAAGAAGTGTCCGTTCTCTCCGAAACTCAAAGGGGAGCTGGCGGATTTGGAAGTACAGGAGTGAAATAAAATGGAAATTAAGGCTTTATACGACATTTTCCGGCAGTCTTCGGGGGTCAATACTGATTCGAGGACAATCAGGTCAGGAGAACTTTTTTTTGCCCTTAAAGGGGAAAATTTCGACGGGAACTCCTATGCGCTGAAAGCTCTTGAAGCAGGTGCTGTCGCTGCGGTAGTGAATGATACTTTGGAAGATGAGGATCCTCGTCTTATAAAGGTCCAGGATTCTCTTTCGACCCTCAAGGAACTTGCCGCTTATCATCGTCAGAACGTTTTGGGCGATAAGCACTTAACCGTTATTGGCCTGACCGGGACAAACGGTAAGACAACGACTAAAGAACTTATCCGCTCTGTCCTTTCGAAAAAGTTCAAAGTGACGGCAACGGAAGGCAATCTCAATAATGATATCGGTGTTCCGCTCTCTGTCCTGAAGATGACTGAAGGTACTCAGATTGGGGTTATTGAAATGGGTGCGAATCATCCGGATGACATAAGTGCCCTTACCCCTGTTTCACAGCCTGATTTCGGACTGATTACGAATGTTGGGAAGGCCCATCTTCTCGGGTTTGGAAGTTTCGATGGAGTGAAGAAGGCAAAAGGTCAGCTCTATGATTATATCAGTCTCCATGGCCGGGCAGTTTTCGTAAACGCCGATGATCCCACCCTGGTTTCCATGGCAGCGGAGAGGGGATTGGAGATGATACCCTATGGTATTGATTATCAGCATGTGACGATTCTCCCGGTAACCGAAGAGTATCCTACTCTGAGGCTGAATGCCTTTGGGAGGACCATCGCGACCCATCTTGTCGGGGCATATAATACCTCAAATGTCCTTGCAGCCCTTAGGATTGGAGATTTCTTCGGCGTCCCTCTGGATGATGCAATTGATGCAGTAGAATCTTATGTCCCTACAAATAATCGCTCCCAGATGGTAAGGACAGGGAAGAATATTGTTATCGAAGATGCCTATAATGCCAATCCCTCGAGTATGAAGGCTGCTCTTGACAACTTCGAAATGGTTTCCGCCCCCTCGAAGGTTGTCATGCTCGGAAACATGGGAGAGCTTGGCGAAGACTCCCTCAGCGAGCACGTAGCTCTTCTTAAGAGACTCTCGGAAATGAATCTCCAGGGTATTTTCCTCGTAGGAGGGGAGTTTGAAAAGGCGAGAGCAACTGTTAATGTGGGTAAGTATTTTCCTGATTCATCCTCGCTTGCTCAGTGGCTTGGGGAGAACCCCATCGAAGGAGCGGCAATACTTGTAAAAGGCTCCAGAAGTACCGGGATGGAGAAGGTTATGCCTCTTCTCTAGAGGCGGGTAAATACTTATTTATTAAGTACTTGGTCAGTAGACCTACAGAGTAACCCACAAATAAGCCGAACAGGGTTCCTACCAGTATGTCTCCGAGGTAATGTCTTCCAATCATCACCCTGCTTACTGACACCAGGGCAGCCCAAAGGTAGCCGAAGAGAGCGAAGCCGCTGTAATTGTGGCTGCGGTCATTGCTGAACCCTACGAGCAGCGAAGCGATGAGTCCGAAAGAATTGCTGGCATGGCCGGAGAAGAACCCATAGATATCGCCGTACCTGTTTGAAGGATAGTGGAGACCTCCTCTCAGCATTTCAGCATTGAACATGGGCCGGAGTCTCTCTATGCCGTTTTTTACATGAAGGGACACCTGGTCACAAATGACAATGGTCAGGATCACAGAGAAAATCACTGGAAGAGCCCGCCTCCATCCAAGCCGTCGGATAATCAAAAACAACAGGATAAGATATGCCGGTACCCAGACCAGTTTATCCGACATGAATATCCAGAACTGGTCCAGTGCCGGGTTATTCAAGCCGTTAAGCCAGAGAGTCGCATTCTGGTCGATTTCTATTAGACGATCCAGAATCATTTGTTGAGCGCCCTCCAGAGTTCGTCTTTAAGAGCATCCAGGCCTGTCTGCATGACAGAAGAGATGAATACGTGCGGAATATCATCCGGAAGGGATTTCTCGATTTTCGCCCTCTTCTTTTCGTCAATCAGGTCGCACTTTGTCACTGCAAGAACTCTGTCTTTCACCAGGAGGTCCGGATTGTACATTCGGAGCTCATCCAGAAGGATTTCATATCCCTTCGTGACGCTCTTTTCTTCAGCAGAGACCATGAAAAGCAGGACTGAGTTACGCTCAATATGGCGGAGGAATCTCAGTCCGATGCCTTTTCCTTCGTGGGCGCCTTCTATAATACCAGGAATGTCTGCCATCACAAAACTGCGGTCATCATAGTAGCGGACTATACCGAGATTGGGTTCAAGAGTAGTGAATGCATAATCGGCAATCTTCGGCTTGGCAGATGTGATTGCTGCTAGGAGAGTCGATTTCCCGGCATTCGGAAAGCCGACGAGGCCGACGTCTGCAAGAACCTTCAGCTCGAAAATGAACCATCCTTCAACACCTTCTTCTCCAGGCTGTGAGTATCGGGGAGTCTGGTTGGTCGGGGATTTGAAATTGTTGTTTCCAAGCCCTCCGCGACCTCCGCGGCAAAGGATATACTCCTGGCCGGGCTCCACCATTTCGACTACGACTTCTTCGGTTTCGGCTTCTTTTACTGTCGTTCCGACAGGAACGTCGAGATAGATGTCCTCACCGTTCTTACCCTTTCTAAGGGCAAAACTGCCTGCTCCTCCGTGCTCAGCCCTTACAACCTTACGGTATTTAAGATGGATGAGCGTCCAGAATTGGGGGTTGGCTCGGAGAATAATATGTCCGCCCCTGCCGCCGTCACCACCGTCGGGACCGCCTTTTGCGACATATTTTGCCCTGTGAAGATGGGTTGATCCCGCACCTCCGTGACCGCTTGCGCAAAAGATCTTCACATAGTCTATGAAATTCGATTCTGCCATAACCGAGAGATTTCTTCTTGAATTGATTATGCAAAGATAATCATTTTAAAGTTGTTCTCTAATTTCTTATCTTTGCACCGTAAAAATATGATTATGGAGATTATCAGAGATAAGCAGTTCGGTGGCGAGAGGCCGCTTTTCGGAGTAAAAGACGTTCGTCTTGAGAATATAGAGATAGTTGACGGAGAATCAGGAATCAAGTGCTGCAACAATGTGGAAGCCGATAATTGTCGTTTCTACGGCAAGTATCCGTGGTGGCATGTGGACGGTAGCCTGATTACGAATTGCTATTTCGCTGTCGGTTCCCGCTCTGCAATCTGGTACAGCGACAATATGACAATGAAGGACAGTGTCATCGACGGGCCGAAATTCTTCCGTGAGATGAATAATCTTACCTTGGAGAATGTGACTATCAACGATGCCGACGAGACTTTCTGGAATGTCAAGGGCATAAAGGTCAAAAATCTTAAGCTTCATGAAGGCACTTATCCTTTTATGAACTGCGAAGATATCTATATTGACGGCCTCGAGTGCGAATCAAAGTATATATTCCAGTACTGCAAGAATCTCGAGCTCCATCATGCGAATATCGTTACCAAGGATTCCTTCTGGGAGTGCGAGAATGTAACGGTCTATGATTCAGTTATTGACAGTGAATATATCGCCTGGCATTCGAAGAATGTCCGCTTTGTACGTTGCCATATCAAAGGGGATCAGCCCCTCTGCTATCTCGATGGAATTGTCCTTGAAGATTGTACCTTCGATCCCGGTTGCGACCGCGCATTCGAGGACAGTAAAAATATAGAAGCCGACATCAGGGGCGGAATCACTGAAATCAAGAACCCGATCTCAGGCCGCATCCATGCCGGCTCCATTGGAAGAATAACCTATGACAGATTCGCTCTCGGTCACGACTGCATTATCGAGACGGAGGAATAATCTGTCTATTTGATCTTCTCTGCTTTACCTATAATATCAACAAGGCTCTTCCTGTATCCGTTTGGGTCAAATGAAAGGCCTTTTTGAACAAGCTCTTTCGCCATTGTGAAGGTGCTTTCACCTTTGTACTCAGAGTCTCTCAGAATCATTCCATATGCGGCTACTCCGGCGGCGAACTGCAGCTCAGTCGAGTTGGTTGCATCAACAATCTTTGTTTCAAGCGGCCTGCTTTCCTCGCCAAGGTTCTTTTTGTACCGGAAATCGAACTTTCCGACCTCTTCCTTATCTGAGTATTTATCGGTTGGGATGAACTCGTAGAGAGCTGTAATTGTCTGTCCTGCACCTATTTCCCCTGCATCTTTTTCGTCGTTTTCAAAGTCTTCGTTGGAGAGAACCCTGTTCTCGTACCCAATCAGCCTGTAACTGTCGACATACTCCGGGTCGAAAGTAATCTGTATTTTGGAGTCAGAGGCGACTGAGACGAATTTGTTCCTCTCATGGACAAATACCTTCATCATCTCGTCTTCGCAGTCTATGTACTCGTAAGTTCCGTTGCCTGAGTTACTTATCTTTTCCATCATGGCGTCGTTGAGGTTGCCTAGACCGAAGCCGCATACTGTAAGGTAGATCCCCTTTTTGGCATAGTTCTCTACCATTTCAACGAGGGCATCCGTGCTGGTTACTCCAACATTGAAATCGCCGTCTGTCCCGAGGATAATTCGGTTATTTCCGCCTTCGATGAAATGTTCCTGCGCTTCCTTGTATGCCATTGTAATAGCAGAAGATCCGTTGGTCGCTCCGCTTGCGGTGAGTTTCCGTATAGCTTTCTTTATAGTTGCAGCATCTTTTACGAGCGTGGATTCGAGGAGCAGCTCTTCTTTCCCCGAATAGGTTACTATCGATATTCTGTCAGTGACAGGAAGGTTGTCGACCAGTTCGATAAGGCCGGATTTCAGAAGATCCAGCTTGTCTTTTGACGACATGGAACCTGAAACATCGATAAGAAATACATAGTTCGATTTCGGCAGTTCACTCTCTTTCAGGGATTTACCCTTGATGCCGAGACGGATCAGCCGGTGGTCTTTAGCCCATGGGCAGACCCCTGTTTCGGCATTGATTGAAACACTTTCATCTCCTGTCGGATCAGGATAATTGAAGGTGAAGTAATTGAGGAATTCCTCAATTCTGGCAGCCGAGGGAGGGAAATCGTAGCCATTGGTAATGTGTCTTCTCATAATGGCGTAAGAGGCCCCGTCTGCATCGACTGAGAAGGTGGATACCGCATTTTCGCTGGTTTTGATGAATGGATTGTCCTGTATTTTATCGAATTTGTCTCCGGAGGCGGGTTCGTCAGGTGGAGCGATCATTCCGTCTTGCATTGGCATATTGGGATAGTATGCTTCCATGGAAAGTCCGGGGAAATCATCTGCATTAGTGCAAGAAATAGCGATTAATAGTGTCGCTACAGCGACTAGAAATAAGGATTTTTTCATATTTTCATTTTTATTCTACTGAGTATTAAATCCCGGAGGAGACTTTTCTTGCATGAGAATAACAAAAAAAAGAAGAGGTCGACATTTTAGTCGACCCCATCTTGTAAAGAAAGGCAGTAACGCCTTAATATTTGGACATCAGATCGAAAATCCTCTCCCTTACCTCTTCGATTGTGCCGACGCCGTCAATCTCGTTGTAGCGGCCGGTCTCAGTGTAGAAGCCGATAAGAGGTTCTGTTTTGTCGTGATAAGTCTTTATGCGGTTGGCGACAACTTCTTCTTTCGCATCGTCTGCACGGCCTTCGATTGATGCACGGTGGCGAATGCGCTCCATAATCATCTCGTCGGGAATCATTATAGAAACGACGGAAGTAACTGATTCGCCAGTCTTTGCGAGCATTTCATCGAGAGCCTTAGCTTGTGCTATAGTGCGAGGAAAACCATCGAGAAGGAAACCGTCTACGCCTTTTACAGACTTGAATTTCGATTCAATCATGCCTTCTACAACCTCATCAGGAACAAGGGCGCCGGCCTCAATGAGTGCTTTTGCCTTAAGACCGAGTTCGCTGCCTGCAGCAATCTCGCTGCGGAGAAGCTCTCCTGTCGAGAGATGGCAGAGATTGAACTTTTCAACCATAGAGCTGGCCTGGGTGCCTTTTCCTGCTCCCGGAGGGCCAAAAAGAATGTAGTATTTCATATTATTTGTCCAATACGTAAATATCCCTGTAATTTCTTCCCAGCTCGTCATAATCCAGTCCGAATCCGACGATGAAACGATTGGGAATCTCCATTCCGACATAGTCGAGCTTGAGATCTTTCTTGTATACCTCTGGCTTCAGGAGCATGGTGCAGATCTTAATATCCTTGGCGCCTTTATCCTTAAGAGTCTTGACAAGGGAGACCATTGTAGTACCTGTATCGACAATATCTTCTACGATGATGACTTTGCGACCGCTCACATTCCCGGTGAGGCTCATCACCTCACGGACTTCGCCGGTCGAGGTGGTCCCTTGATAGGAAGAAAGTTTCATGGAGACCAGTTCGGCGTCAAAATCTAGTCTTTTCATAAGTTCTGATGTGAACATGATCGAGCCGTTGAGAACGCAAAGAAGTACCGGAGGCTCCGGGTCGGAAGCGAAATCCGCATTGATTTTATCTGCAAGGGAATCGATGGCCTCGGAAATCTTTTCGTAGCTGATAAATGGCTTGAAGCGCTTGTCGTGTAGTGTTATAGTCTTTTCCATGCTCATGGTGTCTTAAGACCACAAATTTCGTTAAAAAACATAAAATATCATAGAAGAAACAACACTTTTTATCGCTGCGACAACAATTGGATAACGACACGTCCTTATATTGCCCGGAAACGTAGCTGATTATGGGACTTACGGTGCTACTGGCATTCATTCTGCTGCAGACAGACGGGCTTCTGTCAAAGATTATTTTTCTTTCGGGGGCGTCGTCTCCGGAGGAGATTGATGAGTCTGTCATTGAGCGGTACGAAGCTCTCGCAAAGCATCCTCTGGAAATCAATCTGGCAAGCATGGAAAGACTCTCAAGAAGCGGCCTTTTCTCACGTTATCAAGCCGCGAGTATCTTGGATTACAGGGCGCGCTCAGGAGATATCCTATCACTTTCAGAATTATCTCAGGTTGACGGATTCTCTGAAGAGTACGTAAATGCTCTCTCTCCTTTCATCTCTCTTTACACTCGGAGTGCCCCGGGCGCCCTTAAAGACTCTCTGAGATGGAAAGGTTCTCTCGAGGCAAAGGCTTCGCTAAGAAGCGGCGGGGAGTTCTCCACCGGTGCGAAATTGCGTCTTTCAAGAGGAGATCTCTTTGGGGCTGGGATTGCTGCGCGGCGTTCTTATGAAGGGAAGTGGAAGGGGACTGGGAATCTTGCTTTCTATGGAAATAAATGGCTCGGTAAGGCTGTTATTGGAGATTTTAACGCAAGGTTTGGACAAGGCGCTCTCCAGTGGAGCGGCTTCTATCTCTCCTCTGTTTCCGGGATATCCTCTTTGGCGAGGAAGCCGACCGGGATCTCGCCTGTGACCTCATATTCAGGAGACGGTACGCACAGGGGTGCGGCGGCGGTCATCAACTCAGGGAGGTTTTCTTTCTCCGCCTTTGCTTCGGCGGAGGGTCTCAAGGAGAGGATGGAAGGAGCGGATAAGGATATTACTGCTCTTTTCGGCGCTGATCTGACTTATTACGGAAAGAAAGGAGAATTCGGCATTACAGGCATTTCAAAGGGCTTTTTATCGGCAAACGGCAGATGGAGTTCCGGAGGAATGGACTATTATTCGGAACTGGCATACTCTCTAAAGGAATCATCCGCAGCAGGAATAGCAGGTCTCGCGGCCCCGATTGGAAAATACTTAAAGGGAGGAATGAGGCTTCGTGCTTTCCCTTCTTCATATACGGGGAAAAAGAATGGAGAGTATTCTACTTCGCTATGCATGGAATTCTCGGACGGAAAGTATATCCCTCTTAAGGGAAAGACCGGATTCGGGTCTTCTGAAATCAGAAACCAGGCATCACTTTCAGTTGAAGCATCTTTGCTCCCTATTCCTTCAAAGGAGCCGGAAAGGCGTATGATAAAGACTGTAATAATCTGGAAGACAAGGATTTCCCCTTTAATCGCCATCGCTTTGAGAGGGGTGGATGCAAGGCGGACTTACAATCCAAAAAGAAGAATAGATATCCGGAGCGATATACTTTATTCTAACGGCGTTTTTAACGCAGATATTCGCTTTAACGCCGTATATACCGAAGTATTATCTATTCTTTCATATGTAGAAGGGGGATACGTCAAAGACGGGTTCAGGATATACGCGCGGGCAGCCCTTTTCAAAGCGGATACATGGGATGGGAGGCTCTATTGCTATGAAAGGGATGCCCCCGGGAATTTCTCCGTCCCTGCATATTATGGTACCGGTTATGCCTTGTCCCTCTTTGCCGGAGGCAAGGTAGGGAAGGGGCGTCTTTATATCAGACTCTGTGGCACCGATACAAAGGAAAAGCCCGGCAAGGCCGAGCTTAAACTCCAGTATGTCAGGGATTTCCGCTGATCTATTTCTTGGGAATCTTGAGTTTCATTCCCGGTCGGATATTCTCCGAGCAGTTGTTGTATTTCATAATATCATTGGCTGTGACACCGGGATATCTGGCTGCAATCTTAGTCAGGGTGTCGCCCTTTTTCACTGTATATACCGTCGACGAGGTATTGCTTGACGAAGTCCCGGAAGAAGAACCGCCAGATGATCTCACGGAAGAGCCTGAACTAACCGTCGTCCTTCCTACTTTAAGCCTCTGGCCTTCCCGAATAGTGTTGCTGCGGAGCCCGTTCCAGCTCTTCAACTGATTGATACTTACGTGGTTCCTTGATGCGATCTTCCCGAGAGAATCTCCTCGTCTTACTTTGTAATATTTCCACTGTGTGGTTGTCGAAGATGAGGTTGAGCCGTAGGAGGAACTTCTCGACGGCCTGTTGACATCTACCGACGAAGCAAAGATCTCGTTTGTCTTGTATTTATATATCGAGTCCTGCATCTCGAGAAAGTCGCTGCTATAGTAGAAGGGGAGACGAAGTATGTATTCACCCTGGTTGCCCGGTATGATATCTTTATAATACTGGGGGTTCATATCCCTAAGGTCGCTAAGGGGAATGCCTATTACCTCGCTGATTTGACGGAAATGGAGGTTCTTCCTTATTTTGAAGGTATCTACTCTTTCAGGAAGTTGGATTGGAGTCGCTTCCAGACCATATTCCTTGGCATAATTGATTGCGTACATTGCACCGACCATCAGGGGAACATAACCTCTGGTTTCCTTCGGTAGGTAGGGATAAATGTCCCAGAAATCCCTTCTGCCTCCGGCTCTCTTTATAGCTTTGTTGACATTGCCGGAACCGCAGTTGTAGGAAGAAATCGCAAGGCTCCAATCACCAAAGATATGATAGGCGTCCCGAAGGTATCTGGCTGCAGCGTCCACGGATTTGAAGGGGTCCCTTCTTTCGTCCACGAACGAATCGATCTCAAGTCCGTAGCCCTTTGCTGTAGCATACATGAACTGCCACATTCCGGTTGCCCCGACCCTTGAAACAGCGTTGGGGTTGAGGGCGGATTCGATAATGGAAAGATACTTCAGTTCCAGCGGGAGATCGTACTTGCGGAAGGTTTCCTCGAAGATTGGCATATAGTATTTCGAGAGTCCGAGCATATTGCACATCTTCTTTGGCATCCTCTCGGAATAAAGTATCATACAGTTCTTTACAGTCTCATTGTAGGGGAGGGTGATGAACGAATTCATCCTTTGTAGCCTTCCTATCAAGACAGTATCCGGGAGGTTGGTAGTGTAGCGGACGCTGTCCATATTGAAGTTGTCCTCCTCGTGGAGTCTCTGGTTCTGGCGAAGGAGATACCAGACACTGAGAAGACTGTCAGTAATCTCTTGAGTATAATCTTCCGGTGCGATATCTCCGGCGAGTATATCGTCCCCCTCCGACGACTCATAGGCCGCCATTGCCTCGGAGTCGAGGGTGTCTTTTGCAGCATCATTCTTAAGCCATAGAATCTCTTCTTCGAGGTCCCTGATTCTCTGCTGGAGAAGCTCATTCTCACGAAGAAGCTGCTTTTTAGACTTTCCGTTGTCGGAATTCCTGAAATTGAAAAACTGGGCATTGCAGTCCGTTGAGGCCGCTGTCCCGATTAGAAGAGTTGCTGCAAGTATAGCGTATACTTTCATATTCATCAAAAGTTCAGTTTCAATCCCATCCCAACGGACGGGGGAGCGGTCATTGCGAATGCATTTCCCGGAGGAGCAGCATTGAAAGAGGGCTCTATATTGAGTGAAATATCATCCGTCACCTCAAAATCCATCATATAAGAGAAAACATCTGCATCGATTACGTTCAGAAGGTAGGAAAGCAAGAGGGCGACGGCGCTCCAGTCTCTGTATCTTCTGAAAACGTTTCTGTAGTAGAGGGCTGCGTCGGCACTGATAGGTCCGGAATATGAGGTGTCCGGATCAGTGGCTTCATTGTAGATGCGTCTATACCTCTTGTAATTGGTATTGTTCAGTGAATAATAATTCAATGACGCCGCCATCGCACCCCAATAAATAGGGATTTTCCAGTATTCGTGGTTGTAGATCTGTCCGAGGCCAGGAAGAAGGATGGAATAGATTGTGGCCCTCCCGGGGTGCTGCGACGGATCTCCCTTTTTATAGTTGATGTTTCCGTCCATTAGCATTCCCCACCATGTGAGAGCCGCCCCAGCGAACGCCCAGTTGCTGTATTTCTTAAAGTTCTCGTTAATCGAAAGGGTTGTCTGAGGGTCGAGCTCCAGCGCAGCATTGTAGGCCTTTACTGAGGAATTGTACTGGGTTCTGTAATAGATTCCGAGTCCGAGTCCGGCTCCAATCCCGCCATAAATGACGGGAAGCTTCCAATACTGTTTATTGTAGATTTGCTGGCTGCCCCAAAAAACAGTAGACCCACCGAAAAGAACTCCGATTCTTACATCCCTTTTGTGTGAAACGCCACCAAAGAATTCGGCGAAAGAAAACAGTTGATCGACAGTGTCCGCCTGAGCCGTCCCTGAAGAGGTATCGTAATTCTGCGAAAAAGCATCCTCCTTGAACTGTGCGTTCATGGTGGCGGAAAAAGCTGTTATCGCAGCGATTAGCAGAATTATTTTCTTCAGAGTCCGGGTCATTTCCTGTTTTCATCGAGAGCCTTCAAAAATCCTTCCATTTCAGCGTCTGAATTGAAATGAATTGTAATTGTCCCTTTGCCGCTCTTTCCTCTTCTCAAGGAAATATTGTCCCCAAAATAGCGGCCGATATGCTCTAGAACTCTATAATAGAAGTCAGGAAGTTCCTGCTCGTGCTCTTCGGAAGGAACGGCTGAAAGTCTTTTTATTTTGTCTTCAAGCTGGCGGACAGAGAGGCCGTTCTTGACAATTGAGTCACATAAAGCCTCCTGGACAGCGGGATCTTCCACTCCGAGAAGAACTTTTGCGTGTCCGACGCTCACTAGACCTACTTTCAGATCGTGCTGGACCTTGGCAGGAAGTTTCAATAGGCGAAGATAATTGGTAACAGAAGCCCTTTTCTTTCCAACCCTTTCCGCCATTTTTTCCTGGGTAAGGTTGCACTCGTCGATAAGTCTTTGATAACTCATTGCGACTTCGATGGGGTCGAGATTCTCCCTCTGGATATTCTCGACTATCGCCATCTCCAGCATGCCTTGGTCTGAGGCGTCGCGGATATAGGCCGGGACCATTTCAAGCCCGGCAAGACGGGCTGCGCGGTATCTGCGTTCACCGCTGATTATCTGGTATTTCCCATTGGATTTTGCCCTTACGGTCAGCGGCTGAATGAGACCGAAGGTCCGAATTGATTCGGCGAGTTCTTCCAAAGCCTCGGCATCGAACGATTTTCGGGGTTGGAAGGGGTTGGGTTCGATAAGGTCAACAGGTATCCTGAGGATATCGGAGGTGTCCTTTGCCGGGGATGATTCGGTAACTATTTCTTTGTTTATGTATCCGACCGGCTGCCTTATGGAGCTAAGGTCAGAGCTTTCTCCAAGGAGAGCTCCAAGCCCTTTGCCGAGTCCGTGCTGGATCTTTGCCATTTGCTATGAGTTTTTGTCAATAACCTCTTTCGCGAGGTTGAGATAGTTGGATGTGCCGTTATTCATCACATCGTAGAGGATGATCGGCTTGCCGTGTGAAGGAGCTTCGCTGAGGCGGATGCTCCTTTGGATAATCGTATCAAAGACCATGTCTTTGAAGTGTTCCCTAAGTTCCATAACTACCTGGGAATGAATCTTTGTCCTGCCGTCGAACATGGTTACGACGAATCCTTCGATAGTCAGTTTGGGATTGGGCTTTGCCTGAACCAGGCGGACGGTCTGAAGAAGCTTTCCCAGGCCTTCCAGGGCGAAAAACTCCGGCTGGACGGGAATCATCACCGAGTCGGCTGCAGTCAGACAGTTTACGGTAATCAGTCCGAGGGAAGGGGAGCAGTCTATGATGATATAGTCATAATCGTTTCTGATTGGGGCTAGAGCTTTTCTCAGAATGGATTCGCGTTCGTCCTGATTGATGAACTCGATTTCCGCCGCCACCAGATTGATGTGGGAGGGAATCATGTGAAGATTCTTCAGCTCTGTCTGAATCAGGGCGTCACGGACGTTGATACCACCGAACTTGGGATCCCCGATCATGACCTCGTACAAAGTCCTTTTGCCGGTGCCGTCAGGGGAGAAATTGAGCCCTGAAGTCGTATTCGCCTGAGGGTCTGCGTCGATAATGAGAACCTTCTTTTCGAGTACTGCCAGAGAGGCGGCGAGATTGATTGCGGTAGTGGTTTTCCCGACTCCTCCTTTCTGGTTTGCTATTGCTATGACTTTGCCCATATATTCGCTTTTATACAAAATGCAAATATAATAAAAATTCGGATATAACTTGAATTATCGCGAATTCAGGCACTTGTCGATTATCTTCAGAGTGTCAATCGATACTTTCAATGTGTTGATTTCGGATTCTTTAGCCCCGGCTTCGATGAGGTCGATGAATTCCTTGATTTCGTAGTAGTAAGACCCATGGTCCAGCCCTTCCGAAACCGGTATTTTCTCGCTTCCGGGGCCCCTCCCCGCAGTTGGTGCAGCGTGGGGCATGAACCATGCTTTTTTAGCGTCGTGAAGGTTGTCGAGTAAGACGGTTCCTCCCTCTCCGGAAATCTCGGTCGGCAGGGATGAATCATTGACCTTTGACCATGAAAGGACGGCATCCATTGAGGGATATTTCAGGATAACATCTCCGAAAATATCTGTCGGGCCTTCGTCCGTTTCAAAGAAAGTGAGGGAGGGGAGGACTCTTTCCGGCAAGCCGAAAAGGGCGACGACAGGATAAATCGTATATATGCCGATATCTCTTATGGCTCCGCCTGTTCCCGGCTTGAATGAAGATGCGATTCTACCTTCTTTAAGAGCCTCATATCGGGTCGAATATTGGCAGAAAACAGCATGGCAGGTATGGATCTCCCCACAGTTAGGGATCAGTTTTCTCGCTTCCCTGAAATTTGGATTCAATGTCGAGATCATCGCCTCCATCAGGAGGACGTTGTTCTCCCTTGCAATCTTCACCATTTCTTCGCCTTCTTCCGCACTGATGGCAAGCGGCTTTTCACAGAGGACATGTTTCCCATTTTCCATGCATATCTTGGAATACTCTAGGTGGGTTTGGTTCGGAGTACCGATATATACAGCCTCTACAGAGGGATCAGAGGCCATCTCGGCAACTGATGAATATGCCTTCGCTCCGCTAAGTTCATGCCTTTCTATAAAGTCTTGAGCTTTGTTTATATCCCTTGAGCAAACTGCTGATACAGAGAATCTTCCGTCTTCAAGGGCGTCCTTTATAACCCAGTCGCTGATGCGTCCTGTACCGATAATCCCGAAACGAGTCATAGTTGTCTTCTATTTTTATGTGTTTTACAAAATTAATTATTATTTTTGTGAGATATAATTATATTCCGTAAATATGCTTAAAAATAAGAGATTATTATTCCTGCTTGTTCTGCTGGTTACTTTGGGCTCGGTCAATGCTTATGCCCAGATGACCGACGAGCAGATTATCACCTATGTTTCAGAAGGGGTTGCGGCAGGAAAGTCGGAGCGTCAAATTGGCACTGAGCTGATCTCGAGAGGCGTTTCCACCACTCAACTGCAGCGAATTCTTAGAGAATATCACTCAGGTGCTTATAAGTCGACTGTCGACGAGAATTCGACAAGAAAGCTCAGCCAGTCCCGTTCGGAGCGTAAGGTGTCTGAAAGTGATGAGACCGCTGTTGCTTCAAAAGCCGAAGAGAAGGTGAAGGGCAAGAGTGAAAACGAGGATAAAACTCAAAAGGATCAAAAGGATCAAAAGGCTGAAATCGTTGTCGACGGTAAGAAAATAATCTATGGACACGATATTTTCTCTGCTGATAAACTTACCTTCGAGCCTAATCAGAATGCCGCTACTCCTGAGGACTATGTTCTCGGTCCCGGAGATGAGATTGTAATCGATATCTGGGGAGTAAATGAGGCAACCATAAGGCAGAAGATTTCGCCGGAAGGGCGAATAATTGTCTCTCAGGTCGGCCCGATCCAGCTTTCAGGTCTTACAGTTAAGGAAGCCAAAGGCAAGATCAAGGCTGCATTCAAAAGGATGTATTCTTCTCTTTCAAGCGGTAGTTCACAGCTGAGCGTTACCCTTGGTGACCTAAGGACAATCCAGGTCAATGTACTTGGTGAAGTTAAGGTGCCGGGAACATACAGGCTATCTTCTTTCTCGACTCTTTTCAATGCCATCTACAGGGCTGGGGGAATCACCGAAATCGGATCTCTCAGAAATGTAAAGGTTGTTCGCGGAGGAGAAGAGTTTGCAGTTGTAGACATCTACGATTACCTTTTTGGCGGGAAACTGGAGTCAAATGTGTCTCTTAAAGAAGGCGATGTTATCCTTGTTCCTCCATACAGCGCGCTTGTCAGCATTGAAGGAAACGTAAAACGTCCTATGTATTATGAGGTCAAGGATGGTGAGCCTGTCTCAGGTATTATTTCTTATGCAGGAGGCTTTACGGGAAATGCATATTCCGGAAGCGTTAATGTTGAACGTAACGACGGAAGGACAAACCATATCTACACTGTCAAATCTTCCGATTTCGGGACCTTCGCTCTTAAAGACGGTGACGCAGTCTCTGTCAGCGGAAGCGAGGTTGAGACCTTCACCAACCGTATCGAGGTAAAGGGAGCCGTTTATCGCCCGGGAGTGTTTGAGCTCGGAAATGACATAGCATCAGTCAAGCAGCTCGTTTCTCATGCAGGCGGTCTTCTGGAAGATGCCTTCACCGGCCGTGCCCAGATTATCAGGGAGAAGTCTGACCGCAGTCTTGAACTTCTTTCCATTCCTTTGAAGGGTATCCTTGACGGAACGGAACCGGACGTCGCACTCAGGAGAAATGATATCTTGATGATTGCCAATATAAATGACATTGAGACTAAGGGAGATCTCACAATAACGGGATATGTCCTTAATCCGGGAAAATATCAGTATGCGGAACATACTACTGTTGAGGACCTTATTCTTCTTGCAGGGGGACTTGACGAGGGCGCATCTTCAGCGAATGTCGAGGTTTCCAGAAGAATTATCGACCCGACGAGCACTACTGCTGGAGAATCACTCTCGACAGTCTATACTCTCACAATAAAAGACGGATTGATTGAAGATGGAGCGGGAGGATTTGAATTGGCTCCGTTTGATGTTGTCTCAGTAAGAAAGAGCCCCGGTTATGTAGAGCAGAAGATAGTATCCATTGTCGGCGAGGTGAATTTTCCCGGAGAATATGCCCTGGTTTCCAATAATGAGCGTGTCTCTGATCTTGTAAAGCGTGCCGGAGGAGCCACTCTAAATGGCAATGTGCACGGAGCTATCTTAAAGAGAAAAATCAACGAGTACGAGAGGAATGTGAGACAAAATCTCATAGATCTTGCAGACCAGACGGCATCTAAGACCGACACCCTTGTCCTTGACCGTAATCTTATCGAGGATATTTATACAGTGGGCTTGGAGCTGGACAAGGCTATCGCTAAGCCCGGTTCCGACTACGACGTTGTTCTTCGTGACGGGGATGAACTTATTATCCCGGAGAAGTCCTCTACCGTGCGGATTCAGGGCGAAGTGCTTTATCCCAATACTGTCCACTATATCTCAGGAAAGTCGGTTAGTTATTACATCAACCAGGCTGGCGGATATAACAATAAGGCCAGACGCTCAAAGGTATATGTCATCTATATGAATGGGACAGTCGATTCCGGGTCGTTTGCCAAGGTAGAACCCGGATGCGTGATAGTCGTTCCTGCGAAAAATGAAAAGAATAAGATGACAACGGCCGAACTCCTGAGTGTCGGTACTACTACGGCATCCATTACGACTATGATTGCGACAGTAGTCAGTCTGTTTATTAAAAAATAGCTGAGATTATGAAAGAATACCCTGAAGATACTCCTGTAGCAGAGAGCGTTAGTTTCAATATCGATCTTAGAAAATATTGGAATAAACTCAAGGCCAGGTGGAAAACCATACTGATCTGGACTCTTGCAGCCGCAATTCTCGGAGCCGCATATTCATTGACTATTCCGCGGCGCTACACCGTTGTTTCAAAGCTTGCCCCGGAACTTAGCAACAATACGGTCAATAGGATTTCTGCTCTCAGTCAGCTTGCCGGTTTAAATGCTACTATGCTTGGATCGACTGATGCGGTGTATCCTATGGTCTATCCGGATATCATGCATTCTACAGACTTTCTCGTTGATCTTTTTGATACTCCTGTATCATTCGTTGAGAAAAAGGAGAGAGTCGACACGACCTTGTATGAGTATATGCTGAATCATCGTAAAGGATCGGCTCTCGGTTGGGTAATGTCTCTTCCGGGAAGGGCAGTGAGCGGAGTCAAAGGTTTATTCAAAAGGGAAGCCCCGATGGATACAACCAGTTTTGTCGACCCTTTCAAGTTAACGAATAAACAGTTTGCCGTTGCAAACGGCCTGAAGAAAAGTATTCAGCCTGTAATCGACAAGAAGACCATGGTCCTTACCATCCAAGTGACAATGCAAGATCCCAACGTCGCTGCAACTGTCGCTAAGACGGTCAATGAGAAGTTGAAGGAGTACGTATCCAAATATAGAACTGAAAAAGCTGTTCATGATCTTGACTATTATCAGAAAATATATGATGAGACCAAGGCCCAATATCTGGCTTCCCAGAGTCGCTATGCCCGTTTTGTCGATAACAACCAGGGAATGGTTCGACAGAGTTCCAGGATAGAACAGACAAGGCTTCAAAACGAGGCAAGCCTTAATTATCAGCTTTTCAATAACGCCGCCGTGCAGCTTCAGAATGCAAAGGCGAAAGTTCAACAGGATACTCCTGTTTTTGCCGAGATAATCAGTCCTACAGTGCCGCTGAAGCCTTCAAAGCCTTCTCGCAAGATGATTACTCTTGTCTTTATGGTACTCGGATTCGGAATCGGTTGCCTATTTGCATTATTCAAGAAGTGATGACAAGACTGTCGGGATTCATTAGAGCGAACCTGCCGGAAATGATTGTTTTGGCGGTCCTGTTTGCAGACCTGTTCATCAAGGTTCTGCCCGCAGCTCCGCTATTCGTGCTGATCGTTTTACTGCAATTCCTTCGTCTTGACATCAATTCCAATATCTTCCTTTGCCTTCAAGGCCTCTCAGTGTTTGCCGGTGCTGCGTTTAATACAATGGGTATCTCAGGACTTGGAGGAGCTTTCCTTATTCTCGGAGCCGGTCTTTTGGTCTATGGAATAATAAAAGGGTATACAGAATTGACTTATACCGGGCTTCTTAGTTTCATTCCGCTGATAGTAATTCTTCTGTATTTTACCGTTTCGATGATGCTCACCTCTGGAGGTGATTTTGCGGGTAAGAAGCTTTCGCTTACTTTCAAAAACGGCATAGCCAGTATTATCGCATTCGTAGTAATATTTACAAACCTTAAACGTACCAATACGGATCTTCTTGGCGTATATCTTATCCTGTATGCGCTATATCTATTACGGCTTTCTATAGATACGAATACGATTCCGGGGCCTTCCGGACTGTTTGATTTCGCTTTCATGAGGACCCAGACAATCGAAGTTCTGGGATATGTCCCGGAGGTATTTTGCATCGGCTATCAGCACCCTGGCTTTTATGCTCTTCAGGGTGTTGGCTTGTATATGCTGAAGTATCATTCTGACAGGAGTATTCCGGTAATTCTGCTTATTCTTGCAGGCATTATTTCACTTTATGCCGGGGCGCGCCAAATGATAATAGGAGTATTCGTAATCGCCCTCATCTGGGTGCTGGCGTCTTTTGGCAGAAGAGGCATTTTCATAGTGGCTCTGATGTCCCTGCTGGTTCCTCTTCTATATTTTTTCAGTTCAAATATCAACGAACTCTTTTCGAGCACCGTTGAAGAAGGATATGTTGAGGGAGGCGGACGCGGGATATGGCTTCTTGCGGGCGTCCAGATGTTTCTTGACAATCCGATTCTTGGTGCAGGCTTCGGTCGGTTCAATTTGATGGGAGATTATGATACCTATCCTCATAATCTTATTATAGAGATTCTATGCGAGACGGGGATTGTAGGTTTCGTGGTGATTATAGGGATTCTGATTCTGATGCTCGTTCTTACGAGGCATTATATCAGGCGCTATATTTACTATTTACTTGCTCTGGTGGTAATGGCGATGGCTAGTGGATGTATGTATGATAACATCATTATTTTCACTTTGGTCTTTGCTGCGACATCGTTTATTCCTTCGCGGCAGATTAAATTCATAACGACAGATGAAAGTAGAGAATTGCAGACTTGTTGACATTCCGAAAATCCTGGACAAGAGGGGTAACCTTTCTTTCGTTGAGGAGAATAAACACATCCCCTTTGCGATAAAGAGGACCTATTGGCTCTATGATGTCCCGGGAGGAGAAGCCAGGGGAGGCCACGCGTACCTCTCGACTGAAGAATTCATCATCGCCCTCTCCGGTAGTTTCGACGTCGTTGTGGACGATGGAAGCAAGAAGAAGGTTTTTTCTCTCAACCGCTCGTATTACGGTCTATATATCCCGAAAGGGCTCTGGAGAGAAATCAATAATTTTTCCACCAACTCGCTTGCTCTCGAATTTGCTTCGACACCCTTCGATGAAGGTGACTATGTATACGACTATGAAGAATATCTAAGGATGAAGGCCAATGAAGAAATATAGTCTTGACGATTGTCTCATAATAGACCTTGACAAGCACCACAGCGACCGAAAAGGCAACCTCTCCGTGGTTGAGAACGGCCTCACTCTTCCTTTTGACGTCAAGAGGGTTTATTACCTTTACGATGTCCCCGGAGGAGAGTCCAGAGGTGCCCATGCCCACAGGGAACTCAGTCAGTTTATAGTTGCGGCATCGGGGTCCTTTTCAGTTACTTTGACTGACGGAAATGAGCGGAGGACCTTCTTCCTCAACCGCCCGTACAAGGGTCTTCTGGTCCGCCCGGGTATGTGGAGGGATCTTGATGATTTCTCTTCCGGAGCAGTCTGCATGGTGCTTGCTTCAGATATCTACAAGGAAGAAGATTATATTAGAGATTATGAGGAGTTCCTTGATTTCAGAAGAAATGTATAAGTATTTCGTACTTTTAGGATGTAACCGGCTGCTGACCGGTCAGGTGGCCCACCTTCGGGAGCTGGGTTATAAGGTCATCGTTGTGGCTTGGAACGAAGTCCCTTCTATCACGGGAGATCTTTATATAAGGATGGATGTCAAGGACAGTAGCGGTATCGTCGCCGAACTTGAGAAAAGAGGTTTTGCCGGAAAGGTTGAAGGCGCTCTCTCAAGCATTGATCTGGCCGCTCCGACGGTGAACGCCATCAACCGCTGGTGCGGTAACCGAGTGATGCCGGAGAAATTCGACCGGGTGCTTTCCAAGAATGAGATGAGAGATTCATGGATGGCAGCGGGTGTTTTCAACCGGATATCCATGATGGATTCTGAGTTTGATCTTGAGAAGATATTCGATCTGTCTAAGAGGATGAAACTCATTTGCAAGCCGGATGTCTCCGCCAGTTCAAGGGGAATCACAATCCTGGAGAAGGGACAGAGCCGGGAATCCCTCCTTAAAGCTTTCGAAAGGGCCTCTTCCGCTTCTTTCGACGGCCGTTATATGATAGAGGAATTTGTTGAGGGTGAGGAATTTACTGTGGATATGCTTGGGGATGCCTATGGGAATGTCAATTGTTACGGAAGCTCCATCCAGCACCATTCCAAGTATGCTCATGACAACCATGTGACTGTTATCCACCATTGGAATTCCAGAAAATATGATGACGCTACCTGGAACCGTATCGCGGAGTTTGGAATAGCTTGCTATAAGGCTCTGGGGCTCCATAGTATGTTCGGTCACCTTGAAATAATAATGAAGAGTGACGGCTCGTTCACTCCCGTTGAAATGGGCGCCCGCTCCAGCGGTTTTATCTGCAGTCATACTGTATGGAAGGCATCCGGGCATGATTATCTCGGCGACTATGTGAAGATGCTCCATGGCGGTCGAGTCGAGCCGGGAAATTATCTTAACGGTCCCAATGCTTCGATGTGGTTTGGATATGATATCCCTTCCGGGTCTACTTCCGTTAAGGAAACAGACATAACAAAATTCCTCGATCCTCGAATCCATGTCCTTTTCGAAGATCACTCCGGCCTGAAGGCAGGGGATCATTATGGCGATTATATTGATGACGGAGACAGGGATAAATTCGGATATGCCATCCTTTCAGGACCGAGGGATGTTCTTACTTATGAGAGTGTCTCAGAGTCCAACGAACGTTTCCTGGACGATTATTTAGGAAGAAAATAGAATAATAAAATGATACCGTTCCTTTCATTGAAAGACGTTACCTCGCTTCACGGTGAAGAAATTCAGGAGGCTGTCGCCAGAGTGGTTTCCGGCGGCTGGTACCTGCAGGGAAGTGAGAATGAAAAGTTCGAGGAGGATTATTCCCGATTTATAGGCTCCAAGTATACTGTTGGCTGCGCCAACGGCCTGGATGCATTGATTCTGATATTCCGGGCTTATATCGAGATGGGAGTAATGGCTCCGGGAGATGAGGTTATAGTCCCTGCCAACACTTTTGTCGCGACGATTCTTGCCATTACAGAAAACGGGCTCGTCCCGGTTATGGTCGAGCCGAGGATGGATACTCTTGAGATAGATGATTCCCTGATCGAAGCAGCTATTTCTTCGAGGACAAAGGCAATCTGCATTGTCCATCTGTACGGGCGCAACGCATACACCGAAAAGATAGGCCCTTTGTGCCGGAAATATGGTCTCAAACTCGTTGAGGACAATGCCCAGGCTCATGGATGCATTGCTCTTGACGGGCGCAGGACAGGAAGTCTCGGAGATGCCGCGGGCCATTCATTCTACCCCGGAAAGAATCTTGGGGCTCTTGGAGACGGCGGCGCAGTTACAACGAATGATCCTTCTCTTGCAGAGGCTGTGAGAAGTCTGGCCAATTACGGCAGTTCTAAAAAGTATGTTTTCAAATACTGCGGAAGGAACAGCCGTCTCGACGAAATCCAGGCGGCGGTACTGGATGTCAAGCTGTCCCATCTCGATGACGATAACCTCAGAAGGAAGGAGATAGCGGCCTTTTATTATGACAATATTTCCAATCCAGCGATCTCTTTGCCGGTTCGTCTTGCCGGAGAAAACAACGTCTATCATATTTTCCCGATACTGGCCTCTAGGCGGGATGAATTACAGAAATACTTGAAGGATAATGGAATAGGTACTGTGATTCATTATCCGATTCCTCCGCATAAGCAGGAGTGCTACAAGCAGTGGAACGGTCTTTCATATCCTGTCACAGAGTATATCGCTGATCATGAACTTTCTCTTCCTATAAGTCCCTCGATGACCCTCGAAGAGGCCGCGGAAGTAGTAAAAAGGATAAATGCTTTCGAATGAAGAAGATACTCCTGATAACGCCGCTGTATCCGATCCCATATCCGGAGAACAACGCGACGGATGTCTGCCACTCCTTTGCAAAAGAGTGGGTCAGGCAGGGATATGACGTCCTTGTTATCCATCTTCAGGGAGTCTACTGCCTGGCTTGGCATCTTCTTATAAAACTTTTCGGGCGACAGATAGCAAACCGTGTCGGAGGAGGAAATTTTTATTCCAAAAGGCTCAGAAAGACAGAGTATTACACTATGGATGGGGTCCCTATTTTCAGAGTACCCGTATATAATTTTATACCTCACGGACGTTTTCCCAAGCGGTCTATCCAAAAGTTCATATCGGAGGTTCTTGATATTCTAAAGGCAAAGGACTTCGTCCCGGATGCGATTACTGGGCATATGTTGTCTCTTGAGATCATCCCTCTTCTGAATGAACATCTTCATTCAAAGACTTTTATGGTTGAGCACGGGGTGCCTAAAAAACTCAAAGAACGCTACCCTGATTATGAGAAGATTATCTCTTCTTATACCAGGTACGGATTCCGTTCAAAGGGGATTCAGGAGGATTTCGAGAGAAAGATTTGCAAGGTCCCCGCTCCTTTTATCTGCTATTCGGGCATTCCGGATTATCTGCCTTTGCAGGAAAGCCGGAGGACATTTGAAGGACCGTTGTCAAGGTTTATCTATGTCGGAGAATTCATTCGTAGAAAGTATCCTTCCAAAGTCGTGGAAGCCCTGAGTAAAGTATATCCGGATAAAGGTTTTTCCTTGACATTTGTAGGGGAAGGACCTGATAGAGAGGAGATTGACAGTGCTATTGCCGCTACTTCTTCCGCTTCTTCGGTGCGTTTTTCCGGAAAGCTTCCTAGGAAGGAAATAGCTCCGCTTTATGATGAGGCGGACTGTATGGTAATGATAAGCGAGCATGAAGCTTTCGGTCTTGTCTATCTCGAAGCCATGGCCCGCGGATGCATCACTATCGGCGCCAGGGGAGAAGGTATTGACGGAGTTATAGTTGACGGAGTCAATGGCTTCCTATGCCCCGCAGGGGATGCTGATGAACTTGCTTCTCTCATTCGAAGAATCAATGGATTGACTTCCTCCGAGAGGCTGGCGATTTCCAATGCAGCGATCAGTACCGCGCGCAGAATGACGGATTCCGCGGTCGCAGAGGATTATGCAGAATTATTATTGTCATGACGAAAGCGAGTCCAAGGTTTTCTGTTATTATCATCACCTATAATCAGGAGGATGTAATTGCCCGTACTCTAGAGTCTCTCCTTTGTCAGGAGTATCTCTATGAAATCTGCGTGAGCGACGATTGTTCCTCCGACCGGACTTGGGAAATCCTAAATGAATACTCTTCTCGCTATCCGGGACTTTTCAAACTCAATAGGAACGATCCCAATCTCGGTATTTTTGCAAACGAGGAGAAAACATGGGAGATGCCGACAGGTGACATAATTTACCGCATCGCAGGCGATGATATGTGCTGTGAAGGGTATTTTAAGGCTGTCGTGGATTTTATCTCCGAAAAAGGAATCGATATCGGGAGCGACCTTTACTGCGTAGTCGGCAATACTATTGTCAAATATCCTGATGGGTCGGAGTTGGCCCGTCGGAATAAGCTGCTGGATAAGGAGTTATCTCCTCTTAAGCTGAAACTTCGCGGTCTGATGGACGATAGGAGCGCCTGCTTCTCTATCAATGTCCTAAAAAAATATATTCCTGTCAGTCAGGGGCGCTCCTTCATGGTTGAAGAGGCTCAGGACGACCAGCTTGAAATCTTTTCAGAGAGGTTCTACCATATCCCTGTCCCGGGGAATATCTACTTTGCCGAGAATGGTATTAGTTCACGCTTGAGCCCCGAGATCAAGAAACAAAGAATTGCTATCTATGAATTCTTCAGCGGTTTTCTCGAGAGGCTTGGCATTGATCTGGACCGCTCGGACAGGGCCTATATCAAGTTCCGAACGGAGGTGCTCAAGCATAATGCGAAGCCCTCAGTGACGTCTGCCTTGAGAGCTCTAGGCTACTATTTCCTCTCACTGGATCCTCATCTTGGCTTTGCCGGCATGGATCTTTCCCATTTTTTCAATGCAATTAAGAGAAGATTGAGAAGAAAATGAGATTCCTTTTATCATTGATTCTGCTTTCATTTGCAGCAACCCCCTCCAGAGTTATTTCTGTCGAAACGCAAGATAAGTTCGACAGGCTTCCAGGGATAGTGATTTCCGCCCTTGATGCCGGATACAAGGATATCAGGGTGGAATTCAAGAACACCGGCCCCTTCTTTTATTCTGAAAACCATATGAATTTATCCGGCCAGGTGTACCCGGAAGCATCTGTTTCATTCGAAGGGAATGGGGCTGTCCTAATTGCCAAGGGAGAAGATTATACTTCGGGAAGTCGTTATAAAGGGGCATTCAAGCCTGACAGGGCTGTCCTGAACAGGAATTATGAGAGCGTTGATTTATGGAGCCCGATGTACAGGGTGAGCGGCCGTATAGTCGCTTCCGGAAAGGAAAAGGGAGTTTATAAACTGCTCTGTCCTCAGATTCGTGCCGCAAAGGTTGAGAATGCTTATATTCTTCTGACAGAATCTTATCAGAGCCACTATTACGAAGTCGTTAAAATTGAAGACGGGTCGGTGTCTATAAAGGCGGATGACCCAGAGGTGCTCAACCTCGATATGTCCTACGCCGGGAAAGGAGCCCGCTTTAAGATTTGCAATTCGAGCAGTTCCCGTCTTCCCATTCCTGACGGCTCAGGGAAGGTACATATCTGCGCGGCAGGACGTTTCCTTGCAAGTTATGGGGCGGCCCTGAAGTCTCTGTCTTTCAAAGGCTTTCACTTTTATGGAAATAGCTCGGAAAACGGGTATCTCTTTGATTTTACCGATGTGAAATCGTCTTCTCTAGAGATATCTTCCTGCGAATTCAGAAATCTCCATACTAATGTTGTTATGGCGGCAGGGACGGACAACTTCTCATTTACTGATAACATAGTAGAGCATTGCTACGCCGGGGGAGTGACGTCCCTTAACCCCTCTAAGAATACAAGGGTAACGGGGAATCGTTTCGAAGAATGCGGACTTGCCCTAAATATGACTTCGTGCGTTGATTGCAGCGGGGAGAATTACTATGTAGGAGACAATACTTTTATTAACTTTGGATCCAGAGCAATTACTCTCGGGGTTTATTTTACGAGAGTGCAGACTGCTCCTTCGTCTGGAATAGTAGAACGAAACTTGATAAAATACGAGGGCGAATGGCTGGAACATCCTGAGTTCTATACTATTATGGATACCGGTGCCATCTATCTATGTACATTGAATGATAATGCCATCGTACGTTTCAACAGGATTTGCCGTTTTACCGGACAGAGAAGCAATCGCGGAATTTTCTGCGATGACGGAGCCTCCGGATTCAGCATATACGGGAATGTGATTACCGGGATTTCCAATAGTTATTGCATTGATTCGCGTCGGGTTGCCTCTGTAGAATCTAGAATCAAATCAGGGAAATCAAATGTCAATAATGACATAAGGGACAATGTGCTTGACGGCCCAATTCGTTTTGAAGGAAGGTCGGGCGGAAACTGCAGGAAGTCAGCGGATTATCTGCTAAGTAATAATCCCGGGGGAATCCCGGAGATGATGGTTTTATCCGTAACTGTCGAGAAAGCTGATGTGATTCTCAAGTACTCTTCAATCGACGATACTGTCATTAAGCTTCCGAGAAGCGCCTACAGGAAGCTTAGGAGGTGGAAATATTTCAATGAAATGGGCATGTATTTCGCAGTAGAGTAGTTTTTGTGATAATAATTATAACAATTTTAAGAATATGAAAAGATTTTTTAAAGTGACTCTCCTTGCCGTTCTTGCGGCAATGTGCGCTCTTCCTTCTTTTGCTCAGGGAGAAAAGACTATCAAGAGAAAAGTCGCAATCGGACGTTTCTCGAACGAGACCAAATATGGCAAAGGACTTTTCTATGACAAGGAGAATGATCCTATGCGCAAGCAGGCTCTGGACCTTCTTTCAGCAAAGCTTGCTGCCAGTGAGAAATTCATACTTCTCGAAAGGGAAGACCTTGATGTGCTTGTTGCTGAGGCTGGTCAGGGAATGAATAAGATTGGTGCCGATTATATCATTCTTGGCTCTATCACCGAATATGGCCGTAAGGATCAGGGCGAACAGAGCATCTTCTCTTCATCCAAGACCCAGACAGTAGAGGCCGGAGTCAGCATCCGACTGGTGGAGGCTGCAACCGGTCTGATTATCTATTCTGATGAGGCTAAGGGATATGCCGAGACTACAACCAAACAGGCCTTCGGACTTGGCGGTCGGGCCGGATTTGACGCAACTCTTAGTGACAAAGCTATTTCTGCAGCACTCAGTCAGCTCGTGGAGAATATCATCAATAAGTGCATGGACAAACCGTGGAAGTCATATATTCTCTCTGCGGATGATGGCTCATATGTCATTTCCGGAGGAGTTTCCCAGGGACTTGCACCGAACGACATATTTAATGTATACAAGAAGGGAAAGGTCGTTACCAATCCTCAAACCGGTATTAAAATTGAGCTGCCCGGAGTGAAAATAGGGACAGTCACCGTGCTCAATTCTATTGGTGACACCCCTGAGACCGAAATTTCCTTCTGCAACTATTCCGGAGATCCGATTAACACTGAGAAACTTGAAGATTATTATATTTCAGATAAATAAATCATGAAAAAATTCATTCTTGCAGCTTTCGCTGCCCTCCTTCTTGTCGGATGCGGACTCGGATCATATTCCGTCGCTTCCGGAAGGCCTGACGAAGCCTCCATATCTTTCGTCTCCGGTACAAAATCTGATGTGCAGGTGACTATCGATGATAATACTTACACTGTCCAGACCGTCAAGACCAGCGATTACAAAGTTAATAGAAACATAAAGAAGACAGCCAAGAATACTATCTTCATGACTCCCGGAAAGCATGATGTTACCGTCAAGAAAGGTGGCGAGACAGTCTACGCCAAGACTATCTTCGTATCGGTTGGGGAGCATAAGATTGTCGAACTATGAGGAAGGTAATCCTTATTGTTTTAGCAGTTGCGGCATTGTCTTCATGCGGCATGACCCAGTCCCTCTATAATTGGGGATTCAATCTGAGTGATGCGTCTGATTATGAGAATGCTGCATACAATGTCTATAATGCGCAGACTCCGGAAAGCATTTGCCGACTTCTCTGCGAATATGAGAAGCTGGTATCTCATCCCGGCGGCTCCAGGGCGGTCCCGCCTCCCGGAATCTGTGCAGAATACGGGTATTTGCTCCTGAAGCCGGAGACAGCAGAGATCTTTGCATCAAAGGCGACCGCTTCCCAGAAGAGATTATTCGAAGGAAGCGATTATGCGGTTATATTCGCATCCCGGGGAGAGGAAATGCTGAAGAAAGAATTGGAACTCTATCCCGAGTCCGCCAAGTTGATCCAGCCCATACTGGATAGAATAGGGAGGTGATATGAAAAGAGTTCTTATTATCTTGGCGACGATCGCCATCCTGTCATCCTGTGGGATGACGTCCTCCCTTACAAGGGGAACGCAGTATCCTCTTATGTACAAGGAGAAGCCGGTTACTCTTCTGGTAATGCCCCCGATCAACAATACAACCAATGTTGAGGCGAAGGACCTTCTTTATACATCCATAAGTAAGCCGCTGATAGATGCCGGGTATTATGTGATACCTCCAATGATAACCATGGAAGTCCTGAAAGAAGAGAGTGCTTATGACTCGGAAATATTCGTAGATTCTTCCCTCGATATGTTCAAGACCTTTTTTGGGGCGGATGCTGTGGTGTTCTCGGAGATCAACAAGTGGGCGAAAGTCGGGGTCGGCATCGATGCCGATATCCGATATTTCATACGTTCCGCAACTACCGGGGAGATCCTTTTCGACAGAAGCTGCGACCTCTTTCTCGACCTCTCTTCGGATTCGGATTCAGATGACAACAAGAAAACTTCCTTATTATCGGTACTTGTCGATTTAGCAACTACCGCCATCAATACGGCCATGACAGACCATATTGTGGCGGCAAGAAAAGCTAATAACTATATTTTCGAGGATCTACCCCGCGGCAAGTACAGCCCGCAGTATATGCAGGATATGGATGTACATGCCGATGAGATGAATATCTCGAAGACAGTGAAATAGGCGTCCTTCAGGAGCCTTCGAAATTACCCTGAGATTACGACATTATGGATATAGTCGTAGCACAGGGTATTTTTTTGTACCATGAACTTGTCCATGGAAAGGCCAATCCTAACTATCTTGAAAAGACCGTTCTGGGTATCTATTCCATAGTAGTTGGCGCAGACTCTTGACTCCAGGTCGGCTCCACGGTCGGTGAAGGCGTTTCCACGGAGATTGCCCGCCTGGTCGAGGGCGACGCAAAGCATATCCGGGTACTTGGCAGGGTAGTAGAGCATGTCGAAATGGCAATGTCCGCAGATCCATGCAATGAATTTGCCGCCTTTGTCTTTCCAGGCTCGGATAGCATCTCCAAGGGGGTTGACTTCGCTCTTGTCATAGCCATATTTAGCCTCAGGATTTGCAATCTTCTGCCTGATAGCAAATCTCTTCTCGGCATTGAATGATTTCATGGATATGGTATGGAAGGGAGTCGGTGCGGAAGATTTGAAGTCAATCACTATCCCACCTTCAGGGGAGGAGTTGTATTTGAACTTGTGGGAGGCTTCGTCCCATATTCCATCCTCTCCCTCAAAATCGTCGAGAGGGTAGTGGCTTGCGACTATTACAGAGTAGCCGTAGGCCGGGTTTGAGGGATTGAGGGTATCTTCAAGCCTTGCCGTCAGCCACTCTTCCTGCTCGGAGGTCTTGTGACGGAAGGTATCATAGAAATGCATGCAGTCAGCTCCGATAAGGCGTATCTTGGCTTCGGGGAAATCCTTGTGCCAGAAGCATGATTTGTAGAATTTGCTCTTTGGATCGTCGTTCCCTTCAGGCATCACGCAGCCTAGCCCTTCTACATAGTCTTTGAAGAAAGTATCATAGGACTTCTCTTTCCCATAGAAATCCCAGTCAGCCGATCCCTCCTTATGGCCCTTGGAGTTCGATCCCTTTGCCCCGTCGTGATTGCCAAGGACGAAAAGAGACTTCTCGGCAAGGCCGGACTCCCTCCACCACTGCGCACCGAACGGATATTCTTTTGTGGGCTCAACAAAGTACTGGACTGCATCTCCCGTATTCAGGACCGCGTCGATATAAGGAGCATAGTCATCCATTATGGAAAGAATCTTGTTTGCGGCTATACTGTCGCCGTGGATATCCGTATAATGGAGGATGCCGAGAGAGGATACCTTGGGCTTTGACGCTACGTATCTTGCCTGTCTTATCTTATTCAGAAGGACTTTGTCTCCTGTTGAAGGGACAACGTCTTCGGATACGCTGACGGGAATGGGCTTTTTAGCGGGCTTGCTCTGGGCTTCTGTGGGAATAGGTGCTAAAACGCTGGCGGCAGCAACTCCGGCTCCCGTCGCGAGACTCTTTTTAAAGAAATCTCTTCTTGAAAATGACATAATGCAGTTGTTTACTTGGTCCCGAAAATCCTGTCTCCGGCATCGCCAAGACCAGGTACTATATAGGCGTTTTCGTTGAGGCGCTCGTCCACTGCTGCGAGATAAATATCTACGTCAGGATGCTCCGCCTGGACCTTCGCAATGCCTTCAGGGGCTCCTACAAGGCACATCAGCCTAATGTTATTGCAACCGCGCTTTTTCAGCATCTCGAGGGCGTCGCATGCACTTCCTCCCGTTGCAAGCATAGGATCGGTAACTATGACGAGGCGATCCTGGATATCCTCAGGAAGCTTGCAGTAGTAGACAACCGGCTTATGGGTATTCTCGTCGCGGTAGAGTCCGATGTGACCGACTCTTGCGACAGGAACAAGCATCTGCAGGCCATCTACCATACCCATGCCTGCCCTCAAGATAGGGACTATGGCCAATTTTCGGCCGGAAACCTTCGCCGCCTTCATCGGGCAAATAGGAGTTTCGATTTCAACCGGCTCGAGAGGAATGTCGCGAGTGACTTCGTAACCCATCAAAAGAGAAATTTCATTAAGAAGCTGCCGGAAGTCTTTTGAACCGGTTTCCTTTTTTCTCATGATTGTGAGCTTATGCTGAATCATGGGGTGGTTGATAACATGCAGTTGACTCATAAGTGTTAGAAATTATAGATTCACCTTGTGAATGCTAAGTTACGCTTTTTCTATAAGAAAGCAAAGGCTTTCGTTATCTCCATTTTCATAATAATCGTTATATTTGTCTTTAATGACAACTCCCTATATCTGTATGAATAAAGATAATATCTTCTTTATCAAGGCTCTTGGAATCATTTCTATGATTCTTTTCTTATTCTCTTCCTCCGCAGCCGCCAGAAGAATTCCGGATAGCGCTCTTGGAAAGGCAGAATACGAAGTCCGATACAAGTATAAATTGTTCAACTCCAAAGTGGCGACTGCAGTTATTTCCCTTTCAAAAGACAAGTGGGAGGGACGTTCGGCCTTTCATGCCAAAGCCAGTATCAAGGCATCATCGGTTTTCCGCATGTTTATGGGGGAAGAATATGTTTCCGACAGTTATCTTACATCCTCTGCGACGCCACTTTACTGTATCAATCCTTTGAAGAAAGATAAAGTGACAGGGAAGCGGGAGTATTATTATAATTCGAAATCAAAGACGATAGAGTCTGTCCTCGCTTGGGGAGATGAAACTCCGAAATCAAAAGTCATCAGTCAGGATGGTCCCACGATGGAACTTCTTTCACTTATCTTCTTTACAAGGTTCTATGATTTTTCTTCCGGAGAGAAGATTAAACTCCATGTCCTTATGAACGGCCGGTCTTACCCTGCTACTCTATGCTCGGAAGGAATTGATAATGAACGTTTCCCGGGTCGAAAAGTGGAACGCGTTTTGCTTGAGATGACTGAACGCGGGCTTATGGAGGATGGTAGCGGGAATGAAATTACCATGTGGCGCTCAACGGGTAGCGACCGTACAGCCATTTGTCTGGAAGTCCCTCTAAGTTCAGGATTAATGACCGTAATGATTAAGTGATATGAAGAAGGTAAAGATACTCTCACTTGTAGCTCTTCTCCTTATTGGGGCTGTTTCCGCTTTTTCGCAGGACTCTACGCCGAAAATCAACAAGAAGAATCTCGTCATCAAAGAATGGAATACCGATGCCAGAAGTAACCGGAAGGTTCTCGACCATCAGACCGTCTATAATTCCGACGGGAAAAAGATAGAGGAGAAGGAGTATACTTCAAACGGAATCAAGTGGACCAAACGATACGAATACGGGGCTGACGGAAAAGTTTCACGTGAGCTGTCGTATGACGAGAGGAACAAGCTTGTCTCGGTCAAGAAATTCGAGTGGAACTCCTTCGGACGCAAAAAGATTCAGTATACCTACGATCCGAAAGGGAAGCTAGTGTCCACCAAGGTCTATGAGTATATTGCCGAAGACAGCGAGTAGGATTTCATGGGGACGGATGTAGACAGTTTCAAGGTCTGGGAACGGATGGGGACCATAAAGCTTGAGGAGATGGATTCCATCAAGCTGATGAACCGTGTTGATACTAAGTACCTCACTATCGAATCTGTCCTTGAAAAGGTGCTCGAGAAGGCTGCGGATAATGGATACCGGGCATTGGAGGTCGAAGGAAGCACAATCAGCCCGTACAATTCATTGTACTTCGATACTGATTCGCTGAAGATGTTTCAGGATCATCACAACCGCCGTCTGGTTCGCCAGAAGGTTCGGACAAGAGTCTACGTTTCGACCTCTCAGACTTTTCTTGAGATTAAGCGGAAAAATAACAAGGGCCGTACAAAGAAAAAGCGTACAGAAATCCCTTCTGAGGCTTTTGCTGATTTCCGTTCCAATGCATCTGCGGCACGGTTCCTTTCAGAGCATTCGGATTATTCCGTAGACTTGATAAAACCTAGGCTGGAGACTCTTTTCAGGCGGATTACCCTTGTCAATAGAGCCAAGACCGAGCGCCTTACAATAGACACCTCGCTTCGTTTTATCAATCACGACACATCGCTTACTGCCGATTTAGGCTCAGCGGTAATCATAGAGTTGAAGCAGGATGGAAGGGCTGAGAGCGAGATGAAAAGAATACTTCTGGACTGCAGGGTAAAGCCAGTGCGCATCAGTAAGTACTGCATAGGGACTACTGTTACAAATCCCTCTGCCAAGTCGAATCGCTTTAAAGTCAAAGTCCGGAAAATAGAAAAAACAACAGGAGAAAAAATAATAGTAAGATGAAAAGAATAATTGTCACCCTTTTTTCAGCTCTTGCTCTCTCTCTGGGAGCATGTTATGCGCAGGATGAGCAGCTTTCCGATGAGGCCGTCGCCTCTTTCGGTAACGTTGATTTGGGCGATGAGGATATTTTAGATGTCGCATCTATAACCGATGCGGTAAAAACTCCCATTCAGAGCCTTACCGAACTCTCGCTGCGATTCCTTATCAACCTGCTTTTCTGCTGGATAATCGTTCACTGTTTCTATTATAGGAAAAGCCGTCGCCGCGATTACTATTTCACCTTCCTCGTCTTTTCTTCTGCGATGCTCATGATGCTCTATATGATGGGCAATGTGGATATTGGAATCGGCCTTACACTGGGCTTATTCGCCATTTTCGGGGTAATACGTTACCGTACGGAGACTGTCCCGATCAGGGAGATGACCTATATGTTCGTTATCATCGCAGTCGCTGCAATCAATGGCCTTTCTTCCATCTTCAAGCTGGTCGGCGAAGGAACTGCCCATCCACACTACACTCTGGAATGGGCGAATGTGGGGATTCTGGTTCTTACAAATCTGCTTCTTATAGTTCTGATTGCAATTCTGGAAGGGGAAAGGATTGTCAAGCATACTTCCACAAAACTGGTTCTCTATGACAGGATAGATCTGATTGTACCGGAGCGCCGCAAGGATTTGGTTGAGGACCTTCAGAAAAGGCTCGGACTTAAAATTGACAATCTGGAGATAGGACATGTGGACTTTCTAAAGGACTCAGCTTATATCAAGGTCTATTATACCCTTGGAAAAGGGGAGAACAATTCAATAGATTCACTTCAGAAAGCTAAAGATTATGTGGATTAGAAGAATAGTTGCCGCGGCAGCCATCTTTTTCCCTTTGGCTGCGCTGGGGCAGACACTCGATTATGTCGAGGAGGATCCCACATTTGAGACGGGAGCAAGAGTGGCTGTTGGACTCGAAAAGGACATCATCCCTAAGACATTGGCCATCTTTGCTGAAGAAGAGCTTAGGGTAGATGATAACTTTTCCCATTTACAGAAGTCCTATACGGATCTTGGAATTGAGTATAAAGTCGCTCCGTGGTTAAAGGCCGCGGTAAGCTATACCCTTATTGCAAATAACTCGGTATCAAAGGGCTGGTACCTGAGACACCGGGGTGCGTTCACTCTTACTGAGACAATCAAGTCTGGGCGCATGAAAGTCGCTGTCAGGGAAAAGATTCAGGCTACTTATAGGACAGACTCAGTCAATCTCTACCAAAGTCCCAAGACCTCATGGGCACTTAAGACAAGGGCGAAAATCTCATATGACCTCCCTATGAGTCCGTATACTCCGTATCTCTCGGCAGAGGCGAGGTTCCTTCTTAACGGGGTCAATCCCGAGTACTTTGTCTATGACAGCATAGACAAGCGATGGACAAACCCCGACCCCAGGTATAACGATTTGTATTTCACCCGTCTAAGAATAACCGCGGGGTCTACATACAAGACCCCGCGGAGAAATTCGCTTGATTTTTTTGTCGTAGCCGATCTGAGTTACGATCTCGACATAGATTTCAGTTCCAAGGGCAAGCAGAAAAAGGATGCTTCATATAGCAGCGGATACGCTCCGTACCTTTTCCTAACGAACTCTTACTTTGTCGGGCTAGGAGTAACTTATACGTTTAAGCTATAAGGCGCTACTGCATCTGGCGGACTCTCTGAAGGAAGTCCTTTACATGCTGCTTGTACTCCTCAGGATGCTTTGCAAAAGAGTTGGCATGGACAGCGCCTTCTGCCACCCACATTTCCTTGTAGCCATTGACTTTGGCGTCATAGTTGGCCTGAAGGTGGGAGAATGGCACGAAATCATCGGCGTCACCATGGATGAAAAGCATCGGACGGTCGCATTTTGCAAGCTGTTTTACTGAAGAAGCCTCTTTGAAAGACCATCCGTAGCGATTCTTGCAGACTATGCTTGCGCTGTTGAGGATCGGGAAGGGAGGCAGGTGGAAACTCTGGTGCAGATTGGACTTGAACTGGTCCCAAACTGAAGAGTAACCGCAGTCCTCGATATAAGCTTTGATGTACTCAGGCTGAGGGTCTCCGCTCATCATCATTACAGTTGCCGCTCCCATTGATACTCCGTGGATGACCATAAAGTCGTCTTTGAAGATGTTGTGGGCGACCTTTGCCCATGTGGATACATCATAACGGTCAAGCCATCCCATCTGGGCGGCGGGGCCTTCGGAATAGCCGTGATACTGAAGGTCCGGGAAGAGCACATTATAGTTGAGATCATCCCTGTACATGCGAACCAGATAGAGGAATACATAGTGATTGTCGGTGTATCCATGGACCACTATCGCAGTTCCGGCCGCTTCCGCGGGTTTTGCCGCGGGAACGTAGCAAGCGTGGATCTTGTAACCGTTATAGCCGACAATTGTGGTATCCTTCAGGAGGCCTTCAGCCTTCAGTCCATCGTACCAGGCCGTACTTCCCGGCATCAGCGAATCGGCTTTATGGCGGGTGCGCTCTATATCATCAACTCCGTGAGGAGAAGGAAGCAGAGCATAGTTGCACATGTATTTACCGGCAAGGCAGCTGCTAAGGCAGATGCTCATCATAATGATGGCAGAGAGTCGAATCAACTTTTTCATTGTTACGAAAATATGCTATTTGGTTATTAATTTCAATGCAAAGATATATAAATAGTTCCGATTTACGAATCTTTCTTTCTTTTACTCGATGCAAGCGAAATCATTATGTTACGGATTGAGAAAACGATTGCAAACTGGCCTATGACCAGTACCCAGTCGTGGCGGATCAGACCATAGGCAATAATCATCAGGGATCCTGCGACTGCGAGAATCCAGTGTCCGAGTGGAAGGATTGATTCTTTTCGCTTCATACTGTAGACAAGCTGGTATACTCCTCGGATTTCATATGTGAACTGTCCGATCATTCCGAGAGCCAAAAGGCCTGGGGGAACCTTCTCATTCATAAGGAAATCGTGGGTAAAGGCCGGAAAATCGCGGAGCATCAGTCCGATAATTAGAACCGGGAACAGAGCCTGTGCGACGAAAACCCACCTCGGAGTATTCTTGTATAGTCCCATGATGGCAATGTTCCACATATAAATATAATATCCAATACTCTCGCCGAAGATAATCGAGAAATCCTTTCGTAGCCAGCCATAGATATAGAGGACAATTGCGCCGATGCTGCTCATTACCCAGTAGATCCCGGGGGAGACCACTTCATGAGCCTTTTCGGATAAGTACCATTGAACCACAATCCGTACGCCATAGATGGCCATACCGGCAAGTCCAAGCAAATATACCCATAGCGGACTGTCCATACCTAAATCTGGGCGTTAGCTCCGTAGAAACGGGTTAATGTCTTATTCTGAAGGTCCTCAGGCAGCCCTCGTAGGAGGGACTTTAGCGTCTGGACCGGGAATTCGGAAAGGCGCAAGAAGATCAAACCGTCAAGGGAATTGTTGAATAGGGGATCCACATTAAAGCAAGCCAGTTTGGCGGAGCAGCTGAAGTACTTTCTGAAGAGGACCGGAAGACGATATTTCCCGTCTGAAAGGGCACCGAGAAGGCGGTCAAAAGTATCTACGTTGCCTTTAACACCGGCGAGGAGATCATCTGGATTGATGGTCATGTAATCAGGCTTGAAGGGATTGGTTGGAACAACAATCTTCTCTGCACCTGGTAAAGAAAAAGAATTCTCAAAGAAACGTACGATGAGACTCTTATAGAAGTCGGGAATAGCATTGCTGACGCTCACAGGACCTGTAACATATTCCACCTGAGGCGACCTTGTCATAGTGACCGCAAGACCGGCAAGGAGCAGTTTAAGAGGCTGTACTTCCCTCTGATATTTGCCTATGACAAAGGACCTTCCAAGCTCCATGCAACGGGAGAGCAGAGCCTCCGACTGAGGAGAATAGTTAAACAGGGAAGCGCAATATATTCCTTTGATTCCGCCTCTCTCCTTAAGAATCTCCCCGCATGGACCTAGCCTGTATGCTCCGACAATCTCCTCTGATGGGACATTCCAAAGGACCATTTGCCAGTAATATTCGTCATAGCTGTCAGTATCAGTATTGAGTCCCGTACCTTCTCCAATCGCCCTGAAAGTCTCCTCTCGAAGCCGGCATAGTTCCTTCATGAAGGAAGGGGCTTCGTTTGGGTGGAAAAGGAACATCTTGTAATCCCCGGAGGAAAACAGCAGGTTGTCGCTTTCAAGACGTCTTGCATCGGCAAGAATCAAATCCTTTGAAACAGGGGCGTCAATTGGCTCAAACTTGGATTCCTTAGAGGTTTGAGCCGGCTTTTCGCATTGTGCCTGAAGGGCATAGCAGCGGCTTCTAAGATATCTTCCGAGCGAGGGAACGTCGAATCCTTCCATCTCGGAGAGGGTTATCGGCTGCCCGATTCTTACTTTTACTACCGTCCCTTTCTTATTGAACATTTCATGAACAAGGCGGATGGTACGAAGTCTCGGGTGGATGCGGCCGAGAATGTGGAACATCTTGGAATTCTCACCTTCGAAATAGATGGGAATAACGGGAAGAGAAGATTTTTTTATCAGCTTGATTATATTCTCCGCCCATGGAATGTCCTCGACAATCTTATTCTCTCCGGGGGCAGTCCTGTTCTTCCCTTTTTGCCATGTGGCTACTTCGCCTGCCGGGAAGAATCCCAGCGGTTTCCCTTCGGCAATATGGCCGAGGGCGGCCCTTATGCCTGTGATACTTTTACTTCCTCCGGAAGAGAAATTGTCTACAGGAATGAAGCTGTCGCGAAGACCTGGGATCATCGTCAGCATAAAAGTAGTGAGAATCCGGAAATCCGGTCTGCGCCTTCCGACTATCGAATTGAGAATCAGCCCGTCTATGCTCCCGAAATGGTGGTTGGAGACAGTGAAAAACCCTCCTTCGCGTGGAATGAGCTCCAGCTGCTCTGAAGGAATCTCGAACGAGACCCCTATCTCTTCCAATGTATGGTCCGACATATCGGCACCTTTGGCGGTCGGATATTTCTCTTGAATCCGGTTTACCTTATCTATTTCCAGGATTCTTATAATCATTGCTGAAAGCCATCTTCCGACAGCTCCTTTCAGACCCAGGGATTTCTGGAGATCCTCAGCTTCGAATACTGTTACCTTTTTCTCTTCCATAAGAAGTAACAAAGATACATAATTGCTTTGAAGAATAGAAGAATAATTAAGAAAAAACCTCCCTGCGAGAGGGAGGTCGCCTTGGCAGCCGGCACGCGGTAGTAAAATGTACGCCGTAAAATGTGCGCCTGTACGTTGTGATGAGCCTTACAATACTGTCTGGGAACGGCTCCGTTTCCCGATCAATGTGTTGGACGATTTTACCTCCCGTCCGGAGGTGTGCCCGCTCTGCCTCGGCTTTTTTTACAATAAATCCGTCATCCAGTTGGCCTGCTGCAGGGAAGAGTCCAGCTCGCGGAGCTCTTTCGACAGAGAGTCCACTTTCTTTTGCAATTCGGTGACATCGATTGTGCGGACAAACTTTATCTCATTACGGGAGTAGCGGTCGCTGCGGACATTGGCGGCCTCAAGGACGGCACGGAGGGTAGAGAGATGGAGGGAAAGGACATCCTTTGCGGCGATGATTTCCGTCAGAGTCTTTCCTCCCCAGGTTGTCTCCTGATTAGTTTTGTTAATTCTTACAATCAGGCTTTCCAGCTCCTTGAGCGAGGCGTTCAGTTCTACGAAAAGGTCCTCCGGTTTCTCTGCCGGGGAGTCACCTTCCTGAACTTTTACGTTATTCGAGAGTCTGTCTTTAAGTTGGGCGAGTCGCTTTTGAAGGTCCGCCCGCTGGTTCAATGCTTCTGCTAATTTCATATTTGAATCGTTTAATTATCGAGAACAACCGAAAGAGCCCCTCTCAGGCGTTCGGCTTCTTCGTGACCGACTTTTTCTTCTAGGAGAGAGGGCAAAGCCCTTAATTCATCATCTGTAACTCCCATGTTTCTGGCTCCGGAGACATGAGCGATAAGCTGGGGTTCGCAGCCTTGAAGGGCGGAAATGGCGGATACCGTCACAATTTCCCTGTCGGCAAAAGTCAGGTTGTTGCGGGCGAAAATATCGCCGAACAGATGGGCCTTGAGATAATAATCTGTAGCTGGGACGAAACTATATTCAAAAGGCTTCCCGGTAAGCTGTGTCTGGACAGCTGTGCCTTGTTTGAGAGCGTCATAATCTTCCGGAAGTGGATCGGCGTCCTTTCCGGGATTATCATTGATCCCTTCGGCCTTACGGGCTGCAAGCACCTTTTGCAAAGTGCCGAGAGCGTTTAGAGAACGGGGAAATCCTGTGTAGGCGTATAATTGCGAAAGCGCTTCCTTCGCTTCGCTGATGGTAAGTCCGTTATCAAGAGCTTCGGTGAGAGCCTTGGAAAGGCCGGCCTGATCGCCTTTAGCTTCAAAGGCAGCGATTACGGCAAGACCCTTCCTGCGTGGTGTAAGTGTCTGATTCATATCAATATTATCTAAATTATTCGCATTGATTTCGGCCCCAAATAGACGGGCAGCATTATCTGAAAATACATCTTTAGGAGAAACTCCAGGAGGAGGGAATCATATGGCTGTGAATATCAATCTGTGACCATGCCATTTTTTTGAACAAGTGTCATTACATACAACTCGTGGATCTCCCTGTCGTAGCCGTCGTAAAAGCCTTTCGGCATACCGAGAACGATGCGGGCGCCACGGTTGGAGAGGACTACGAGTTCGCCGGAAAGGGGATTGACGCAAAGACCTTCGATTTCGCCGGCTTTTCGGAAGGATGTCATATTCATATACATGGTGACTTCGGCTTCGTCTAAAAGGGTTTTCCCGGAATCCTTATAAGGCAGACAGACATAAAGGTGGTCGGCCTCATCCTTGTCGGCATCCCCATCGTCGCAAGAGATAAGTATCCTGCCATCATCAAGGCAGAATATGCCCTGCTGGAGGGAAGGGGCGGGGTTTAGGGCTACCTTACCAATATATGATCCGTCAGATAGGTCGTAGCAATAGAGGTGGCTCCCGTTGACCCAATCTGCCATCCATACGAGGTCTCTTTTGCGATCCACTGCAAGTCCGCAGCATTCCACTTGACCGGATTCCTTTTCCCATGTGATGGACCTCTTGTACTCGAGAGTTCCGGCATCATAGATGGCTACCTGGATGTTCTTTCCCTCGCCGTCCATGAAGTACTCGCATCCTGCGTAGATTTCGCCCTTGTACACATCGATGTCGCCGATGTGGTTTGGTGCGGGGGAGCCTGCGGTTATGGATGTAAAAGGATTCTCATTCGAAAGGACGAGTTCCCCATCTATTGTGTATTTATACAGGGCAGTCGATCCTGAGACATAGTAGAATTCCCCGTCGCAGGCGACACCCTGGCGGCCCTCGACCTCAATCACTTCTTTCGATGAAGCGGAATCGGCTTTACGATTTTGCACGCACGAAATAGCTAAGAGACAGAGAAGGGAAAGGACTAATATTCTTTTCATCTTTTAATGGTTCATACTTGGTTTGATGAGATAAATATAATCATTTTTTATATATTTGTGCCATCAAGATTAGACTATGGCAATTCCGGCAATTCTGTACTCGCTGATGATGAATATCAAACAATTAGTCATATGATGGGAACCTATAGGAATTTTATTCTGGTCGTATCGGCGGCGTTGCTGCTGGGGCAAATGGAATTGTTCTCTCAGACCCGTGCTGATTCGCTCTCATGGGCTGAAGCGAAGTGGGAATGGACAGATCTTGGAAAGGGTGCAAGAGCCGCTTCCGTGCAGCTTACCCTATTTGAAAGTACGCAGTGTGTCTCCATAGTAGAGTTCCCTTCAAGGCGGTTCCGCCCTGCAATTGTCCATGCTCCGGGACCGGAATGTTCGACGACGGATACGCTTGCAATAAGGGCAAAGGGGCGCTTTGCAATAAACGGCAGCTACTTCAATATGAAGCGCTTGGTCCCTCATACTTTCTTCGCTCTCAATCATAAGATTGTGGGTGAACCAAGGCCAAATGAGCATTCCCGTTCTAATGGAATTCTTGCCATCAAAGGGAAGAAGATGGAAATCTTCCCTCATGATACCCTTCGTAACGATTATTACCGTCGCCACTATGATGCGGCAATCGCAACCGGACCGATCCTTCTTCTTGACGGGGTCCCCGGCTCTTTTCGCGAAGGTTGGTCTTTTGCCGAGATGCGCCATCCTCGTTCCATGGTCGGATGGAGAGAGGACGGAACGGCCTGCATAGTAGTCGTCGACGGCCGTTTTAAAGGTCAAGGGGAAGGGATGTCACTTCCTGAAATGGTAGCTCTATGCCGCCTTTTAGGCCTTAAAGATGCCATCAACCTTGATGGCGGCGGCTCTGCGACAATATGGACCGACAAGACGGGGATCCTCAATCATCCGTATGATAACCATAAGTTTGATCACGAAGGAGCGAGGAAGGTCCCTAATATCCTTGTTTTTCGGTAGTATCAGATAGCCTTATTGACCCAGAAATTGTCGCGGAGTGATCCCCGCGACTTTTTTGAATATGCGGTTGAAGTGGTGGGGATAGTCAAAACCGAGAAGATGTGAGGTTTCGCTGACATTGTATCCTTGCATAAGAAGATTCTTCCCTTTCTCGACTATAAAAGAATGGATATAACCTATTGCGGTCCCGCCCGTTGCTTTGTGGATCATGTCGCCGAGGTAGCGTGGCGAATAGGCCAGTTCGGAAGCGCAGTATTTTACAGTAGGGACACCGCCATCAGTCTGTTTCCCGTCCGCATAGTAGTTGATGAGAAGCTGATGAAAACGTTTCAGCATGTCGGAAGAGTCTTTGTCTTCAGCGGAAATCTGTCTTAGGTAAATGCGGTTGCAGTATTCCAGAATCACATGGATATATCCCAGAAGCAGGGAGCGAAGCGAGGGGGAGTCCTCATTTTCCTGAAGTTCATGTCTCATCTGGACGAGTAGCTGGGTGATTCGCCCCCATTCAGCGGTAGTGGTGCGTAGGGAATCAGTATAAAAATATGAAAAGAAACGGTATCCCTGCAACTGCTTCTCCATCTCTCTCCCCTTGAATAATTCTGGCGACCAAAGCAGTGCCCATCCTGTCACCGGAACCAGCTCTCCGTTATCCTCTTTTCCTCCGATCTGTCCCGGAGCAAGGGCTAGGATGGATCCGTCTGAAGCGTCAAACATCTTCATCCCATAGGTGAGTCGTTTTGGAAATTCGGGCTGAATGAAAAGCGCGTATACACCATAGTTATTCAGGCTGGTGTGTATTGGAGAGACCTCGTCATAATGGACGATGCTCACTAGTGGATGGAGAATAGGAGCATTCACAAAGGAGGCATATATATTGGGATCAGAGAGTTGCAGAACCTTTTTCATATGTGAAATTTGGGGTAATAACAGTGCAAATATATGAAAAGTCTGCGTTATTGGTTAATATTGGATAATTTTCTGTTATATTTTATCCAAATATACCCCGTACATTTGCAAAAACCCTGAATATGAAGCATTTTATCCCCATCGCCCTCGCATCCCTGATGCTGCTTGGCTGCAAAACAAACACTAAAGATATGAGTACGCTTACACTTACCCAGGAGTGGGACAAGACATTCCCCAAATCAGAACTTGTCAATCATTGCAAAGTGACTTTCCACAACCGCTATGGCATTGAACTGGCGGCCGATATGTATGTACCCAAGGATGCTGAAGGCAAACTTCCGGGAGTTGCGGTCAGCGGCCCCTTCGGCGCTGTAAAAGAGCAGAGTAGCGGCCTGTACGCCCAGCATATGGCTGAGCGGGGTTTCGTCGCTGTAGCTTTCGATCCGTCTTTCACCGGAGAATCAGGTGGAGAGCCTCGCAGAATGGCTTCTCCCGATATCAATACTGAAGATTTCCTTGCCGCGGTAGATTTCCTTTCTACCTGTGACCTGGTTGATCCCGAGCGTATCGGTATCATCGGTATCTGCGGTTTTGGTGGTATGGCAGTAAATGCTGCCGCTTTGGATCCCCGTATCAAGGCTACGATGGCTTCTACCATGTACGATATGAGTAAAGTCAATGTCGAGGGCTACTTCGCAAGTGAAGACACTCCTTCCCAGCGTATGGAAAAACGCAAGGCTCTGGCGGCGCAGCGTACCGAGGACTATAAAAATGGAACATACAAGAGGGCAGGCGGCGTTATTGATCCGCTTCCGGACGATGCTCCATGGTTTGTGAAAGATTACCATGCATATTACAAGACTCCTCGCGGATATCACAAGAGAAGCGGGAACTCCAATGACGGATGGAATGTCATCGGATGCCAGAGCTTCATGAATCAGCCGCTTCTCTGCTGGGCTCAGGAGATTGAGAACCCCGTGCTATTGATTCATGGAGAGAGGGCTCACAGCCGCTATTTCAGCGAATATGCCTTTGAGCGTATGACAGGGAAGCACGTGGAAGGGGAGAGCGCCAAAGAGGGAAACAAAGAGCTTCTCATTATACCCGGGGCTTCCCATGTGGATCTCTATGACGATGTCGCCGGAGTAATTCCTTACGACAAGATTGAATCCTTCTTCAAAGACAATCTTAAGTAGACGTGAAAAAGATTCTTCATTTAATTACCGGGCTTGGAGCAGGACTTATGCTCCTAGCCCTTCTCTCTTGCACCAAAGGGGAACAGCCTTTGCAGACTCCTGAGAAGCAAGTTGAGATAAAAGAGCAAGAACAAAAGATGACAGACAAGATTCAATTGACAATTTCCGGAACCACTCTTCCGGTGCTCATAGAAGATAATGTCGCCACAAGAGCACTTGTATCGGCACTTCGAGAAAGTTCAATTACCTATACCGCCAGAGATTACGGCGGTTTTGAAAAAGTAGGTGCTCTCGGGCGTTCACTACCGACGAGCGATACTGACATTACTACTCAGGCGGGAGATGTAATCCTTTATAATGGGGACAATATAGTCCTTTTCTACGGAAGCAACTCCTGGAGCTATACCCGTCTCGGTAAGATACAGTATAAGAGTCTGGACGAGCTCAAATCCTTCCTTAAGGCAGGAGGCGGGAATATAAGCGTGACACTGTCTCTATAAAATAAAGAGGCGACTGATAATCTCTATCGGTCGCCTCTTTAGGAAACTATGAATAAACTGTCTTATTTCATATAGAGTTTGTCGAGAACGAATCCGCCGTCGCGGGTGAGGGCTGCGATGTAGACTTCGTCACCTATAACTCTGACGCAGCAGTCTGCAAGATTTCCAGTTCCGACTTCTTTCTCGAGATCGGTTGCATCATGGATAGGAGAGGTCATCAGGCCTTCCTTGGCAGCGAGAGAAGAAAGAAGGTCTCCCTTGTCCTCGATGATTTCGATGCGAGCCTTTGTCTCGCCGATGATACGGGCATAAGCGATATACTTCTTTCCGTTGAATTCGAAGAAGTTGTATCCCCATGTATTGACGCCTTCTGCGGAAGAAGCGCTGAGAGTGTATTCATCCCATCCGTTAGCTTTTCCGCCGGTCGGTGCAACAAGATTGGCAATGGAACCGTTGGTGAGGAAGAGCTTATTGTCACCGGGATAGACAGTAAGGTCTTTAATGCCGTCCGGGCTGCTTCCACCTGCATGAATGTGTGTTACGGCAGTGCGTGCTCCATTGGCGATAGAGAGAACGACGGTCTTCGGCTGGTTGAATGACGGGAAGTAAACCTTTGCATTAGACCAGTCTCCTTCTACGAAGAAGCGGTCGCCGTAACGGCGCCAGTCATTGACATTATTAGCTGCGTCATAGCAATACCCTGCAATCTTTGTAGGAGCTGCATCAACGCCATCCTTGTAGGCATAGAGTCTCAGCTGAGCGGCATCTGAATCAGTGGCAGTAAGGTTACAGAGGAGAAGGACATCCTTGCCTCCGTTCACGCTTGGATCTGTGTTCTTTATCATACGGACAAAAGAGGTAGCGAAAATGGAACCGCCGTTTATTCCAGTCTTGTTAAGAGCCTTCTGTACGGTCTTATCCTTGATACTTACAGCAGCAACGTTGGCATAACCTGAAGCTTTAGGCAGATAGATGTATTCATCGTCCATCGCAAGACCGCGGGCCATTCCATAACCGTCGGGATTGGCAATAGAGACACCTGTAATGTTGCTCGTAGCATACCAAGGGGTATCACCCTCCTTGTAGAATCCCCATACTCTTTCCAGAGTCAGAACTTTTTCCTGTCCGGCAATCTGGATAATCTTTACCTGCTGAACGATTGCACCATTGTCCTTGCGGACGATGTCAATAACGGCCTCACGAGGAGCCCCGGTAGTGTTTTCTTCGAGGGTGAGGGTAAGGACATAAGCTGATTTTGTGAGAACAGCCTTGACCCAGGTAGCCTCTGCAGGAATCTTTACCTCGACATCTACATTTGAAGTAAGGTCGATATTGAATCTTCCGGCTTCTGCGGGGATTGCCTGATAGTCAGCTTCTGAAGTGAGGATAACAACTTCTGCTTTGACTGTGAAGTTTAGTTTCACCATTGAGAAGAGGCCTGCGTCATTCTGGGCCCATACTAGAACCTGGCCGTCAGTGACAGGGTCAGGGACGTTTACTACAACCTTGCCATCAGCAATCTTTGCGGTATAATTTCCACCTGCGAAGCAGTCTACGACGGTATTTTCATTTCCGTTCTGGACGGTGTATTCGATGTTGAGAACAGCACCGGCTGTGACTTCCTGCTCGGGATTTGCGATGACCAGCTTGAATGCTTTTGCAACGGGGATGCTGAACGAGCTTCCGTCCTTAAGAGTGAATACAACGGCTTCCTCACCGGGCTCAATCTTCTCGAACATTGAGTCTCCGCTGATTCCGTCCTCACCCTTGACATGGCCGAGGTTGGTCTCCTTGCTGCCGATGGTCATGATGAGATCTCCATTTGCATTGACAGAAAATACAGGAACTACTGTTGCAGGGACTTTAGCTCCGTCTACGAGGATGAATTCTCCATCGATAGTCCAATAGTAATTGTTGTCGGTATCAAGCTTAAGGGACGGGGTCTTACCATCATTTCCGGTTTTTCCGGTAGGTCCGGCAGGGCCTGTTTGTCCGTTTTCACCATTGGTACCATTTTTACCGTTAGTACCGTGATAAAGGGTTACAGTCTTTCCGCCTACGAAAGTAATTGTGTAGCCGGTCTTGTCAGGGAGTTCCTGGATGCTCTGGACATAACCTCCTTTTTTCCACTCTTCGATGGTCGAGGTAAGCCCGGCAATCTGAGAGTTGATAGATCTAATGTCATCTTGGATCTTGGTGATCTGATCTTTGATGGTCTTGACATCGCTCTTAATGGTGGTGTCGTCATACTCCTTGGCGCATCCGATAAGGGCAATGCCTAATGAGAAGGCGAGGAATAAATTAAAGATTCTTTTCATTTTTTTGTGTTTTATGTGTTAGATTTATTTTCAAGTGTGGTGTACTGTGGTATCACTTGGCAAAGATAAGAATAATAGATAAATTATCAAAAGGTAAATCGCATGTTCATGCGGAATGGGCTATGAATTTTTTCCATATGCCTGTTTATAATCATATCGGCAGCCATCCGGCCCATCAGAGCGAAGTCTGTGGAGACTGTTGTAAGTCCTCCGAGGATGAGTTCATCCATTTCAGATTCATTGTATGAAATTATCTGAACATCGTCTCCGATTGCGAGTTTGGCCTCGTGTATGGCGTGGGTAAGGGATACGAGACCGGCGTCTCTTTGAGAATTGAGCACCAGGAAAGTGTCTCCTTTATTAATATCTTTCGGAGCCGAATTGAGATACTCGACAAGTACCCCATGTTCTTTTGAGAAACGGTCGACTCCTTTTCGGATACATGGGCCGTACAAGGAGGTCGGAAGGGTGATAACGCGCAATTTGCTGATATGCCTTTGAGCTTTGATTCCCTGGTTCAACCCATCGTAGATGTCATTCTCGAAGTCCTGATAGACTGCGCCGTAGTTATTGCCGGTATATCCGCTCAGAACATGGTCAAGCATGATCAGCTTCCGGTTGGGTATACGGGAAAGCTGCTTGACAGCGCGTGCTTGAGAGTCGGGATCAAGAGGGAAGTGGGGAGTGACCACGTAATAATCGAAACTGTCCAGATAGTTGTCAAGGTAGTATTGGAGAAGATCAAGACTTTGGTTGTGGTTTACTATAGTCACTTCGGCCTTACCGCTGAGCGATTCTGCGAATGCGTTGAAGAGAATCTGCTTATAGACCGAGAATTTGTCGAAAATGGCAAGGACCTTTGGAAGACCAACCTTCTGCAGGTCTGCTGCGTAGAATCCCTTTCCCTGTTTTGGAACGATAAGATTCTTGTTCACAAGTACCCCATAGGCCTTTTTGACCGTTTCCTTGGAGATATTCAATTTTGCGGCCAGCTCGTTCATGGAGGGAATCTGCTTTCCCGCCTTAAGGATGCCGTCGTGCATTGCTGTTTCAACCTGAGAAACCAGTTGTTTGTAAAGTGATACTTTACTGGTCGGATCGATTCTGAATTCCATATTCTTGTCTGTTATTATATTATCTAAGGAAAAATCCGAGAGTTGTGACTACCGGCCTGTTCCCGCCGGTAAGGTCGTTGAGGTGGCCTCTATCTTTTACCCACATTCCGGTTGAACCGCCTCCGTCGAGATTGAGCGCACCTATGCAGCCGAGTCCCTTCATTATCTTTGCCATTTGTAGGGTGGTTGCTCCATCTGAGCTTGCGATTCTTCCGTCGCAGATGAGTAGGATTATGGTGCCGTCTTCTTTATAACCGACAGCAGTGCGGTCAGGATGCTGAGTAACTCCGAAGATATCGTCGGCCCAGAGCTCGTAATTGGTCTCCCAATACCCTCTGGCGGTCTTTTCATTGGAGATTGGACATTTTCCGTCCTTTAGCAGAACCGGTCCGCAGGTGATAGCATTGAATGGAATCCATGAGGAAGGGATGCAGGGGTAGGAAGTACTTCCGATGGGGCAAACTGTCTCACCGGCAGTGGACGGAATGGGCTTGTCATATACATAGACCGTCCCGTGCTCAGGCGTGAATGACCAGAAGACGCCTGGTACGCCGCTTCTGTCAACTCCGAAGAGCCCTCTTGACACTGGGTGCAGCTTCCCGTCAGCGCTCCAGTATTCTCGGTCAATACGGATCTTATCCTCGTCTTCGGATACTCTCCAAGGGGTCTGGACTCCGTCATTAATCGCAAAACCTATCGGGCGTAGGAACTTTCCGCTGAAAATGCCCCCGTTGATAAGGACCAGGCATTTCTCATTTGCCTCTGCTTGCTGGTCTATTGTAAGGGTTTTCTGGTCGCCGGGGAAAAGGACTTTGAATTCGACAGCTCCGTCGCATCTTGCAGAGGCGTACCATGCGTGGAAAGGTTTCCCTTCAAGAGGTTCCTCTGTTTTATAGACCTTTACATCTCCCGGAAGGGACAGTCCGCTGACTTCTGTCCAGTTGAAACGAATAGTTTCCGAAGGGTCTTCATCCTCCGGCTCTTTTTCTGCAGCCGGAGTCTTCAGAACGGGAAAATCTTCCCGCAGCGAGAGGGCTCCGTCGTTTCTGAATGCCTGCAGGGAATAACGGTATTCGCTCTCAGGGAGCATGTCTTCCGCGAGGAATGTTGTAGTATTCTGTGGAAGAACTATCCTGTTTTGCTGCAATCCCGTGCTTCCTTTTACAAATAGATAATATCCGTCCTCGTCCTTGCAGTTGTCCTCCCATACCAAGGAGGCACTTGTTGGGTTAACGAGCGAAGCCGAGAGACTGGTAGGCGAGGGGAGAGTATCCGCCGATGCCGGCTGCTTTCCGTCGCATGCCGACAGTGAGATGATAAGGAGGGAGAGAGCTCCGAATATTGATTTATTCCTTTTCATAAACAAGAACATCCAAGTCATATTGTCCTAAATCCAACTTTTGGGACCGTAGAGGGGTAAAGTCGAGATCCCTTCCTTCCACAAAGCGGTATCCGGGGACATCAATAATTCCCTTCTCCCTTCTGTCACCTGTGTTGGTGACTACAATGGCCATTCTGTCTCCGGAGCGGAAACTCCTTGCGGTAAGCTCCGGATTAGAGCAGGTGAATCCCTCAGTGGCGGTGTATCGACCCTCCAGCAAAAGCTCTGGCCACGCATGTCGGAGAGCATTGATTTTGGCAAGATGGGCCTGATATACAGGTGTTTCATCGATTAGCCCGCGGCAGCGGAATACCTCAATATCGTTGCGGAGACCCTTTAGGAGGGTATTATTAACCCTTCTCGGCACATCGTTATCGTCCCTGACGCATCTATCGCTCCATATCACCTCCGGGAAGGTGTAGCGGAACCACTCGGGGAAACTCTCAGGAAGTGCTGTAAACTCAACTATATGGACAAAGTCGCAGAACTGGCTGGTGCAATCGCTCAGCCATTCCGTACCGAGGGCGAATTCGGGGTCTTTAGCCTTTATATGGTCGCGTATTTCTCGAAGCGCATCTGCCTTATAGGCTCCTGTGTAGATATCTTGGACCGGGTATTCCCGGGAAAGGTCCCAGTTCGGAAACTCTTCAGCCACACCGAGTTGGTCATAGAAAACAGCATCGGCCCCATAAGACATTGCCCTGTCGGCCCAGTCGAGGAGCTGATCCCGCCAAAGGCGCTTTGACATATCGGCAATCACAAAGGTTCGGGAGTCGTAATAGCCGAGGGTGGTCCCTTGCCCGGTAAATTTGTAATGCTCCGTGAATTCTCTTCCGGTATTGTCCTTATTTGAGACAAGGCGACCTCCGCCATTTCTGTAGAAATCGCTTTCTACGTCGATCAGACGTCCGTTGAAGTACAGAAGCAGGCGATTCCCCTTGGACCTGTAGTTGGCAATTGCCTCCTTCCATGCCTCATCTCCACCCTGAGAATCATCGACTGTATAGTTTGGGTAACCGTTGTCCATACCTTCCTTCCACCATCCGAAGGCCAAGACGGCGTTGCATCCTACGGATTCTCCAGCAGAGGCTATCCTTCCCGGGAGGTCAGTATACTTTCTAAGGTACTCTCCGTACTGGTGCTTGAATATTATCCGCTGCCATCCGGTCATATCCTGAACCCATTTCGGGACATCTGAGTGCTTCCACCAGGTGTCAGCCCACTTCCTGTATATCCTTGAGGTTGCCGTCCAATCGCCCTCGTAAGGAGCGACCACGGAGGCGTCATTGCTCCAGGAGTCCCCGCACATCGCGTTCGGATATCTGTAAAAACCGGCTTCCAGATGCTTGAAATCCGTTGTTGTGTGCCCGATTGTCCCTTCGTCAGGGTAAGTTCTGAGACCGTGCCATGTCTGCTGAAGAGAAACATCATGAGATCCGAAATACAGTCCGTGCTTCTCTCCGACGAAGGCGAAGCAGTTGGAGGCTGCATTGCGAGGATACTGCAGATCGTACTGGCGGAACTTTTGAGCCGGGGTCATGTAGAGAGGACGAACGTCTACGTTTGAGATCTTCCAGACGGGGTTATCGAAAACTTGTCCGCCCGTATGGGTGGTGAGAAGCTTGTAATCAGCAGGGATCTGAAGATGGCCGATAAGGGGATACTGAAGCTCCCTGATGATGGTATGGGGCTCCCTGTTTTCAAGGGATGCACCAAATCGGACAAAAGTCCCTTCCGTCCATATTTTAAGGCACAGGGAGAACTCTTTGCCCCCGACCTTGTCGTAATTTAGGAAGATGGTATCTGCCTGCTTGCTGATAAGAGGCTTCTCGTCAGCCCCCGAGACTTCGATTTCCTTTTCCTCGGGAGTATTGTAATACAACCTCCAGAGGGGGGCTCCTCCTGCATAGTTCCTGCCGCCAAAAGAGAGCTTTACCAGGCGCCCGGAGGCGTCAATATCTATCTCAGTCTGAGGTAGTTCTCCGCGGTTCCCCAGAACGAAACGGCAGATATCATTGTAGAGAGCCTGATCTTGAGGAAGGGGTGATTCTGCGAGCTGGGTGAACGAATTGGTCCCGGAGTAAAGAGCGATGGATTTTCTTCCGTAAAAGCCTGCATCCTTGTACTCTTTCATATAGCGCCTGACCCTGTCCTGAAGTGCCGGGACGTCGGAAGGAGAGAAGATCAGTTTCCCGTCGCCGTCCGGTCCAAGACTGCCGGACCCCATCTGAGCTGCAACAGCAGAGTATTCCATCTCAAGCTCCATCCCGCCAAGGGAGGCTTCATTAATGGCTGAAATCGTCTTTTCAAACGGATGGCGCCCCTCTGCCTTAAGGTCCCAGTACCAGTTCGGCTGCATCCAGACCTGGTCTATACCAAGTTTCTTCCAGTACTTGTACCCGGGGGCAAGATGATATGGAATCCAGTACAATCCTTCTCCGGCGCTGTGGCAATACTCAGAAAGCCTCGGAACAATGTCCTCCCAGTTTTTGTAGCGGGAGTTGACATCAACATCATATGGAAGGTATAATTCTTCCGATGTGATATAAAAGCCGGCGAGTTCCAGATATTTGCACTGAAGAGATGAGAACATCTCCCTTGCGCTGTCTATGTACCATTTCAGGGCCTTCATCCTGTCATCGACGCTCGAAAAATCGAGTTCGTCCCCCCAGTAGGTAGTGGCGGAGGTCTTATCGGCGAAGTTTTCAAACATTATGGCATCCGGGATCCCTATGATAACTCCGCGTTTCCGAGCCGGGTCTCCTATTCTTGATGCAACATCGGCACAGGCTTTTTCCAATTCGTATACGCCGCCTCCATCTCCAAGCCAGAGATCCAATTGATACTTCCACACTTCCTTGTCTGCGGAAACACCGGAAGGTGAGATGGTCAGATTCTTTCCATGAATCCAGTCCGATCCTTCCAAAAAGAGGAAGGCCTCAAAGAGCCAGTGTTCGCTCCCGTCAGGGGTTTTCCAGCTTACGTGGGGAGCGAAGCGGGAGGCATCCCAGCTATAGGGCTCGCGATGCCAGTAGCCGACGAGGGTGACATCTGTGAATGTCCGCGGCTCGGAAATAGTTTTTTCCGAAGAGCAGGAAATCACCAGAATCGAAGCTATGATAATGAGTATCTTTTTCATTTTTTCAGATTGGATCCTATGATAAATTGGCAAAGGTCATTATACATCTCGCGGTCACCAGGATCTGACGAAGTCGCCAGCTGGTGCATCGCATCTGTCCCTGAGTAGACCGCAATAGGGATTTTACCGTATTGGCCGGTATTCTTGTAGGAGAGCATATATTCGCGTACCCTTTCCCTTAGCATCGGCACATCCTTGGCGTAGAAAGTCGGATTCCCGGCTCCGTCGGGCCCGGAACGACCGTCGGACATAATGCTATAGACGGGCGAATACTCGAACTCGAGTTCCATCCCCATCTGATACTTTCGGATTGCATTTTCTGTTGCGGACATGGGATGGGATACCCCGTCATGATCCCAGTAATAGTTGGGCTGCATGAAGACATTGTCAAAACCGAGTTCCTTCCAGACTTTATAACCCGGGGCTAGATGGTATGGTATCCACCAAAGGCCCTCCTTGCAGGAATGGGCGTAAGAAGAGAGCCATGGGACTATCAGCTCCCAATTCTTATGATTCCAGTTCCAGGTATCGGCGCTATCGAAGGTCTCTCCGGCTGCTTTATAGAAAGCCGGATTGAGCGGAAGCTCTTCAGAAAGAACGTAAAATCCGGCCAATTCCAGGTGCTTGAAATGCCGGGAATAGAATAGTTCCCTGCAACGGTCCATATACCACCCGCAGGCCTTTTCCTGATCGGAGACTTCAGCGAAATCGAGATCTTTCCCGCTAAGCTTTCCCCAGTACGTAGTTGAGGAATTCTTGTCTTGAAAATACTGGAAACGTATAGGGTCGGGGATGCTCATTATCACATACCTCGAAGCCGAGGGAGTACCTAGTATAGAGCTAGCGCGGCTGATTGCAGCATCGAGTCTGATCAGAGCCCCGTTTTCTCCAAGCCAGGCATCCAGAAGGTCTTCCCATGAGTCTTTATCGGCAGAATATCTCCCGTTTGCGATACTGTATGAAAGGTTCCTGACGGGGTCCCATCCGTCGATGCATAGAAATGCATCGAAAAGCCAGTGGTTCTTCCCATCCGGATCTTGATACAGGACATGTGAGAGGAACCGTTCCTCCGTCCAGGCGGGAGGATTGTAATTGTGCCAGCCCATTGTAATCAGGGAAACATCTGCAAACGAGGGAATTATACTCCTTTGAGACTCCCATGGGTACAGACTCTCAGGCCCTTTGGTGGTTGAAAAAGGGACCTTCAAAACTGTTCCTTCTTCGCCGGAAGGCCCGATTCCCACGATGAACAATTCATAGCTTGTCAGAGGCTGGAGGCCGGAAAGACGAACAGTGCACGTTACAGGCCCCTCAGAACCGGTTTCCAGGGTTTCTGACATTTTTTCATCGATCCCATAGCGGAGTTTCCCGGTATTAATGGATTGGACCGAAAAGGAGGCGTCAAAGGCGGTGGCCTCAATCAGCTCGGCCCGTATAGCCGGAGTAACAGGTTCAGCGACCGGCTCCTTCTCCCCGCAAGAAGCCAGGAGAAGGAGTCCGATTGCTATGACCTGCCATTTATTCATCGTTGCTTACTCTGAAAAGCGACAGACCTACGTTCTGCTTGATTACTGCAATATAGACCTCGTCGTCCTTTTGGCATATATCGAGATCCATTCCGCTGTTGCCGGAGAATTTCTCTGAAGGGGTTGTGTCTAAGGCCTCATTCTCGGTCTCATTCTGGATTGCTGCTTCGTACACAACCTTGTTGTCCGAGATGATCTGTGCCCATCCTTCAGCGCCTTCTCCTTCGAGAATCAGCAGCCTGCCGCTTGAAGAACTGTCTTGCTTTGCAACTGCAATATAGCGTTTCCCTGCGAGGGTGAAGTAGCGGAAGGAGCTATTTGCCCAGGCTGGATCGAGTTCCTTGAGGGTAGGATTGTTGTCAGCCCCTTCGAGAGTCTTGAGGTTCTTCGATGCGGTTACAAGCCAACTTGTCTGTCCGCCTCTGACGGAAATAATTCCGCTGTTGATATTGTCGGGGAAGGGGAAGTATGCGGCTGCACCGGTTTCTGCAGGGGCTGCCAGTCGGCCGGTAAGGAACATCGTGCCTGAAGTCCTTCCGGTCAGAGGGAAGGTGACGGTTCCCTGTGTAGAATTATAGTCTTTGAAGAAGACGACTCCGTCCTTATAATTACCCCACCAGCTGAAGGTATCTCCAAGTCGGCGGCTTGCCCATGTAGTCATGGCAATAGGTGTCGGGTCGGCATTGATTCCGTTGACATAAACATAGAGGGTAGGATCACCTTCAATCATGTTGGAGACAGCCAGAACATCCTTTCCTCCATTGATCGCGGCATCGGTGTTCGGGATTACGCGAGGGCAGCTGAGGTAGAAGATGCCTTCGTCTTTCACGGTCCCGACAGGGAGCTTCTTGTAGACCCCTGGATCCTTGAGGCTGATTGCCCAAAGATTCTTGGACTTGTTGGTCTCGGCGACATAGACATATTCTCCGTCGAGGGTGACATTGCGGTCGGCGTTGGCTGTAAATCCGCTCATATAATCGCTCCAGCTTTCGCTTGCGGAGGAATATCTTCCCCATTCGCGGCTTACGTTGAAGCCCTTCTTCGTCTCTTTCCAGGTAAAGTTAAAGACAGTGGCGTTGTTGCCGTATGAAAGGCCCTTCAGGTCGAAATCTTCTCCCTTCAGTGTGGCTTTCATCCCTTCTGTCTTAATGCGTACGGGCACTTCATAGTCAGGGAATTGATACAGGAGCCCGTCCTTTAGGAGGACACTGTAATCGATTTCTACCCGGACGGTGCCACTCTTTCCGCCTTCAGGAATAGTTACGCTTTCTGTGAGAAGTTTGACCAGTCCTTCGGGTGCGTCATTTGTTCCTATTTCCAGAGGATATTGGATTCCGACACCTTCAATCGGGTTGTCTATTTCCACATCAAGAGAAACTGTCTCCTGCAGTTGGGGTACGTTGCCTGATTTGTCCGGTTCTACATTTTTCTTCTCTACGGAGCGCGAAATGCTTTTCTGCTTTAGAGAAACGCTCGAGCGGTTGAGATGGACAAGGAGGAAACTCCTGTTGTCTTTTACCTTCACAACCTGATCATCCGACTGAATGAGTATAGGGATGACATATTGTTCGCTATCTCCCATGAAACGGGCCAGAATATCCGGATCCCAGCTTATTGCAACCTCTTTGGCAGCGTCTTCTGCGGTGAAGTCGAAGTCTGTCTTGTCCATTACTATAAGAGAGCTCATAACGGCTTTGAACTCCGTGTTGTGCTCCTTATTGTAGGAAGCGAGAAGTGACTGGATGTCGTCCTGGCTGTAATTTATGCGCACATTGGCTGCCGACTGGCCTTTACCGCTCTTGGCTATGCCGAATACGTAGCTTCCCTTATGCACGGATGCTTCCACCACATTGTCGAGGGAAGTGATCCCGAAGGAATCATCGACCATGAAATTGTTCCGATCGTCGGGGAAACAACCGCTCAAAAGCAGCAGTCCTGCGAAAAGTATACTTAATCTTTTCATAGTGATATTCATTTTATGGCCTACCAGCCGGGATTCTGAGTAAAATTAGTCATTTCCGCCAGTTGGGCGCTTCCGAATGGGAAAAGGTAATCCCGCTCGCGGAAAACGGACCGCCCTCCGATGTAATCGTCACTGACGCGTCTGTATGAATCTTCATAGTTGTCGGCAGTCACGTGGAGAGTCCAGTTTTCTACATTATAGTCCTTCATGGCCAGCATTCTTCTCATGGCGTCATAGTGGCGCTGGCTGCCTTCAAACGGGAATTCGCACATTTTTTCCTCGAGGATTATCCATCGGAGCCATTCCTGGCCGGTCCTGGAGACTTCGCCGATTGTGCCGCCGTTCCCCTCGAAATCAATCTCGGGGTAAGCTTCCCTAAGTCCTTTAAGACCGGAACGGGCGCGGACCATGTCGATATAGCGGATAGCTTCGTCTACACGGCGAACCTGCATCTCATTGCAGGCCTCAGCTAGGATGAGATAGATTTCAGCCATTCTGAAAGTAGGGAATACATAATGGATGCTGGTGTAGTCGGTGACTTCTTTCAGCTGGTTGCCTGCCTTGTAGAGGCGTCTCCATGTATATCCGACTCTGTTGCAGCCTTCAGTAGGAGAGTAGGGGGAGGTGCATTCATTTACATTGTCGTAGCAAGTGAAACGAAGGGCATTTCCATCCATGGGACGCTCGCAGGGCCACCAGAAGCCGTTTGGAACGAAGCAGGAGTAGAAGCGGGCATCCCTTCCGACGGTAGTGTTGTGCGCCTTGAAAGGCTTTGCCCACGAAGGGTTCACGTCCACAACCTGCTGATAGTTCTCGGTCCAGCCTGTTGCACTATATCCTGAGAGAGGATCAACCATAGGACGGGAATAATCCGGCATTCCGTTGGTCATCTGGTAGTCGAGCACCGGATATCTTCCGCTTTCAGCCATCGGATAAGCATCGATAAGCTTCAGGGACGGAGTGATAAGGGCATAGCCAATACTGCAGATTTTCCCTCCGGAAGGTGCTGAGAAGGCGATTTCACCGCCAATGGATCCCTGGTAATCCGCCCATTGGCGATACCACCATCCCCAGATGATCTCGGGATTTGCGCTCCAGTTCTGGAACCAGACATTCTGGTAGGAATCGGCAGCATCCTGAATGGAGGATAGGGGATTGCCTTTTTGGGTGAGACTATAGAGATTGAGGTCTACAACGTCCTTCGCCGCTTCGTAAACTGCATCCCATTTGGTTATGTCATATTCAGGGAAGAGTTTATCTCCGCTTTTGTTGGTAAGACCGCTGTATATTCCGCTACCATTCTGACCATTGAATAGGGGAGAGGCGGCATATAGAAGCAAGCGAGCTTTGAGTGCCATTGCGGCTCCCTTGGTCGCCCTTCCCATATTGGAAGAAGCGGCCATTAAATCAGATACTTTCTCCGGAAGAAGTGCGGCTGCACGGTCCAGTTCCTTCACCATAAAATCGACATTCTGCTCTACTGTATGGCGGTCTATCGATTCTCCGTTGATGTTCTGGTCAGAGGTTACGGGATCTCCGTTCTCGTCCATCCATAGGAAGACCGGGCCGTAGTGACGGAAAAGGCAGAAATAGTAGTAGGCGCGAAGGAAACGGGCTTCGCCTTCCATGGCTGCGACCAGTTTTTCGGAGTCTTCCTTGTCGTAATGCAGGTTGTCAATAAAGGTGCTGCACTCATTGATTGCCTCGTAGAACTTCTTCCAATAATTGCCGCTTCCGACATCTGTCGAGCTTGCGCTGCTGTATTCCCCGCGGCGGACCTTGTACCAGTTGGTCTCATACTGACTCTTGGCGTGGAGGGCCTCGTCGCTTCTGAGGCTGGTGCCGCCTTCGTTGGCCCTCAGGTTTTCATCGTTTGGAATATATGAATAGAGGTGAGCCAGATATTGGCGGACTGCAGTGGACCGGCTCATAATATCTTCAAGCGTAGCCTGATCCTTTGTGTTGATGTCGAAGAAGGAGTCGCAGGAAACGGCGGTGCAGGCGGCTGCCAGCACGAAAATGATTATCTTTTTTATACTGTGTTTCATAACTGCTGCTCGTTTAGAAGTTCAAATTCAAGCCGAGGCTCACGTTCCGTGTAAGCGGATAGACGTTGCCGTATGAAGAAGAGAGTTCGGGATCCCACAGTTTGAACCCGGAGAAGGTCAGGAGGTTCACTCCTTGGAGGTAGATTCGGATAGTTGACATCCCGATTCGCTCAGAGACCTTCTTAGGCAGGGTATATCCAAGCTCTGCATTTTTCAGCCTCAGGAAACTCATGTCTTTCTGCCAGAAGGTGGATGCACGTAGGTTATTGGCAGGAGTCTCAGTGGCAAAACGGGGATATTCTGCGTCAGGCTGATGAGTAACCGACCAGCTTTTCTCGGCTACGTCTGCAAATATCTGCCCCTGAACCTTGACGTTCGTGGCGGCGCCTCCGTAGAGGTTGTAACCTCCGATGATCCTGGTTACGTGGGACATGCCGCTGAAAAATACCGAAGCGTCGATTCCCTTCCAGCCGAGTGAAATACCAAATCCGTAATTTATTTCAGGTACTGAAGTATAGCCGATAGGAACAACATCGTATGCGTCGACCTGACCGTCTCCGTTGATGTCGCGGTATTTGATGTCTCCGGGAGAGACTGCTCCGAAGGTTTGTTTCGGCCAGGCGGCAATCTCCGCTTCGCTCATGAATAAGCCTTCGGCGATTAGGCCTCTCTGCTGTCCGTTGGCAAATCCGGCGGTATTCTGGTAGGGCCACACCTGCGAAGGTTTGTCGTCATACATGCGCTTATTGCGGTTGAAAGTATAATTCCCTCGCATTGAAAGGTTGAGTCCATTCGGGAACATATATTCGAACTGGGCGGAAGTATCGAATCCGGAGTTCTTCATCTCACCAATGTTGGTGTATTGGGTCTTCCTCATTCCGACTGCTCCCGGGAGGCTCTGCCTTTCGATAAAGATGCCGCTGCGGTAGTCGTTGAAATAGTCAACCTGCAGCTTGAGGTGGTCTGCCCAGAAGTTGATTTCAACGCCCACATTGCGTTTCAGCGCCTCTTCCCAGACGATTGCTGGGTTGCCGATGTCACCTGTCGTAACTCCGGCGGTATAAACAGGATTTCCGAGTCCCCAGTTGAATCCGCTGATGCCGCTTGTATCCATCGTTGTATTGTATCCGAAACGGCGGTTTCCACCAATCTGGTCGTTACCGACCTTTCCGATTGAGGCCTTGATCTTGAGGAGACTTACCCATGATTTGATGGGATCCCAGAATCTTTCGTTCGAAATAATGTATCCGACGGCTCCGGAAGGGAAGAAACCGAATCGGTGGCCGGGAGAGAAGTTTTCGGAACCATTGTAACCGAAGTTGAACTCGGCAAAATAGCGGTCACGGTAGCTGTAGGTAGTTCGACCGGCAATACCCATGCTCTTGTAAGGGAATGTGTTCCAGTATGTTCCGGGATTGATATTGGTCCTTTCCCTTAGGTAGTAGAGGAACATCGCTCCGACTCTGTGGGCACTGTTGAAACTGCGCTCGTAATTGGCGGAAGCTTCCAGATTGAGAATGGTCTGCCCGGATACTGATGAATTCGAAGTATTGATGTACCCGGTCCCGCTGTTGGCCTGCAAGATGTATTCCGAAAGATCGTCGCTCAGGTAGTATACCCTCGGGCGGATTACGTTGGTATAGGCGGTGTTACTCTTGGCGTCCCAGGAGAGCTGTACCTTTGTGGTAAGGCCCTCGAGCAGGAAATCAGAGTAGTCCTGGGTGAGCGATACTGTCGTCTGTGCATTTTGGGTCGAGGTGATGGCATAACCCATATTGTTGATAAGATTGTAGGGGTTGCTGCCGGTCACCGGATTTGAAAGAGTGCCGTCACTGAATACCATAGGAAAACCAATCGGAGTGATTTGCAGAGCGGCGGCATAAATGTCGCTGAGGGAGCTTCCGGGCTGGTTTTTCCTGGTGAACTGGGTGCTAAGGTCCATTCCCAGCACAGTGGACTTGGTAATGTTGATATCCACATTTGTACGGAAATTGAACCTCCTGTAATTCATCTGGGCATTGTATCTCCCGTTATCCGCAACATTGAAAATACCGTCTTCGAAGTAATAGGATCCTCCGGCATAGTAGCGGACATTTTTGGTACCGCCGACAACGGCGATATTGGCCTTGCGGGTAGATGCTCTCTCCTTGAAGATCTCATGGATCCAGTCTACGTTGGGGTAAATATCTTTATAAAGAATCGGGAGGGCTCCTTCCTCTTCGCTCACCCTCTGTGACCGTACTGCGTCGGACGCAAGATACATCGACCTGCTATAGTCATCTATAGTGCCCGGGGTCATAGTGTTGAGGTAGTCTATGAATTGGGCGGCAGATGCCATCTCGGGAAGCATAGTAGGGGCGGTAAGTCCGCTCTCGATCTTGACGCTGACCTTTGGCTTGGATTCGCTACCGCGTTTGGTTGTAATCAGAACGATTCCGTTAGCTCCTCGGACTCCGTAGAGAGCAGTCGCAGTAGCATCTTTAAGGATGGAGAACGAGGCTATGTCTTCTGTGTCCACAAGGTCCATGGATCTCTCTACTCCGTCAACCAGGATGAGAGGGTAAGCATTTGCACCAAAGGTGTTTACACCGCGGATCCAGAACTCTGCGCTGGATCCCGGCTCTCCGCTGTGCTGGACGGCTACTACGCCTGCCAGTTTTCCGGCAAGACCTGTGGAGAGCTGTCCGACAGGGACCTGGAGCTGGGCTACATCTACAGATGAGATGGATCCGATGACAGAAGCTTTCTTCTGTGCGCCATAGGCAACCATGACAACCTCGTCGAGCTGGTTGGCCTGGGGAACCATCTTCACCAGAATGTCTTTCTGGCCTCCGACCGTAATCTCTTCGTCATTGTAACCCAGGAAGCTGAATATCAGAACGTCGGTCGGCTTGACGGAGAGCTGGAAGTGACCGTCTTCGTCGGTCATCACTCCTCTTGTCTCTCCCTTCACCGTGACGAAGGCTCCGGCGATGGGAGCTCCTGTCTCATCCTGCACCAGTCCCTTCAAGTTGCCATCTTGCGCTGCGGCTTCCCTAATAGGGACCAGCAGCAGGCCAATGACGGCAAGCATGGAAAAGATTCTTTTAAGCATAAGTATATTATGTTTATTTATTTTTAAATAATGTTGAAAGGCCTTCAAATACAGCTCCTTCCGGAACGGAGAGGATACTGATGCCGCTAAGCTGATCTCTAAGGGAACCCTCAAAAAGGCTCATAGATTTTGATATCTGTCCTCCGAGAAGGAGGGTCTCGATTCCGAGTTCATCTATTATCCCTTTAAGAGCTTCTCCGAGCGTTTCTCCAAGGTCGTGGAATACTCTTATTGCAGCATCCTCTCCGTTGTAGGCCATTTCGGCAATGGAGAGGACACTCCGGTTATTGTCTCCCGTCAAATTATTATATGCCGAAAGAATACCTCTAGCCGATACCCGATCTTCAAGTATGCCCCCGTCGCAGAGGGGAATGTTCCATAAACTCCTCGCCGGAGATCCCATCTCGTTGTATCTGACCTTTCCTTCAAGCGCAAAAGCGAATCCGAGACCGGTCCCAAGAGTGACTACTGCCGTATTTCCTTTCTCCAGTCCAAGCTGACGGATAGCTCCTAGGAGAAGGGCATTGACATCATGATGGAATTTCAGTTCAATTTCCTCCCGAAGACCTAAGAGGTCCCTGAAGGAAAGTCCATAGACCGATTGGAACTTATGTTTCATCAGGAAGATTCCATCGCTGTAGTTGAATGGGCCGGGGATAGCGACTCCTACTCCTTTAAGCCTGTCCAGGGGGCCTACGGCCTCTTTCAAGGCAAGAGAAATTGCGTCCTTGCTCCCGTTTGAAGGAACAGGGATCTGCCTTCCGTCGGAGCATTTGATGAAAGTGCCCCCAACGTCCAGAAATCGGTATTCCTTAGAGTACAACATCCTGGAATCCGTCTCTTAGAAGGGTTTTATGGACACAAATCGGCTCAGCACCGAGATTCTCAATGACATAAGCACCTGTATCAGCGGGGACTACGACAATGTCCATGAAACGGGCTTCATACGAGCGCTCCGGATGGGCGACGCTGCGGATGCGGATATGCTCTCCGTCAACAAGAGTCAGCACGTGGAAGATCCCCTTTGTATCTTGAGAGCAACTCTTCTCGAATTCCAGACGCCTAAGGCTGAAATAGAGTTGAGGATTCTCTCCGACAATATACTCCTTCCATCCTTCACCCTCATCTGCGAGACGGGGCTTCTGGACTATGTAATCCTTGCTCTCAGGGTCATGGATTATAGAAGTCCGGCGCTCTTGATTGACATTGAGTTCACCGAGTTTGGTATGGATCGGCCTCTGTTTCCCATCGAAGTCGAGGCGGAGGTAGTCGTACATCTTATAGGTGTAGGAACCAATTGTGAGAGAGCCGATTTCAAGAATAACCTGGTTGCGTCCGCTGGAGTGGATAGTCCCTGCAGGAAGCATCACCTGGAGGCCGGGTCTGGACTCCTCGTAGCTGACATATTTCATGTAATCGACGCTCTTATGCTCTGTGTCAGCAGCTTCTATGTCTTTGAAGAATTGAGGGATATCGGCATCGTCCCTGAAACCTATGAAGGTCTTCGCATCGTGGCCGGTGATAACTACGTAGTAGCTCTCGTCCTGACGACCGAACTCGTTGTAATGCTCTTTGTTATAGACGCTTCCACTGTGGCACTGGATGCTCATGTTGCCGGTTGAATGGTAGCTGTCGTCCCAGTTGAAGCGGATAGGGAAGTAGCCATTGAACTTCTCAACTACGGATTCTCCGAGCACTTTCGCCCCTTCTTTCATGAAGAAGGTAGAGAAAGGAATCTCGAGAACCGTCCCGTCCACATCTACGAGGATGCTGACTTCCATCGGAATCAGGTCGAATACCCATGCTGCGTTTCGCATCTGATCGGGAAGCTTCCTCAGTTTTTTCATGTATGTGCCTCCCCATACGCCTTCGAGATAGACCGGTTTGCACCGGAAAGGATAGTCAGCAAGAGAAGCGGTAATCTCCGAGAAAGCTTCGTACGGAAGCAACTTCATGTCATTGGGGTAGTCGTTCTCAACGTAGAAATCCACGTTCCCCTCAGAGGAGAGCAATTCTTTTCTCAAATGGACGGCGACCTCGAAATCGCAGTAGTAGCAGCGGCGGATGATAAGGGGAGTGGTGAGCGGAGAGCTCATCCCGAGATTGATGTACTGCCCTCGGCGAATACGAAGGATACTTTCCTTAGGAGTGACGTCCAGGTAGATCTTGTACTCATAAAGATTGCGGAGTTCCGGTATAAGGCAGCCCTGTCCGAAGACTATGAGCACTTCTTTTCCCTGCTTCCCGAGTTCATTTGCCAGAGCCTGCTTCTTCTCGTTATCCAGAAGTCCTTCGAAACCGCCCTTGTATACTTTTCCAAAGAGGAGAGTCGGATCCTCGGAACGGTCCCAACTGAGATTTTTGTCTACAATCTCCCATAATTCCCCTTCGCTCTTATAGCAGTCCCTGAAGTTGATTCTTCGGGTTTTAAAGCCCCTGACATGAAGCTGTGCTTCAAGAAGGTTCACGGTGCGCTCGAAATCTGCTCCGACGTAGCCGTCTACTGCGAAAATGCTGCCTTCGTGAGCCTTTGCCGCGAGATAAGCTGCAACTTTTACGCTTCCTTTTACAAGTTGCTTTGAGGTTCCTTTCCCAATGGCCGGACGGTTGACGGGAGTCTGGTCGTCAAAGGGAAAGGGATTATACATGAAACTCATATCTACTCTATCTTATATTGTAAAAATCAAATCCCATAATTTCGGCAAAAGCTTCAAGCTGCGGCCTGTAATCTCCGTCCACGACTGCGTAATGCTGGGTGACGCCGATTTTCAGGACCTGCTCAAATAGCTGCTTTACAGGTACTTCCGGTCTGAAAATGGTATGGCTGTAGGTGGCCAGAAGATGCTTTTTGTCGCTCTGGGGGGTGTCCTTGGCATCGAGGCTTTCTGCCATGAAAGTTACCAGTTTGTATCGGCCGCTTTGCTCGTAAAGGCCGACTACTGTCTTCATTCCGGGGCTTATGCGATACCAGGCGAATGGAGCACCGGCATATTTCCAGGAAGTTTTAGCAAAGCGGACATCCCTTGAGATAATTACATTATCCTGCCAGGCTGGGTCGTTATGGTCATTTGGACCTGCATGTCCGCCCGCGAATGTCCCGAAGTCATTCTCAATATGGAAAGGTTCGATGAAATTGACATTCTTTCCGCTAAGCAACTTGAGAATATATGTAGCAAGTCCGGCTCCTATATCGGCTTCCGGTACGAGTACGCTTACATTGTCATTGAACCACTGAGGATAGAATCCGGCACGGCATCCCGCGGTACGGAAAGTAGCCTGGTCGATATCGTTGTAGACGTAACAGTCGATATCGTTTTTCTCAGCCATTTTCTTGATGGCAAGGGTAGCCTTTACGCATCCGATGAATTTGTCGTATTCTACATCCGGCATCATCTTGTAGCGCCCTGTCAGCTCGTCCGCGTAAGCTTTGACCTCCTCATCCGTGAGGGCGTCAATCTCTGCTCCGTAGTCGCTGTAGGGGAGATAATGGATTTCGGGCCCTATCTTGGTGAACAGGTCGTAATTGTCGATATAGGTGCTCCACATCGCTTCGTTCATGTTCGCCATCAGTCCTACGTTCGAGTGGCGGAGAATCGAGCGGACACGCGCGGCTTCAGCGAAAATGCGTACTTTCTCTGTAATCTCTTCCCTTGTCCCCATTACGGTGCGGACATTTCTTCTCGGAATTCGTTTCAGACTACCGGAGCCCTCCAGAGAGCCGACAAGCGTGCCTGCGCAGAGATAATCCACGAAGTCATCCTCGTCCAAAGTGGTCTCGAAACTCATCCTGGGCTTTGCTACATTGCAGAAGATTATAGGCATCTCTGGGCAGTCCCTGAGGAAACGTATCCAGGCGAAATCTTCGCTCCAGGAAAGGAATTCTGCGTATACGAAGTCTACATCCTCCGCGAAAAAAAGATGTAGAGCTTTTTCGGCGTCTTCACGCTCATATACTATTCCGGGGTCGACTATATCCAGAAAGTCCAGAGTGGCTTTTATCTCACGGACGGCTTTATCTTTCCGTTCTCCGTAAGTTCCTCTCTTCGGACCATATAGATTCTTGAATCTTGGGGATGCTATAAGAAGCATTCCCACCTTCGGCTTGCGTTGTTTGTCGTTAGTGTTCATATATTTCAGTTATCTGTGGTGTACTGTGGTGCAAAAGTATGAAAAAATACAATAACCTGCAACTATTCCAGAAGAATCTTACAAGCCAAAGTATTCCCGATAGCGGTCGTAGAGGTGCCCAGCCTGGAGATAGGCGCTCTGCGGGCTCATGAAATGGCTGAATTCGAAAGTGATGGCCTTGTCATATCCGCATCGTCCGGCCGCTTCCAGTTTTAGGCGGAGCTTGTCGAACTTGATGGGGAAGAACTTGATTGGCATGTCTCTGTCAAAGCTTTCGGCATTGGTCCAGCACTTCATCCCGTATTTGTCCGCAAGTTTTTTGTTGACGCTGAAGAAGGCGTCCAGCTCGTCATAGTCTATATGACCGTCCTGGAAGGCGCAGGCGTCCACATACTCGTGGATTCCGTCGAAGATCTCGTTCCACTCCCTCTCATGTTCCTCGACAGAGACAGCGTCAGCCCTGCTCAGGGCAGAGGAATTCGCTGCAACCGACTTTTTTCCGTCAATCCATGGGGATATGAATGTCGGAAGTCCGCCGGAAACTTCCTTGCATTGCCTTCCCATTGTCCTGAAGCTTTCAATGGCTCCTTTGGTCGCTCTTGAAATCTCTCCGGAAATGTACCAGCCGCCGAAGCTCGGGTACTTTTTCCCATAGCGTTCCCAAACTTCCTCGATTACGTATTTGTTCGATTCCACCTCATAGCTCATGTCGCCGGTGTCCCAGTATCTGCCGCTGTCGTATAGGCCCAGCATGAAGGTCATTCCATACTTCTGGGCAAGGCGGCAGAACATATCTATAAGGTCGACCGAAGGCATGTAGCATCCCTTTTTGAGAAGGTAAGGCGAGGGGTAGGTTATGAATTTCCGGTATCCGCAGCGGATATCGATAACTGTATCTATACCTATATCCTTCATATAGCGGAAATCCCTGTCCCATTCCTTTTCTCCCCAGTTCTGATGGGGAATATCATGGGAGATCTCGTCGAGGAAAGTGCCTGTAATAGGAAGGGCATTCCCCTTCGGAACAATCAGGTTGTCATTGACGGGAGCATCCTCCTGCCGGCAGCCTTCCAAAGCAGGGGAGACCATTGCTGCCGCAGCTGCCATAGCGGTTTTCTTGAGGAAAGATCTTCGATTTTCCATAACTGTGGTGTACTGTGTTTCTTTTTTTTACGCAAAAGTATTATTTTTGTCCGGATATACAAAAATAACCACCTATGACCAAGAATAATTTTGCCGAAATGGCGCAGCGCTATCACGAGGAACTCTATTCAAGAGTACTACCTTTCTGGCTTGAGAAATCGCAGGACAAGCAGTATGGCGGATACTTTACATGCCTACTGAGGGACGGGAGTGTCTTCGATACTGATAAGTTCATCTGGCTTCAGGGAAGGGAGGTGTGGATGTTCGCTATGCTATATAATAAAGTGAAAAAAGACCCGGCCTGGCTTGCATGTGCCCTGCAGGGTGCTGAATTTCTGGAGAAGTACGGGCATGACGGCAATTATGATTTTTACTTTTCCCTGACTCGTGAAGGGAAGCCGATAATTGCCCCTTACAACATCTTTTCAAATACCTTCGCCTGTATGGCATTTGCTCAGCTTGCCGTTGCGACCGGAGACGAGCACTATGCTGATATAGCGAGAAAGACCTTCCGTCGGATCCTCGAAAGACGTTCCAACCCGAAGGGAAAATGGCTCAAGGCAGTTCCTGGCACTCGTCCTATGAAGGATTTCGCCCTTCCGATGATTATTTGCAATATGGCCTTGGAAATAGAGCCTATCATCGAGGATAAGTCTCTTTTGGACAGGACAATTGAAGAAGCCCTTCACGAGGTTCTCGACGTATTCTATCAGCCGGACCTTGGTGTCATGGTAGAAAACCTTGCCCCTGACGGAAGCCTTATCGACTGTTTTGAAGGCAGGCGGGTCAATCCCGGACACGACCTCGAGGCGCTTTGGTTCATGATGAATCTCGGTACTCGTTTGAACCGTCAGGATATTATTGATAAGAGTATGGAGATTGCCCTTCGAGTCATAGACTACGGATGGGACAAGGAATATGGCGGAATATTCTATTTCATGGACCGCAAGGGATATCCTACCCAGGAATTGGAATGGGACCAGAAGCTCTGGTGGGTGCATATCGAGAGTGCGATTGCCATGATCAAGGGGTACCGCCTCACCGGAAATGAGAAAGCGTTGGAGTGGTTCCTAAAGCTCGACGACTATCTCTGGACTCGTTTCCGCGATCCGGAGTATCCTGAGTGGTTCGGATATCTCAACCGCAGGGGAGAGGTCCTTCTCCCTTTGAAGGGAGGTAAATGGAAGGGCTGTTTCCATGTCCCCAGGGGCCTTTATCAGATTGGAAGTATATTGGATGAACTTGCAAAATAATGGAAAAGGTTAGCGCACGAATAGTTTTTTTAGCGGTTGTCGCCGCAATTGGAGGGATCCTCTTCGGATACGATACCGCTGTCATATCAGGAACGACGGAGGTTGTCAAAACTCAGTTTGGCCTTTCCACAGGAGGTGAGGGCTGGTATGTAGGGTGTGCCCTTATTGGTTCCATAATAGGAGTTCTTGTGGCCGGGATGCTGTCGGATTTCCTCGGACGAAAGAAAACGATGATAATCTCAGCGTTGCTTTTCTCCATCTCCGCCATTGGATGTGCCTTGTGTGCAGACTTTTCCCAACTTGTCATTTTCCGAATTATCGGAGGACTCGGAATAGGTATTGTCTCCATCGTTTCTCCAATCTATATTTCCGAAGTTTCGCCCGCTGAGGTACGAGGGACGATGGTCAGCCTCTATCAGCTTTTTATCACAATCGGCTTCCTGCTTGCCTACTTGATGAATTTTCTCATACTCAGAGGTGCATCTTTAGATGCTACTGACACCAACCTTGGTTCGGCCATGTTCAACCAGGAATACTGGAGGGGAATGCTCGGATGCGAGGCCATTCCGGACCTTCTGTTCCTTCTCCTTATATTCTTCATTCCCGAGAGTCCGCGTTGGCTTGCTGTCCGGGGAGAGAGGCAGGATAAGAAGGAAGAGTGGAAATACTTGCGTGAGCCGGGTATTCTCAGGGCGGTCCTTATCGGCAGCGCCATTGCAATCCTCGGGCAGTTTATGGGAGTCAACGCTGTGCTCTATTATGGCCCGAAGATATTCTCTGATGCCGGTTTCGAGGATCCTCTTTTCTCAACGGTACTGGTAGGTGTCGTAAATATGGTCACTACAGTCATTGCTCTGTTGATCATTGACAAGGTCGGGCGTAAGCAACTCGTCTGGTGGGGAGTTGGAGGCATGATAGTCAGCCTTCTGATGATCGGCCTCTATTTCTTGCCTTTCACTTCCCTGCCGACCGGCTTCATGCTCACATTCTTCCTGCTTTATGTATTCTGCACGGCCATTTCAATCAGTGCGGTAGTATTTGTGCTTCTAAGCGAAATGTATCCCAACAGGGTGCGGGGACTTGCAATGTCCATCGCCGGCTTTGCCCTTTGGATAGGTACATATCTCATCGGCCAGCTTACTCCTTGGATGCTGGAGAACCTTACCCCTGCAGGGACATTCTTCTTGTTTGCATTTATGTGTGTCCCTTATCTTATAATTATGTACAAGTGCGTTCCCGATACAACGGGTAAAACCCTTGAAGAAATTGAGGCGTACTGGAAAAGATAATCAATATGTTGCTGGAACTCCATCATCCCCTTGACGGTTATTACCAGGGCACCCGCTTCGATCGGAGCGGAGTGTTCAAGTCCCTTATATTCGAAGGGATTGAGCTCTGTGCTCCGTGGTTTGAAAGGTATTCTCCCACCATGCATGATGCCGTCTGCGGACCTTCGGAGGAGTTTTCCATAATAGAATGCGGCCCCTATTGGCTGAAACCGGGGGTAGGGCTTCTTTTTAGGGATTCTGAGCCGTATGACCGCTTCAAGCTTTACTCTGTTAAAGACCCCGGTCTTTGGACAGTAGAGTCGGAGGGAGCATCGACTGTTTTTCGCCATAGGCTCGATTCCTATTATGACTATTCCAAAGAGATTCGTCTTGTCTCGGAGAACGTCTTTAGAATAGATCATGAACTCAAAGCTCTGATTCCATGGGAAGGCACCGTCTATAACCACAATTTCTTCACTTTGGGAAAGCTTGAGACAGGTCCCTCACGGCTGATTGACTTTCCTTTCAGTCCGGAAGGAGTTTGGCGAACAGAATATGATTCAGTAGGCTTTTCTGAGAGGGGAATCAGGTTTTCAAGGGCCCTTTGCAAAGGAGAATCGGTCTACAACTGCGGAATTCATGAGGCCGGGAAGTCTGGAATGCCATACGATATGACCCTTTCCGAAGGTCCTCTTTCGATTCACATTCAAGGCTCTGCCCCTGTGACCCATACTGTCTTTTGGGCAAATCACCGCATAGCCTGCGTTGAACCCTATGTGAAACTCGTTGCTGCTCCCGGCGAGAAAATGCACTGGTCAATTATGTACGAAATCAATCTTTGCCATGAGAATTAAATATTTAATATCTGCATTCATCTTATTGGGAGGAGTTCTCTCTCATGCTCAGGTGTTTAACAGGGCTCCTCTGGAACCCTCCCGTTATGCCGCCCTTCCTCTTGGCTCGGTCAAGGCTGAGGGATGGCTTCAGGAGCAGCTTCGCCTGCAAGCGACCGGACTGACTGGAAACCTTGATGAAGTCTATTCTGAGGTAGTCGGAGCCGATAATGCCTGGCTTGGAGGCGATGGAGATGCCTGGGAAAGGGGACCATACTGGCTCGACGGTCTTCTTCCGCTCGCATATATCCTCGGCGATAAAGATTTGATTGCGAAATCTCAGACATGGGTTGAGGCGATACTTTCGTCTCAGCAGGCCGATGGATACATGGGACCCTCTGAAGACCATCCTTATGTCTACGGCCTTCAAAGAGGGAAGGCCCACGATTGGTGGCCGAAGATGGTGGCTTTGAAGATAATCCGCCAGTACTATGAGGCTACCTCTGATCCCCGGGCAATCGATTTCCTGAAGGCCTATTTCCGTTATCAGGCCGCGAACCTTGAGAAGGCACCTTTGAATCATTGGTCGAGCTGGGGAAAGTGGCGCGGAGCAGACAATCTCGATGTCATTTACTGGCTCTACAATCTGACAGGGGAGGACTGGCTTCTTGATCTTGGGGAGATTGTTCATTCCCAGACTGCCGACTGGACTGAAATGTTTCGGGAGGGAAAAATATTCTCTACCCAAGGGAGTGTCCACTGTGTCAATCTGGCGCAGGGATTCAAGGCTCCTATGGTATGGTGGCAGTACTCTCATGAGGATTCGGATCTGGAGGCTCCTGTGATTGCAGCTGAGACAATAAGCCATACTGTGGGCATTCCGAATGGTCTTTGGGCCGGAGATGAGAAGCTTCATTTCGGTTCTCCTTCCCGCGGCAGCGAGCTCTGCACGGCGGTCGAGATGATGTTCTCTCTCGAAACTATGCTCCAAATAAGCGGGGATGTACGCTGGGCGGATTGGCTAGAAAGAGTTACCTACAATGCCCTTCCGACGCAGGTCAATGATGATTTCTCGGCAAGGCAGTATTATCAGCAGACGAACCAGATAGCAGTCACAAAGGAGTGGCGTCCCTTCTCTACTCCTCATGAAGATACAGACGTTCTTTTCGGTACGCTGACGGGCTATCCCTGTTGCCTTTGCAATATGCATCAGGGCTGGCCGAAGTTTGTCCGGAACCTTTGGTATTCGACTCCTGACGGAGGCTTGGCCGCCCTTGTTTATGCTCCTTCGGCAGTAACTGCAAAAGTTGCAGGAGATGTCCTTGTCAATATTCGGGAAGAAACAGATTATCCTTTCGACGGGACTGTGACTTTCACTGTTGACTTTTCCGGGAAAAGGAGAAAGAAGGTTTCTTTCCCGCTGTCTTTGAGGGTCCCTTCATGGTGTGATTCCGCTGTTGTAAGGCTAAATGGAAATCTCTTGGAAGTAGATGTGGATCAAGGGATTGCGACTATTGATAGGGAGTGGAAAAAAGGTGATGTCCTCTCCCTCGAGATGGATATGAAAGTACGTACCGAAGAGGGCTGGGACAAGGCGTGGAGTATTCTTCGCGGCCCTCTTGTCTATGCTCTTGAGATGGAAGAAAACTGGCGCTGGATTGATTTCAAGGGCACCGACCGTCATTTCGGATCGGGGGCCTGGGAAGTGGTTTCGGAAAGTCCTTGGAACTATTGTCTCATGAGGGATAGTTTCAAGACGGATTCATGTACTGTCAGCGTCAAAGCCGTGGATTCTTATCCATGGAATCTGAAAGGGGCGCCAGTAAGGATTACCGTGCCGGCTCGTGAGCTGCCGCATTGGAAGGCCTCAAACGGCTCGGTAGGGGAGATTGCATATTGGACTGAAGAAGGTGACGATACTGGGGAGGAATGTAGGATAGTGCTTGTCCCATACGGCTGCACTACACTCAGAATCGCTTCCTTCCCGACACGAATCATCCCTTGGGACAGGGCCATAAGGAAAGAGAAATATCTTTCCCCTGAGCAGTAGTAGTTATCTCAATTGCGGAAAAAGAAATAATACGCCGCTTGGTATAGAGGTATTCCGTCAGCATGGCCTACGATTCGGTATGAGGCGTCCTGTATGGTCCCGTCAGACTTGATGTGACCTATGATTCTATAGCTGGAATCCTGCACTGTTCCGTCGTTTTTGATATGGCCGATAATTCGGTAAGACTTGTCCTGGACAGTCCCTCCTTTGAGGTAACCGACGATTCTGTACGACGAGTCTTGGATAGTCCCATCCCTTTTGAAATGCCCGGTTATCCTGTAAGACGCGTCCTGGATGGTTCCGTCAGACTGGATATAGCC
>ONMJ01000046.1 GCA_900318955.1 uncultured Bacteroidales bacterium
AAATACTGCAATCCATTCATACTTCCATGTTTTTGAAGTATCCTCCTTTCCGTGAAATACAATATCAACATCTCCGTAAAAACAATAATAAAAGAACGAACTCCTATCTTTTAAGAATTCTGGAACTAGTTCTGGCTCCTGGATATTAAAAATACATTCAATCATATTGCTTCCCGAATCGAATAGATATTATTTAAACGTGATTCTGATGGTCCCGGGGGCGGTGTCATCGGGAGGATCTCCGTGGAGGTAAATGATTCTTTGATTGGGGCTGCCGCGGAAAAGGAGCTGAGTATCCCTTTGCTCAAGAATGAATGGCCCATCCACCAGGACATCTATCCAGGGGAGTAACTGCGCGAGCCTTTCATCAGCGCGAATTTCTTCTATTGTGAATCCGGTCCAGCACCAGATTGTCTTGGAGGTCTCCTCTTTAATCCGTTTAGCCAGAGCAGTAAATCCTTCGACTTGATAGAAAGGATCGCCTCCGGAGAAGGTTACATTGGACATGCTGTCTGCCTTAATAACCTTCATTATATCGTCTATCTCCATCCACTCACCGCCGTCCATGGCCCAAGACTGGGGGTTGTGACAACCTTTACAGTGGTGGAGACACCCGGCGCAGTAAATGGCAGTACGGAATCCGGGTCCGTCTGCCATTGTCTGCTCAACTATTTTCAGGACTCTGATGCGGTCCATAAAGCGCGGAGATTACTTATGGACCACGCGGTCGTGGAGTTCGGCGAGTTTGCCGGAGTTCCAACGATTGGTAGTGCCAACGAGGTAACCTGTGATACGCTGAAGGGTATCGATGTGGTGGCCATGGCAATGAGGACACTCGGTAAGACCGTCAGTGGCATCTTCATAGCCGCAGTCGAGGCAGCGGTTGCGATTATGGTTGACGGAGCCGTAGCCAATGTCGTATTTGTCCATAAGGTCCACAATCTGCATTATAGCCTCAGGGTTATGGGTTGCATCACCATCGATCTCTACATAGAAGATGTGACCGGCATTCTCGTACTTGTGGTAAGGCCCCTCGATTGCAGCCTTGTGCTCCGGAGTGCACTTGTAGTACACGGGAATATGGCTGGAATTCGTATAGTAGTCCTTGTCCGTGATTCCTGGGAGAATTCCGAAGGTCTTCTTATCCCTCTTTGTGAATTTGCCAGAGAGGCCCTCAGCAGGAGTGGCCAGGAATGTGAAGTTGTGCTGGAATGTCTCGGCAAAACCGTTGATCTTCTCTGCCATGTGGGAGATGATCCTGAGCCCGAGTTCCTGAGCCTCATCACTTTCTCCATGGTGCTTGCCGATGAGGGCAATCAGGCACTCCGCAAGACCAATGAAACCGATAGAGAGAGTTCCCTGATTGATAACAGACTCAATGCTGTCGTTCTCGTCGAGTTTTTCCGAACCTAGCCACAGGCCGTTCATAAGGAGAGGGAACTGCTTCTTAAGAGCGGTTTTCTGGAAGTCGTAACGCTCGTTGAGCTGCTTTGCCGAAATGTCGAGAGCCCAATCAAGTCTTTCGAAGAACTTCTTGATTCTAAGGGTCTTGTCGCTTTCGGCCTGCATGGCTTCGATTGCGAGCTTGACGAGGTTGATAGTCGTGAAGGAAAGGTTGCCTCTTCCGATAGAGGTCTTCGGCCCGAAACGGTTGCCATAGACACGGGTGCGGCATCCCATAGTAGCAACTTCGTGGATATAGCGTTTGGGATCGTCCGGTTTCCATGCATCATCCTGGTTGAAGGAAGCGTCGAGATTGAGGAAGTTCGGGAAGAAACGCCTTGCACTCACCTTGCAGGCATACTTATAGAGGTCATAGTTTCTGTCCTCGGGGAGATAGCTGACGCCTCTTTTTTTCTTCCAAATCTGGATAGGGAAGATAGCGGTCGAGCCGTTGCCGACGCCTTCGTATGTAGTATTAAGGATTTCGCGGATGATGCAGCGACCTTCTGCGGAAGTGTCTGTACCATAGTTGATTGAGGAGAAAACAACCTGGTTGCCTCCGCGGGAGTGGATGGTGTTCATGTTGTGGACGAACGCCTCCATCGCCTGGTGGACACGGCTGACGGTCTGGTTGATGGCATGCTGGAGAGCTCTCTCCTTGCCCTGGAGACCGATAAGGTCGTGCTTAAGATAATCGTCAATCTTTGCAGTCTTGAGCTCGCTGTAATCCTTGTTCTCCATGGCAGAGATCTGGTCAATCTCCTCTTCGAGAGTCTTACGGACGTACGGCGCGAGATAGAAGTCGAACGCAGGTATCGCCTGACCTCCGTGCATCTCGTTCTGGACTGTCTCCATGGAGATACAAGCAAGAACGGAGGCAGTTTCTATCCTCTTTGCGGGGCGGGACTCGCCATGTCCGGCTTTCAGTCCGTGCTCGAGAATGAGGTCGAGAGGGTGCTGGATACAAGTGAGTGACTTGGTCGGATAGTAGTCTTTGTCGTGGATGTGGATGTAGTTATTGGCTACAGCCTCACGTACAGGGTCTGAAAGGAGATTCTCGTCGACATAGCTTTTGGTCGCCTCGGAAGCGAATTTCATCATCATGCCGGCCGGTGTATCCGCATTCATGTTTGCATTTTCGCGGGTAATGTCATTGACCTGGGCGTCGATAATGGTCTGGAAAATCTCGTTAGTCTTGGCTTTTCTTGCAAGATTTCTCTTATTGCGATAGGCAATGTATTTTCTTGCCACTTCCTTGCGGGGGCTCTTCATGAGCTCCATTTCTACGCAGTCTTGGATCTCTTCGACAGACATCTCCTCTTTCTCCAGTTCGGAGATAGTCTTTGCAATCTGGGCTGCCAAAACGATGTCTTCGCCTTCCTCGGTCACGTCCATAGCCTTGAGGATCGCGGCAACAATCTTCTGATTATTGAATTCGACGTGTCTTCCGTCTCTTTTCAGTACTCTCTTTACCATATGTGGTGAGTGTTGGGGGCAGAGCCGGCTTAGCGGCCGGTTGCCAAGGTTTATGTTTCTGCTATTTATTGGTCTTGTTTCAGGGCGGCCGGAGATCACTCCCCGTTTCCCATAGGCAAATATAATCCTTTACACCTATACTTGTTCACTTTTTGGAAAGAAAAGTTTTCAACAAAGTGCAAAATACCCTGTTAATTTGTTGATTAACAGGGTATTAAGTAGCTATTTTATTTAGAATTTTTCTAAATTAGAACAATTCTGTTTCTTTTTGCGGAAGTTTTTAACAATGCCTTTTATCCGACGACCCAGACAAGTACATGGCGGTCAAAAGTCATGTACTCCAGATCAAACTCTTCCTCGTCTCCGTCCTTATTGATAAAGGTTGCTTCGAGCTCGCCTTCGCCCCTCGGGCGGAAGCGCTCGATTTCAATCTGCTCGGCGAAATCCAGGTTGTAGACGGACAGTCTTTTGAATATCGCTTCCTTGGCGCACCAATAGATGGCGAGCTGCTCGTTCCTCTTGTCGTCTTCGAGGTCTTCAATCTCGTCCTCTGAAAGAGCTTTCTTCTCGACAGCGGAGAAATCGCGGTCGAGAGACTCGATGTCGATGCCTACATCTTCTTCGTCGTGGAGAATTACCGCCACATAGTTTGCAGTATGGGTAATGCTGATATTGATCGGGTTGTTCTCGATGTAGGGCTTGCCGTTGTCGTGGTGGCTGAGATAGACTTTCTCGTCGAACATTGTGTTCAAGAGAGCCCTCACGGCGAGTCTTTGCTTACGCAGGGATTCGCTGCGAATGAAGGAGATTTCCTCCATCTCGTCCGAAGGGGTGGCGCTGAGCTCTTTCAGCTCTTCCTCAGTTTCGGTTATATGCCAGATACCTATCTCGGCTTCGTTTTCAAGTTCTTTCTTTAAATAAAGTGCCATATATAACTGTTTTAACGACATGAAATCCCGCCCGACACCCTTTCGGGGTCGGGTACAAGCAGATATATACTTCGCGACAAGGGGTCGTCAGAACCGACGACCGCAACTGCCTGTTGACCAGCTATTGAAGAACTGGGAGGTTCCATAATTCGTTTCTATTCAGATTGCAAATATAACACATTTTTATATATTCCGCACATTTTCGAAAAGAAATCTCCGGAACATGTCTCTCGACAGGTCCCGGAGTTATAGGTATCAATATTTATGTCAATCTGCTTTTCATAATTGAAAAATCCGTGCCAAATAATGAAAAATCCCGGAGCAAAGCAGCTCCGGGATAGAAATAATCGCATCAGTCTATTGACTAACTGTTGAAATCAATCATGATTTCACCGTTTCCGAAGGAGTAAGGACCCCAGAGTGAGCGGAAGAAGAAGGTAAGGGTGTTGTTGAGAGTATCGACCTCGCCTTCGCCGCGGTCCATTTCTGCATCATGTACACCTAAGTCAGGATACACCCAATCTTTCACGAGAACCTGGTCAGGGAGGATAATAGTATAATCCTGAGTATTGATCCACATGTGGAACACGTCTCCACCGAACCAGATATCACCTTCTACCTTCAGACCGACAAGGTCATCGGCAGTAACACCCTTCGGAATCCAAGCCTCGTCAGGAAGCTCGCTGATCTGGGTTACGGTCGCCTTGTAATCAGAAAGAGCGCCACCATCATAGAATGAATGAGTTCCCTGGAACTTCTCTTTCTGGAAGGGGGCAAAAGCGGTGTAGGCAACTCTGAATGAGTATGCTGAGCCGTCTTCCATTGCCCAACCGGTGAAGATGGTATTGTTGAAGCTGCCGCCGCCGGCTGTAATCCAACCGTCGACCTGGGTGCCGTCATTGAGAGTGTAGCTGGGAGTGAATTCAATCCTGTCTCCAACTGCAACCTCAGTGATGCCGAGGCTCTGGCATACAGCCTTCATGTCAATCTTCACTGTGGCCGGAAGAGAGGTGATACCCTTTACTGCATAGCAGCTCTTCTTGTTCTTCTGGCCGTCTGTGTAGACAGCAGTAACCTGAGCTTCCTTCATCATAGAGGCATCACCCTGCTGAGGTGCGAAAGAGAGAACTACCTCATAATCACCTTCGTTGAGATTGGTCGAAAGAGTAGTACTCGAGCCTATCTTCTTTGCGATATTGATTACGACACCATGCTTTGTGCCTTCAAGATCGTATGGAAGTTCCTGCTTGCCGCAGCTGAAAAGAGTAGCGGCAAAGACCAAGAGTGTGAAAAATCTATATTTTTTCATAATGAATCCTATTTTAAATTATTTCACATCCCAGAAAACGTTCTTATCGCTGACGACCCTTCCCTTGTTTGTAATGTTGGGATTGACAGTCGTCTCTTCCTGAGGATACCAGAGGATGCGCGGATACTTAAGGATGGTGACGAGGTTGTATGACGTAAGACCTTGAGCTGCCTCGACCGTCTGAGTGTAAGGAGTGTAAGCCATATTGTTGGCGTCTCCTGTGAAGAGGACAGGATAGCCTGTACGACGGATATCGTTGTAAGCCTCTACGGGATTGTAGAAGTTGGCGATCCATTTCTCTGTCATGACAATCTCCATCTTCTTTTCAGCAGAAGCGGCATCGAATAGCGCAGTCACAGCGTCTGTGAAAATTGAGGTAGCTTCCGATGAAATGCCGGGAACAGAAGCGTCGCTGGCTTTTGAAACGCTATTCACATGGGTTATTGAAGCTTTGATGCCTTCTACGAGGAGAGCCTTAGCATCACCCTGAATCTCGCCTGCGAGTACAAGCTCAGCCTTCATGAAAGGAACGGAGTAAGCCTGAAGCATTTTGTCAGGAGCAATACCGTTGCCGTCTGAAGAAGTAATCTTGCCACCCTTTCCGTCATCAAACTTTCCTCCAATAGGATAGATACCGAGGCAGGTCATTGCTGCTTCTTGAGTATTGGAGGTAAAGCCGGAGTTTGATCCCATCATGATAGAGATGAATGCTCCGTCGCGATAGTCAGTCTTGTTGACTGCGTCTGAAGTCGCGGTAGACTGATTGTACCAGTAGTAGTTGCAACGGGGATCTTCGATACCTCTAAGGGGATTAGCCTTGAAGTTATAGGTAAGACCCTTCATGATCTCATACATCCAAGGGCTGATCCATACAGACTTCTGGCCGCCCTGATACTCGTCCACATAACCTGTATTCCTTTCGTCTGCAGGAGTAAGTGCGGAAGAGTGAGGGAACTGGAGGTCTTCTCCGTCACCGATGAAGTTGTTCTCGGCGATGACTGAAGAGAGCTCACCGGCCCATCCGTTGATCTGAGCCTTCGCGAGGCGGCTCTGAACGAGGAGCTTGAGTTTCAAGGTATTGGCAGCCTTGAGCCACTTGTCGACGCTTCCTCCATAGAAGAGATCGTTAGCGCCGGGCTTAAGAGTATTTGCAGCCTCTGTGTCCTTGAAGTTGGCGATTGCCTTGTTGATACTTACAAGGAGGTCATTGTAGATATCTGCGCTCTTATCGGGCTTTGGTGTTGTGAAATCGGGGTTGTTGGCCTCAGTATAAGGGATGTCGCCGAAAAGGTCGGTCATCGCCATATAGATGTGGGCGCGGAGAACGCGGCCGATTCCGGCGTAGATTACGTCCCCTTCCTCATCTCCTGCGGAAATGAGCTCGTCACAGTTCTTGATTGCATAGCGGTATGCCTGTGCCCATGTGTTGCCAAGAGTTGAATAGCTGGCAACGAGAGAGTAGTTGTCAATTTCGCGGCTTACAGTGTGATGAGTGTATGCCGAGAAGTTTGCATTGAGATAATACCCTTCTGCAAAAGTATTGCCTACTTCATATTCAGTGGCTGTAAGAAGCTGGGCCATGTCCAGATTCGTCACTGCATACGGGTCTTCATTGATGTCAAGGCTGCAGCCTGCGAGAGTGAATGCTGCTGCAACTGCTCCCAATATGTTAAATAACTTTCTTTTCATGATACTTCCGGATTAGAATGTTAGTCTGACGTTGAACGCAACTCTTCTTGTGGAAGGAGCAGAAGTGTAGTCGATACCCTGGACGTTGGTCTCACCGTAGGAGTTCACGATCGGGTCGTAGTTGGAGTACTTCGGGACATTCGGTGCGTAGAACCAGAGGTTTCTTCCGATGATACCGACTTCGGCGCCTGCAAGTTTGATCTTCTTGACCCAGTTCTTGGGGAATGTGTAAGAAAGGCCGATTTCGCGGAGACGGAGGACAGTCGCGTCATAGACTGCGACCTCGTCGCAGGAATTGATAGCGTATGTCGAGTATGTTCCGTCCGAGAAGTAAAGGTCAGACTCGCTGATAGCGGTCATGTTCGGGATAGTGTTTCCATTTGCGTCGAGGTAAGGCTCGAGAGTGTCTGCATTACCATATACACCTGGGATAATCCTCGATCCGAGACGGTTTTCGGTATCCTTGGTGACGCCACGTCCGAGAAGGTCGGTAAGGTATGTACTGTAGACGCAGCCGCCCTTCTGGAAGTCGAACATGAAGTTGAAGGTGAAGCCTTTGTATTTGAAGGTATTGATGAGAGAAGTCTTATACTTAGGGTTCGGGTCTCCGATGATCCCGGTTTCTGTATCATTGATGTACATACCTGTTGCGGGATCTACAAGGGGCTCCCCATCCTTCGTGCGGGCGAGTTTCTCACCTTCAAGGACACCGTAAGGATATCCTACCATAAGGACCGGCTTCGGGTTGGAAAAGTCACCTCCGATTTCGATCTTCTCGACACCGTCAGCAAGGCTGAGGACTTCTGACTTGTTCTTTGTGAAGGTTGTATAGATACTCCAGCTGAAGTCTTTGGTCACGATAGGATAGACATCAAGACCAAGCTCGAATCCGGCGTTACGGATAGAACCGAAGTTGGTCACGAAGCTGTTGTATCCAGTTGAAGGAGCAGATCTCTTAGATCCGATCTGGTTGTCTGAAACACGGTTGTAGTAAGTTCCGTCGAATGCGATGCGGCTGTCGAAGAACTTGAGTTCAAGACCGGTTTCGAACTCTCTTGTAAACTCAGGCTTGAGGTTCTCGTCGTATAGAACTGTAGGAAGTTCCATACGACCCTGTCCCATATACGGGCTGCCGATTACATATGTTCCGTTGTTATAGTAAGGAGAAGCATCGTTACCTACCTTTGCCCAGGATGCGCGAACCTTTCCGAAGTTGAGAATGTCCTTGTTGAGGTTGAATGCCTCAGTGAAGACGAAGGAAAGGGAAGCTGCCGGGTAGAAGAAGCTCCTGTTGGCTTTCGGAAGTGTAGAGGAGACGTCGTTACGGCCTGAGAGGTTCAGGAAGAGGTAGTCATGGTAGTTAAGGAGGAGGTCAAGGAATACACCCCACTTGCGTGACCTTGAATATCCTTCAGAAGCGGTCTGTGACATTGTTTTGTCAATTGCGAAGATTCCCTTGTTGGTAATCTGAAGACCGCTTGCGGAGAATGAGGTAGCTGTGCTCTGGTTGTAGTTGTGACCTAGGGTCGCCCTTACCTGAAGATCACCGAAGGTCTTGTCTGCGGTGAGGAGGAGGGTGGACTCGAGCTGGTTGCTATCGTAGACTCCCTTGTTGATATAACCCTTTCCTGCATATCCGCGAGAACCGGTGTTGATTATATATTTACGGTCGCGGCCATAGTCATTGTAGCCGAGAGTGTAGTCGATAGAGAGCCAGTCGGTGAAGTCATATCCGGCGTTGAAGTTCGCGACTATACGCTTCTGCTGGGTCAAGATCTTATCGTTCTCCCATGCCCAGTAAGGGTTGTTGGCCTGAGAGGAGAGCTGGAAGAGAAGGTTGCTGCCGTCAAGAGTCTTATAGGGGAAGTGCTGGATATCCCAGCTACGCGGCATGATAAATGCCCTTGCGAGGGAAGAAAGACCTCCGAGTTCAGACTGCGACTGGTTGTAACCATACATAGGAGAATCCTGGTCGGTGAGAGAGAAGGCGAGGTTTCCGCCTACTCTGAGACCGAAGGAAAGGGTCTGGTGTCCGCCGATACTGAATGAGTAGCGGTCGAAGTTGGATCCGGGGATGTAGCTCTTCTGGTCGGTGTATGAGCCGGTGACATTGAAGTTACCCTTCTCGTTGAGGCTCTGGACATTCAGGGAGTGCTCCATGATTGATCCCTTGCGGAAGAGGTCCTTTACATTGTTGGGATAAGCCTGATAAGGGATTTTTCCGCCCAAGTCGGGATAAAGCTCTGTTGCAAGATCGGGATATTCTGCGAAAGCGGCATACATATCCATGGTTGCTCCTTCAGTGAAGGCGGGGCCCCAAGAACCGTTTGATCCGGCGAACATGAAGTTGCTTCCCTGACCGTATTTATTCTGGAATTCAGGAAGGGATGCGATGCTTTCAGTAGCGTATGATCCGTTGTAAGTAATCTCGATTCCGCGCTTTCCGGTCTTCTTCGCTCCGGATTTGGTGGTAATGAGAACGACGCCGTTTGCGGCACGGGAACCATAGAGAACGGCTGCTGCAGCACCCTTAAGGACGCTCATTGACTCGATGTCGTTGGGGTCGAGGGTTGCAATACCAGAACCGAGGGCTCCACCCATATCGCCGCCGCGGCCGCTTGCGCTATTTCCATCATTGCTGTAAGGAACGCCATCGACTACGTAGAGAGGCTGGTTGTTGCCGAGGAATGAAGAGTTGCCTCGAATCGTGATACGGGTAGCACCACCGGCATCTCCTGAAGGTGCGGAGACCTGTACACCAGCGATTTTTCCATCGAGTGCACGAAGGAGGTCCGGTTCAGCCTTCTGAACAGCATTGTCTGCGTCGACTTTGGTGACCGAGTATCCGAGAGAGCGCTCTGTACGCTGGATACCGACGGCCGTAACGAGCACTTCGTCAAGAACGGTGCTCTCTGCGGCGAGGGAGACATTTACTGTCTGCCTTCCGGCAACATTGACAACTAAAGTCTCATAGCCGAGGCATGAAAACTCCAGATCCGCATCTGACGGAGCCTGTATGGAATACTGTCCTCTGGCATCCGTCACAGTACCGGTCGTAGTTCCCTTGATAGAGACGACGACTCCTTCCAAAGGAAGAGAGTCTTCGGCTCCGGTCACTACTCCGGATACGCGCTTCTGAGCAAAAGCCGCACTGCAAACTGTCAGTAGCAACGCGACAATAAAGAGTTTGTTTTTACTCATAAGACATTAGATTTAAACATAAATATTGATAAATACACTAAAGATTTATTTTCTCTTAAAAAAAGGTGTCGATTTGTTATAGTAATGACTATACGTTAATGACAATAAAATAGATTTCAAAGAGCTGTTTTCATTGAACGTTCGTCATTTATAACGACTATTACCTGCAAAGATTGCAAAGAAAAATTATAATTCCAAATTCCTTCTGATGTCCTTTTTGTTGCGTATAATAGGCTTTTTGGGGTATTTTTGAAAGAATCGTTTTGTGAATTGTTTGAAAAGGTTTTAAATCGTTACTTTTTGTTGTTCGTATGTTACATATTTAAAATCTGCAAACTTTTTCAATTTTTTTAATATGTGGAAATTTTTTTGGAAACAATGATTTTATTCATATCTTTGCAGTCCGGTTTTTATCGGGTGTTTTGCTTGATTGGATTACCGGACTTATTGGAAAGATGCTCGAGTGGCTTAAGAGGCACGCCTGGAAAGCGTGTATACCCCAAAAGGGTATCCCGAGTTCGAATCTCGGTCTTTCCGCTCCTTTTTTGACGAGCTGGCTCTTTTGAGCCGGCTCTTTTTGGCTCTCTTTTGGCTCTCTTGATTTGGCTCTTTTTGTGGTTCCAAAACAGTCAATTATACCGAATCTCTTGCCGTGAAGGCCTGCCGATCAAAGAGCTGACACATTGCCGAGGATTCCTGCCGATCAAAGAGCTGACACCTTGCCGAGGATCCCATTAAAGAGCCGACACCTTGCCGAGGATCCCTGCCGATCAAAGGGCTGACACTCAACCGCTTCCGGGCTTTTCCCTACCCGCGTGTCCTTAGGGAAACAGTCATTAGTCATTGATTTGTGATAAGATACAGGGCAGGCGATCCCTCCTTCACCGCCATGACAAAATAACCACGTTTTGGCCCGATTTCGCGGGGATAACTGTTCCCCGTGTCAAAAAATCCTGCGAAAAACCATGAAATCGCGTGGGAAAATGCTTATCGTGTCCAATAATCCTGCGAAAACACGCGAAATCGCAGGGAATACTGTTTGCGAGATGGCAATGGCGGGACTGTGAGGCGGAAGTAAAGTCAAATATCCTTTCCGTGCCGGCAAAGTGGTATTTTGTAGTACGGCAGGACTGTTTTGCTTGTCCCGTGCCACTGGAAGGGCGTTTCTTGGTACGGCAAGGAGCGAGAAAACCTAATGTGGTTGGGGAAAGGTTTTTTCTTTTGCCGTAGCAATAACATTAATTTACGTCAAAAACCTAAAAACAACCGGAGAACCTATCTTTGTATCAGCCGGAAGGAGCGCCTGGCTTGGAGAGGCGATGCCGGCCGGAGCGGGACGGTAATCATTGTTCAACGGCAATCATTGTTCTATAGAGGAAGAAAGGGGTAGAAAGGAATAGCAAGAGGTAGAACGTGGGTGAACGAGACAGGAAAGGATAGCAAGAGACAGATTCAGGCGAGGAAGAAACGGTCATGGGGAGATTATCATTAAAAAGACAACCTTAAATTCAAAAGATCAACCTTAGGGAAAAACAGCGTTAAACTTGAGATAAACAACTTCAAACTAGAAATGGAAAACTTAAGACTATGAACGACAAACCAATCATCGGGCGGTATGCCCGAATCATCCGAACAAGGGTCTTCTGATTATGCTTCTCAAGGAACTGATCCCTGAGCACGACATCAAGGACCTTACCTATGTGCAGCAGGAGCACATCAACCCCTTTCCAGGGAAGAAGGACGCACTGATAGATGTCGAGTGCGTCGACACAGACGGAACGAGATTCATAGTGGAGATGCAGGTGGCACGGCAGAGATTCTTCTACGAGCGGTCGCTTTTCTATTCCACTTTCGGGATTCAGCAGCAGGTGGAGAAGAGCAGCTCGATG